>JBOGLC010000130.1:0-3582 GCA_050746005.1 Terriglobales bacterium
GAAGAAAGCGACGAACTGACCCCCGTAGAAAATGTTCCAGCGCGGAATAAATCCCCAAAAAGTGCCAGCCTGCGCGTCGACGATGTCACGCAGGCTGAAGCTGCCGGTCAGTATCAGCACGCCAATCCGCGAGAGTCCCAGGGAGAGTTCGTAGCTGATCATCTGCGCGCTGGCCCGCAATCCGCCCAGCAGCGAATACGTGCTGTTGGACGACCAGCCTGCCAGCGCGACCCCGTAAACCCCGAGCGAGGTCACTCCCAAGATGATCAGCAAGCCGATGTTGACGTCGGTAATCTGCAACGGGATCACCAGGCTTCCGATGGTGATCGAATTCCCGATCGGAATCACCGCGATCGAGGTCAGGGCAAAAACCACCGCAAGCATCGGCGCCGCGATATACAGAGGCTTGTACGCATGGGGCGGCGTCAGATCTTCCTTGAACAGAAATTTAACCCCGTCGGCCAGCGGTTGCAGCAAACCAAACGGACCCACCCGGGTAGGCCCCCACCGGTTCTGTATGTGGCCCACAACTTTACGCTCCAGCCAGACCGTATACGCCACCGCCGTCAGCAGCACAAAAAGTGCCAGCACAGTCTTGATGACAGAAACGATAATGAAGGTAGTGATATTCAACCCGTTATTCCAAAGTAGCTGGTCCGAGCAGCACCGGCCTCCGCAGCGCCGGCGTCCCTTAAGCTTCGCTCAGGATAGGCCTGCCTGTTGTCGCGAGAGTGTCTGGCCCTCGCTTGTTATCCATGCGCAGAAAGAATTCTTCAGTCCGCGGCCACTTCAGATTCCACCGGCTGCGGACTGCGGTTCTCCATTACCGAGTTCAACGTCCGGGAGTAGCGCCCCAGGGTGCCCGAGGTGAACAGATTGTCATTCGCCGGAGCAATCAACTCCGGATTTTGTGCAGCCCCGGCTGCGGTCCCAACCAGCGTTGTGTGCTGGTCATTGCCTGCCAGCAGGTTCATCCGCGAAACTTCATAGCCGGGCACCAGGCGCTGAATTTCGTCCAGGATCGCGGTCGGATCCAACGGGCTCATCTTCGGTTCCAGGCCGTGGGTTTCGAGCCACACCGCGTGCCGGTCCGCCTCGCCCGATTGCGCCCCCCGCGATTGTCCCATGTCGGCGGAAGAGCCCCGCCCGAAGGGAACCAGTTTGTGGACATCCGCGCCCATTGCATCCGCGATGCGCACAATCATTTCGAAATCGGACTTGCTGCCGCTGACTTCTCCCGCCTTCTTCACAAGTTGAAGGTCGCCGCACGTATTGGTGAACGTCCCGGTCTTTTCGTAGGCGTTGGCCGCCGGCAACACCACATCGGCGAGAGTCGCGGTTTCGGTCAGGAACATGTCCTGCACCACCACAAAACTCTGCGCGAAGACAAATGGATCGATGCCAAATCGCCCGACCGGATTCGCGCCCACAACGTAGAACGCTTTCAATTGTCCGGAGCGAGCGCTCTCCACCATCTCCGGCAACGTCAATCCCTGAGTCCGCGGAACGCTGCCCCACTCCTCATGGAACTTGGCGCTCCCGGCCATGGGATGATAACCGGGCAGCAGGTCGGGATAGAGGCCCATATCTGCCGCACCCCGCGAATTCGCATAATCAGCCAGGCAAAGAAATTTCGCGCCCGGAATGTCAGAGCCAAACTTCACCAGGGACGCGATATCGCCGCCCCGAATCCCGGCGTCGAAGATGATGACGAGATTCTGCTCGCCACGGAGCTGCTCGCGAAATCCTTGCGGTGTGGTCTGCGCAGGTGTAGAGCGGCCGCCCTCGCCCGTTTCGTCCGGGCCCACGACCGGCCCCAATCTTTCCGCCACCGAGTCATCGCCCGCAAGGAATGCGGCGAACTGCCCTTCCGAGCCTACCGGGATCTTCAAAACGCTGGCCGCCTGGCGGGTCAGCTTTATGTCGCGAGAATTTACCACGTACAACTTCGCGCGATGCAGTCGGACATTATTCCTTATCTGCCACGCCAGCAGAGGATGCTGCTCAGTAGGATCGTTTCCGATCAGCAGGATCGCGGGCGCGTTGAATACGTCGCGCATGCTGGCCGTAGACTCCGGTTTGCCTTTGAGGGCCGCGGCGAAAGCCGGGAAGTCCGCCGTCCGGTGATGGTCGATATTGTTGGTCTCGAGCACCACGCGGGCGAACTTCTGCAGCAGGTAATTCTCTTCGTTGGTGGTGCGGCTCGAGCCCACCACCCCGATGGCCTGTCCGCCAAGCTGCTCGCGCGCCTGCTTGAAGCGCTTTCCGATCAGTTCAAACGCCTCTTCCCAGGTGGACGGCGCCAGTTGTCCATCCTTGCGGATCAGGGGCTGAGTGAGCCGGTCTTCGCGGTTGGCAAAATCGAAAGCGTAGCGGCCCTTGATGCACAGGAAATCGCCATTGATGCCGCTCTTGTCGCGATTGTCGCCGCGCACGATCTCCATTCCGGTTTCGGAGCGGCGCACCCCCAGCGTCGTCTTGCAGCCGTCCGCGCAATGAGTGCAAGTCGTGCCCACATGGTTCATCTCCCACGGACGCGTCTTGTAGCGGTAAGCTCCCGAAGTCAGCGCGCCCACCGGGCAAATGTCGATGCACATGCCGCATTCTTCACATTCCAGATGATCTTCTTTATTCGGCGCGATGACGGAGCTCACGCCGCGGTTCTGCACCCCCAGCGCCCACACGTCCATGCCTTCGCCGCATACCCGCACGCAGCGATAGCACAGAATGCAGCGCGGCCGGTCGAAATACACCACCGGAGACCACTGCTGCTCCTCCTTGTGGTTCTTGTGTTCCATGTACTTCGATTCCGCCGCGCCGTAGGAAAAGGTCATGTCCTGCAGTTCGCACTCACCCCCGGCATCGCACACCGGACAGTCCAGCGGATGATTGCCCAGCAGCAATTCCACCATGCCCTTCCGCGCCTGATGCACTTCGTCGCTGTCAGTGATGACGATCATGCCCTCACCGATCACGGTGGTGCATGCCGTCTGCAGCTTGGGCATCTTCTCGACTTTCACCAGGCACATACGGCACGCGCCCTGCAGTGACAGGTTAGGGTAGTAGCAGAACGAAGGTACTTCGATGCCCACACTCTTGCAGGCTTCAATCAGCAAAGTCCCAGCCGGGGCCGTGACCTTCTTGCCGTCGACAGTAAGATTCACATCAGCCATAAGATTTTCGTAGCGCCGGCGTCCCGCCGGCCGTCCGGAGGGCGTCTCGCCCTCCGCTCGTTCCATCATGCAAAGGCGTCACTACAAACCCGGCTGGCTCTGCCCGCCCATCGGGCCGGCAGGATGCCGGGGCTACGCTAAAACCGGTTCCGCCGCCTTCTCGAACGGACACGCCTTCCCGTCCAGATGATCTTCAAACTCTTTTCGGAACTTCTTGATGAAGGCCATGGTCGGCATGGCCGCGGCATCGCCCAGCGGGCAGAAGGTCCGGCCCAGCATGTTCTCGGAAAGGTAGTACATGTTGTCGATGTCTTTCTTCACGCCGCCGCCCGAGTGGAATCGGATCAACGTCTTCTTCAGCCAGTCCGTCCCTTCGCGGCAGGGAATGCACCAGCCGCAACTCTCGTGC
>JBOGLC010000131.1:0-31655 GCA_050746005.1 Terriglobales bacterium
GCGCGCAGCGGATCGACCCTGGGCCGCTGTTGGACGGTCCACGCCAGATCCTTCGGGACTGAAGTCCCTCAGGATGACGCCGGGTGTGAGTGTGAAGCGCGGCTTTCCCCTTCAAACGCTTCCGCCCCTGCAAGGCGTCATCCTGAGCTTGCGAAGGATCTAGCGCGCAGCGGATGGGCCCTGCGCCGCTGTTGGACGGTCCACGCCAGATACTTCGGGACTGAAGTCCCTCAGGATGACGCCAGGGTCATGAACGACCCATGGCAAACGGCTAACCCTGCGAATTCAGTATTTTCCCGATCTCACGGTTGATGCGGGCGGCGTCGCGGGCGGCAGTGTCGATCATCTGTGCCCATTTCCTGTCCTTGCCCTCCAGCTTGGCCTCCTGCAAAAGGTAGGCGGCCTGGAGAACAGTCTCCAGCGAATTGCTGAGATCGTGGGCCAGGGCCCGGAGGCTGGCGACGACGTCGACCGGTTCGGTGGAATTTTTCATGGCAGCCTGGAGTTTGAACAGTCTGTCCTCCACCTGTAGAATATAACTCGTTGTCCCTCCTGGAAGGCGGCCTCGAGAAATGGCTGCATCCCGGTCTTTTTTTTGCCATCGTGGCGGAATTGGCAGACGCGCATGGTTCAGGTCCATGTACTCGCAAGGGTGTGGGGGTTCGAGTCCCTTCGATGGCACCACGGCTTTGGGTTGATATAGCTGCTCTCCACTGCGGCCGGTCCCGGCCGCATCATACGGCACTCTGGTTCCAGTCTCGAATCGGGCAGGCCTGACGAAAATGTCAGCCGGGGACGTCCCACTCGGTCCGCCCCCGCTAACCCGAAGACTACGGGGACATTTCAGTTTGCAATTCATGCCTCGCCAGGAATCGAATCGTGCGTTTGGCGTCCTCGAGTTCCATCAGTTCCCGGGGAACCGCCGTGCCGGCGGACTGCACTTCAGAAAGCCGGTCTTCAATGGCCCTCTGCGCCTCTTCCAGTTTGGGCAGAAGGCGGGTCGGGTCCAACTCAAACACTGCATCCTGAAAAGCCTGCTTCCATTTGATTTGCGGGCTAACTTTCGAGACTATTTGCATGGAAATATTCTCCTTAATTGAGATCGGGGCTGCTAAAAGATGATGGAAATCCTGCGAGCTAAATCTTCGCGATTTCCGGACTCAGGTTAAGGGGCGGTAGGTCTCAGCAACGAAGAACGCAGGTGGAGAAAGCGGACAAAGTCGGCGAGGGGGTTATCGGCGCAAAACTGCGAGAATATTTCCCCCTGATCGAGGCAGCGAACCGTGGAAAATAAACGGCCTGATGGTTGGATTGAGCAACCAGTCTCCCCGCCGACGCCGGCAAAAGTTCATTTTGGACGCAGGCCGAATCGAATTCCGTTACGTCGTCGACCCTGACCGACAGGAACGTCGTCGCAAGAGCGGCGAGCACCACGATCAGCGTTCGTAGAATTCTTGTTCTCATGTTCGGCGGTAGGAAGAGCTCCGTTATTTTACCTCAATACTTGAGCTGGCCAGGAGCTCTGCTGACAGCTTTTTTTCCAGCGGAAAGCACATCCCGTGCCGCACTGAAGGCCCCGGCAACGTGCAGCCTAGGGCTGGACGGGCAAGACTGGCAAAGACGAGGAATTTACCGCCGAAGGATCGTCACGCAGCTTGACGTAAAGCAGGGTGCCGTCCGGACGCGGCACGGTCAAGGTCGGCTCCGCAAATCCCACCGGAACCGGGACTGAGCGTTTGAAGTCAGGGTCCGAGGCCACAGAGCCGATCAGAAAGAGATTGGTTCCGGAGAGCGTGCATTGCTGGTCCGGACTCTGTGGACAACTCACTTCTTTCAGGCCCGGCAAGCGCACCAGGACCGCCAGGGGTTGCCAATCGCCGCGGAGATTGCCGTTCACTGCGCGAAATCTGAGCGGGCCAAAAGCGGCAGGCCCCAGACTCTTCAAGGGATCGAGGACGGCCATCACGGTTTGCCCATCCCGCGCAACCAGCGTGCCGTCGTCCAGGCTTAACGATACGCTGTACGATGCATCTGAGGTCGCCACCTCGATCTTCTCCGAACGTGGAAATGTTTCCGGAATCTCGGTTTTCAGGAAGAAAGAAATCTTCCCGTCCTGGGGCAGTTCGTCCTGGCTGCCCAGCCGGATGGCGGTGGGCGCAGGCCCTGGCTCAATGCTCTTGCTGAGCAGCGTGACTTTGGGGCGCGGCGGATCGACGACGGTTTCAACGTTTAGCGCGCGACCGTCTTTGAGAGTTACGCGGGCGGTAACCTTGTCGCCGCCATGCAACGAGGAAGTGTCCTTGGGGCCTGCGGCCATTCTCAGTTCATCTTTGTTGTCCACGCGAGCGAGGTCTGCCGGAGCGAAGGGGATACCGTTCAGTTCAACGGCAGCCACCTCGTCCAGGCGGGCTCCGATCAACGTGGCCTGAGTGTCGCCGGCGTTGATCGCGAACTTGTCCAGGCTGGCCGCTTCGGAATAGCTGCGCAGCGCAACCTCGTCCGCTTTGCCGGCGCCGTACTGCTTTACCAGCATCGTGATCTTTCCCGGGCTCTCGTCTTTGAGCGGAACTTTCAGTTCGAGGTCGTCGGCCTTCGGCGACGTCCAGGTCGGCTTCAGCAGCTTCCCTTTTTCATTCTTCAGCGTGACCGTCTCGACACAGGCTGCGGCGTCCGATTTGAAGTGAATGGTGTCCTCGCGGCCTACCACCAGCGCGCTTTCGTCGGCGGAAGCGATGATCCATTTTGCCGGATGCGTGTTCTGCAGGCGAAAGGCAGGTCCCTCGAAGGCGTCGAACCCCCAGTTGCCGTGTAGGGTTCCTTTTACCTCGCTGTCCAGTTTGTCAGCCACAACGCTATGGTTGCTGATGGAAAAACCGCCGCGGGCGGCGTCTGCGGTGGCCGGGAGATCGACTGCGTGGCCCGACTTGTCGCTGACGTGGAGCAGCAGACTGTGGGCGAAGTCGGTCGAGAAAACGACGGGAGCGCCTTCCGCCGCGAGCAACAGCTCAGGCTTTTCCACACAGAGCACCTGATTCACATCGACGGCCCGAAGCGGAGGCAGTTGCGCCGCCTCCACTGCCGGCAAACTTATCACCATCACCGACATGGGTTTGCGAAAGGAAGGCGGATTGTTGAGCTTGAGATTCAACTCATCCTGGTGAGGCAGCGCAAGTGCCGGAATGTAGCGATACTGGGGGGTGCGGAAACTTTCCATCATCTTGGCCAGGTCCACTACCGCGCCTACGTAAGGACTGTAAGCGCCGGCGCCCGCCAGCCGGGTGGTACTCAGCTGACCGATGAGATCAGGTCCGCTTCCGGAGGTGAGCGCCGCCACCATGGACTGGCTATGGCCGTCATCCAGCACCAGTTGATCGGTGTTCCGGGTGAGGCACGATTCCTGCTGCTGCCTGGGCTTCTGGAAACAATCGTTGTCGATCTTGATGTTGAGACTTCGGGCCAGGAGCACGGAGCGATCATGCAGCAGGCTGGCGTCGCCGCCCGACACTTCCCTGACTACGCCCAGATACTTGTCGAGACGGGAGCGGTCCAGACTGGCCTGATTCAGATCCTGGGAGGCGCGCACGAATGCTCCGGGCTTGCCTCGCACCGCCGACCGCAGAGTTCCGAAATCGCCGCCGGTTTGAGGAGCCAGGAAGATCAGGGCCTGCTGCGCTTCTGCAGGAACCGTGATCACAACCCCTTCTTCGCGCACGTGTTTGTTCCAGGTCTCCACTTTGGTGAACCAGTTCTCGGGAGGGGGATTGGTCGAACCACGCAGAAAGGCCGTGATCATGAGGAAACGCACGGCTTCCCCGTCCGGCATATCGGGATGGATCCAGATACGGTCCCCGGCCTGCAAGTTGGGCACTCGGGAAATGGGCAGAGTTTTACCCGCCCGGGTCACCCTGATCTCAATCCTGGGCCCGGCCAGATCGAAGCCAGCAGTATCCGCCCGGAGCAGACTCGCAGTCACAAATACAAAAGCCAGCCGCAAAAAGTGGACTCGACGAAACATTCCCTTATTGTAAGAGGTTCTGCTCCGTGGATGGGGCGCCGGAAGGGCAGAAATTGCGTTAGGGACTACACCAAAGTAAGCGCCATGAAGTCCCGGGAGAAATTATGGTAGTGGGCCAGTTTGAAACGCCGATCTCGCTGGCGTCATCCTGAGGGACTTCAGTCCCGAAGAGCCTGCCCTGAGCGAAGTCGAAGGGATCTGGCGCGCGCCGTGCCAATTACTGACGCGGCTGCCTATCCGCTGCACGCCAGATGCTTCGCAAGCTCAACATGACGCCTTCATGAGCGGGAGGCAGTTCAGACTGACCCACCATCGAAATTATGTCCGATTGCAGGGAGCGTGCTAACCTTAACGGCGCGAACGCCGTCGAAGGCTTCGGCAACCGGCTATGACAAACCATAAAGCGACATTTCTTCACATTTTGCTGTTGACGCTCCTGGTTCCCGCCGTGATGGGGCGCGAGCCCGCGCCGGCGAAACGTAAACACCAGGTCCGTAAGGAATCGTTCGGAAAAACCGGGGACGGGAGGCCTGTCGATCTGTATACGTTAACCAACTCACAAGGTCTGGAAGTACGGGCCATGAATTATGGCGGCATCATTGTGTCATTACGAGTGCCCGACAAGAGCGGCAACCTGGGGGACATTGTTCTGGGCCACGACAGCCTCAACGGATATCTGGTCAACCCTCCCTATTTTGGGGCCATCGTCGGTCGCTACGCGAACCGGATCGCCAACGCCACATTCACTCTCGACGGGGTGAAATATACGCTGGCCAAGAATGACGGCCCGAACTCACTGCATGGCGGGCTGAAGGGTTTCAATCAGCAGGTCTGGGAGGCCCAGGAGTTCAAGAACGCAAAAGGCGTCGGAGTTTCGTTCAGCTACCTCAGCAAGGATGGCGAGGAGGGTTATCCCGGCAACCTCAAAGTCAAAGTCAGCTACACCCTGACGGACGAAAACCAACTGGTGGTGGACTACGAGGCGACCACCGACAAGGCCACGCCGATCAACCTTTCCCAGCACAGCTATTTCAATCTGGCGGGCGAGGGTAATGGCGATATTCTCGGGCATCACCTCATGCTGAACGCCGACCGCTTCACGCCGGTGGACAAGACTCTGATTCCCACCGGCGAATTACGCCCTGTCCAGGGCACCCCCATGGACTTTACCAAGCCGACTGCGATTGGCGCTCGCATTAACGACGACTACGAACAGTTGGTATTAGGAAAAGGATACGATCACAACTGGGTGATCAACCGCAAAGACGACAGCCTGGTCCTGGCTGCCCGGGTACACGAACCGACCAGCGGCCGGGTGCTGGAAGTGTTCACCACGCAACCGGGGGTGCAGTTTTATTCAGGCAATTTTCTGGATGGAACAATTACCGGCAAACATGGGCATGTGTACAAAAAGCGTTACGGCTTTTGCCTGGAGACCCAGCATTTTCCGGATTCGCCGAACCACCCGGATTTTCCATCGACCATTCTGAGGCCGGGCCAGACTTTTCACTCGCAGACCGTTTTCAAGTTCTCGACTGAATGAGGTAGACGCCTGCGGTGCGATACCGGCTGGTTCATCCCGCGTGCGCCTGGTTGTAAGGTGCACGCAGGGCCTGCAGAAGCATTCCCTCTGGTTCCCGTATAATCTTCAGATTCCCATGGTTGCCAGTCTTAAGCAGATCGTTGCTGCCACGCGCCGTCGAGTCGCCGCTGCTAAAGGCTCGGCTGACTTGCGCCAGTTGCAGGGGCAGGCCGAACAGCATGTCCCGCGTGGCTTTCGGCGGGCGCTTGCCGGCAGGAGTACGACTGGGCCCGCCATCATCGCGGAACTGAAGAAAGCTTCCCCCTCTCGCGGACTTATTCGCGACAACTTTGATCCCGAAGGCCTGGCTGTCGAGTTGGGGGGCTCGGAGGCAGCCGCTTTGTCTGTGCTGACGGATGAAGAATTTTTTCAGGGATCGCTCGACAACCTGCGGCGCGCCTCCGCCGCCACCAAGATCCCTTGTCTGCAAAAAGATTTTATCGTGGACGAATTCCAGTTGCTGGAAGCGCGGGCGTACGGTGCCGATGCGATTCTCCTGATCGCTGCCGTGCTGTCGCAGGCCGAATTGATTGCGCTGGCGAATAAGAGCCATTCCCTGGGGCTGGACGTTCTCTGCGAAGCCCACAATGAAGAAGAGTTGCGCCGCGCCCTGGATGCGGGTTGCGACCTCATTGGCGTGAACAATCGCGATTTGCAAACCTTCAAAGTGGATATAAACACCGCACTTCGGCTGGCGGCGATGATTCCCAAGAGCGTGGTCTCGGTGGCGGAGAGTGGCATTGAAAGCGGGGCGGATGTTGCCCGCTTACGCAGCGCTGGATATCAGGCGTTTCTGATCGGCGAGTCTCTGATGAAGGCGGAGTCGCCGGGGGAAGCGCTCAAAGGTCTGTTGTCAGAAGCGGAGCGCGAGGGGTCCGCGCTGAGCACGAAACCCTGAAGCCCGCCTCTGAGAACTCCAAACCGGCAACCGGGAACTGGGGTTCATGACTAGGGTCCATGACTTGGATCAAAATTTGCGGAACCACGAATCTGGAAGATGCGCTGACCGCTGTGGAGGCGGGCGCGGACGCGTTAGGATTTGTCTTTTACGAGAAGAGTCCACGGAAGATCGATCCGGAGACAGCGCGCAAGATAGCGGAGAAGCTGCCGCCGAACATTGAAACGGTCGGCGTATTCGTTGACCAGACAGCTGAACAGATCCGAGCGATCGTTGAGCACGTGGGCTTGAGCGCCGTACAGCTTTACGACCAAGAGCGTATCGAGGCGCTCAGCAGCCACTATGAATTAGCGTCAGCGACGAACAAACGCCGCCCCAAAATCATATTTGTCGTTCCCGGCAATGATCTCGCCGATGCTGGCGGGATTTATCTGAAGAGCGCGTGTTTTATGATCTCAAAGAGCTTCAGAAATATCCTCTTTGCTTTGCTGGTCGACTCTAGTATTGCGGAGAAGCCGGGAGGTACGGGAACCCGATTCGACTGGATCAGAAGCAGAGGGATCATTGCGGGGATGAACGAGTTTTGTCCAACAATTGTTGCCGGCGGCCTGGACCCAGGCAATGTAGCAGGAGCCTTGGCTCTGCTCCACAATCCCTGGGGGGTGGACGTGGCTTCCGGAGTTGAAGCGCGGCCTGGGAAAAAGGATCCAGAGAAAGTGCGCGCGTTTATCAACGCGGCTCGGAAGGCAGAAAAATAATCGCAATGGCATCGGCAAAAATCCAACCCCGACCTGTCGCGCGCGCAGGAAACGCAAGGTCCCTCGACTCCGTTTCGGCTGACGCCTCAACTCCGCTCGGGATGACAGGTCGGGGGAACGCTTCGGCGGGGCGCTTTGGCGCCTACGGCGGGCGCTATGTTCCCGAGACTTTGATGGCGGCGCTGGATGAACTGGAGCGGTGCTACGAAAAGGCCAAGCGGGATCGCAACTTTCATCGCCGCCTGGACGTGTTGCTGCGGACCTATGCCGGCCGCCCAACGCCCTTGTTTTTCGCTCAGCGCATTACGAAGAAGCTGCGCGGGGCCAAAATCTATCTCAAGCGCGAAGATCTGCTCCATACCGGCGCCCACAAGATCAATAACTGCCTGGGACAGGCACTGCTGGTCGAGCGCATGGGCAAGCATCGCGTGATCGCCGAGACTGGGGCCGGGCAGCATGGAGTGGCCACAGCAACCGTGTGTGCGCTGATGGGCTTTGAATGTGTCGTTTACATGGGGACCGAAGACATGCGGCGGCAGGAGTTGAATGTTTTCCGCATGCGTTTGCTGGGCGCGGAAGTCCGCGGCGTGGACTCGGGCTCCCGCACTTTAAAAGATGCGATCAATGAGGCCATGCGCGATTGGGTCACCAATGTGCGCACCACGCATTATCTTCTCGGCAGCGTGCTCGGAGCGCATCCCTATCCCACCATGGTGCGCGACTTTCACAAAGTCATCGGGCGCGAGGCCCGGGCACAAATTCTTAAAGCCGAAGGCAAACTGCCTAAAGCGATCATCGCTTGCGTCGGCGGCGGATCGAATTCCATCGGCATCTTTCACCAATTCATCAAGGAAAAGAAGGTGCAGCTCATCGGAGTTGAGGCCGGAGGGCGGGGCTTGCGCCTCGGAGAACACGCGGCGCGCTTCAGCGGAGGTTCGCCGGGTGTGCTGCAGGGCACCTATTCTTATGTCTTGCAGGATGAGGCTGGGCAGATTTCGGCCACTCATTCTGTTTCAGCCGGTCTTGACTATCCATCCATCGGTCCGGAGCACGCCTGGCTGAAGGATTCGGGCCGCGTGGAATACGTTTCGGCATCGGACAAGGAAGCGCTCGATGCCTGCACTGTGCTGGCACGAACCGAGGGAATCATTCCCGCTCTCGAATCCGCGCACGCAGTAGCAGAAGCGATCAAGCGTGCGCCGAAGATGAAGAAATCGGACGTGGTGATTGTGAATATTTCCGGGCGCGGCGACAAGGACATGGGAATTCTGATCTCTGAGCTTCAGCTCTGAGCCCAGGAGCATCGATGACGAATCCGCCTCGTGGGATGACCGGGCAGCTCCTGGCGATCATGGCCCCAACTCCGGTTATGGTGCAGTTGTCCGGTAAGGCCAGCGACAAAAGCACTGCTGGCGACAAATTGGATGGCGCGTGGCGAGTATGACAATTTCCTTTCGTCATAAGCCCTCGCTCGTCGCCTATCTTACTTGTGGCGACCCCGATCTGGCGACTTCGCGAGACATCGCGCTCGCCGCCATTGAAGCTGGTGCGGACGTGATCGAGCTCGGTGTTCCGTTCAGCGATCCCGTGGCCGACGGGCCTGTGGTCCAGCGCGCCAGCGAAAGGGCGCTGCGCCACGGTACTTCCCTGCTGCAGGTGCTGGGCCTGGCAAAAGAAATCCGGAAGCATTCGGAGGCCGGACTCATAATCTTTACCTATCTGAATCCGATTCTGCGGATGGGCATGGAAAGGTTCGCTGCCGCAGCCCAGGACGCGGGCGTCGATGGCGCGCTGATCACCGACTTGCCGGTGGAAGAATCACGCGACTACTTAGGGAAGTTGAAGGAGCGGGGTCTGGCAACGGTATTTCTGGCTGCGCCCACCAGCACCGATGCGCGGCTCAAGCGGATTGCCCAGGCCTCCAGCGGGTTCGTGTATGCAGTTTCGCGAACCGGGGTGACCGGTGCCCGCAAGCAGATGCCTGAAGACGCGCCCAAGCTGGTTGGCCGCCTGCGCAAGTATACTAAGCTGCCGGTCGCGGTGGGCTTTGGCATTTCCACTTCGGCACAGTTTGAAGCGGTGGGGAAATTTGCCGACGCAGCTGTGGTAGGCAGCGCGATTGTCGAGACCATTGAGCGCAATCCGGGCAAAGAAGCGGAGAGTGTGGCACAATTTATAAGGCAGTTTTCGGCCGTCAGCCATCAGCCCTCAGTCACCATCTAGAATTCGCAAATTGGGCAGGGGACTGGAAAAGCCTGCCCCATCCGCTGGCGTGCTAAATGAATGACCCGGCTGAAGGCCGATAGCTGAAGGCTATGGAAATTTCCGACTGGCGCAAGAAAATTGACGAACTGGACCGCAAGCTGGTGGAGTTGTTGAGCCAGCGGGCACGGGCCGCGCACGAAATCGGCAAGCTGAAGCTCACCGCGGGCATGCCCATTTATGAGCCCGACCGCGAGCGCACGGTTTTCGGGAACGTAAAAAGCGTCAACCCTGGTCCTTTGCCAGACCGCGATTTGCTCCGCATTTTTGAGCGGATCATGGATATCATGCGTGGGATCCAGCAGCAGGAAATCGCGCCGCAGTCCCCCGCGAAAGGCGGAGGCGACACGGAATTGGATAACGACGTGAATGATTGAAGGCAGCTTTCAGCCGTCAGGTATAGCCGTTAGTCTCAACCGACGCGCTGATCGCTGAAAGCTGAAAGCTGAGAGCTGAAAGCTTTCTTATGATTGTTGCCATGCAGGAATCAGCAACCGATGAGCAGATCCAGCAGGTGGTCGAACACCTGATCCGGATGGGCTTCTCCGTGCACCGCACTACCGGTGAACGGCAGACCGTGCTGGCCGCGGTGGGCGCACGGGTGGACTTCGACACGCGCAATCTGGAAGTTCTTTCTGGCGTGGAGCACGTTCACCGCATCAGCGCGCCTTACAAGCTGGCGGGACGGAGTTTTCGTCCCCAGGGAACGATCGTTGAATTTGCCAACGGGGTGCAGATTGGCGGCGACCAGGTGGTCGTAATGGCCGGGCCGTGCTCGGTGGAATCGAAAGAACAATTATTTACCGTGGCAGAGCAGGTAGCGAAAGCGGGTGCGCGAGTGCTGCGCGGCGGCGCTTTCAAGCCGCGCTCGTCTCCGTATTCATTTCAGGGAATGGGCGAAGAAGGGTTGAAGCTGCTGCGCCAGGCCGGTGACCATTTCAATTTGCTGGTGATCAGCGAGGTCATGGAAATCTCGCAGATCGGGCTCATGCTGCCTTACGTTGATATTTTCCAGGTGGGCGCGCGCAATATGCAGAACTTCAATCTGCTGCGCGAACTGGGCAAGGTCAAGAAGCCGGTGCTGCTCAAGCGCGGGATCGCAGCCACGCTGGAGGAGTTGTTGCTCTCCGCCGAATACATCATGGCGGGGGGGAATTACGATGTGATTCTGTGCGAGCGCGGCATCCGCACTTTTGAAACTTATACCCGCAACACCCTGGATGTATCGGCGATTCCGATCATCAAGAAGCTGTCGCACTTGCCCATGACCTCCGATCCGTCACATGGCACCGGGTTGCGTGACAAGGTGCCGCCCATGGCGCGAGCCTCGCTGGCAGCCGGCGCCGATGCGCTGCTGATCGAAGTGCACCACGATCCGGACAATGCATTCTCCGATGGCGCTCAGTCCCTGTTTCCCGAACAGTTTGCCAAACTGATGGACGAGTTGCGCATGATCGCGCCTGCCGTCGGGCGCAAAGTGGCGTAGGTTCTACGGACCATCCTGAGCCGGTGCGGTATTTTTTCATGGACAGCCAACCTGACAGGGGACACGCGATTACCGAACCGCGGCACGGACGCAGCCAGCAAGCTTCGTCTCCGGCACGCCTTGACCAGTGGCTGACGACGCTGGTGGAGCGCGGGGGCAGCGATCTGCTGCTCATTCCCGGCGCTCCGGCGTCGATTCGCTTTGAAGGCGAGGTGGGGACCATCGATCGCGAAGTCCTGGATGGGCCGGAGATAGAGGCCGCTGTAGTCCCGGCTTTGACTCCCCACGGTTTACGACAGTATCGAGAAACCATGCCCGCTTCCGAATTGCTGATGGTCGGATACGGCGCCCGGCAGCATATTCGACGCAGCTCGTTGCAGCATCTTCACCAGGAAATCACCATCACGAGGAATAAAGGGTCTTTCAGCCTGGAGGAGTCTCTCGGGCAGCTGGTCAAATTTGGTCACATCGAGCGCGAAGACGCGCTGGCATACGCCAACCATCCCGACGACCTCAGCGGCCTTTTAAAAAATTGAACGATCGGCGCCCGGGCTGGGGCGCGGGGAATCATGGCCGGCGGTTGGCCACGGTGCACTGCGAAGCTGGCTCCTGACTCAAATGGCGATTCGCCAAATTACCATTATCGGTACCGGCCTCATCGGCGGCTCTTTCGGGCTGGCGTTGAAGAAGCACCACTTCACCGGCCGGATCGTCGGCTGCGACCGCGATCCGGTGCTGGCGCAAGCCCGGGAAATGGGCGCCATTGATAAAGGGTTCACTGATCCGGCGCAGGCCGTGCGGGGCAGCCAGGTGGTTTTGCTGGCGGCGCCAGTGGGCACAATTGTGCAACTGATCGGAAGCCTGGGCTCCTTGCTTCCGGCCAAGACCCTGTTGACCGATGTAGGCAGCACCAAAGCCGCGGTCCTTGCCCGTGCCAAGGCCATTTTTGGAAAGGATGTCGGCCGGCGCTATCTGGCAGGACATCCGATGGCCGGGAAGGAACAATCGGGGGTGGAAGCCGCCGATCCCGATCTGTTTCGGGGTGCGGTATGGTTTGTGACGCCGATTCCGGAACAGAAAATATTTGCCGGCCCGAGCGGAGAATTCCTGGAGTGGGTGGAGAAAATCGGCGCGGGCGTGGCCAGCATGGATGCCGACGCGCACGACCAGCTCTGCGCCTGGATCAGCCACTTGCCCCAGATGATTGCAACCGCCCTGGCCGCAACTTTGGTGGATGAGTATGGCGAGGACGCGCCGCTGCTCGAAACTGGAGGGCGGGCGCTGCGCGAGATGACGCGTATTTCAGCCAGCCCTTATTCCATGTGGCGCGATGTCGCGCTGACGAACAAGAAAAACATCCGGCAAGCGTTGCTCAAACTGGAACAGCGCCTGGCCCACATCCGGGAAAATCTGGATACGCGAGAATTGGCGCTGGAGTTCGAGCGCGCGCATCATTTGCGGAAGGCCGCGTTTACACCACAGGGGACACCGAGGACACGGAGAAAATGAGGAATGCCGATGTGCCGCCCTTCGTACTCCAATTTTCATTTAGAATTCTTTTCCGATGAATAAAGTGGTAGCCAGCGCCGACGAGGCCATCAAAGATATTCCCGATGGCGCCACCATCATGATTGGTGGATTCGGATTGTGCGGAATCCCGGAAAATCTGGTACGGGCTCTGGTTCGCAAGGGCGTGAAGAACCTCACGACCATCAGCAACAACGTGGGAGTGGACGGATTGGGCAACGGTCTCCTGCTGGCGGCCGGCCAGATCGTCAAACACATCGGGACATACGTTGGAGAAAACAAACTGCTGGAGCAACTGGTCCTGCAACGCAAGCTGGAGCTGGACCTGGTGCCGCAGGGAACTTTTTCCGAGCGGATTCGCGCCGGCGGCGCCGGCATCCCGGCATTCTTTACCCCTACCGGAGTGGGCACGAGCATCGGCGAGAACAAAGAGACGCGCGAGTTCGACGGACGCCAATATCTGATGGAGCGCGCCCTGAAGGCGGATTTTGCTTTTGTCAAAGCCTGGAAGGGCGACAAGTGGGGCAACCTGGTGTATCGCAAGACGGCGCGGAATTTTAATCCCATGATGGCCACTGCCGCCCGGGTGACGATTGCGGAAGTCGAGCACCTGGTCGAAGTGGGGGAACTGGGACCTGACCTGATCCACACGCCCAGCGTTTACGTGCAGCGGATTTTTCAGGGAGAACTGTTCGAGAAAAAAATTGAGAGGCGGACGGTAAGAAAGGTTGTTGGCCGGTAGACGACCGACAGCTGCCTTTATGAAAGACACCGACAAACGCGAGCGTATCGTAAAGCGCATTGCCCGCGAGCTGCGCGATGGCTTCTATGTCAATCTCGGCATTGGCATGCCGACTTTAGTGGCCAATCACGTGCCTGCGGGCATGGATGTGATTCTGCAATCCGAGAATGGCATGCTCGGCATCGGGCCCTATCCCATCGAGGGCGAGGAGGATTGCGACCTGATCAACGCGGGCAAGGAAACTGTCAGCGAGATGAAAGGCACGGCGTATTTCTCCAGCGCCGATTCGTTTGCCATGATTCGCGGAGGTCACATTGACCTGAGCGTGCTGGGGGCAATGGAGGTGGATGAGGAAGGCAGCCTGGCAAACTGGATGATTCCGGGAAAAATGGTCAAAGGCATGGGCGGCGCGATGGATCTGGTGGCGGGCGCGCGGCGGGTGATTGTGGCCATGGAACACACCACCAGAGATTCTCAGCCCAAGGTCCTGAAGAAATGTACTTTGCCTCTGACCGGCGTCAGAGTGGTGAATACCATCGTCACCGAACTGGCCGTGATGCAGGTGACGCCGACCGGATTGGTGCTCGAAGAAGTGGCGCCCGGATTAACCGCGGATGACGTGCAGCGGGTCACCGAGCCCACACTGATTCTCAGTCCGGCTATAAAGGTGATGGAAAGTTAGACTCGGCGGAGGACGCCGCCAGTTCCGTAAGCGCGGGCGAGTCGCCCGCGGCCACATCAGTTCGGCCACATCAGTTAGTTCCGCTCTTTAGCCTGGCCGCTTCAAACTCGTCGCCCTTTTGCCAGCCTGGCAGCTTCGGGGCGCTGGCTGCCTCCCAGCCCAGGGCAAAGCCGAAGCGGGCCATTACCGCGTCGCCAGTGAAGTCCGAATCGGCGTGGTATTCATCGCTGGGCTGGTGATAGTGCTTCTCGGTGTATTCGTTCGCCTGCTGCATGCCCCAGGCCGCATCGTGACCCTTGTACTTGACGCCTTCATTGATGGAAAAGGCGGGAATGCCCACGCGGGCCAGGCTGAAGTGATCGGAGCGGTAATAGTGTCCGGCTTCAGGATGTGAATCCGGTCGAATGGCCAGGCGAAATTCCTGGGCCACAGCCTGGACGGTGGGATAGAAAGTCGTCCGCTCACTGCCCGAAACTTCCACCTCTTCCGGGGAGCCAAGAGGGGGAATGTCGTCGTAATTCAGATCTAGAGCGATTTTCCCAGCCGGAATGGGAGGATGCTTGCCCAGGTATTCCGAGCCCAGCAGTCCTTGCTCCTCCGCGGTCACGGATGCAAACAGAATGGAACGTCGCGGCCGTTGCGCGGCCAATGCATAGGCGTGCGCCAGTTCCAGCAGGATACCGCAACCGGTGGCGTTGTCGTCGGCGCCGTTATAAATATTGTCTCCCGGCATGTCGGGGCGAATGCCGAGGTGATCATAGTGGGCGGTGTACATGACCGCTTGCGCTTTCATCTTGGGGTCGGAGCCGGGCAGCATGGCGATCACATTGTTAGATTCGAACGGTCGAATCTTGCTCACCATGTGGGCCTTCAATCTGACCGGAAGCGACACCGGACGGAAATCCCGCGAGCGCGCATCCGCTATCATCTTGTTCAGATCCATGCCCGCCATGGCGGCCAGTTCGGTGGCTGCATCAAGATGAATCCAGGAGGCCACTTTCAACTTTGGCGAACCATCCAGCTTGAGATAGGACTTCTCTCCTGAATTTGAGTTGCGCACCACCTGCCAGGGATAACTGGCCATGTCGGTCTTATGAATCAGAATCACGCCCACCGCGCCCTTGCGGGCGGCCTCTTCGTATTTGTAGGTCCAGCGGCCATAGTAAGTCAGCGCTTTTCCCTTGAAGAATTTGGGATCGTCGGAAGTAGGCTCGTTCACCAGCATGAGGAGGACCTTGCCCTTGACGTCGACGCCTTTGTAATCGTCCCACTGATATTCAGGGGCCTCAATGCCGTACCCTAGGTAAACAATTTCCGCATCTACAGTGGAGTCCGATTGCTGGGTTTCATCTTCAGCCACATATTCGGAGAGCGCCTTCAGGTCCCGCGTGCGCCCCTGGCTGGGGACCAGCGAAAATGTGGTTTCCGGAGCCAGCGTGATGCCGACCATGGGGACCTTCTGCATGTAGGTGCCGTTGTCGCCGGCGGGCTTCAGTCCGTCCAGAGCGAATTGCGTGGCAATATATTCCGCCGCAATGTCCCCGCCCCGCTGTCCCGTTCCGCGTCCCTCGAGCAGGTCGTGAGACAGAAAGCGCACATGAGCGCGAATGTGTTCGGCATCGATCTTCTGAAATGCAGCAATTGCAGCAGGAGGAAAATGCACTGCCATCGGACGCGATGAGTTCTGCGCCAATACACCGCAGACCAGGAGAATCAGGGACAGCAGAACCAGGTTCTTGCGCATGCTTCGGGGCTCCGGGAGAACTTTGTATTGTACGGGAGGAGCGCCCAAATTGGGCGATGGAGTATTGTACGGGCTCGAATTGGACACCGGATCTCGGACGCCGGATCTCGGAAGTCAAGATCTGAAACATTTGGCCCGCGACCGCGGGCTAGTTTTTTGAGCTTCAACCGGCGCGGAAGTCGACTATTTGCTCATTCTTCTGGAACAGGGACGGAACACCGGCTGAGGATGGAGCTGCGCGTTGGTTGAATTCTTCCATTTCTTTTTTCGCCCAGCCCACGCTCGAGATTTCGATTTCGCCGTCTGGCGCGATCCAGAAAATAGTCGGTACGTTGGTCAGTCCATAGGCGTTGGATACCGGGTATGAGCTGGTGTCGTCCAGCAGGACGGGGAAAGTAATCCCATATTCTTTTATGAAAGCGTCAGTGTTTTTTTTTGGGTTCTGGGAAATGCCTACGATCATGACCGCCTTGTTTCCATGTGCCGCATAAATCCGCTGAATAAAAGGCAGGGCATACTGGCAGGTGGGGCAAGAAATCTTGAAAAATACCGCCAGGACCGGGCCGTGGGCAAGCGCTTCGCGCAGCGAAAATTGCTGGCCATCCATTGCCGGCAGGGTGAAATCTGGAGCTGTCGTTCCCGGGATCAAAGCCGCCATCTTGCGACCTCCGAAAATATGCTTAAACCACGTCATGGGCTTTGTTTTTGGCCCTCCCTATTAGATGACGCGCGCCCGGCGTAGGATTTTTCTAGTCAGTCCCGTCAAGGGCAACTTCAGGATCCCTGCTTTTGGCACCCATCGTCCGCTGCTTTGCCCCGGCACCGGACCACGGACTACGCGGACGGTGTAATCCGTCACCGTGATGGAGTGCCGCAGAGTGATGCTGGCCGGGCTCTGCTCGATGGTGACAGGTATCTCGGGTAATTCCCACATGCCGGGCATCAGGGACGCATGTTTCGGCCGCCGCACCAGGAAAACCGAGGTGTTGCGATGATCGAGCCCGTAACAGATATCGCGTCGCTTCTGACGGGTTGCCTTCTTCGGCTGCTCGAGGTGTCCGCGGGTGGCGCACAAGCCGAACACCGGACAGACATGACACCGGGGCTGTCGGGGCAGGCATACGGTCGCGCCCAGCTCCATCATGGCCTGGTTGAAATCGCCGGGACGCTTGTGGCTGAGCAAAGTTTCGGCAGTCTGCCAGACGGCCTCCCCCGACAGGGCCGCCCCGAACACGCGGCCCAGCACGCGCTCCACATTTCCGTCCACCACGGCCGCGGGTACATCGAACACAATGCTGGCAATGGCTGCGGCGGTATAGCGGCCGATGCCGGGCAGGGCGCGGAGTTCCGGGATGCCAGCCGGGAATATTCCCCCCTGCTGCTTCACGATGGCTTTTGCCGCAGCATGCAGCATGCGGGCGCGCCGGTAGTAGCCGAGCCCGCTCCACGCCGCCAGCACCGACGCCTCCCGGGCCGAGGCCAGCGTATGCACGTTCGGAAAACGCTCCAGGAAACAGCGATAGTGTTCCACAACGGCAGAGACGCGGGTCTGCTGCAACATGATTTCCGAGAGCCACACCCGGTAGGGATCGCGATCACGGCGCCACGGCAGATCGCGCGCGTTGCGGTCGTACCACGCCAGCAAGCGCTGCCTCCACAAACGGTTGGCCAGGCTATCGAATTTCTTGCGACGGTCTGAGCGTGCGGAAGCAGAGTTCATGACGCGGAAATTTGCCAAGCATGACTCCGGGCTGAAAGTGCTGGCTATTTGTTCCCGGGCCCGAGAACAGAATCAGCGATCGCCATCCACCCCGCGCTTTGCTTCTGCCAGACTGTCATCATGCGCACGGGTTCGGAGGGCAAAGGCTGACCGGCGATGGTGCCGCGCATGGCCACGGTATAGGTCACGACAAAAGTGTCGGAGCTCATTTCAGTCTGGAGGTCACCCAGGGTGTAGTCGTCGAGATGCAATTGCTGCAGATGCGAGAGAGCACCAGCTTTGTCTAGCCGGCCCGCTTCCGGCGTGACTGCGATGTAGTTGCTGGCCATGTGGCGTTCCAGTTCATTCCACCTTTTGTCTTTCACTTCTTTCCAGAAGCTGCGCTCCAGGCCCTCGCCTCCGGTTGCGTCCACCCACTTGCTGCTGGCGGGATGCTCGCGCCACATAGTACAGGCCGATAGCAGCAGGATCGCAGCAAGCAGCGCAGAGAGCCCCGGCCGATTCTTCATGGGCAGAATTCTAACAGCAGTCGCTGGCCGTCGGTCGTTGATCATTGGGCATTGGTCACTGGTCCCGGCGACACTGACCGACGACACTGACCGACGACCATGACCAACGACCAACGACTAGCAGGGCTTTACTTGCTATGTTCCCCCGTTGACCATGGGGAGATGGCGGGGAATAATGGCCAGACCTGCCATCCGCACGCGGACGGGTGCGCATTTTCGCGCTGCGACAGTTACACTGTCAGCATGAAGGACTTCAACCGCAAGGTAGAGGACGCCTCCGCCCGGGTAAATAAATCAGTGGCCGAGGCCGCTGACCGCATGGAGAAGGAGACCGCGGAATTCATCGCCTATCTCAACGACGAAGTGGTACCGGCAGTCCGTCAACACTCCACCAAGGCGTTGCGGATCGCGGCCGAAAAGATGTCCAGGCTGGCCGACTATCTGGACGAGGTCAAGACCGGCTAGCATTGAGGCGCCCTCTGTGCGCCTGCATCCTGGCGTTGGCTGCGTTCACGCTGAGCGGTTGCGGCGGAAAAAAGCAGGCCAGGGTCAGCCCGCCGCCCCCGCCGCCAATGGCAGCGCCGTCGGCGACCACGGTTCCGGCCCCCCGCCCCTCCGCGCCGAAACGGCCTGAAGGAACCACACCGTCCGATGCCGGCAAGAGGCAGGAGAAAGCGGACGAGCTTGCAAGAGAGCTCTCCGTTCCCGAAGGAACGAAACCCATTTCCGTTGAGACTGGCAAGGCCAGTTGGTATGGGGCGCCATATCACAATCGCCGCAGCTCGAATGGCGAAATCTATGACATGAACCAGCTGACCGCGGCCCACCGCACTCTTCCACTGGGATCGACGGTGCGCGTGACGAACCTCAAGACCGGTCATTCGACGGTCGTGCGCATTACCGATCGCGGACCGTTTGTGGCAGGACGGATTGTGGATCTTTCGCTGGCCGCGGCGAAGCAGGCGGACGTTTGGCAGGCGGGCGTGGCCCCAGTCCGGCTGGAAGTGCTGCGTACGCCGGTGCCATTCGATCATGGTGGACGATGGGCGGTACAAATCGGGTCATTCGACGGTGAAGCCGCTGCCCGGGCCCTGGCCGGCCGGATTTCACGGCGATACAAGACCGCCAAGGTATTGAGCTTCAGCAGTCCGGTGGGCGATTGGTGGGTACGCGTCCGGGTCCTGCAGGATGACCGCAAACGAGCTGAGGAAGTAGAGCGAACCACGCAGACGGATGAAGGCAAAGTATTTCTGGTCAGGCTGGACTGAGAGCCTTGGTCGTTCGTGATGACTGAAAGCCATGAACCAAGGGGTTTTGACCAATCATCAGCAAGCACGACGATTAACGGTTTGGAGACTCGCATGCGCCGTCGTCTTCCCCCCGCTCTTCCGTTCTACCTGCTGTTGATTCCCATCGCCTTCTCCCAGACTGTCACACTGGGCCTGAATGCCTCCCAGCTCTATGAGAAAGGGATGAGCAGCCTGATGGGTGCCGGCATCAGCCGTAGCGACATGAATGCTGTGGATTATCTTCGCCGCTCGGCTGAACTGGGCTATCCTCCGGCGCAGGTCGTGCTGGAATATTTCTATGAGACGGGGTCACCAGTCTCGCATGACCCGGGGCAGGCTGCTGATTGGTACAGGAAGGCAGCCAAACAGGACGATCGTCTGGCTGACTGGCTGCTGGGGCGTCTCTACTACACTGGGGACGGAATTCCACGCGACTTCATTGCGGCCGAGTCGTGGCTGCGGAGGGCTGCAAAACAGGGCGATCCCTTTGGGGAGTATTTGCTGGGACTGATCTGCTGGACAGAAATGACTATCCCAAGGCGGCCGACGCCTTCCGCAAAGCTGCGCTTCAAGGCTTGCCTCAAGCGCAGGCGAAGCTGGGTGAACTTGTCACACGAGGCCACGGCGTGCCGGTGGACAAGTTTGAAGCCTACGTCTGGCTGCTGCTGAGTTTCGACGCGGGCAATCACAGTGTGGCCGCTGACCTGGCTGCGCTGGAGGGCGAACTGGGCAGCAACCGCGTGAATGATGCAAAAAGGAAAGCTCGGGATCTCGAGCAGACCGTGAGCCGCGCCGTAGTCTCCCATGGGTGCGACTGGACGGGCGCGTTCGACCCGGTTCCGACGCCTCCTCCGCCAGACATCCAACGATTCTGCCGCTAGGCAGGAACAACTTGGCAGAGCTAGTTCGTCGGATTCTCCGCCGCTTGCCTGTAAGTTCCGAACTTCTTCGCTACCGGCTTCAACGTGGGATAAAACTGCACGAAAGAGTGTTCGACCGCTGCGTGGTCTTCATGACACTGCCAGCAAGCCGCCCTGGGATTGGCCTGCGCCGGTTTCGCGGATTCGTCGAAGTTGAAATACGCCCACTTGTCCGGGAAACGGGTTTCGTCCTTCACTTCTACGCCATATCCCATGAGATCGCTTTGAAAGTGCCCGACTTTGTTGATGGAACCTTTGGTTTCCGATCCGCGCTCCTCAACCACGAACACGGTCTTGTCCGGCCACTTCCCACTCTTCATGAATTCCGCGTAGGCCCATTGCGGCACAAAAACATTGGTGAACATCTGATGGTCCATGCTCCCGGGGCTATAGCTCATGCCCAGGCCCGAGGACAGAAAAATCCATTCACGGAAGTTCTTCGGCGGGAGCAGATGATTGTTGCTGGTGTACTGCGGCTTGCCGGAATCGGAATCGGGAGCTGCAGCCTGCAAGAATCCCAGACACATAACAATTGTCAGGCACAGCAGCAGGACTCGCTTCATCGTCGCTCCTCCATTGTCCGTGCCATTAGACGTGAAGTGGACACAAAAGGACAGCAGGCTTCAGCGCGGCGCAAAACAGTAGAGGCATCCTGCAACCATAGCCGAGGGTGCCTCTTTCTCCCCGCCTGCAGTTCGACGGCCTGACTGCCGACCCGATACCGCCGGGGACGGGACGCCTCTACAAACTCCTAGGTTATTTCGGTGCGCTTGCGCAGGAACGCCGGGACGTCGAGATCCTCTTTCTCGAAGTTAGCGATCATGGCATCACGCAGTGTATCGACTGCCACTCCTTCAGAGCGAGGCGCGGCCGCCTCTCGAACCGGCGGCTGCTCCATCACTATCGGCGGACGTGCCGGTTCGGGCCGGTATTCGGGCTCCGGCTCCTCGGTATACGAAGAACCGATAAATCCGCTCTGCATCTCCGCCTGACGGCGCCGGATATCGGAGTCCTTAAAGCCGGTTGCGATCACTGTGATCTTGACCGCGTCCTTGGCCTTTTCGTCGAGCACCGCGCCAAAGATGATGTTGGCATCTTCGTGCGCCGCGCCCTGGATGATGCTGCACGCCTCCTGCACCTCGGCCAGTTTAAGCGACGTGGAGCCGGTGATGTTGATGAGAATGCCGCGCGCGCCATCGATCGCGCCGGCCTCGAGCAGCGGAGACGCGATGGCTTTTTGCGCAGCGTCGACCGCCCGGCGTGCTCCGCTGGCGGAGGCGGTGCCCATGACGGCGTATCCCATGCCCGCCATGATGGCTTTTACATCGGCGAAGTCGCGATTGATGATCCCGGGAATGGTGATGATGTCCGAGATTCCCTGGACGCCCTGGCGCAGGATGTCATCGGCCACGCGAAATGATTCGAAGAAGCCGGCATCCTGGGCAACCGCGAGCAACTTTTCATTGGGGATGACGATCGTTGTGTCGACTGAATCCATCAGCTCGGAGATGCCGCGCTCGGCCTGCTGCATGCGGCGCTTGCCTTCGAAGGCGAAGGGCTTGGTCACGACCGCCACGGTCAGGGCCCCCATTTCGCTGGCGAGCGACGCGATGATGGGCGCGGCGCCGGTTCCGGTACCGCCGCCGAGGCCGGCGGTGACGAACACCATGTCGGCGCCTTCGAGGGCTTCAATGATCTTGTCGGAATCCTCGAGCGCGGCCTTGCGCCCCACTTCGGGGTTGGCGCCCGCGCCCAGACCGTTGGTAAGCTTTACCCCGAGCTGGATTTTCATGGGCGCGCGCGACATGCGTAGCGCCTGCAGGTCGGTGTTGGCGACCACGAATTCGATGCCCTCCATGCCGGCATCGATCATGCGATTGACCGCGTTATTCCCGCCTCCCCCTACCCCGATGACTTTGATCTTGGCGTCGTTGCGGGTGTCTTCATTAAAGCTGATGCGAATGTCGTTTTCTTTTTTCATGTACGCCGCCTTCTGTGAATTTTTGCCTGCCCGTTCTGTTGCCGGATTTGCGTGTTTTTCTTTCCATGCAGCGCCGCTGCCCTGCGGCAAGATGCCGGCGCTACGAAAACCTATGCTCCCTTTCCTACAAACATTGCTTTCAACTTTGAACTCCAGCGATCGTTCTGAATGCCGCGAGCGATACGAGCGCGGTGTCCGTAGAACACCATACCCAGGACAGTTGCGAACTCGGGTTCGGCCAGGGTTGACGGCATCTTGGCCAGCGGAGCGGGCCATGCCAGCCGCAGCGGACGGTGCAACACCGACTCGGCGATTTCGAGAATGCCAGGCAGACGGCATCCTCCTCCGGTCAGTACGATCCCGCCCACGCAAAGCTCGAACATTCCCGCGTGGCGCAGGTTGTCGCGCAGCATTTCAAACAGTTCCCGGGCGCGGGGCTCGAGGATTTCTCCCACCATGCGCTGCGAGATCAATCTCGAGGGCCGGTCGCCGACTGACGGGACCTCGACTTCATTGCCTTCCGGGATCAGGGTCACAATGGCATTGCCGTAGAGCCGCTTGATTTTTTCCGCTTCCGCAACCGGAGTGCAGAGCCCTACCGAAAGATCGCTGGTGAAATGATCGCCGCCAATCGGAATCACGCCGGTATGGGCGACCGCGCCTTCCTGGAAGACGATGACTCCGGTTGACCCCGCGCCCAGCTCCGCCAGGCATACTCCCAGTTCGCGTTCGTCGGCACGCAGCACGGCGTCGGCGCAGGCCAGGGGTTCGAACACGGTGTCATCCACATGAATTCCGGCGCGATTGACCGCGGTGACCACGTTCTGCAGCGCGCTGGACGCCACCGTGACCATGTGCACTCGCACTTCGAGCCGCGCCGCCATCATTCCCAGCGGATCATTCACTCCGGTCTGGTCGTCGAGAATGAACTCCTGCGGCAGCAGGTGCAGGATCTCGCGATCGTTCGGCAAAGGGATGGCACGAGCTTTATCTACCGCCGCGCGCAGTTCCTCGCGGCCAATCTCCCGCGGGCGGGCACCGAAACTTAGGCCCCCATGGCTATTGAAGCCACGGGCATGCGCCCCGGCCATGCCCAGCAGCGCATGCTCGACCGGCGCTCCAGCCGCGTCTTCGGCCTGTTCGACCGCCTTCTGAATCGAGCTTACGGCTTTGTCCAAATCCACAATGACGCCCTTGCGCGAGCCGCGTGATTCCGCAATACCGTGGCCGCGATAACGCAACCCGTTGTCGGTAATCTCCGCCACCAGCGCGCAGGTCTTGGCGCTGCCTACGTCAATTGCGGTCAAAAGGTGCTCGTGCTGGTTCGCCATTCCTATTGTGGTTCTCCCTTGGCAATCGCTGGACTGGGTGTTGCCGAAGTCTTCACCGCGGCAACCGTCCCCGGCATCGGCCTGGTTTTTGCACCCGAGGTTCTGGCTGCTGAAGCACTCACCCCGGACTTAGCCTTGGTTTTTCCTCGGGCTTTGGTCCACGCCCGCGCCTGGCGCGCATGAGGTTTGCGATGCCCGGCTTTGGCGGTTCTCGCGACTGCGGCCGGCTTGGGGGGAGTCCGTTTTGCGATCGCTGTACCGGCCGGCTTCAATGCCGGCACAGGAGAAGGCCGGGGCGCAGAGCTGATGCGAGTAATCAGCGCTGCCGGCTTCACTCCCGCCGCCATGGCACGTTTAGCCGCCTCGGCGGAAAGCGGCGGCTGTTTCATCGGACCCTGCAAATCCGGATTGACGATGATCTGCCGGTCGTAGCGCAAGTCCACCGACTCCAGTTTGTCGAACTGCTGCTGCCATTCCTGCACGTGCGTGACGTAGATTTTGTAACGCTCAAGGTAATGAGCAGATCCCAGATGGACCAGCACCTCGCCGGCGTGGTTGTTGGCCGTTACTTTCACGTCGTCGGGATCGGAAAGATCGACTTCGCTCAGTTCCTGCGAATAGCGCGCTCCGCCGGAATCGAGCTGGCTGACCACGTCGTTGTAGATCTTCATGCGGGCGGAGCGAGTGGAAGGCGGCTCACCATTGTTCATGCCTACGATCACGGGGAATGAATATTTTTTCCTGGCCGGCAATTCCATCAGCGTGCCCCCAGCATCGGTCAGCCATATCCTGGAGCCAACTCGCGCGAAAGCCACAGGAGTGCGCTCGTGAATTTCCACCTTCAAGCGGTTGGGGATGAAGCGCATGACGCTGGCGGATTCGACCCAGGGAATCTGCTCCAGCTGCGCCTTCCGTTGCGCCAGCGGGACGAAGAAAATATTGCGGCCGATGTCGCCGCCCATGACTTCCATGACCTGGGACCGGGCAACGTTCTGCAGTCCGCCGATCTCGATGTCATCGCTGGACTCAACCCTGAAGCGCCAGGAACGCTCGCCGTAGTGATAAAGCGCGGCGACCATGATTGCGCAAGCGAACACCACGCCGAGAGCGACGGCGGCCCAGGTCAGGTGAGTAACAGTCTTTTTCGGAAGTGAACCGCGACGGACGGAAACGCGCTTCTGTACGCGAAGAAACGGAGGTTCCTGCTCCACGTCCAAGTCAAGCAGGCGCGCTTCTTCGCGCCCCGGCTCGTCGGCCAGTGGATACAAATCTTCCTGCGAGATGGTGGGGCCGGATTTCCGCGCCATCAACTCAGGTCAGTTGTCGTCAGGGAATCGCTGAGCAAAAACACTATAACTGCTTTTGAGCAACAGAGATAGAAAAATTTGGCAGGTTTTGCACAGCCTGGACCGATTATCCGCGAGCCCTGACGACCGCAAGCCTTCTCAGTTAGAAAGTGATCTCCGGCGTCGGCGGGACTGCGATAACAATATTCTGGTTGGGCCAGACCATCGTTCTAGGCGCGCGTTCCAAGGCCCGTACGCGGACCCTCATGGCCTGCAAACGGTCGAATTGAGCCTGACGGCGCGCCAAAACACGTTGCGCACAAGCTACGCGCATCTGGACATTGGTCTGAATATCGACCACGGAAGGCCGCGACAGCGCCAGATCCTTGTCGGCTCGGCCCAGCACCATGCCCGCGACGCCGGAATAGTTCGACGCGATTGCGGAGGCCTGCGATAGCAGGGTGATCGAGCGTTCGGCGAGCCCGTCGTCCCATCCCCGGTGGTCGGTGACGAATCCGGTGGTTGCGGCCAGGGCCAGAACACCGAGAGTCATCCAGTACGTTGCTTTTTCGGATTCCATGGCATTTCCCTTTGCCCGTTTAGACGAGCCAGCGGAAAAGTCGTTATCAAGAAAATCAGGGGGCCGAAACTGAGGCCCGGGATGCAACCCGCTCGGTTTCCTGCAGTTTGGCCAGGATCGCCGGGCCCAATTGGGACACACTGCCTGCGCCCAGGGTCAAAATCATGTCTCCCGGCTGGGCTGCGGCTACCGCGAAGGCGACCGCATCGGCAAACGAACTTGCGAATGAGGCCGGCTTCCCATTCCTGGTGATTTGCCCCGCCAGGCTCTCGCCGGTGATGCCCTCGATGGGAGCTTCACTGGCCGCGTAGATGTCGAGAACCGCCAGGGAGTCGGCATCGCGAAATGCGGTGGCGAATTCGTCCATCAGGTCCCGAGTGCGAGTGTAGCGGTGAGGCTGAAAAATAACGTGAATTTTGCCAAACCCACATTGCCGGGCCGCCGCCAGCGTGGCGCGAATCTCGGTGGGATGATGGCCGTAATCATCGATCACGCTGACCCCGGCTGCCTTGCCCCGGAGTTGAAAGCGCCGGTCGACGCCGCGAAAGTTCTCCAGGGCGAGGCGAACGTCATCGGCCCGAATGTCGAGGCCGATGCCCACTGCAATCGCCGCCGTCGCGTTCAGGACGTTATGCGCACCGGGGACATGCAGGCGGAATTCGCCCAGGTCGCGATCAGCGTAGGTGACGCGAAAGTGGCTGACCGGCTGCCGTTCCGCGGATTCAAATGTCGACTCTCCCAGTTTGATCTGAAAATCGGATCCTCGACGCGTCCCGTAGGTCACAGTGCGGCGTCGAATCTGCGGGAATAACTTGCGCAACCGTGCATCGTCATTGCAAACCACCACCACACCGTAGAAAGGCACTCGATCCATGAAATCGAGGAACGCCTTGTTCACGTCGCGCATATTACGGTAGCAATCCATGTGCTCGCGATCGATATTGGTGACAACCGCCAGCACCGGAGAAAGTTTCAGGAACGAGCGGTCACTCTCGTCGGCCTCGGCGACCAGGTATTCCGACTTACCGGTGCGGGCATTGGAGCCCATGGCGTCCACGCGCCCGCCGACTACGACGGTAGGATCCAGGCCTCCGGCGGCCAGCACCGCGGCGATCATCGAGGTGGTGGTGGTCTTGCCGTGCATGCCCGCGACGGCGATGCCGTACTTCAGGCGCATCAACTCAGCCAGCATCTCGGCGCGAGGAATGACCGGAATGTGCAGCCGGTGCGCTTCGACGACTTCGGGGTTATCCTGCGCAACCGCCGAACTGGTGACCACAACTTCCGCGCCGGCGATGTTCTCCGCGGCATGGCCCTCAAAGATCGTGGCGCCCAGGTCGGCCAGGCGCTGGGTCACGGATGAACTCTTCAGATCGGATCCGGAAATCCTGTAGCCAAGATTCAGCAGCACCTCGGCAATGCCGCTAATGCCGATACCGCCGATGCCCACGAAATGAACGCGCTGGATTTTGGCAAACATCGAATCAGCTCTACCCGTCTTTTATCGCGACTCCAGCCCTGTGTCATCCTGAGCGCAGCCAACCGAATCGCTCGCGATTCGGTTGGCGGAGTCGAAGGACCCCTACGCCCGAGAAAATCTGCTTTGCCCGGTATTCCTTTCCTGAACCACATGCTGCACGCGGGAGAACCTACTTGCTCCGGCATCTGCGTTGCTATAGGGTCTTTCGACTACGCTCAGGATGACGCATCTTCAATTCCTGCTAACCGCGCCGCCATCGCAGTGATATCGCGGGCTGCGTCGGGGTGTGCCAGGCTTCGCGCGGCCGCGCTCATACGCCGCAGCCGTCCGCTATCTCCCAGCAGGGCAGCGATCGTATCGGCCAGCCATACTCGTTCCAGCTTGGTTTCTTCTACCACGACTGCGGCGCCGGCCCGTTCCAGCGCCTGGGCGTTGACCCGCTGATGATCGTCCGCGGCGCGAGGAAAAGGAACGAAGACCGCCGGCTTGCCGGCCGCCGTGATTTCTGCGACCGTGCTCGCGCCCGACCGGCACAACAACAGATCCGCCCGGGCAAAGAATGCGGGCATATCGGATATGAACGGAAAAACTTCGGCTGACAAACCTGCCCGCTGGTACGCGGCCTGCGCCTCATTATAGCCGCGCTCTCCGGTCTGATGGATTATGTGGATACTCGGCATCTGCTTCATCAGTTCCGGCAAACACTGAATCATAGCCTGATTGATGGCATTCGCCCCCTGGCTTCCGCCGAAGACAAGCAGAGTGGGGTTTCCGTCAGCCGTAGCCTGCCCGTCGATCTGGAAGAACGCTTCTCGCACCGGAACGCCGGTGACTTCGGCATCACGGAAATATTGCGCGGTCTCATCAAAGTGCACCGCCGCGCCTGAAACCCATCTCGCCACCATACGATTGGCAAATCCGGGCACAACATTAGGTTCAAACGCCAGGGTTGGAGTGCCTTTCAGGATGGCCGCCAGCATGGCTGGACCGGAAGCGTACCCGCCTACTCCAATCACGATATCGGGATGAAATTCGGCCAGGATGCGGCGAGCATCCCAGACCGCGCGGGGAAGATCGAACAGAGTCTTCAGCCGCGTCTTGAGGCTGACTTTGTTCAGCGCGCCAACCTGGACCAGCCGCAACTCAAATCCCGCCGCCGGAACCAGCCGGTTTTCAATGCCGCGCGCGGTGCCGATAAACCATACTTCGGCGCCGTACTGCTTCTTCAGTTCCTGGGCAATGGCAAGCGCGGGGATTACGTGTCCGCCGGTTCCGCCCCCCGCGAGAATTGCGCGCATGCTGTGACTATAAACCGTATGTTCGTTTGGCACGCCCGCCGCGGGTTGACAGTTTAGGAGCGTCGTCTCTCCGCTCTTTTCCAACCATACATCGCTATACTTGAAAATCATGGGCCAGAAAGAGCGCGACCGCGAGCTTGGAATGGGACGTCGCATTACCCGTCGGGATTTTCTCAATGGAGTCGCGGTAAGTATCGGCGCTCTGGGCAGCGCCAGCCTGACACAACTGGCTTCTGGCACGGGCGAATCTGCACCCGCAGGCACGTCTTCAGCGGGACCCTACCCGCCGGCGCTCACCGGCATGAGAGGCAGCCAGCCGGGCTCGTACGATGTTGCCCACGCGCTGCGCGACGGGACTTTCTGGGAAACTGCCGGAAAACCCGTTGATACCGGCGAGACCTACGACCTGATCGTCGTGGGCGGCGGCATCAGTGGCCTGGCTGCGGCTTACTTTTATCGCAAGCAATCGGGTCCCAGGTCCCGAATACTTGTTGTTGATAATCACGACGACTTCGGGGGACACGCCCGGCGCAACGAATTTCGGGTGGGACAGCGCCTGCTGCTCAGCAACGGGGGAACCCAGTCGATTGAAAGCCCCTCGGAATACAGCGCAGTGGCCAAGTCCGTTCTTCAGGATTTGGGAATCGAGACGAAAGCGTTCTACAAGGCTTACGACCGGAAACTTTACTCGCACCTCGGCACTGCCTGTTTCTTTGACAAAGAAAACTTTGGCGAAGACCGCCTGGCGCCTGGCATGGGCACGGACCCCTGGCCCGAATTTCTGGCTAAGACTCCTTTGCCGGCAAACGTCCGGCGAGAAATTTCGCGACTCTATACCGAAAAAAAAGATTATCTGCCAGGTCTGTCGCGGGAGGAGAAACGCGCCCGCCTGGCGAAGGTCAGCTATGCCGGCTTCCTGACCGAGATTTGCCACGCCGACCCCGCCGTTTTGCCGTTCTTTCACACCTACACGCATGACCTGTTCGCGGTAGGCATCGATGCGATCTCAGCGCTGGCCTGCTACAGAAATCCTGACGACTACGACGCCTATCGCTATGCAGGTTTCGAAGGTATGAACCTGGAAGACGCGAGTAAAGAGGAGAAAGACGAGCCTTACATTTTCCATTTTCCCGATGGCAATGCATCGGTGGCGCGTCTGCTGGTCCGGTCACTGGTCCCCGGGTCCATCCCCGGACATACGATGGAAGATGTAGTCACGGCCCGCGCCGATTACGCCAGGCTGGATCATCCCTCTTCTCCGATTCGTATTCGTCTGAATACGACGGCGGTTCGGGTGCGCCACTCAGCTGCGTCCGACTCGGCGAAGGAAGTTGAAGTTGCCTATATGCGCGAGGGAAAATTGCGGAGTTTAAGGGGCAAAGCCTGCGTTCTTGCCTGCTACAACGGCATGGTCCCGTACCTCTGCCCTGAACTGCCGGAGGCGCAGAAAAAGGCGCTGCACTACGGAGTGAAAGAGCCGTTTATCTATACCCACGTGGCCATCCGCAACTGGACGGCGTTTCACAAGCTGGGAATCCGCCAGATCATATCGCCCGGCGGCTATCACTGCTTCACCATGCTGGATTTTCCCGTCAGCCTGGGAGCATACAAGTTTCCCAGCAATCCCCGCGAACCAATGGTGCTGTTCATGCTGCGCACGCCGTGCAAACCCGGCCTGCCCAGGCGCACTCAGTACAGGATGGGAAGGTTCGAACTCATCGACACTTCATTCTCCACTTTTGAACGAAATATCCGGGACCAGTTGCAGCGCATGCTCTCACCGGGCGGATTCGATGCTGCCCGGGACATTGCCGCCATCACGGTCAATCGATGGGCGCACGGCTATGCTTACGAGTACGACTCCTTTTCCGACCCGCCGTGGGCGCCCGAGGAGCGGCCCTGTGTGATCGGCCGGAGGCAATTTGGGCGCATCTCGATCGCCAACTCCGACGCCGGCGCCAGCGCATACACCAACGCCGCCATCGATCAGGCCTATCGCGCGGTTCAGGAGCAGTCGAAGAATTTGGATACAACCGAAACAGGTCGGCCTGGAGCCGATCTGTCATCCTGAGCGGAGCGAGACGTTTCGCTCGCGAAACGCTTCGCGGAGTCGAAGGACCCCTACCACCGCAAAACTGCGGCTCTGGCTCAGCATCCTGCATCTTGAAGCCGGCATTCGTGGAGAACAGCCTATGGTCGCCAGCACCCTTACCTCTTATAGGGGTCCTTCGACTCCGTGGGTGCTTCGCGAAGCGAGGCACCCCCTGCGCTCAGGATCACTCCAAAATGTGCTTTAGTCAGTTTGCTTGGTGATATTCAGCAGAACTCCTACGCAGGCTAGGGTGACGAACAGCGACGAGCCTCCGTAGGACACGAACGGCAGCGGAATGCCTTTGGTTGGCATGAGTCCCAGGACCACGCTCATGTTGATGAAAGCCTGCACCACTACCATGCTTGTGATTCCCACCGCGAGCAGACGGCCGAACATGTCTTGAGTGCGGAGCGCGGTGCGGACTCCACGCCACAGGAAGATCCCAAAAAGCAGCACGACAACGAGCGATCCCAGCAGGCCCAGTTCTTCCGCCGTTACCGCGAAAATAAAATCGGTGTGCGGCTCGGGAAGGTAAAACAGCTTCTGCTTCCCTTCCATGAACCCCAGGCCGGTGATGCCTCCGGTGCTTACTGCAATCAGCGACTGAATAATGTGGAAACCTTTTCCCTGCGGGTCGGAATAGGGATTGAGAAAGGCCAGAATGCGATCGCGGCGATAGGCAACGTGGAAAATCAGGAAATACAGCGGCAGCAATGACGCGAGAGCGCCGTATCCTAACCAGCGCAGATCAAGGCCGGCGACGAACAGTATGCAGGCGGTGATCGCGGCGCAGGCGATAGCAGTGCCCAGGTCGGGCTGAAAAACGATCAGGCCCAGAAACACCAAAGTGGGCAGGACCGCGGGTAGCAGGGTATTTCGCCAGTCATTCATGGAATGGATGCGGCTTTCAAGAAAGAAAGCAAGGAACAGGATCACGGCAACCTTGGCCACTTCCGACGGCTGGAAAGAGAATCCACTGAAGTGAATCCAGCGGTGAGTATTGTGGGCCCGATCGAGAAAAAAGACCGAGATCAGCATCAGCGTAGTAATGCCCAGCGTCGAAAATACCACCCCAGGATGCTTGTAGCGGCGATAGTCAACCTTCATCGTCACCACCATGGCCGCGATTCCGCCGGCGGCCCATCCCACCTGCCGCAACAGGAAGTAGTAACCCGATCCGTAGCGTTCCTTGGCCATGACCGCCGACGCGCTGAACACCATCACCAGGCCCAGAAACACCAGGACCAGGGTCACGGTAAACAGCCAACCGTCGACGCTAACGCGCTTGGCCATGGGGAATTCATTTCACCACGGAGGCGCGAAGAGGCGGAGAAGAATGTCTGTGAATTTCCGCGATGATCTGTAACTAACTTGGTTCCCCCAGGAAAAAAGCCAATGCAGGCGCGAGCGCCCCGCTCGTGCGGCAGTGGCAATGACTTTCGAATCGAACGAGAATTTTGCAAAGAGGGAGCA
>JBOGLC010000132.1:0-2832 GCA_050746005.1 Terriglobales bacterium
CCTTGTGGTTCTTGGGCTCCATGTACTTCGATTCCGCCGCGCCATAGGAAAATGTCATGTCCTGCAGTTCGCACTCGCCCCCGGCATCGCACACCGGACAATCCAGAGGATGATTGCCCAGCAGCAATTCCACCATGCCCTTGCGCGCCTGACGCACTTCATCGCTGTCGGTAATTACCACCATGCCTTCGCCGATGACAGTCGTGCAGGCGGTCTGCAGCTTTGGCATCTTCTCGACTTTTACCAGGCACATACGGCAGGCGCCCTGAAGCGAGAGATTGGGGTAGTAGCAGAATGAAGGCACTTCGATGCCCACGCTCTTGCAGGCTTCAATCAGCAAGGTTCCAGCCGGAGCCGAAACTTTCTTGCCGTCCACCGTAAGCTTTACGTCAGCCATAAGTCTGATTTGAGGATTGTCGAATTTACGCATTGCAGAATTTGAGAACCCGATCGATCATGGGCTTGAAATTCGTCAATCCGTCAATCCGTAAATCCCTCAATTACTCTAATCCGCCATGGCCGGCTCCGCCGCCTTCTCAAACGGGCAGGGCTTGCCGTCCAGATGATCTTCAAATTCTTTCCGGAACTTCTTGATGAATGCCATGGTCGGCATGGCCGCGGCATCGCCCAGGGGGCAGAACGTCCGGCCCAGCATGTTTTCGGAAAGGTAATACATGTTGTCGATATCTTTAGTCACGCCCCCGCCCGAATGAAAACGGACCAGCGTTTTTTTCAGCCAGTCGGTGCCTTCACGACAGGGAATGCACCAGCCGCAACTTTCGTGCTGGTAGAACTTCATCGTCCGCAAGGCAAATTTGACGATGCAGGTGGTGTCGTCGAGCACGACGACTCCCCCGGATCCCAGCATGGAGCCGGCCTTGGCTACGCTGTCGAAGTCCATGGCGATGTCGACTTCATCGGATTTCAGCACCGGGGTACTCGATCCCCCGGGCACCACGGCCTTGAGCGCACGCCCGTCGGGAATCCCTCCTCCCACCTCGAAGATCATTTTTCTGAGGTTGTATCCCATGGGCAGTTCGTAAACCCCGGGCCGCTTGATATGGCCGCTCAGACAGAACAGCCGCGTTCCGCCGTTTTTCGGCGGTCCCAGGCCGGCGTACCACTCCGCGCCGCCTAGAATAATGTGCGGCACGCTGGCCAGGGTTTCAGCATTGTTAATTACGGTGGGCCCGCCCCAAAGCCCGACCACGGCAGGGAAGGGAGGCCGGATGCGGGGAATGCCGCGCTTGCCCTCCAGCGATTCCATCAGCGCCGATTCTTCCCCTACTTCGTACGCGCCCGCACCGCCGTGCCAGTACACCTCAAAATCGTATCCGCTGCCAAAGATGTTCTTGCCCAGAAACCCGCGGGCGTAGGCATCGGCAATCGCCTTCTGCATAATGTCGAGCAGATACCGGTACTCGCCGCGAATGTAGATGTAACCGGTGTGCGATCCGACCGCCAGCCCGGCGATCACGACCCCCTCAATCACCGCGTGCGGATCATGCTCGAAGATCAACCGGTCTTTGCAGGTGCCGGGCTCGCTTTCGTCGCCGTTGCAAAGAACATATTTCGGCTTGGCTGCCTGCTTGGGCACAAACGACCACTTCAGCCCGGTGCTGAATCCCGCGCCCCCGCGCCCGCGCAAACCGGAATTCTTGACCTCATTAACGATGCTGTCCGCCCCCATGCCCAGGGCCTTTTGCACCGCCTTGTAGCCGTCGAGTTCCAGATAGCGATCGATATGGGTCGCCCCCAGGCCGAATCGCCGGGAAACGATCCTCACTTCATCGGGATGGGAAACCAGATCAGCCATGGTGAAACGTTTCGAAATTTCGGATTCAATTATTTCTTAAATTATTGCGTCCCGCGTTTCGCGTATTGCTCGAGCACCCTGTCCATCTTCTCCGCCGTCAGGTTCTCATGAAAATCGTAGTTCACCTGCGCTGCCGGCGCCCAACTGCAGGCGCCAATGCACTCCACTTCTTCAAGCGAGAACAGGCCGTCAGCAGTCGTGCCCTTGTATCCAATGCCAAGTTTCTTCTCGCAGTGCTCCAGCAGTTCTTCGCCGCCGCGCAACATACAGGCAATGTTGGTGCAAACCTGCACGTTGTACTTGCCTCGCGGCCTGGTGGTCAGCATGGAGTAGTAACTGATGACATTGCGGACGTCGAGCGCCGTCAACTCCAGCCGGCCGGCGATTTCCTCAATCACTTCGTCCGACAAATAGCCCACCTCGTCCTGCGCGTAGAGCAGCGTCGGCACCAGCACCGACCGCTTGGTGGGATAGTGAGTGATCATCGCCGCGAAGCGCATTTCGAATTGGTCCGAGAATTTCATCCGTCAGAACTCTGTGTCCTCGGTGTCCTCCGTGGTTTACTCAAACACTGGCAAACCGCAGCGGACGCCCCGTCTTTGCCACTATCGATCAATCTCGCCCAGCACGATATCAATCGACCCAATCGCCGCTACCACGTCGGCCAGCAACCGGCCCTCGCACATGATGGGAAGCGTCTGCAAATTGGCCAGACAGGCCGCGCGCATGTGCACACGATACGGCTTGGCCGTCCCATCGCTGACCACGTAATACCCCATTTCTCCGCGCGGCGACTCGACCGCCTGGTAGACCTCACCCTCAGGCACCGCAAAGCCTTCCGTAATAATCTTAAAGTGATAGATGAGCGCTTCCATCTGCGTCTTCATCATCTCCCGGTCGGGCAGACTCACTTTGGGAGCGACCGCCTTGATCGGACCCTCCGGCATTCCGTCCAGCGACTGCTGCACCATCGCAATCGATTCCCGCATCTCCCGCACCCGGCACAGGTAACGGGC
>JBOGLC010000133.1:0-66432 GCA_050746005.1 Terriglobales bacterium
AACGACAAGACCTCGCGGACCAAAGACAGTTGGTAGGCGGCGGCAATTTGGGGAGGAAATTGTTTCGGCAGCGTAGTATTTCCGGTCATCGAGATATGTAATTGACGACCCCACGAGCAGACGCTACGATGACAACAACATCGCACTTGATCGGAGATGAGAATGAGTGTCTCCAGGCTGCGTCATGTTGCCTGCGGGGTTCTGATCACCATGGTACCCGTTTTGCTATGGGCGGCGGATTCCAGTCCGGCCATGCTTTATGCCAGGGGAACGGCGTGGATCAATGGCAGTCCAGTGCCCCGCACTTCCGCTGTTTTTCCCGGAGACATGGTCCAAACCAGGTCCGATTCGGTGGCCAGCATCAACGCATCCGGTTCGAGCGTCGTGGTCCTGGCGGATTCTTTGGTGAAGTTCGAGGGCCCTGCAGTTGGACTTGAGCACGGGAGTTTGACCGTGGCCACCTCCAAAGGGCTGGCTACGCATGCCGGCGAGATCACCGTGGTTCCCGCATCGAATGGTTGGACGCAATTTGAAGTGAAGCACGCTTCGGACGGCACGGTTCAGATCGTGGCGCAAAAAGGCGATGTAAACGTCAGTGACGGGTCAAGCACCTCTACCCTGGCTCAAGGAAATCAGACGACCGTCGATGACTCAGCACAGAAGAAAAAGAAGAAACGCAAAGGCGGCGGCGCTGTTCCGGCCTCCAGCGGACCCATCCTGGATTCTCCCATTGTAATTTACGGAGGAGCGGCAGCAGTCGGTGGACTCTTGACCTGGGTCTTATTGCAGGGTGGCACGCCCGTGAGTGCTGCCGCGCCCTAAGGCGCTGACCGCAGGCCATGATCAAATCGGTTCTTGTAGCCCTTCCTCCTGGTCAGGCCTGAGAGATTCCTCAACCCGTTCAACCCGGCGGACAGGCTTGCGCCGGGTCTTTTTGAACCTTGGTTCCATGGCGGCCACCACGCAGAACATGTAGAACAAGGCTGCATTGGCCGGAATCTGCAGGTTGAAGTCCACAAAGCTGTGGACCAGAATTCCAGTGACCGCGAGCATAGCGGCCAGACCTACCGCCCCATTGGTATCCTCAGACCACGACTGCAACTTTCTCGAGGCATGGCGATAGAGAGCCCATACAAACCAGAGCATGGCCGCAAATCCCAGCCCTCCCGTTTCGACCAGCAGTTGCAGGTAATCATTGTGGGCTTCATTGATGAAGAAGTTGGTGTGAAAACTGCGGAATTGGGGGTAAACATCGGGGAACACTCCGAGTCCCCAGCCCAGGACGGGTTTCAGGGTAAACATCCGGAGCGCGTCGCGATCGATGTCCAGCCGGGTTCCGCCGGATAACTCGGTACGAGTTTCGGCATGAAGAGTGGCCAGTCGATTGGCGAGTTCGCCGCCGCCCAGCCAGAGCACCAGTCCCACTCCGGCAATCAGGAATGCCGCCAGGGTCAAAGTTAATCCGCGACTCTTCCGACGCCCGGCCACAATCACGGCCAGCAGGCAGATCTGAAAAACGAAAGCCAGCATGCCACCGCGGGATCCGGAGAGGAAAATCGTGCTGGCCATCAGCGCGGCCGCGAGCCCAGCCATGATTTTTCGCGGACCGCGCGCGCTCCGGGTGAGAAAGAAAACCAAGGGGATGGGAACCAGCATTTCCATCAGCCCGGCATAGTGATTATGGTTTACATAAGGACCATAGATCCAACCGCCGTTTCGGGGCGTCCGCAGCCAGTACAGTCTGGTGGTTGACGACAGGCCTTGCAGCAACGCGAAGGACGCCAAAAAAAATCCATACACAGTAAAGGCGACGGTGACCGCCCTTACTTGCGAAGTTCGGCGCAAGACCTGGACCACCAGGAAGCAAAGAATCCCATAGGCGCAGTAAAGGAGGCCGGCAGAAAACGTTTCATAGCGGTATGCCGTCCGTCCGGTCAGAAGCTGCAGGCCGACACCGAAGGCGAAGAGCAGCATGGGAGCAAACAGGGGATTGCCGATTAGCGGCAGCTCCCCGAACATGGCTTGCCGAACCATCCAGAGCACCAGCAACAGCGCGGCTCCGGCTTCCAGTATGAAAATTGACCAGGGCTCGACCGCCCCAAAGGCCAGGGGCCCGAACATCAACAAGCCGAAGAGCCCGTAGAGGACCACGGAATCGGGCGCCGAAACCCGGGCGGGCTGAACTCCGGCATCCATGGCGGGCGCAGTCAGCAATGGAAAAGCTCCAGGTGGTCAATTTTCATTGTTCTTGTTCCACCAGACGCACCGTGCCAATCCACAGTTTGCCTCGAATCGGCATTCCGGGAGGGTCACGCAGGATGCGCAGCAGCAACAGCCTGCAATCCGGACCGGTAGTGAAGCCGCCGTCTACCGATTTCCAGAAATCTGCGTCTTTCAATTCGTCACTGGTGAAGTAAGTGGTGCCGGTATACACGTCCTGAATAGCGAAGCGCGGTCCGCCGGCGCCCTGCATGTTGTCGGCCTTGAAGTAAGCGGAGAAATCATATCCCGTAGATGGCTTGACCGGCACTAATTGCCCGATGCCAGCGTCGTCAATCTTGCGAGCGTCAAACGTGATCAACAGGGAGCGATGTCCGCTGTGTGCCTGGGTGGGGTCCAGGGCCAGCGCAACTTCGTTGGATTGGTGATACTGCCAATCGAATCCGCCATTCAAGACATTCAGGCTGAAATCGCCGTTGACGATGAGGTTCTCCGGCGAAGGCTGGTAGGCCGCCAGGCCGGAGAGAGTTGCGCCTTCCTGCCACGCCAGACGCGCTTGATCGACATCATGCGTTCCCACCAGATAACGAATGTAGGCGAAGACCAGGGGCTGAGGCAGTGGCTGGCCCAGTTGCGCCAGTTGGGTCCAGACCTTGGCCGCTGCCGCAGACTCCTTTTGCGAGATCAGGAGATCCAGGAAACTGGAGTAGGCATTTGCGGTGGGTGGTACGACCTCGCGCAGGAGAGCGTCTATGTCGGGTTTGACTCGCCAGCAAAGTTTCAGGGCGGCTTCGGGCAGGTAGGGATCGCTTTCGATGACGACGCGAAATTCCCGTAATGCCTTATCGGTTTCGCCCTGGACCAGAAAGAAATTTCCTGCCTCCCAGGCCAGATCGGGAGTCGTGGGGTCAGCCTGCAGGCCTCGCTCCAGGGCGGCTTCCTGTTGCTGGTTGTTGCCCGTCAATTGATAGGCCCCGGCCAGATCGAACCAGTAGCGCGCCTGATGGGGATTCAGCGCCACGGCCGCGCGGTAGGATTGCACCGCAGCCTCTGGAGAGCGCTCGATCAGGAAAAAATAACGTCCCAGGTGGTCGCGATAATCCGCGTTGCCAGGTTGCCATCGGATTGCCCGCTGCAAGCTGGCAAGATCGGGACGGGTGGAGAAGCAAGCCGCGCCGAACTCCCGGCCTACGAGCCACAAGTATCCGGTCAGAAAACCAAGAGATGCCAGTGCCAGGAAAATCTTCCGGGCAGGGCTGTCGAGCGGAATTCGCATGTTGGCTTGGGGATCAGAGTTGACAAACGAACACCAGCGCAGGTTTGCCGGCCGCGCTAGGCGCCGCTCGAAGTCGCCCGGGAAACCGATTCCTCATCATCCACGAGCTCGTCTTCCTGATAGTAACGCTGGCCGTATTTTCCCTGATATTCGTAATAGTAATAGTAGTCCGGGGAACTGAGATCGACCGCGTTCAGGAGCACTCCTGCGACCCGCGCATTGACCTGCATGAGAATGTCGCGGGAGCGGCGAAGGGCTTGTTTGGTGGTTTGTCCGGAGCGGATCACCAGCACCACGGCATCGGCCCGGGTGGACATAACCACCGCATCGGTCACCGAAAGGGTGGGCGGCGTATCCACGACGATGTGGTCGTATTGTTCCCGCAGTTCGGCCAGAATGTCCCGCATGTTAGAGGAGGCCAAAAGCTCCGCGGGATTGGGCGGCGGCGTGCCCGCGGCGAGCACGAAAAGGGTGGGGAGGATGGTCGACCGCACGACCGCCTGCTGCAGTGTGGCGTTGCCAGTCAGCACATTGCTCAACCCGGTCTTGGGGCCCATACCCAGCGTCTTGTGAATGCTGGGGCGGCGCAGGTCGGCATCGATCAACAGGACTCGCGTTCCTTTCTGGGCCAGCACGATCGCGGTGTTGATGCTGGTGGTGGTTTTACCCTCCTGCGGAAGCGCGCTGGTGATGAGGATGATCTTGGGTGGTCCACCCAGCGAGGTCAGCAACAGGGAAGTACGCAAGGCGCGATAAGACTCCGCCATCTGGGACTGGGGCCGCGATTGGGTCACAAGTTCCACGACTTCGCGGGAGGATGCCACGGTGAGGCGCCGGGCAGCGGCCTCAAGTCCGCTCTTTGAACCGAGAGGAATCATGCCCAGCGACGGCAGGGCGGATATGCCTTGTGCCTGCTCCGGCGTGCGCACGGTGTTGTCGATGCCCTCCAGCAGAAATGCCAGACCGATCCCGGTGGTGAGCCCGAGCGCCAGGGCGAAGGTGAGATTCCGCGGCACGTTGGGTTCGGAGGGATAGGTGGGGACCCGGGCCTTATCCACACTGCGGATGTTGTTGGACCTGAGTCCGGCGGTGACTCCCGCTTCCTTCAACTTTTCCATCAGGCCTTCGTAGAGTGTGCGATAGCTTTCCACATCGCGCTTGAGCAGGCTGTACTCGATGGCGCTCTCATTCAGCTTGTTCGCTTCCTGCTTCTGATTGTCGAGGGCCTGGCGCAGCATGGTCTCGTGCTGCAGGGCCGCGAGGTAGCCGCTGCGCACGCGCGAAACCACTTTCGTCATCTCACTCTGGAGCTGGGCATCGACTTCTTTCAGCTGAGTGTTCAGCTGCACAACTCTGGGATAGGAAGCCCCGAACTGGGTGCTGAGTTCCGCCACCTGGATATTGAGATCGGCCTGTTGCCCACGCAATCTCTCCATGAGCCCGGAACCTGATGAGCCGCCGCTGGCGGTCACGGCTGCCGCAGCCGCCATCTCCGGGTCTCCCGACTGCACCAGGCGGTAGACCGACTCTTTCTGCATCCGGTCCGATTCGGCGGAGGTCAGCTCCTTGTTGAGCTCATCCAGCTTGGAGGTGGTGATATTTTGCTTTTCATCAATGCCCAGGATCTCGTGTTGCTTCTGGTATTGAACCAGCTTTTCCTGCGAAGTCTGCACCTTCATCTCCAGGTCCACCAGCTGCTTGGACAGCCAGTCGGAAGCCTGCATGGTGGATTCAAAGCGGGTTTTGAAGTTCTGCTCAATGTAGGTGCTGATCAGAGTATTCACCACGCTGGCGGCCAGATTCTTGTCCGGGCTGCGGTAATGGATCTCAATGATTCTGGTATTGGGAACCAGCGCGACTCGAAGGCCTCCCTTGAAATTACCGAGTAACGCGGTGGTTTTATCCGAGTCCGGCTGCAGCGCGTCGGTGGTGAGCCCAAGCGAGTTTGAAGGGGCTTCTTCAGATCCGCCAAAGTCCCTCCGCTTGTCCAGGTTCAGCTGTTTGATGACCTGCAGAGCCAGCAAGTCACTCTTAAGAATTCTTACTTCAGTGTCGAGGTCCGTCGGGTCGTAATAATCCGTGGCGCCGCCGTTGGCGGAGTCCTTGAGGTTGAGAATCGCGGGATCGGTCTTGTTGATTGCGATGCTGGCGGCAGCATCGTAGATGCGAGTGCTGCGCATGGTAGCCAGCGCCACCGCTCCGAAGATGATTGCCAGGCAACTGAGAACCAGCCACTTGCGTTTGATCAGGACACGAAGGTATTCGCGCAGCACGGAATCCTGCGCCGGCAACATGGAGTACATCGAGGGACCCAGCTGGCGATTTAGCTCGACGGGATTCTCAGCCTGAACTTCGCGAAGGACCTGACCGTTGACCGGAATCAGAGGACCGGAATCCATCCACACTCCCAGAAAATTTTAAGGTGTTAAGCAGGCATTTTAGCACTGGCTGAGAAAAACTCTTGGTCTTAAATTTACCTGGTGGCTGCCATTTCCTGTTCCGGCTGGGGACTTTTTTCGCTCGGCATGACCATTCGAGCAAAGAATGGGAAACTGAGCCAGAAGCCGGAAGATTGAGGCCGGAAGGCTTTCGAGCCGGGTGTTAATCTCCGCTATAATCCTGGGGCATCGAGAAGGGGCTGCGGCGGATGAATTGGCAGGAACAGGTGGTGCTGGTCACGGGGGGAACGGGGTCGTTTGGGAAGAAGTTCGTCGAGGTCATGCTGCGGGACTACCATCCGCAAAAGCTCATCATCTTCAGCCGCGACGAACTCAAGCAGCATGATATGCGAGCGGCGGGCTTCGATCATCCCAGCCTGCGCTATTTCATCGGAGATGTGCGCGATCCGCAACGCCTGCAGCGGGCATTTTCCGGAGTAACGGTTGTGGTGCATGCGGCCGCGCTCAAGCAGGTTCCGGCGTGCGAATACAACCCGTTTGAGGCCATCCAGACCAACATCATGGGCGGCCGCAACGTGATCGATGCCGCCATCGACAAAGGGGTGCGCCGAGTCCTGGCCCTGAGCACCGACAAAGCTGTAAACCCGGTTAACCTTTACGGAGCCACCAAACTCTGCGCGGAAAAAATGTTTGTGCAGGCGAACGCATACGCCGGGACCCAGGACACGCGTTTCAGTTGCGCCCGCTACGGTAACGTGCTGGGCAGCCGGGGCAGCGTGATCCCGGTATTCATGGAGCAACGCGAGCGCGGCAAGATCACAATTACCGATTCCCGGATGACCCGCTTCTGGCTCACGCTGGAGCACGGAGTTCGATTTGTGGTGGGCTGCCTCGAGCAGATGCATGGCGGCGAAATCTTTGTCCCCAAGATTCCCAGCATGCGACTGACGGACATGGCGGAGTCCATCGCGCCCGGGTGCGAAGTCGAATGCATCGGTATCCGCCCTGGGGAAAGGCTGCACGAAGTGCTGGTCTCCGAGGATGAAGCGCGGAACACGGTAGAACTGGACGACATGTACGTCATTCAACCGGCCCACCCCTGGTGGAGCGGACAGAACTGGAAAGATGCACTGCCCCTGCCCGAGGGGTTTCGCTATGGCAGCGATTCCAATGCCCGCTGGCTTACAGCAGAAGAATTGCGGGCGCTGATCGAGGCGGAGACCCCGGCCACGGAAAAGGTGCGGGTGGTGCCGGCACAACGAGCGCGGGCATGAAGGCCAAGGTGCGCTGAGGTGACCGCAACCCCGGCAAAGCCGTGACTTGTCTCCGGAGAAGATATGCCAGGGGAAGAATCACTCAGTTGTAACCCGGTGAGCAGCCTGGATTGACCCGAAGCAAACGCATGCGAGCGTCTGGTGTGCAGGGATGAGAATTGTCGCCATCATTCAGGCCCGGATGGGCAGTACCCGATTGCCTGGAAAAGTGATGAAGGATCTTGGCGGCGCGACCGTTCTCGCGCGCGTCGTCGCGCGAGTCAGGCGGGCCCGAGAGATCGGGGAAGTCCTTGTCGCCACCACCCGTCAACCCGACGATGAGGAGATCGTGGCTGAGTGCCGGCGTCTGGCGGTGCCGGTTTTCCAGGGCGAAGTGAACGATGTGCTGGATCGCTATTACCGTGCGGCAGAACAGGCGAGGGCGGAAGCGATTGTACGGATCACGTCGGATTGTCCGCTGATCGATCCGGAGATCACGGACGCAACCATTCGAGCTTTTCTCGAAATGCGGCCGGACTATGCCAGCAACGTGCTGCAGCGGACCTACCCCCGAGGTCTCGACACCGAGATCATGACAGGGGAAGCCTTGAGTCGTTCCTGGCGGCAGGCAGTCGCGCCCTATCAGCGAGAGCACGTGACGCCGTATATCTACGAGAATGCTGACAAGTTCACGCTCTGCTCCGTCAAAGGAGAGACAGACTACAGCGTCCATCGCTGGACGGTCGATGAGCCCGAAGATCTGGTTTTTTTGCGTGCGGTTTATGAGCGGCTGCAGAACGACAGTGCCTCATGGCGCGACGTTCTGGCACTTTTGGAACGGGAACCAGAGTTGACCAAGCTGAATCGCCATGTTTCCCAGAAGGCACTGCATCAAATCTGACAGCCGGCTCTGCGTTACTCGGATTGCGTATCGCTCTCGGGGGGTTGCATGATGATGGTTGTGACCGGCGCCAGCGGATTGCTCGGCGCCAGCCTGGTGTTGCGCGCCCGCAACCTTGGTTTGGACGTGGCCGGGCTCTACCATTGCCATGCCCTCCAGGTCCCGGGAATCAAGATGCACCGGGTGGATCTGGTCGATGATGTCGCGACGCGAGGGCTCCTAAGGGAGCTGAGGCCCGAGGTCATCATCCATTGTGCCGCTGCGACGAACGTCGACTGGTGCGAGGCTCATCCCCGGGAAACTGAAAAGCTCAATGTCAGATCGGCGTCGCTTCTGGCTGAGATCGCGAGCGAGTCGGGCGCCCGTCTGGTCTACATATCCACCGACGCCGTCTTCGACGGCCGGCAGGGCGACTATTCTGAATCCGATGAACCGGCTCCAATCAATGTGTACGCGCAATCGAAACTCGCGGGCGAAAATGCGGTGCGTGAACTTCAAGACTCGGCGCTTATCGTTCGGGTCAACATCTATGGCTGGAATGCCCAGGAAAAGCTGAGTCTGGGAGAATGGTTTTTGCAACAACTGGCCATGGAAGAACGCGTGCCCGGATTTACCGATGTCACCTTCTGTCCCATGCTGGTGAACGATCTCGCGGATGTGTTGCTCCAGATGCTGGACCGTCGCCTGAGCGGGACGTATCACGTGACCGGATCAGAGCGCATCAGCAAGTACGAATTCGGCAGAAGCGTCGCCGGGATTTTTGGCCTTGACCCTGCCCGGGTGGTTCCTGTTCGCGTCGCCGAGGTGCGGCTTAAGGCCCCTCGGCCCCTCGATATCTCCCTGAATACGGAAAAAGTCTGCCGGGCGCTGGGAATCAGGATGCCGGATGTCGAAGCCGGCCTGCGCCGATTTCACGCCCTTCAAAGCGAGGGCTATCCGCTGCAATTGAAAAGCTACCTGGTGGGCGCGGCCGCATGACAACTCTTGCACTGGGAAAGAAAACGGTTGGCGTCGGGCACCCCACTTACTTCGTGGCCGACATTTCTGCCAATCACGACGGAAATCTGGAACGGGCCAAGCTGCTGGTGCGATTGTGCGCCGAGGCGGGAGCCGACGCGGCCAAATTTCAGAATTTTCGCGCGTCCAAAATCGTAAGTGAACGAGGTTTCCAGGGCCTGGAAAAGCAATTGTCCCACCAGTCCCAGTGGAAGAAGAGCGTCTTCCAGGTTTATCAGGAGGCCAGCCTTCCCTGGGAGTGGACGCCCGCCCTCAAGCAGGAGTGTGAAGCCTGCGGAATCGAATACTTTTCGGCGGCCTACGATCTGGAAGCTGTGGACATGCTGGATCCCTACGTCAATCTATTCAAGATCGGGTCGGGCGATATCACCTGGCCTGAGATGCTCCGCAAGGTGGCCGAGAAACAAAAGCCTGTACTGCTGGCGACCGGGGCTTCCGATATTGAAGAAGTACGACGCGCGGTGGAAGAGATTTCCCGGATCAATTCCCGCCTGGTACTTATGCAGTGCAATACGAACTATACGGCCAGCCGGGAGAACCTCCGCTTTATCAACCTCAATGTGCTGTCCACTTATCGCGCAATGTTCCCATCAATCATTCTTGGCCTCTCTGACCACACGCCGGGTCATGCGACCGTGCTAGGGGCCGTTGCCCTCGGCGCCAGGGTGATAGAGAAGCACTTTACCGACGATATCCGGCGAGAAGGCCCCGATCATGCCTTTTCGATGACGCCAGCGACATGGCGCGAAATGGTGGACCGTACCCGTGAACTGGAAACTGCGTTGGGATCGGGTCTCAAGCAGGTAGCGGAAAACGAGCAGGAGACGGTGGTGGTACAGCGCCGATGCCTGCGAGCTGCCCGGGACTTGCAGGCGGGAACGGTTTTGGGCGCGGAAATGCTGGAAGCACTGCGTCCGGCGCCGCGCGAGGCGATGACGCCCGGTGAATTGAGTCGAGTCATCGGCAAGAAATTGATCCGCGACCTGCGGTCCGGGGAATGCCTCACCTGGGACGCTGTGACCGATGCGGGAGCGCGCTAGTGCGAATTTTGTATTTCTCCGACAATACCTCGGATCACAATCGAAGATTTCTGGAGAAGCTGGCTGGCTTCGGGCATGAAGTGTGGTTCCTGGATTCGTCGAGTGATCACGTGCCCGAGGCCTGGTTGCCAACCGGAGTCCGTGGTCTTGCTCATCGAAAAGTTGTTCCTCGCGACTCCGATCCCGGCGTGTACGAGGAATTTCTTCCTGAGTTTCAATCTTTGCTGGCCGAGTCGCAGCCGCAACTGATCCATGCCGGCCCGATACAAGGATGCGCCTACTTAGGCGCATGTTCGGGTTTCCATCCCTTGCTGGTGAGTTCATGGGGCTCGGATTTGCTGCTGGACGCCCATCGGGATGCAGAATGGAAGCGAGCTACGCTGATGGCCCTGGGCCACGCCGATGGCTTCATGTGCGACTGTGACACGGTGCGGATCGCGGCACAGGGTTTCGCGCCCATACCGGATTCGCGAATCGTTCAGTTTCCCTGGGGAGTCAAGCGGGGGATGTTTTCCGTCGAGGGACCACTGCCCGCAGGCGATGGTTTACCTTTGGAAGTGGAGACGATACCCATCATCTGTACCCGTTCCTGGGAGCCTCGGTATGGCATCGAGGTACTTCTCAAGGCATTCAAGCAGGCGCACGCCAGGAACAGGATGCTCCGTCTGATGTTGTTGGGTGGAGGCTCGATGGCGGAGACGGTTCACGATTTTATCTTTCGCAACGGATTGCAGGAGGTTGTTCTCACCCCGGGGCGGATTGCCGCGGACGATCTGCCCGGCTGGTTTCGAGCGGCCAGCGGATATGTCAGTTGCGCGCGGTCGGACGGAACTTCCATTTCTCTGCTGGAGGCTATGGCAACCGGACTGCCCGTCCTGGTCACGGACATTCCTTCCAATCGTGAGTGGGTATGCCCGGAAGAAAATGGTTGGCTTGCGGAGGCCGGTCGTCCTGAAGATTTCGCCAGTAAGATGCTCAAGATGGCTGGTCTGAAACCGTCGCAGCGGCAAGCGATCCGCGAACGCAATCAGAGGATCGTGGCCGAGCGCGCAGATTGGGACAAAAATTTTCCTTTGCTTCTGGATTTGTACGAACTCCTGGTAAAAGTCAGCGCGGTGACGTCAGCGTGAGATTTGTCAGTCCGCTTTTGAAACACGTGGTGTTTCCCAGCTTGGCGAAGGCAGGATATCTTCGCCGCCGCAAGGGACCAGCACCGGCAGTTGTGACCTATCACGGAATCTTGCCGCAGAGCTACAAAACGATCGATCCCGATCTCGATGGCAGCCTGGTGAGCGCACCATCATTCCGGGAGCAACTGCGCCTTCTCAAGAAGCACTACCACGTGATCTCTCCGGAACAGTTTCTGGCCTGGTGCGAGGAGAAGCAGGAGTTGCCTCCGCGGGCGGTGCTGCTGACTTGCGATGACGATTTGCGAAACACCTTGACCGAAATGGTGCCGATGCTGCGGGAGCAGCATCTCTCATGCCTGTTTTTTGTTACCGGCGCCTCCTTGGGTGAGGTGCCGGCCATGCTTTGGTTTGACCAACTCTACCTGATGCTGCTCGCGGTCAAGGAAAACATCGCACTGGATCTTACGCAAGGCGATTTCCGGGGCCGGGCGTCCGGCGTGCAGGAGAAGAGACGTCTCTGGTGGATTCTGGTGAAGCATCTTTCCCGCTACGATGCGTGCGTGCGAATATCGCTGCTTGCAAAAGTCAGGGAACAACTTGGTTTGAGTGAGGATTGGAGTAGTGAGCTCCTTTCCGACTCCCGCCGGGCACGGTTTCTGATGCTGAATACGAGCGAGCTCAGGGCTCTGGCAGAGGCGGGCATGGCCCTGGGAGCTCACACCTTGACTCATCCGGTATTGTCAGAGCAGTCGACCGAGGCCGCATGGAACGAAATTTCCGGGAGCCGCACGCAACTGGAACGGGCGATTGGCCGGCCGGTCTGGGCATTGGCCTATCCATTTGGTGCTGCTGCCTCGGTCACCGCGCGGGAACGGGAAATGGCGGAACGGGCAGGCTTCAGCTGTGCGTTTCTCAACGCGGGCGGTGGATTTGGCGCCCCTATGCCCCGGTTTGCATTGCCCCGGGTGCACGTTTCCAGCGCCATGAAGCTGGGCGAATTTGAGGCCCACATTTCCGGATTTTACCGGTCGCTGCGGCAGCGCGTTCTGGGCCACGACTGAACAGGATTAATATGCAAGTGCGAGCCGAGTCAGCGCCGGTGAAAACGAAAGCAGCCAATCTCCATATCTACCGCAGCCCGGAAGTAGTCTCGCACTACGCATCTCTGGACTATCTGACGGCCTGCGAGCGTCTCCTCTTCGATACCTACGTAAAGCCGGGCATGGCGATACTCGACATTGGAGTGGGCGGCGGAAGGACCACCGTTTATCTCGCAGCCAAGGCCTCCCGCTATGTTGGAGTGGATTACTCGGCAGAAATGATCCATACCTGCCAGGGTAGGTTCCCGGCATTGGAGTTTCTGGTGTCCGACGCCTCGGACCTCTCCATATTTCCCGACTCCTCTTTTGATGCCATCGTCATTTCGTTCAACGGCCTGGACTGTATTGTTCCCGAGGAACGGCGGCGGCAATGTCTGCGGGAATGTGGGCGGGTGCTTCGAGCGGGGGGCGTGTTTGTGTTTTCGTCTCACAATCCGCGGTCCGTCCTTGTCCGGCCGGCGTGGGACCGGGAGCGGCTGCGCGTTTTCGCCGGGCGACTGGTTTCGGAGCGAAGCTATCTTTTCCCCGCCACATTCCTGGCACTCACAATCGTGAAAGCCATGCATTCGCTTTTGCGTGCGATCATAGAATCTGTCACCCGAATCGTGCGGCGAGTGCCGAAGGCGGCGTTTTGGCGGGGCGAGGGCTACCTGTTCGATCCCGCGCACGGTGGTTGGGTGACCCACTGCTGGACGCCGGTCAAGGTTCGGGAAGAGCTGGCCCGATTTGATTTCCGGCACGTGGCCTCGCTGGGGGACGATCATCCCAAACGCAGCCACGAGTTGGTGACAGACTGGTATTACTACGTGTTCTTAAAAGTAGAAAACGTCGTGGGGGAAGCTTGCGCATAACCGTGCACCGTGAGATTCCGCAGGAGCAGAGACTCCGCGATCAGTGGAATGCGCTGGTAAATGGGATGGAATGCCCAGAGGTTTTCTATACCTGCGAGTGGGCGCTCGCCGTCGATCGAGCCTACCGCTCGTCGATGAGACCGCTGCTGTTGCTGGCCTACGAAGGTGATGTTCTGGTGGGCGCGGCAGCTCTGGCTACTGACAACGGCGAGAAGCAAGTTTCCTTTCTGGCCGGGACGACCGCGGATTATTGCGATTTCATCTGCGCCCCGGAGCGGCGGGCGGAGTTCATCGCCGCTGTGTTTGGAGAGTTGAGCAAGCTTCACCTGCCGATTTTGCGGCTGGCGAATCTCCCGGCGGATTCGGTCACATCACGAGTGCTGAGCCATGCTGCCGGCAACTGCGGATACCTGGTGTTTTCCCGTCGGGCATATCGTTGCGCCCGGATCATGCTTGGTTCTTCAGCCGAGCGACAAAAGCTGAAAGAGTCTGTGCTCAAGCGAAAGGCCTTTGGTTACTACCTCAAGGGTCTGGAGAAAGCGGGCCCGGTCAGGGTGGATCATCTCACGCAATGCGACGATGTCCGGGCAAATTTGCCGCGCTTCGTCGAAGCTCACGTGGCCGCATTTATGGCTCGCGGACGGACCAGCAATCTGGCCAGCCCGGAGCGGCAGGCATTTCTTGCGGCGCTGGCCGAGTTGCTCTCCGGGGCTGGCTGGCTGACGCTGAGCCGAATGCGGGTGGGCGATCGGCCGGTCGCGTGGAATTATGGGTTCGAGTTTGCCGGAAGCTGGTTCTACTACCAGCCCACGTTTGATGCCGGCTGGAAGCAGTTTTCTCCCGGGTTCTGCCTGCTCACGCGGATGGTGGAGCGCGCCTGTGACTGTCAGGAAATACAACTGCTGGACCTGGGGCTGGGCGAAGAAGACTACAAACAGCGATTTGCCAACGGATATCGAGACACCCTGCACGCTACAATTACCAATTCCCAGGCGGTGCGTATTCGCGAAACGGTGCGCTACCACGCTGCCGCTGCGGTCAAGGTTTCGCCGCGGCTGGAACATTGGGTGCGCCGGCTGGTGGGCCGCCCGGTCGCGGAACATGTAAAGCTATGAGAGTGCTTTTACTCCATCCCGAAGACCAGATTCCTGCCGCGCGCCGGGGTGGAGGATGGGATCTGGTAGTGGATCTGGGCCGAGCGCCGGTTTCTACCTATGAGAGCTGGGGTAAGCAGGCGGGCTGCCGCGTCATCAGTTTGCACGACTTTGCCAGAGATCGTGAGGACCTGCAGCGCGTCCGGGAACTGTTCCAGCTCGGATTCGGTCAGATGGTGGATGCGCAAGGAATTGACTGGTGGGATGTGCTTTCGTTGCTCTTCGAATCGAACCTGCGCCAACTGATGCTGATCGGCCGGCTGGCCAGGGAACTGAAAGGCGGGTGCGAGCTGCATGCCAGCCGCTCCAGCAGCCTGGCGACGGCGTTACAGATTCTGACCAAAACAAGTCCGGTCCGCATCGAAGCCGGCTTCCGGCCGCTGCAGTGGGCACGACATTATCGTGCTTTCTTCACTCAGCTGGACGGGGCGCAGATCAGCCAGATTTTTCAGGACAAGCTCGATCGCGAGCATCGGTTGCGCCGACGGCTCATTCGGCACCGGCGGGTTGCGGGCGATCCGGTGGTTCTGTTGCCGTCGGCATACATCAACGTTTCGCGCACCGCGGTTTCGTACGCTGCGCTCTTGCCGCGGGAGAAATTTTTCCTGGTCTACGCCCGGAACAGCGCCCGCCTGAGAAAAACGCCTTCGAACGTTTCGACCGCGCCGCTGGACCCATACTTTGTGCCCGCCGATCCGGTTGAAGCGCGGGCCCTGAGCAGAGCCTGGGAATTGCTCGAGGCCCGGCTCATCGCCGGCGCGGAAGAATATTCGGCCGCGAAGGCGACCGGGGTGCTGGACGGCATTCCGGGCTCCATGCGTTGGGGGATCGCTTTACGGGACGCCTGGATCCAGGTCTTCGAGTCCGAAGCCATCGTCGGATGTTTGTGCGCCGATGACAGTAATCCATACACTCGCCTTCCCCTGATACTGGCCAGAAACCGGGGAATTCCAACCCTGGCCTGCCACCACGGAGCGCTGGATTCGAAGATGGCGGTGAAGACCGCGCATGCGGATGTCTATCTCGCCAAAGGGGAAATAGAACGCGACTATCTGGTGCGGTCGTGCGGTGTGGCTGCGGAAAGGATCGTACTGGGTGGCCAGGGATTGCCATCAGCGACCGATTCGACAAAAGCGACTGTCCGATCGAATGAACCCTGGCTGGTTTTCTTTACCGAACCGTATCAGGCGGCAGGATGGCGGGCCGATGAGGTGTACCGCGATCTGCTTCCAGAATTATGGTCCCTGGCTCAAACCTGCGGACTCAAGCTCGTTTTCAAGATTCATCCCTTCGAAAGCGTTCGGGGCCACCGGCGGATTTTGCGAAAGTATCTTCCCCGGCAGGAAGCAAGGATCGGAGTGATCGCAGGGGCGCCGTCGCCTCACCTGTGGCGGAACACCCGCTTCGCCCTGACGGTGCAATCCACGGTTGCGTTGCAGTGCACTTCCCTGGGAATACCGGTGTTCCTTTGTTCCTGGCTGCAGGATTCCACTTCGGGATACGTCGAGCAGTTCGCAAGGTTTGGCATTGGCCACATTCTGAAGTCAGCCGACGAGTTAAACGAAGTTCCTCGCTTGCTTGCCATAAACAGCAAGAACATTCAGATAAGACCCACCTTGTGGGAAACCATGGACCCGGCCAAATTGCGGGATCTGCTTTTACGCGCTCCGCTTCCGGAAGCGATCCAGGCCCAGGCGTAACCGTCCTCATGTCAGGAGCGTTGCCCGCCAAGAAAATGCCGACAGCCGAGGTGGTCCCGGAGCTTCAACCCGGACTGGCGGATACCATCGCCTTTCGGCAGCAGATGGGACACATCTCGCGCCATTCGGCGGTATTTTTTGCGGGTACGATTTTTACCGCGGCGGCCGGATACCTGTTCAAAATTTATCTTGCCCGGGTATTGGGAGCGGAAGCCCTGGGCACCTATGCGCTGGGTATGACGATCGTGGGCCTGCTGGGAGTGTTCAATGCTCTCGGCCTGCCCAATTCCGCGGTGCGCTTTGTGGCCGCTTACCGAGCCACAGGCAGGCTTGATCTGCTGCGCGGATTTCTGGCGCGCAGCATCGTTCTTCTGTTCTTTTTCAATTTTCTCCTGGGCGGAGCCGTGCTGCTGGTGGGGCCGTGGGTGGCGGTTCACGTCTATCACACTCCCGCACTGAAACGGTACCTGGGATTGTTCGCCCTGATCATGATTTTCGGCGCCTTGACTGGATTCCTGGGCCAGGTACTGACCGGGTACAAGCACGTAGCCCGCCGCACCCTCATCACCAACTTCATCGGCAGCCCCCTGACCATGCTCTTCACCCTGGGGCTGGTCGCGGCGGGGCTGGGCCTCTGGGGTTATATCTTTGCCCAGGTGGCGAGCGCGCTGGTGGTGCTTGTCCTGCTCGTGATAGCAGTCTGGAAACTCACGCCCAAGGCGGCGCGCGCATTTTCGGCAAAGCTGGCGCCGATGGACGCGGAGGTGGTTTCGTTCTCCGCGGTGGTATTCGCCATGGATTCTCTCAGCTTCATCATCGGACAGGCTGACAAAATCCTCATCGGATTCTTTCTTGATGCGCGCGAGCTGGGAATCTATGCGATGGCGGTGGCGCTGGTGGTATTCGTGCCCGTCGTCCTGCAGTCCGTGAACCAGATATTCTCTCCCACGATTGCCGACCTTCACGCCCGGGGCCAAAGCGAGTTGCTGGACCGTTTATTTCAGACCCTGACTAAGTGGATCCTTGGGCTGACGCTTCCTCTGGGATGTTTCATCATCATTTTTGCGCGCCCGCTGATGCGCATTTTTGGTCCGGAGTTTGAGACCGGCTGGTTGATCCTGGTGATCGGCACGGTGGGCCAACTGATAAACTGTGGCGTCGGTTCGGTCGGATACCTGCTGCTTATGTCCGGGCAGCAGGTTCGCCTGATACGGATCCAGGCGGTGATGGCTGTGGTCATGGTGGGCATGAATCTGCTGCTGATTCCGAAGTTGGGCCTGACCGGCGCCGCACTCAGCGCTGCGGTGACCAATGCGGTCAGTAATGTGTGGTTTCTTCGTGAGGTGCGCAGCAAGTTAAATTTGTTTCCTTATAACCGCAGCTATTTTCGGCTGCTGCCGCCGTTGGGAGCCAATCTGGCGGTATTGGTGCTCCTGCGGGTTTTTGGGGGCGGATTTTTGCCCTGGTGGTTGACGCTTGCAATCGCTCTTTCATCCGCGTACATGGTTTTTGTTGCGGTCGCACTGGCGGTTGGATTGGACGCAGATGACAAGGTGATCGCCCGGGCGCTGTGGTCGCGAGCGCGCGGCATGGCAGGTGCCGGGGTGGGCGCCTGATGTCCGACATTGTGCGTGAGGTGCATCTGCCCGCTGAGCTCTGCGACCAGGCGGAGCAACGTTTTGCCGAGCGATTCGGCAATCTCGAGCAGTTCCTGACGTTTCTTTTGCGCGAAATGCTTCGTGACGACGCAGCCCAAATGGATCAGGCCGAGCAACGTATTATCGAAGAAAGACTTCGCGACCTGGGCTATATCTGAGAGTCCGGACAGCCTCGAGCGGAGACGACGGGGGATGGGTGGAAGAGCACTATTCGCTGGGCGAGTTACAGAAGCTGGCACAGGATAGACTCTCTCCCTCGATTACCAATCCGAATTATCTCGTGCTGCGCAGACGGGCACAGTTGATCTCAGACTGGATGGAGCAGATCCCGGGAGAGGGCCTGCGGGTGCTGGATATCGGAGGCCGCTATCAGCCCTATCGTCCGCTCATGAATGGAAGGGCGCGTCAGTATGTGGCCATTGATGTCGTGCGCACTCTGCTGGTGGACGTGGTCGGCAGGGGAGAACAACTTCCATTCGGTCCCGACACTTTTGACGTAGTCATCGCCACACAAGTCTTTGAATACTTTCCCGAGCCCCGAGTGGCGGCGCTGCAGATCCACAGGGTCTTAAAGCCTGGAGGATTTCTGATCATGAGCGTGGCAGCAGTTTGTCCGCGAGCGGTGGAGCAGGAACATTGGCGGTTCCTGCCTGCGGGTTTGAAGTTCGTACTCTCCGATTTTTCCTGGTTGAAAATTGTGCCCGAGGTGTCGAGCGTCGGCGGCTCCTTCCGGCTTGCGAACTGGTCCGTGAGCATTCTGGCGAGGTATATCCTTCTGGGGAAGGTCCTCTATTACACCGTTGTGCCGGCAATGAACGTGATCGGGCTGGGGTTGGAGCATGCATTTCCTATCAAAAACGATGAACTCACGGGGAATTACAGCATTCTGGCTCGAAAATGAATAGCCTGCCTCTTCAGAAGACCCTCGACGAATCGGAACTGCGGACCCTGGTGCTGCAATATCGCAAACAGAACTGGCAGGGAATTCAGACGCCGCAGTGGCAGGAACGTATCGTCGAGGACATCGTCCGCGATGACGGAGAAACTGTTCTCCGGGCGATTGCGGAGTTCTGGACTGCGCCTCAGGGGGCTTCGGTGCTGGACATAGGCTCCGGCGTAGGTAGTTTTGTCGTGGCGTGCCGGAGGCGTGGATTTCACGCGTTCGGCATCGAGCCCGACCGAATCGGGCAAGGCGCCCGCATCAGCTCCATTCAAATTGCCCGGCGCCGACTCGAAAATCAGGTCTTTGCCGTTGGCGTGGGCGAGCGTTTGCCGTTTGCCGATCGTAGTTTCGACCTGATTACCATGAACCAGGTGATGGAGCACGTTTCCGAGCAAAGCGCCATGCTGAGAGAAGCCTTAAGAGTGCTGAAGCACAAAGGCGCCATCTACATTGCCAGTCCGAACTATCTCCGATTTTACGAACCGCACTACAAGATAAAGTGGTTTCCGCTTCTGCCCAAATTTCTGGGGCGCTGGTATTTGAGGTTACGGGGGCGCGATCCGGTCTTGCTGGAGCAGTTGGTCTACACCACAAACGCGCGTCTCAGGGCGCTGTTTCGCGGGCTCGGGACAGAGTATGTGGTCGTCGACTTGCACCGCGAAGCGTTTCTGAGGAAGTGCGCGCAGCTTTCATTTGCCAGCCGCCGGGCCCGCTTGGTCGGAACCATGACACGGATCCCGGGATTGGGTCCGTGGATCCTGCGGGCCGTTCTCCAGTTCTGGCGAATTACGGAAGGCGGTTGCGAGATGATGATCATCCACCAGCCTGAAACGGTGGCCGCGGCATGCTGAGTGCGGTGTGCAGGTTGTGGGGCCGCAAGTCTGCCGCACCGGCAACGTTGTTGAGGTTCACCCGTCCCCTGGTGCTGCTGCAAAGCGACGATTGGGGACGGGTAGGGGTTCGCGATCGTGAAGGCTACGAGCAGCTTCGGGCCAGCGGAATTCATCTGGGTAAAAATCCCTACGATTATTACTCGCTCGAAACCGCCGAGGATGTGATTGCGTTGCGGGACATGTTGAAGCGGCACCGCGATTCCACCGGCCGTCCGGCGTGCCTGGTGATGAATTTTCTGCTGGCAAACCTGGATTTTCAGAAGACCGCGGACAGCGCATTTCAGAATATTCACCTGATGCCTCTGAACCAGGGCTTGCCCGGCGCCTGGCAGCGGCCAGGCCTGTTTGAAACCTACCGGCAAGGCATTTCCGACGATGTCTTCTATCCCGCGCTGCACGGGCTGACCCATTTCTGCCGCATGGCGGTGGAGCGGGCATTGACCGCGCCCGGCGACCGTAACAATCTGCTGCACACCTTGTGGAAGGCGGACACGCCCTATATCTACTGGCGCATGCCATGGATCGGGTACGAATACTGCAATCCTGAAAAACCACAAGCCGGTTTTCTGGATGCCGCCACTCAGGCCAGTCTGGTGGCCGAAGCGGTGCGGGAATTTCAGAAGTTTTTCTCCACCGCGCCATTATCGGCTTGCGCTCCCGGGTATCGCGCGAACGACGATACTCACCGCGCCTGGTCGGCGTGCGGCCTCCGCGTGGCTCAGAATGGCAGTGGCGGAGCCCTGCCTCCGCACATGGACGAATGGGAGATGCTGAATCTGCATCGCACCATTGACATTGAGCCTTTTGAACGCGGCCTGCCCCTGGAAAAATATGTGCAGCTGGCAGAACGATGCTTCGAACGCGGCATCCCGGCTGTGGTCTCGGTGCATTCCATCAATTTCCATAGCTCGCTGAAGGACTTTCGCGGACCCGCCCTGCGCGTGCTGGATGAATTTCTCTCGGCATTGGAGGCAAAGCATCCCAACCTGCTTTACGTGCACGACATGAATGTGTACGAACTGGTCACCCGGGGGAAATTCAAAGGTCCGCGAGGACCGGTTGCGGTCGAGGTCAAGCTGGGCGGCGGCAAGTCGCGGCATATGACGCTGGGAGCGAGCTAGCATGCGCGCGTCGCCGTCGCTGCTGCTGATCACCGTAGACTGCTTCAGGGCCGACCATGCCGGCTTTCTGGGCTATCCCCGCGCCACTACGCCATTCCTCGATTCGCTGGCCGCGGAAAGCCTGGTGTTTTCGAACGCGATCGTGGCCGGCGCTCCGACTTATTTCTCCTTTCCTGCCCTGATGGGTTCACGCTATCCGCTCAGCCTGGGGCGAGATGTAGTGGGGCTGGGGCCCGACGAGCCCACGATCGCCTCTGCCCTCAGCGAGTCAGGTTATGCCACGGGCGCATTTTTGGCTGCCAACCCTTATCTGTCGCCGCGCTTCGGATACGACTCCGGTTTCAGTACTTTCAAAGATTTTCTGGATGCCAGGACCAATCCGCTTCCGCGAGAGCCTGACAATGACCAGCCTGCCCATCTTCCGAGTCGATGGAATCGGCGTCTGGAGAAGGTGTCCCGCGGGCTTGGACCCGTGGGCACTCTCTACGACGAACTTTATTTTCAATACTGTCAGCGCCTGGCATCTCCGGCGGCAATGTCGCTCGACCAGTTCCGGCGTTTTCCCACTGCGGACGTTATCGTCGACCACGCCCAGGACTGGCTGAAAGGCATCGCGGGCCAGCCATTTTTTCTATGGCTGCATTTGATGGATCCACATTCGCCGTACTATCCGCGGCAAGAGGCGCTCGAATTGATGGGACAAGGTTTGGTTGATGCCTGGCGAGCGCGATACCTGAATTCGTACTGGAACCGTGGCGACCTGGGGGCGTCGCGCTTGCAACGCAAGCGAAAGGACGTGGAAGCCCTCTATGACGCGGGCATTCGTTGGGTGGATGCACAGGCCGCCCGACTGGTGGAGACGCTTCAGGGGCTGGGCTTGTGGCAAGACTGTGTCATGGCGCTCACGGCCGATCACGGCGAAGAATTTCTCGACCACGGCGGACGCTATCATCCGCCGTCCAGAGCCGGGGAAGAACTGGTGCGGGTCCCTCTTCTGCTGCGCGCGCCTGGGTTGAATCAGGCGAAGGTGGCTGCGCCCTTCAGTCTTCTGCATCTGGCGCCCACCCTGCTGGATATATTGGGAGTTCCGATCCCCGGCAGCTTCCGGGGACGCAGCCATTCCGCACTTTTGCGGAAAGGCGAGAGTTGGGACGGGGAAGCGATCGTCGAAAGCGTCGGCGCGTGCAACAATCCCTTCGTCACGGAAAACCGCTTGCAGGCGCGCCTGCTGGCGGTCCGTGAGGCGCGTTACAAAATGGTATTCGATTTCAACTCGGCGCAGGAGGAGTTGTTCGATCTGGAGGCAGACCCTCGCGAGTTGCATCCTTTGCCGGGCGATGCGGAGAAGCCGGTACGAAGACGGCTGCTCGATCGCGCCCGCCAGCATCTCACAGACTCCCTGCGCTCGCGCGATGCTCACCGCCGCCTGGCAGCTCGCCTGCGTGATCTCCGTCTGGGCGACCTGGACCTGAGAAGTTCGCCTAAAATGGAGCAGCCCCTTCGTCCGGACGTCCGTCCAGCATGACTGTATTGCGCTTCGCAAGGCGCGGTCGGTCAGGTTACGTATGACTCCTGTGCGAATCCTCGTGGATAGCCTGGCGGATCAGGGTCTGACCAATGCCCAGATGACCAATGCCCGCGAGATTATCCGGCGGCTGGATCCGCATCGCTTTCACGTGAGCGTTTTTTGCGGGGGCGAGCCGGATCCCGGAATCGAGCAGCGCCCTAACACCAGGCTTGTGCCCTTGCCCCAGCGACGCCGTACGCTCAGAATTTTCCGCGAGTTGGTTCTGGGTCATCATGACATTCTGTTCTACGTCAAGGCGGCTCCTGCCAGCCGGCTCTACCTCGGGCTGCGCCGGAGGTGGAGGGATAGCCGCATCGTTATCGGAACCGTGGAGTCCCAATCGGACCTGCGAAACGAACCCACGATTGCGCCGGAGGCGGTGCATCTCTGGGAACGGACCGTGCTGCGCTGTGATTATCTGTTCAGCAACTCTCGATCGGTGAAGCAGAGCTTGCAACGGGAATACGGCCTGGCCAGCGAGATCGTGCCCGCGGGCGTGGATACAAGTTTTTTTACCCCGGCCTGGCGCCGACAAGCCAACCCTCGTCCCAGAGTTTTGTTTGTGGGATCGCTGCGGCCGTTCAAACAGCCGCAAACAATATTGGACGGAGCGGCCCGATTCCCGGGTGCAGACTTCGTGCTTGTGGGCGAAGGCCTCATGGCGGACGACCTGAAAGCGCGGATCGAGCGCGAGCGCCTCGGCAACGTTAACCTTATGGGGCCACTGGGGAGCGAGAACTTGAAGCAGCAATATCAGCAGGCTGATATTTTTCTGTTTCCATCGACCTGGGAAGGGTCTCCGAAAGTTGTGCTTGAGGCAGCGGCGTGCGGCCTGCCGGTGATCGCGCGGAACGATTATCAGCCGGAAACCGTGGTTGATGGCGAGAGCGGCTACCTGGTAGGTTCGGATGACGAACTGTTTGTCCGGCTGGGAGAACTGCTTTCGTCTCCCGAGCGGCGCCGGCGATTTGGCGAGGCGGGCCGCAAGCACAGTGAACCATTCGATTGGGACCCAGTCACCCGCCGCTGGGAAGAAGTCTTTCTCGACCTGATGTCGCGGAAGGCGGCGGCTCGTGCGGCATGACTGCTGACCCTTCCACTATCCCGCCATTGTCTCGCGCGCTCGAACCTCTGCACGTTTTGACTCTGACGCCGTTCTATCCTGGGCGGGGAGACGATGCCCAGGGCTGTTTTGTAGCCGAACCGCTGTCCTGGCTGGCACAACTGGGGGTGAACAATACAGTTCGGGCGGTGCAGCCGTTCTATCGGAGCGGCCCGCTGGTCGATGACTCCGCGATTCCGGCGCGACGGGCGCGATTCTTTTCTCTTCCAGGCGGCTGGGGCCTCTCCAGTTCGGGGGCGTTTCTTTTCGCCAGCCTGCTGCCTGAGATCCGTCGCCTGCATCGTTCCCATCCGGTGCATGTGATTCATGCCCATTCGGCGCTGCCTTGCGGCCACGCTGCGTCGCTTCTCAGCCGGGAACTGAAGATCCCCTTTGTGGTGACAGTCCACGGCCTCGACGCCTTTTCTGAGCGGCAAGTTGGAGGCGATGCAGGCAAATGGTGCGCCCGCGTATCGCGATCCGTCTATCGCTCGGCGTGTTGGGTAGTGTGCGTGAGCCAGAAAGTTCGCGATCAGGTGATCGAAGGCGCCGGCCCGCGGGTGAACACTACGGTTGTCTATAACGGGGTTGATCCGGAGATCTTTTCGCCGACTGACAGGGAGCCGGATGCGCCAACGATTCTCAGCATTGGCAATCTCATTCCGATCAAAGGGCACGAGCTTCTGATCAGAGCATTCGCCGCTATCCAGAATCAATTTCCCGGCGTCTCGCTCGAAATCATCGGCGACGGGCCGGAACGGTCCGCCTTGCAGAAGCTGGCGGACGAACAGGGCGTGAGCGACAAAGTTCATTTTCGGGGACGCCAGAGCCGCCGGCAGGTTGCGGACGCGATGCGGCGCGCCACCCTGTTTGCCCTGCCCAGCCGATACGAAGGGCTCGGATGTGTGTATCTGGAGGCAATGGCGGCGGGCAAGGCCGCGATCGCATGCCGGGGACAGGGGATCGGCGAGGTCATTGTGCCGGGAGTCAACGGCTTTTTGATCGAGGCCGACGATCAGAAGGACCTGGCAGATACGCTGTCCCGGCTTTTGCAGCAGGCTGATCTCCGGCGAGAGATTGGCCAAGCGGCGCGTCGGACCATTCTGCAGGGATACACTCTCGAGCAACAGGCAGCGCAGTTGTCCCGACTCTATCGGGAGTGTCAGGTATGAGGCGGCGGCTGGTCATCCTTACCGAAATTATCGCGCCCTACCGCATTCCGGTTTTCAACCAGCTGGCGCAGCATGAGGAGATCGATCTGCATGTGATCTTTCTCGCGGCAAGCGATCCTGGCTTGCGCGACTGGCTGATATACATGGATGAGATCCGCTTTTCGTACCAGGTGCTTCCATCCTGGAGGCGAAGATTTGCCGGACATAACCTGCTGCTGAATCACGGGCTGAAGCGCGCCCTGCAGAGGTTGGCTCCCGAAGTGATTCTCTGCGGGGGCTACAACTATCTGGCATCGTGGCAGGCGATGCAGTGGGCGCGCCGAAGCCGGGCGCCCTTTATTTTGTGGGTAGAAAGCACAGAGCGGGACTTGCGCAGCCATAATCGGGTGATCGAAACCCTGAAAAACAAATTTATGAAGGGTTGCGACGCATTTGTTGTTCCCGGGAAGTCTTCACTCCAGTACGTGACGACCTATGGCGTGGATCAGCACGATATCTTTATCGCGCCCAACGCGGTCGACATAGATCTTTTCGCCCACCGGGCGGCGGCCGTCCGCGAGCATGCCACGGAACGCCGCCAGGAGCTGCAATTGCCTTCGCGTTTCTTTCTGTTCGTGGGCAGACTGGTTCGGGAAAAAGGAGTGTTTGATCTGCTTGAGGCCTATGGCAAACTGACACCTGCATTGCGCGCGGCCGTTGGTCTGGTTCTGGTAGGGGACGGAACCGCTCGCGCGGAGTTGACTCGCCGGGCGAGTGCGATTGAACCGGGACAGGTGCGATGTACTGGATTTGTCCACCGCGACCAGTTGGCTGGCTACTATGCATTGGCTGAGACTTTCGTCTTTCCGTCGCATACCGACACCTGGGGGCTGGTGGTGAATGAGGCCATGGCTTGCGGTCTGCCGGTGATCTCGAGCGACGCCGCCGGTTGCACTGCGGACCTGGTGCAGAACGGTTGGAATGGCCGGGTGATTGTCCGCGGCGACGTAGTCCAGCTCGCGGCTGCCATGGACGAACTGGCGCGAGACATCACGGTGCCTTTGCGCATGGGGAACCACAGCCGGGAGCGTATTCTGAAATACTCGCCGGAAGCCTGTGCATCCGGTATTGCCCAGGCGTCCCTCTCCGCCGGGATGCGAGACCATGCGTAAACGTTTTTCCAAATTCATCGTCCCGGGCGTGCTTCTGGCCATCGGTTTTATAGTGGCCGTTCTGGCCTTTTACAAGCCGGGATACCTCAGCAGCGCCACCTATCTGGGAGCGCTGATTTTCCTGCAGATCCTGCTGGCAGCGGTCTGGAAGTATGAGCAGAGATTCTTTCCTCTGATGGTCATGGTTTTTCTCTGGGCCGGAATGTCGGTTCCTTTCAGCGCGATATGGACGTCGGGGCGCTGGGGGGTCCTGGCTGTCGGTGCAATTGCGGGTTTCGCGCTCTATGTGCGCAGCGCTCGACCCAGCTTCTCTGGCTTTCACATGGTAGCCATGTTTGCAGTGGTGTCTGCGCTGGTTTCCTCCTCGGTCTCGTCGTTCGGCACGGTGTCATTCCTGAAGGCGTTGAGCCTGCTTCTGCTTTTTCTCTATGCATCGACCGGAGCCCGCCTGGCGCTGGCCGGACGGGAGTTGAAATTTTTTCCGCGATTGTTGTTTTTTATAGAGATTTTTGTATACCTCTCCGCCGTGGCCTATCTGGTGTTGCGTGTCCCGATTTATGGCAATCCCAATTCTCTGGGCGCCCTCATGGGTGTGGTTGCGGTACCGCTGCTCTTCTGGGGGGTGCTGACCGCCGAGGGCAAGACCGCGTACCGGCGAATGATCTTTGCCTTTATTGTTGCCGTTGGCCTTCTGTTTTTCAGTCAGGCGAGGGCAGGAATTTTAGCCGCCGTGGTCTCGTGCTGCCTGACTTGCGTGGCTTTGCGACGTTATCGCTTATTGCTTCAAGGAGCGATCGCGTTTATCTGCGTGGCCGCCCTCGCCATCGCCTTGACTCCTTCCAGTCAGACTGAGGACATGCCCATGCAGCGAGAAAATTCCTCGCTGGCCGCGACTTTCCTCTACAAGGGGCACGAGGAGGGTGGCGTTCTCGGTTCGCGCGTCAGCCCCTGGGATCAGACTGTGTCGGTCATCCAGCAGCATCCCTGGTTCGGGAGCGGATTTGGCACTCGCCTGAACAGTTCTAACGAGGATATCGGCGTGGGCCGGTATTCCACGGTTTCCGCTGCTACAAGCGAACATGGAAACAGCTACCTGGCGATCATGGAGGGGGTTGGTCTGTTGGGTCTCCTCCCTTTTGCGGCTCTCATAGTCATGCTGGCAGTGAAAGTTTGTAGTGCCTTCGCCTGGCTTCGCCGAACCGGCAACAGCAGTCACTGCGTGGTCCCGGTTGCCATGGTATTGGCCGCCGGGCTGATTCATGCCGGCTTTGAGGACTGGCTCTTCGCGGTTGGCTACTATCTCAGCGTCTTTTTTTGGGTGCTGGCCTTTGCCTTCCTGGATATTCTCCCCGCGTCTGCGCGAGCGCCTGCCGTGGGGTATCGTCCTATCACCGACTTCAGCTTCAGGGCACTTGGGCGAGACGCACAGGCGGTCGCGCCGGAACGATGATGCACCTGTTCCTGCAGGGCCTGGCGGCCAGCGCGGGCGGCGGGCTCACCTATCTGCGCAACGTTCTTCCTCAGCTTTCTGCGCGGGGCGATGTGCAGGTGACGGCGGCCGTAAGTCTACCGCTCCGGCGTGAGTTCTCCGGCCTGCCCCGGGTCTTTCTCCCCGAGCTCGATCTTCCTGCCGGCGCTCTCCGCCGGTTCTGGTGGGAGCAAACCCGCCTGCCTGCAGTGGTCGGGCGCAGCGGCGCCGATGTGCTGATTTCAGCTGGAAACTTTGCATTGCGCAAGTCGCCGGTGCCCCAGATCCTGCTTTCACGGAACTCGCTCTATACTTCGGAGGATTTCGCGCGCGACCTGCGCCAGAGGCGGGAATATGGATTGTGGCTTGACAGTCGGATCAAGGGCAGCCTGGCGCGCCGTTCCATAGGTTGGGCGGAGCGCACGGTCGCTCCTTCAGAAGCTTTCGCACAGGAGTTGCAGCAATGGACCGGAAGGCGCGTGGTAGCCATCTATCATGGTTTCGACCGCGAGATGTTCTTCCGCGACCAGGGACCGTTGCCGGCGGAGATTCGGGAAAAGTTCGAACAGAGTAAAGACGCATTACGCCTGCTGTACGTAAGCCACTACAACTACTACCGGAATTTTGAAACTCTCCTGCGTGCGCTGCCCTTGTTACGTCCGCGTCTCGGCGGCCGGGAAATCAAGCTCTTTCTGACTTGCAGGCTGCGTTCGGAAGACAATCCCGGAAGCTACAGGGCCGGGGCGGCCGCGACCCTAGTGAAACACCTGGGCGTCGGGGACAACGTGGTGGAGTTGGGAGCGGTTCCTTATTCCGTGCTGCACCATGTGTACCGCGAGTGCAGCCTGTACGTCACGCCGGCCTACGCGGAATCTTTCGCGCATCCCCTGCTGGAGGCCATGGCCAGTGGATTACCCATCGTCGCTGCCGATTCAGCCGTGCATCGTGAAATTTGCCAGGACGCCGCAATCTACTTTCAACGCTTTTCGCCGGAGGAACTGGCCGGGCAGATCGGCAGGATCGCGGCTTCCGGCGAGCTGTCGCACAAGCTTTCAAAAAGCGGACAGGAAAGGTCGCGCGAGTTTTCGTGGAAAAGGCATGTCGATGAGCTCTTGGAATTGGCGGCGAATCTTCTCAGTTCGACCCTACCCAAAGACATCGAGACCAAGCCTCGCGATGCTCTGAGTTGAGGCGCTTCCTGCAAAAACGGCACGACTGGGAATTCTGAACCGGAAGAAATAATCTATGCCGCTGCCGGCTGTTCATCATGACCTAGGACGGTCTTCTGGCTACCACGATCAGGGAAGTCCCGACTGGAAGCCTGTACCCGCGGGCAAGCCAAAGGCCTTCAATCCTTAGCAGCGCGGTGAGCAATCCATTGATACCCGGGATTATGCGAAATTCTCTCAGAGCCAAAGTTTTCGCATGGTTGGCGAATTGCCGCCGGCGCCGCGAGCCCACTTTCCGTTGCAGCCAGACGAGGGGAAAAATACAACTCATGAACAGGCTCAGGAATTCCACCTCGAATCCTGCCTGGACCAGCCGGTCGCGAATCTCGCACGGAGAATAACGCCGGCAGTGCTGTGCAGCTTCGTCGAAATAACTCCAGAGGTATTGATGCGCCGGGACCGTCAGCAGGAGCCTCCCTCCGGTCGCGAGCGCCTCCCGCAGCGCCCTCAACGTTGCCAGCTCTTCCGGCACATGTTCCAGGACGTCGAACATGCCGATCAAATCAAACGGTTTCCCGAAAGGGCAGTTGCGTACATCGCCTTGAACCAGCGGGCCGGGAGATCGTTCCCGAGCGAAGCGCAACCCGTCAAACCAAAGCTCCATGCCGACTACGGTGCCGGCGGGACAGGCCTGGCGGAGGGTCCGCAGAACCTTTCCGGTGCCGCACCCAACCTCGAGCACCCGATACCCCTTGTTAAGTTCAGAAGCCAGCTTCCTGCTGATCTCGAAAATCAGACGATTGCGCGCCCGGAACCAGAAATGACGATCTTCGATGAGCGCCAATTGCTGGAAGAAAGACGGGTCATAGCCGCCCGAAGTGTCGGCAGGTGGTGAAGGTCGCGAGGGCGAGTCCAACTCCTCGACTGGTTCGAGGTTGCTCATGAGGCCATTGCTGTATTCCGGCCCACAGCGCGGAACTGGGATACCGCCGACACCACGCGTGCCTGATCGCTCTCGGTCAAATCGTTGTAGAAGGGTAAGCGCAGCAGTCGTTCACTGATGCTTTCGGTTACTGGACAATCTCCGGGCATGGCTCCGAATTTGCGGCCCATCTCCGAGAGATGCAGGGGCACATAATGAAAAACGCTCAGAATGCCATGTGACTTCAGGTGCGCGATCAGCGCCTGGCGTTCTTCGAGAGATTTCAGGATCAGGTAGAACATGTGGTGGGACTGCTCACACTCGGGAGGGACAACGGGTATGCCTACACCGTTTTCCTGTGCCCATCCCTGCAAACTCTGCTCGTAGTTTTCCCACACCCGGCGACGCTTTTCCTGAATTTCGTGCCGGGCCTCCAGTTGCGCCAGCAGGAAAGCGGCCAGAAGGTCTGAGGGCAGGTAGCTGGAACCAACGTCCACCCAGGTGTATTTGTCCACCTGGCCACGGAGGAATCGACCGCGATTCGTTCCTTTGTCGCGGATCACTATGGCTCGCTCTACCAGTCGGGCATCGTTGATGACCAGAGCGCCGCCTTCTCCACAGGTTATGTTTTTGGTTTCATGAAAGCTCTGGGTGGCCAGACACCCGAAAGTGCCCGTAAGTTTGCCCTTGTAGCGGGCGAAGAGCCCATGGGCATTGTCCTCGACAATCCGAATGCCGTGCCGTTGCGCAAGCGCACAGATGGAATCCATTTCACAGGCCACGCCGGCGTAGTGAACCGGAGCGATGGCTACGGTTCGGGGAGTGATCAGGCGCTCCAGCCGGGTCTCGTCAAGATTCAGGGTGTCAGGGCGAATGTCGGCAAACACGATCCGGGCGCCCCGAAGAACAAAAGCATTGGCGGTGGAGACAAAAGTAAAAGAAGGAACGATGATTTCATCACCGGGTGCGCAGTCCAGCAGGAGTGCCGCCATCTCCAGGGCATGCGTGCAGGAAGTGGTCAGAAGCACTTTGGGCACCTGCAGTGCCTGCTCCAGCAATTCGTGGCACTTGCGGGTAAACGAACCGTCGCCGGACGCATAACCGCAGGCAATCGCTTCCGCGATGTACTTATACTCGTTTCCCGCCAGACAGGGCCGGTTAAATGGGATGGGAGGGCTCATAGTTAATCACTAGGTTAATCACTGGTTGCTACGGTGCGACATTTCCTCGGCCACTGCCCGGATGGAATCGCGAATGGTGAGCCGAGGCCGATAGTCGAGGTCCCTGCAAGCTTTGGAAATGGAAACGTCCCATACGGTTCCCTCCTCGGGATCGGGCTTCGCGACAAATTCGACTCTGGAATAGGAACCCAGTTCGTCGATGCAAATTCGGGCGAGCTCGTGATTGCTGATGCTTTCCGCGGAGGCTACATTGTAAACGCCGGAGGCGTGCCTGGTTAAACAAGTCTCAACGGCGGCTGCGACGTCGCGAACATCCACGTAGTTCTGCTTCCGGGTGCCCTGGCCCAGGACCTGCAGGGGCGAGCCGGCTATAGCTCGACTCACAAAGACGGACAGGATGCGATTCTCGGGAGTACCCGGACCGGAGGGTGACGTTAGCCTGAGGCTTGCCGCCCGACAACTGGCACTTTCAGCCAAATGCATCAGACGTTCACCATAAAGCTTGGAAGCATGGTAGGCGGTCGATGGCCGGGTAGGATGATCCTCCGTGATGGGATGCTGCAGTGGACGGCCGATCACCGGAACGCTGGAGAGATAGACAAGTTGGGAAGACCCCCAGATGGCGGCGAGTTTAAGGATTTGCTGTGTGCCCAGGCAATTGGTGAGTGAAATCGAGGGATCGCCGTTATCGTGCGACATGGACGCAGCGGCGTGTACGATGGCCTCGCAAGGTTGCACTTCGTGGCAGATCAGTTCGATCGCGTTTTCCGACCCGAGACACGCCTCAACGTGTTCGAATAATCCCGGCACGGTACGGAAACGTCGGCTTAAGCCGGTCACGTGATAACCCTGGCCGGCGAGATGAGCGGCAATTGCCCGTCCAACCTGGCCGGTTACTCCGGTGATGAACACCCTCATTCTTCCATCCCGTAGTCTTCGATGACGGGTTTGTGGCGTTTGGGTTGGTCGAGTCTTCCCCGGTCGTCTAGCTGCGCTTTCGCTTCTGCGTTCACATAGGCTTCGTTCCAGTAGCGCAGGACAATGCCCTGGGTAATGAGGGGAAGGTCCGCCGAGGGTTCGGCCAGTATATAGTGGCGCAGCGCGGCTTCCACGTCGTTGAAACCGAGGCGGGCCCGGACCGGGGTGGTTCCTGAAAAACGAACGTTGATCTCGAAGCATACGGCGCGTCCGCGGTGCCGGCGCATTTGAATGTTGGAGGGTCCCATCGGCCGCAAAGCCTGCGCGATCCGAATGGCCTGCTCGCGGACCTCCGGGAAATGACCCGCTTCAGCGCGATAGGTCGTGCCTTCCAGCAGCTCTCGTCGCATCACCAAGGCTCCTCTGACGATTGAGTCGCGATCGCTGAAACAGCCGATCGTATACTCCTGATGCGGATCTCCGAGATACTCCTGAATGACGTAATCCTTTTTCGTTCTCGCCGCTTGCATTTCCCCGTCGCTGAGCACTTCGACTACTCCGTGTGCGCCTTTACCGTAACGGGGCTTGGCAATCAGCGGGTATCCGCAGTCGCGCACCACGGCGTCGACGCCTGGCGAATCGGCGGTGTCCGCCGTTTTCGGAAATGGAAAGCCGTGATCTCTCAACCATTGCGACGTCAGCAACTTGTCATTTCCGATGGCGAGACAATCGGACGAGCTGACAATACAGACTGCGCCGGTCTGCGCACGAATTCTTTCGGCCGCGCCGGTGAGCGCTGTCAAGACGGGCTCAACCCCCGACAAGATCGCGTCAACCCTTTCGGTTTGGCACACACGGATCAGCCAATCGAGGAAATGGGGGTCGCCGGCCGGCGGCGAAACATAAGCCTGGTCAACGGTGTAGAGCCCGAATGAAAGTGGGTTGATGCAGGCGCCGATTATCCGGCAAGAGAGTTTGCTGACCGCCAGAGCTTTCAGGATGCCCTGACTGACGTTTCCTCCCACGCCCAGTACCAGCACGTTCAATGTTCGCGACATCCGGTTCCCCTGACTGAGTCTCTCAGTTCACGGAATGGCGCAACCGGCCCGGGCCCTCGTGAAGGAGAGAATTTATGCTGCGATTGGCCGTCGAATAAAAACTTCCCAGCCACCCACGAAGGGATAGCGGCTCCCGAAAATACGCCAGGGGAATTTCATCCCATGGGCGGCGACGGTGCGAATCAAATCTCTCCGCAATGTGGTCTCGACGATGGACGGTCGGGAACAGATTATCGAGTAATCCCGAAGCGAGGGTGGGAGAAGCCCCAGAATGTTTGACCAGTACGCCTCTCCCATATCGTGAACGTGGGCAGGGTAGGTAAAGTCAAGCGGCAGTCCCACGCGTTGCAAGACCCGGAACAAGGGAGCCACAGAGGGAGTTCGTGCATAAAAGAGGCCGCCCGGCCGCAAGGCCAGCAACAGGCGCGCGAAATCCGTTTGGGGATGTGGGATATGTTCCAGTATCCCGCTGGCCAGCACGAGATCGCAATTCTCTACGCGAGCGGAATCAAGATCTTCGTGGCACTCCAGTGCGATGTTCTGAAAACGGGCGCCGGCCAGACTGGCATTGTAGTCAACCAGGACGACCTGGGCGTGGGATGCGCCACCCTCGAGTAAGAGACGCGCGATTGCCAAAGACAGATCACCAGCTCCTCCGCCAAAATCCAGGATTTTCACCTGTCGTTCCGGAAGGAAAGGTTTGGCCTTCCGGAGAACATGAGTCGCGAAGCGGCGGGGTTCGTGGAACGTGACATTTTGGATTTCGTGAAAGACGTCTTGCTGGTAATACTGGCTGTAGTAGACGCGGAGAGCGTCGCTGGTGGGAAGTCGGGAGGCCGAAAAGCCGCGACAGGTTGGGCAAGCCAGCAAAAACACATCCGGGCCAGATTGCAGCTGAAAGACCGGCGAGCGCTTCCCGCGAAAAAGGCAGAGCGGACATTCCGGCTCGGGCGGCAGGACCTGATCCTCTTCGAGATGCATTCCGGAATGAAACGATGTGGCCTTCATGGTTCGGACTGGAGCTATCGGGAACACCTCTAGCCTCGGCGCTGATAGCGTGGAAGTTCCACTTCTTTTCTTCCCGCCGTATCCACCCGAACCACGTAGGGAGGCTTTTGCATGCTGCGGAAGTGCATACGCGCCAGGTACTCGCCGATGATGCCCAGAGCGAACAGCTCCGCCCCAGCGAAGAGCGCAATGATCGAGGCAAGAAATGGAAAGCCGGGCACGCTGCCGCCATGCACAAAGTATCGGCCCATTACAAAAAACAGAACTCCGACCCCAAACAGGGTAAAAAATAAACCCACGATACTGGCCAACTGCAGGGGCAGGGTAGAGAAGCCGGTCATCATGTTGACCGCGTGAGTGATCAGTTTGCGGAAGGAATAACCAGAAGTCCCCTGCTTGCGGGGCTCGTGCGCTACCGGCACGGCAGAGAAACGGTTCGTGCCCCAGGTCAGCAAGACATCGATTGAGACGAACGACCCTTCGTAATGATTGAAGGCGCCTGCAACTTCGGTGCGAAAAACACGAAAAGCGGAAACCTGACGAGCGATGGTTGCTCCCATGGCGTTCTGCAACGCTATTTTTGTCGCCAGCGAAGCCAGATCGCGCAGCAGTCCATGCTCTTCCTGTTCCGGCGTGCCATAGACGACATCGAACCCCTGGGCCAGTACCGCCAGCAGTTTGGGAATCTCCTCGGGGGGGTGCTGGAGATCGTCATCCAGAGTAACGATCACGTCATATTGCGCGGCGCGGATGCCGCACAGCAGCGCATTGTGCTGGCCATAATTGCGCATCAGGTTGATGGGATGAATCCAGGTATGACGCTCGGCGAGCTGGCAGATTGCGTCCCAGCTTCGATCCGGGCTGCTGTCGTTGACCAGGACAAGTTCGTAATCCGACGTAATTCCGCGAAGCACGGTCTCCAGGCGAAGCACCAACTCGGGCAGGATGGCCTCGCTGCGGTAAACCGGCACTACCGCGGAGAGTCCGCTGGGTCGTGAATCAATGCTATGAATCATGGTTTCCGCCCATCATAGTCGTTGCGGGTCTCGAGCGATATCACCGAACGCATTTCAGGATCAAAAGAGTGTACGGGATGCGAAGCAGATCATGACGGACACTCGATTCAATATTGGAAAAGACTTTTGAGGCAATCTCCCGGTAGCCGGCCTGGCTGCGCACAAAGCGCCCGCGATCCCGGGAGAGAAGATACTTCACCACCTGCGATTGCTCGTCGGTCAACACCCCGTCAATGGTAACCAGCCGGCCTCCCGGTTTCATGGTGTCGCGGGCAATCTGGAACAGGGTCAACGCCTCGGCGTCGTCGAGGTGATGCAGTACGCCGAGCGAGAGGACAATATCGAAGTAGTCGCGCTCGACCAGATCAGCGCCGCCCACGCTCTGGCGTATGAACCGCGCCCCCGGAAAACGGCGCCTGGCCCTTTCAATATATTCCGTGCTCGTGTCGAGGCCGACATATTCAGCGCATCGCAGGTGCGGCACCATGGTCCCAGGCCCGCATCCGATGTCCAGGACGCGATCGCCGGCTGCGGGACGAATGTAGTCGCGCAAAAGAATGCGGTTCCGTCGCGCCCCGCCAAGAGCGTACGAGAAGGACTGATAGGCCCACGGATGGGAAAGCACCGAGCGGATGGCTTCAATCATAGCGGTTGACCCAGCGTCAGGGCTTCCGTCTCACCTCAAACGTGCCTGCTTCTGCCCGATTTGGAAATCCCAGTTCGAGTGCGGCCCAAATATCCGGCGGCACAGCTCCGCAATTAAATCATGGCTTCTTTTGTGCAGCTCAGGAACGCGATAGTTTTACGCTATCACGATCTTCGGCTCTGAGCGGTGTGCTATTTTGGCTGATTGATCCAGCGGGGGGGGCGGAGGTTTTGATGGATGGTCGAGGTGCGTCTTTTGGCAGACGCATGGCGCCGGTAGTGATTCTCCTCGTGGTCATTGCCGGTTACAGCTATCCCTACCTGGCGACGACCAGGACTCTGCGCTCCAGGCTGGTGCCCTACTCGTTCGCTGCCGACCCTAGCCTCTACCTGAATCTGGGTCAGCTTGGTTCGCCGGGTCATCAATCTACCTTGAATCCTTACTACGGCACTCCCATGCCGTCGGGCGTCTTCGGTTATCTCACTTTTGATCTGGCGTTCAGGGTTTTTGGCTGGGTAGAGAATCTTGTGAATCACAACCTCTGGGATGCCGTCCTCATCTGGAACTGGCTTTGGTGGACGGCGATTTTCGTTGGAGCCTTCTGGTTTTTGCGCCTGGCCCTGCCCCACGATAGATCGCCAGTGCTGTGGTTAGGGATGAGCCTCGTCTTCTTTTTTAACTTCGGGATTCTTAAGTCGTTGATGGGGGCATGGCTGCATCTCCCGTCTCTGGCCGGATTCGAAGCTTTAAGCCTGCCCTACATACGCTCCTTCTTTCCGCCAATCCCAGTGGCATTGCTTCTCTTTTATCTCGCGGTTCAGATCCGTGCCCTGCGATTCTCAAACTGGTATGACTGGGCCGTCATGGGCGTGCTTCAGGCAGTTACGCTTGCGACGTTCCCGTACGCGACCCTCATGATGGCGGGAAGCACATTGGTTGTGGCACTGCCGTGCTTCCGGTCGATACTCCCGTACGGGCGGCTGAAAGCTGTCATTCCCTATGGCTTGGGTTGCGCAGCGATTGACATCATGCTCCTGCTTCACAGCGTGAAGCCCGGGATGAGGGACTCGCAGTTTTCCTTTTTCAGGTTCCGTCCATTGCACGTGTTCGACCTGGCTGGCGGCTCTGTGATTTTGCTGTTTCTGCTTACCATAATCACCATAGTTCTCCCGCCGAGCGGGTCGCGAGAAGCCAAGTGGTCGCTGGCAGGGTTGGGTTTTTCCAACGTTCTCCTGATGCTCGGCGACGCGGTGTTGGCTCCCTCACTTCTGATGTCCACTCATGGCAGTTACTTTTTGCACTGCACGGTTTCGCTGCAAGTCACTTACGTTATTGCGGCGCTCTTTGCAAGGTTCGAACGTATGTATGCGTGGCTTAGGCCAGCATGTCTTGCGGCTATTTTCCTGGTGACAGTGAACGGAGCGATGCTTTCGCTGGGCAATTACCGCGCCTTCTTGCCGCAAAACAGGGAGATCAGCGAATTCGCGCGGGCGGTTAATTCTCTGCAGGTCGATGACCGCGACCTGTTCCTGGCTCGCGCCGACACTGTGGACGATCTGTGTTCGTGGGTTCCATTGCTGAACCGAGGTACGGTGCTTTTTTGCCGAAGCGCTCAATATGAGCTGTCTGATTCCGAGCGGCGCAGTGCTCATCGGTTGCGACAGGCGTTTTATCTTTATTTCACCGGCAAGGACAGCCGCTGGGTGGAGGGAGTTGTCAGGAATCCAGAAGCCCTCACCGCGCAGGATCGGCTTGCCTTCGCGGGCGAAATCAACCCCTCCGACAAGGACACCTTGGATACCGGAAGGCGCGAGATTACGTCCGAACTGATTCCCCAACTCCATCGGGTTGAGCAATCACAGGATCAAGCACAGAAGTTTTTCCACTCTTTCCCGCAAATTCTGGTCATTGATGACGCCAGGCATCCTGTTTTTGTAAGACAGCGCCTGGCGTCTTATTTTTCGATTGATTCGGAGCAAAGGGTTGGTGATTTTGTGGTGCTGCGGTGCAGAGTTAACTAACCGAGCCATGGTCCGGAATGTTTTGCACGCAGACAGTTCCGTGAACGCTCCCCTATTGGCCCGGGTTCCGGACCGGTAAAAAGGCTGGGACCGTCTCGGGGTCACGGGCGAGGGCCGGAGCGTCATCGCCGGCCAGGCGGTCCTTCAGCCTAAGAAAAGGGTTCTCGAAATATCTTCGTGAAAGGTATGCCAGCCCCACGGCCAGGCTTCCGGCGATCAGAAATCTTAAGATCACGAGCGTGAAATGCCCGTCCGAAGGAATCAGCTGGGGCCAGTAATGCATGGATGCCTTGTCGTAAATGCGAAAGACCATCAGGTGGATCAGATACAGGCCATAACTGATATAGCCAAAAAACTGGAGCGTCGGACGGTTCACGTAGGCTTTGCGCGGGCTCGAGCCCAGCAACAGAAAAAGAATGAGCAGCGCTGCAAAGAAGATATGGATCACACTGTATTGCAGGGCGGCGCCGAGATTTCGTCGCATAGTCAGGATGCCAAATGGCGCACCCAGGGCGGCGAGCGTCAGAGCGAGGAAGAACAACCCGACGCAAAGCCGGGCCACTCCGGTTCTGGCTAGCGGACGGCGCAACACCGCGGCCAGCAGGCTGCCCATGGCCAAGCCGTCGGCCACGAACCAGGTATACCAGCCCAGTCCAGCCGTGTATCCGTAATGGAAAGCGACCGCGCGCAGTAAGGGAACGGCCAGACAGATCGCCGCTGACGCAATCGCGACATTTCGGATAGTCAATTTGCGGACCACCGCCGGCCAGACGATGTAGTAGTGTTCTTCTACTGCAAGCGACCACAAGGGGCCGTAGTCAGCCGGCACTCCGAACAGGTTGGTCAGGTTCGATAAGTAGATAAAACTCAATCCCAGAAAGCCCGCAGAAGCCTGATGCAGAATGGCCAAAAGGATAAGAAGCGAATAGTAAGCGGGCAGAATGCGAAGGGCCCGGCGCGTGTAGAAACGGGAGTAGTAGCGTGGCTTATTTCTGGACTCGAGCAGAATTCCGGTAATGAGAAAACCGGAGAGCACGAAGAAAAGGTTCACTCCCAGCCAGCCCGGCTGGGTTGCCAGCAGAAATATGCGTGAGAAGCCGGTAAAGTGAAGTCCGCTGAACGGCCAGAAGAATGCGTGCAGAAAAAGAACGCCCAGGATGGCAATGCCTCGCAGGGAATCCAGTTCGGGCATTACCGGGCGAATCAGCTTCTCTGGGGCCACGACAGTCGAGTGTTCCTGCACTTAAATAAGAGCGCAGACAATTCTGCGCCAGGACGAGATTATACGATCACGTATTCTTTCATGCCAGCGATCTGACACGCTCGTCTAACGGACGACCAGTCGGTAAATCACAATGTCATCGGTCTTATACCAGGGTGTAGCGGGGGAAGAGATGCCCTGAATGGCATCGCCCGACACCACGATCCAGCAGAGATTGTCTCTTGCAAGTCGCGCGGCGGTGGCATTGTCGATGTCGCCTTTGACGAAAGACGCGACGTCGTCTCGCCTCCGTTCATAGAGCTGCTCGGCTTGCGCCAGCACCTCGGCTGAATCGCGCCCGCGCCCGCTGAGACCGGGCACGGCGAAGAACTTGCTGTAAGGTTCGGACGAGAAATAACCGTCGAGGCCGGTCATCGCCATAACCGCAAAATTCGTGGAGTCCGCCGGAGGGCCCAGGATCGGCCTTTCAGTGAGGCTGCTCGGGAGGTAGGCGATAACGTCGCCGGGCGCAGCGGTTGAGCGAATTTTCTGCAACGCGATCGTTGTATCCCGGCGGAAGGCAACTCGATGGGAGAAATTAAACGCTGCCAGCGCCTGTATCCAGGTTAGTCCAAGCATTCCCCACAAAACTACCGGCCGCCAGTTTCCCTTGTGCTTATTGAGCCAGGAGTAGATGGGATGTAGGGAGAAGAGAGCGAGCATCCAGAGCGTCGGCTGAAGAAAGATGATGCCTACGCCTCCGAAGGCCTGATAGGGAAAGAACATGCCGAGTACGAACGACAAGGTAAACGCAATCGCGAAAACCATGGCGGTACCGCGATGACGAATTTCGCCCAGATCGAGCCGCGCCATCGAGCGCAGACCTGACAACTTGACGCCATAAGCGACGATCGGCAGCAGGATCAAGGCGGCCCAGGGCACCAGCGCCGCAGGTGTGATTCGGCCAAGCAACGGGCCCCAGGTCGCCGCTGGGAATTGCAGGTTCGGACCCCGAAAAGGAAGGCCGGGAGCCACGTTGTGAAGGCCGTCCAGCAACATTCCCACATTCACGGGCAAACTGCCAATGAATACAAAGAGAGCGAACCAGGCCAGGTTCCGGGCTTCGTATTGCTGGCGGCGCAGGAGGAATATGAGGCTTCCGAGCACGGCAGCAATGCCGAAGGTCGCCGCCAGCGTGAAATTGAAGCCGGCCATCAGTCCCAGCAACAATGCGGCAAGCAGCCAATTGCGCCGGGAGGCTGGGCGCAGAAGGACGTTGATGGCGGCGAGACAAATGATGAGACCGTGGTAGTGGGCGGGGCGATGGACCAGGGGCAGAATTGAATCGATGCCGTCCCATGATGTCCAGTCAGAAAAGAGGGAAGCCCGCATCGCGGCAAATTGGGACCCGTGGGCAACCGTTTGCAAGGCACCGAAGAACCAGCCCAGTCCGCCGCCGCCAAGAAGCAGCAGGACACTCAGTACGCCTCCCCTGGCCGAACCCAGCAACTGCCGGCCAGTGCGATAGGCTAAAGCGCCGAGGAGGAAATAAACCACGACGGGATAGCATCGGTAATACAAGTCGAACACATCGGTTGCACCCAGGTGTAGCGCATTTTGCGTGCGCAGCAGGAGTGCGAGTGTGAGGTCGTCGAAATAGTGATAGACCGGCGCCCTGAGGCCGGAAACGATAAAATTGTCCGGCGGAATATGATGCAGGAGGCGTTGCAGAAGAGTCACATGAAACAGAGGGTCCTGGCCGGCGGGCCCGTAGAAAACGAACTCCCTACCTGAGAACCGGCCGCTTCTCCAGTACAGGGGAGCAATCCCTAAAGCCGTGACACACCCCGCCGTCAGCACTTCAATGCGGTTACGGGTCCAGCGTGTCCAGGCTGGTGCGTGTCTCGCTCGCAGAGCGAATCGAACTGCTCCCGCAATCGACAGGATGACCATCAGGATGGGAAAAAATGCGGCCAGGGAAGCGCGCGCGCAAATATCGTAGGCGGTGGTGATACTGACAATGCCGACCACGGGGCTCAAAAGGGTTCGAAGCCCGCCTCCCATATGCGGGTCCAGCAGGGTCAAGAGCAAGTAACCGGGAAAAAAGAATATGACGGCAAAAACCACGATGCCTGAGATCGCGCCTTCCGGATGATTGGACAAAACGAGGGGAACAAGGAGCGACAGGAAGATGAGTAATGATGCTTGAACGCATGCGAAGCCACTCGCCTGACCTGTATCTTGCACCATCGGAGTGAAGAAAATATAGCAAATGGCAGCGCTTCTGGCGCGCCGGGAGGAGCGCTTTTTCTCCATTCGCGTTTGGAGCCATCTCGATTCTGCGATCGTGCCAGACAAAACCCCGATGGCTCGCGCTACTATAGTCTGCATCCATGTGCGGCATCTTCGGTATCCTGGGGCGGAACCGTCCCATTCCGCCTGACCTTCTGGAGCGTGCCACCGATTCGCTGGCGCATCGCGGGCCGGACGATCGAGGGACTGTCGTTATCCCGCCACGCTTCGAAATTGGTTTGGGCAGCCGGCGCCTGGCCATCCTGGATCTTTCTCCGCAGGGCCATCAGCCCATGCAGGATCCCGAAACTGGCAACTGGATTGTTTACAACGGGGAAATCTACAACTTCCGCGAGCTCAGGACGCGCCTGCAGGGAGAAGGCTCGCGATTCGCCGGCCTGTCCGATACCGAGGTGCTGCTGAAGGCTTATGGCCGATGGGGCGAGAAGTGCCTCGGCGAGTTGCGCGGCATGTTCGCTTTCGCCATCTGGGATGCAAAGCGCTCGCGGTTGCTGCTGGCACGAGATCCCATGGGCATCAAGCCTCTTTACTATTGCTCCGCGGGGCCATACTTCCTGTTCGCTTCTGAACTGCGCACCCTGCTCGGCACAGGGCTCATGGCCCGCCGCCTGGATGAGGCCGGCCTGATCAGCTATCTGAATTTTGGATCGGTTTACGACCCGGCAACCATGATTGAGGGAATTTCCGCGCTGCAGGCCGGGCATTCCGTGATCTGGGAAGACGGGCGGATGACGGATTCGAGGTATTGGGACCTCGCGCCGCACGGAAGGGCGGCCACGGCATCGAGCTATCTCGCGGGCAATGAGACCGCACGAAAAGAGCTGGAGAATGAGGTTTTCTCCACACTGGATCAGGCGGTTCGCATGCAGACCGTGAGCGATGTTCCGGTGGGCCTGTTTCTTTCCGGAGGCATCGACTCCAGCAGCCTGGCCGGCATTCTGAGCCGGGCGGGCATCCGTCTCAACACGTTTTCCGTCGTCTTTCGCGAGGCGGAATACAGCGAAGCCGAATATTCCCGAGTGGCGGCCCGGGCTTTTGCCTGCGAACACCAGGAGATCATGGTCTCGCAGGGCGATGTGCTGGATGCCATCCCGTATGCACTGCGGGCCATGGATCAGCCCACCATCGACGGCCTTAACACTTACCTCATCGCCCGGCAGACGCGCGCCGCCGGGATCAAGGTGGCGCTTTCCGGTCTGGGCGGGGACGAGCTGTTCGCCGGCTATTCCAGCTTTCGCGACGTTGCCCGAATGGAGCGCTTCAATCGATTCTGGGGACGCTTCCCGTCAATTCTGCGGCGGCCGCTGGCGCGAGGGTTCGGCTCGCTCGCCGCGGATAGCGACCAGAACCGAAAGCTGGCCACGCTCGCAGGCGGAGGGAACAGCGCGCTTCATCCATATTTTCTCGCGCGAGCCCTGTTCACGCCGGAACAGCGGAATTCGCTACTGACATCCGTCAATGAGGCAGCTTTGGGCCGGGCGAATGCCGCCTTGCAGGAAAGTCTGCTGCACGCCCGCGAACTCGACCCGATCAACCGCGTTTCCTATCTGGAGGCGCGTTGCTACATGCTGAATACTCTGCTGCGAGATTCCGATGTGATGAGCATGGCCCACGGGCTTGAACTGCGAGTGCCGCTTATCGACCATCAGCTTGCCGACAAGGTGATGGCCCTGCCCGGCGCCTGGAAATTGGACGACAAAACTCCGAAACCGCTGCTGGTCGGAGCGCTGAAAGGAGCGTTGCCAGTCGAGATTGTTCACCGCAAGAAGCAGGGCTTTACCCTTCCGTTTGAACGCTGGTTGCGCGAGAGCCTTCGTCCTGAAGTGGAAGTGGCGCTGCAGAAAATTGGCGGAGGTCCGCTGGGACCGTTGCTCAACCATGAATCGGCCATGAAGGTCTGGATTGATTTCCTGAATGAGCGGACGTCATGGTCCCGCATCTGGTCGCTGTATGTGCTGGAGCGATGGTGTGAACTGAATTCGATTACGACGTAGCGGCCGGACCCTCCCTGAAAATCGCAGGGTCATCAATCTAATCAATGTAATATGTTCACAGCATTTTCTAACCGCAATGCGGAAACTAGAGGAACCCAGGCAGGCTCGGAATGCGGCGCCGGCTGTGTCTCTTCCCGTGAGCGTGATTGTTCCCGCGCGCAATGAGGCCCACAACTTGCCGCGGTGTCTCGAATCGCTGCGTGGGGTGGGCGAGGTCTACGTCGTCGATTCGCAGAGCAGCGACGGTACGGCGGAGATCGCGCGCGCCTTCGGTGCCAGTGTGGTTCAGTTCCATTATGCCGGCGGCTGGCCGAAGAAGCGCCAATGGGCAATGGACACGCTTCCGCTCGCACATGATTGGGTGTTTCTCATTGATGCTGACGAGGCCCTCACCCCTGAACTGGCCGACGAAATGCGGCAGGCGATTCAGGATCCTGGCGTCGACGGTTATTACATCGCTCTCCATATGTTTTTCCTGGGACGCGAACTGCGCCACGGTGGCACCGGGTTCTATAAGCTTTCGCTTTTCCGGTTGGGCAAGGGCCGATTCGAGTGTCGATTGAAAGACCAGGATGCCTCCATGGCTGACATGGAGGTGCACGAGCACGTTCTTGTCGAGGGCAAAAGCGCGAAGTTGAAAAATCCTCTCCTGCACCGCAACGTGGAATCCATCTCCCGCTACATTCAGAAGCACGATGAGTATTCGAATTGGGATGCGCGAGTCTGGCTCGAGGGCCCGGCAAATTCTGCAGAATTGCCTCCGTCGTTGTTTGGCAATCAGGCGCAGCGCCGGCGTTGGTTGCGCAGGCGACTGTTCTCTCTTCCCGGTTCGCCGCTTTTGCTGTTCAGCTACAGATATTTCTTTCGCCTGGGATTCCTGGATGGCGTGCCGGGGCTCATTTACTGCGGCTTGCAGGGGATTCAGTTCTTTCACATCAAAGCCAAAATCTACGAGTTGCGCCGAGGGAAGGATTGACGCGGGCTCATGTGCGGCATTAGCGGACTAGCCAATTGCGGAGATAAGGAAACCCTGGCGCGCATGACGTCCATCCAGGCGCATCGTGGTCCGGACGATTCCGGATTGTGGGAGCAGCGCTTTCCCGACGGCTCTTACATGGCTCTGGGCAGCCGCCGGCTTGCCATCCTCGATCTTTCTCCGGACGGCCACATGCCGATGTGCAATCCGCAGCGCACGCTGTGGATCACCTACAACGGGGAAATCTACAACTTCCGCGAATTGCGCGAGCAATTGAAAGCCAAGGGGCACCGCTTCATCTCGGGAAGCGATACCGAAGTGCTACTTCATCTTTACGAGGCCGAGGGCCCGGATTGCGTGAAGCGGCTGAACGGTATGTTCGCCTTCGCCATTTGCGATCTTCGATCGGGCACGCCTGTTCTCTTCGTCGCGCGCGACCACTTCGGGGTGAAGCCCTTTTATTATGCGCATCAGGGCCGCCGCTTCGCTTTCGCCTCTGAGATCAAAGCGCTGTTGCAAGTCCCGGGGATTAGCGCTGAACTTGATCCCGGATCTTTGCATCAGTACCTGACTTTTCTCTGGGTGCCCGACCCCGCAACCATGTTTCGCGGAATTTTCAAGTTGCCCGCAGGCCACTCCGCAACCTTCCGCGATGGTCAGTTCAAGCTCACAAAATATTGGGACCTGACATTTCCTTCCGCCAATGCCGACTTCGCCAGGTCAGAGGACGATTTGGCGCAGGAAATTCGGGAACGTTTCCAGCGTTCGGTGGAAAGCCAGATGATCAGCGATGTTCCGATTGGCGCTTTCCTCAGTGCCGGACTGGATTCCTCCAGCATCGTGGCCATGATGTCGCAAGCCCAGCGACAGCCGGTGCGCACCTACACCATCACCTTTCCGCCCAGGTATCGGGTGGGCGAGAACGCGCTTGACGATCCCGAGGTAGCGACTCGCCTGGCGCGCCGCCTGGGTTGTGAGAACCAACGCATTGTGGTCGAGCCCGATGTGGCCGATCTGCTGCCCCGACTGACCTGGCATATGGACGAGCCCACCGCCGATCCGGCCATCATTCCTGCGTATCTGGTATGCCGTGAAGCTCGAAAGCAGGCCACCGTGTTGCTCTCGGGCGTGGGCGGCGACGAACTTTTTGCGGGATACCGCAAGCACTCCGCTCATTACTGGGCGGAAGCCTACCAGCGCGTCCCCGCTCGCGCCCGCAACCTGATTGCCGGAACGGTTGCAGGTCTCCCCAGCCTTCGCGGCACAGCGTTCAAGGGGAGCCTGCGCCTGGTGAAGAAAATGGCGCGCAGCGCATCGCTCTCGCCGGCGGAGCGCTTTATGATGAACTGTACTTACTTGGACGCCGAACAGAAAACTTCACTCTATGCGCCGGCGTTTGGGTGGGAAATTTCAGGCTCCGATCCCGCGGTGCAGCACCGCGCGGAGTTCGAGCAGGTTCAGGGCTCGGATTTCCTGAACCAGATGCTTTATCTCGACACCAAGATTTTTATGGCGAGCCTTAATCTTACCTACAACGACAAGATGAGCATGGCGTCGTCGGTCGAAGTTCGGGTGCCGTTTCTGGACCGCGAGCTGGCAGAGTTTGTCGCCTGGAACGTTCCGCCGAAGTTAAAACTGAAGGGTTTTTTTCGTCCCATCTCGAAGTACATTTTCCGCAAGGCCATGAAAGGAATTTTGCCGCGCGAGGTACTGTCCCAGCCCAAGGCTGGCTTCGCCGCGCCGATCGACTACTGGCTGGCCAACGACCTCAAAGAAATGACCGATGATCTGCTCTCCGAATCGCGTATTCGCGAACGCGGCTTGTTTCGGCCCGAGGCCGTGCGCGGCTTCGTGGACCAGCATCGCCGCGGCAGCCAGGACTGGTCCATGCAAATCTGGCAATTCCTGACATTGGAAGTCTGGATGCAAACCTTCCTCGACGGTGGCGCGGACCAGCCCATGATGACGGGCCTGGCCGGCCGTGCCACGGCATGACAGAATTCCGGGGAAAATCCAATATCACATGCTGATCCTCGGCCTCAACATGTTCCACGCGGACGCATCCGCCGCCATCGTGCAGGATGGCGAGGTGGTGTTTGCCATTGCGGAAGAACGGCTCAACCGGGTGAAACATTTTGCCGGATTTCCTGCCTTGGCGGTAAGGGCCTGTCTGGATGCGACAGGCGCAAGAATCAAAGACGTGGACCACATCGCCGTGGGTCAGGACAGTGATGCGAACCTGACGAAAAAAGTGCAGTATGCGTTGGCGAATCCCGCCAAAATCCTGAATTTCATTCGTTTGCGTCAGCGCAAAGCGGCCATGCGCGATGTACGGTCCCTGTTGGCGCGGGCGCTCGATGTCGACTCCGATGAGCTGCGTTTTCAGGAGCATCATGTTGAGCACCACCTGGCTCACATCGCCAGCGCCTATTATTGCTCGCCGTGGGAGCACGCAGCAGGCTTCAGTTATGACGGGTCCGGCGATTTTGTGTCCACCATGATGGCAAGCTGCGAGGGCAATGAGATCAACGTGCGCGAGCGCGTTTTTTTGCCGCACTCCATGGGCAGCTTTTACACCATGATCTGCGAGTTTATCGGCTACAAGAAATACGGCGATGAAGGGAAGATGATGGGTCTTGCCCCTTACGGGAAGGAAACCTACTGCGACCAGATCGGTGAGATCATCGAACTGGCGGATGCAGGTTTCCGGCTTGACTTGAGCTACTTCATGCCCCTGGGGAGCAATCAGGGAATGCAGATCCAATCGGACGGAACGGTTCGCCTGGCGCGACACTTCTCCGATCATATGGTGGAACTCTTCGGCCAGCCTCGCGAGCCGCACGCTGAAATTGGGCAGCGCGACATGGACCTGGCTTATGCCATGCAGCATCGCTTCGAGGAGGTGTTCTTCCACCTGCTGAAAGGATTGCACCGGCGCGTGCCTTCGGAAGAGTTGGTCATGGCCGGGGGCTGCGCGCTGAACAGCGTCGCCAACGGAAAGCTTTTCCAGCAAACCCCATTTCAAAGGACGTGGATCCAGCCCGCTGCGGGAGATGAGGGACTGGCCATCGGCGCGGCTCTGCAGGTCTATCACTCAACCCTGCAACAGCCCCGCCGTTACCAGATGACGAACTCCTATCTGGGCCCCGAGTTTTCTGACTCGTCGATCGAATCGGACCTCAAGCAGGCAAACTTGAGATACCGCAAGCTGGAGCGGGAAGTATTGCTTGAATCCGTCGCCGAACAAATTGCCTCGGGGAAGGTTGTCGGCTGGTTTCAGGGGCGCATGGAGTGGGGGCCGCGGGCGCTGGGCAATCGTTCGATTGTCGCCCACCCCGGTTTGCCCGATATGAAGGATGTCCTCAACGCCCGCATCAAGCGCCGCGAGTGGTTTCGCCCATTCGCGCCGTCGATCCTGGTGGAACGTCAGCATGAATATTTCGAGCACGACCATCCCTCACCGTTTATGCTGCACGTCTACAAGATCCGTCCGGAGAAGCGATCGCAACTTTGCGCGGTCAATCATGTGGATGATACGGGACGGCTGCAGACCGTCAGCCGCGAGGAGAACCCGCTGTACTACGATCTGATTCGGGCCTTCGAGCGAAGAACGGGGATTCCTGTCATTCTGAACACCAGTTTCAACGAGAATGAACCAATCGTTTGTACTCCGGGCGAAGCGATCGATTGCTTCCAACGGACCCGCATGGATGTGTTGGCGATTGGCTCTTATCTGGCGCTGAAAACCGCAGAGTGAGAAATTCGAGGCCAGTTAAAACCCAGTGGTCAGTTATTTGTTCTTAGTTCCCAGTTTACAGAGATATGGCCGCACATGAGGCATTCACCGAACCGGAAGATCTGAGTGTGGTTCCGGTCGCCACGTTCCCGGGCTTGCGAGCTCTAACCTGGCGTGATGATTGGTTGTATGCATCCCGCGGTTACTCGCTGTTGCGAGCGAGGATGAGCTCGAATCCGGTAGAGTGGCAGCGCGTGGCTGATTATGGGCCGGCCTGGTGGCGAAATCTGAGCGCATCGTCACGGCTTACCTTCCGTCTGTTCCGCGATGGTTTTCACGCGCTTGCGACGCTTGGGTCCGGGCACATCGTTGCCGCCGTGCCCGGCGCGATTCTCACTCTGCCTCCCGACGGAAATGAATTTCAGGTTTCTCACCGCGTGTTGCGCGGCACGCGGCCTTTGCACATTGCCGCGACGCCCGACGGCCACCTTTACTGGGGCGAGTACTTCGACAATCCGGATCGTGACGAAGTTCACATTTACGCTTCCGCAGACCATGGTTCCACATGGGAAATTGCCTACACCTTTCCGCGCGGCGCAATTCGGCACGTGCACAACATCGTTTACGATGAATGGGGAAAATGTCTTTGGGTGCTTGCGGGGGACAATGGTTCAGAATGCCGTATTTTGCGTATTTCCTGCGATTTCAGGAACGTGGATGTAGTTCTCTCCGGTCATCAGCAGGCGCGCGCTGTCGCCCTGGTCCCCACCCCCGGTGGGCTGTACTTTTCCTCCGACACTCCGCTCGAGTCCAATCACGTTTACCGTCTGGACCGTAGCGGAACTCTCACTGAACTCGCCCTGTTGAGCAGTTCGTCGATTTATGGCTGTCGGGCAGGGGACGGAATTTTCTTCTCCACCATGGTCGAGCCCAGCCACACCAACCTGGACCCGAGGGTTCGACTCTACGGCAGTCGCGATGGGCTTCGCTGGCGTTCTTTGATGCAATGGCAAAAAGATTTCTGGCCCATGTCTCTGTTTCAGTACGGCAACGCTTTTCTGCCCGATGGACGAAACACCACAGACTTGCTGGCCGTGACTACAGTCGCGGTGCAGCCGGGAGATCTCACAACCTCGATTTGGCGCGTGCTTCCAGCAGGCGTGCTATAGTTCGGAAAACCAACGCAATTCCAGTTTCTATGTCCGTCGCGGCCCGTCTGAACTACTACCGTCGCGTTTCCGGTGCATATCTTTTGCCGGGGAGAAGCCAGCTTACTTTCTGGCATGACCTGCCGCAGGTGAACGCAGGCACTCACATCGGCGAACTTGGGGAATACTACATGCCCTTCGCTGAGAAAGCGGACTACGCTGGACCGTTTGATGGCGAGGGCATTCCGCTGCTGAACTATCACGGAAACATCGGCCTGCAGCACAACCCCATCGCGATCGCACAGTGGGGGCTGGGGAACTTCAATCTTTATCTGCGCTCAAGAGACAGAGACGAAGACCGCCGGAGAAAGTCCGTGGCTGCGGCCGACTGGCTGGTGCGGCATCTGGAGCCGAATGCGTCTGGCGTGCCCGTGTGGAACCATCTGTTTGACTGGGAGTACCGGACCGTATTGAAAGCGCCCTGGTATTCCGGGCTGGCGCAGGGACAAGGAATCTCCCTGCTGGTTCGGATAGGACAGGAAACCGGGAGGTCCGACTATCTCGACGCGGCCGCTCGCGCCTTTATCAGTTTTTCGAAATCGACGGGAGAAGGCGGAGTTGTTTTCACTGACGAACGCGGCGACATCTGGTTCGAAGAGTACATTGTTTCGCCGCCGACCCATATTCTGAACGGTTTCATCTGGGCTGCATGGGGCGTGTATGACTTCTTTCTCGCCACGAGAGACGGAGCCGCGCAACAACTGTTCAACCGTGCGGTCGATACTCTGCGAAAAAATCTGGACAGCTACGATCTCGGATTCTGGTCGCTTTACGAGCACTCGGGTACGCGCCTTCCGATGGTAGCCAGCCCCTTCTATCATCAGTTGCACGTCGCGCAGTTGCGCCTGATGCACCGCCTTACGGGCGACGATGTGTTTTCGCGCTATGCCGAATGCTGGGAGACCTATGCCCGCAGCCGCAGCAAGCGAACTCGAGCCTGGTGCTACAAGAGCGCTTTCAAGCTTTGTTACTACTAGGGACCCGTGAAGATTCTCTACGTCTCACAATATTTTCCGCCGGAGATGGGGGCGCCCGCCGCCCGCGTGGCCGAATTGTCATGTTACTGGGCGCAACAGAGGCACGAAGTGACCGTGCTGACTGGATTTCCGAATCATCCAACAGGCATCGTGCCACCGGAGTACCGCCGCAAGTTCCTCCGCCTGGTGGCGCGGGAACAAACCGACGGAGTAAATGTTGTCCGTACCTGGCTGCTGCCGTTCCCCAATCGCAGGAGCTACGAGCGCATATTGAACTACAGTTCGTTTTGCCTCTCTGCCGCGGTTACGGGCCTGTTCACCGAGCATCCCGACGTGGTCATTGCCAGCTCTCCGCAGTTGCTGGTGGCGCTGTCCGGATGGTGGCTGGCCCGGCGCAAAGGGGCCCGCTTCGTCTTCGAAGTGCGCGACCTCTGGCCCGAGTCGCTCGCGGCGGTGGGCGTGGGTAACGCGGATTCGCTGGTCTATCGATCGCTGGCGCGGATTGCCGGCTTTCTGTACCGGAAGGCCGACCATGTGGTTGTAGTGACTCCTGCATTCAAGGAGCATCTGGTGCAAGCGTGGCAGGTCCCGGCGGAAAAGATTTCGGTGGTTGAAAATGGAGTCGAGACTGAGCTGTTCAGTCCGACGACGGAACCCAAACTGCGAACCGAGTTGGGCGGTGATGGAAAATTTGTCGTGTCCTACATAGGCACCATGGGCAATGCCCACGGCTTGCAGACTCTGGTCGAGGCGGCGGCGGAACTACAGAGTTCCGGCGCCGAGATTCAGTTTTTGCTGGTAGGGGAGGGCGCGGAAAAGAAGCAACTGGTTTCGCTGGTCCGTTCGCGGGGTGTCACCAATGTGCGTTTTGTGGATCAGCAACCGCGAGGGGTGATACCCGCTTATATCTGCGCCTCGGATGCCTGTGTAGTTTTGCTCAAAAAGAGCGAAGTCTTCAAGACGGTCATTCCCACCAAGATGCTGGAGTTCATGTCCTGCGCGCGTCCAGTCATTCTCGGGGTCGATGGCCAGGCACGGCAGATTCTTGAGGAGGCTCAGGCGGGGATTTTTATCGAGCCGGGAAATCCATCGCAGCTGGCGCGAGCCGTTTTGCGCCTGGCGGGGGACGGACAACTCAAGCAAACGCTGGGACGCAATGGACGCCGCCATATCCTGCAGCGCTTTTCGCGACGCCAGACCGCAAACGCTTATCTTGACCTGCTCAGTGAACTCCTAGGAAAAGAGAAGCGGAGCGCGGCCGCCGCCTGATCAGGAACGACAGGAAACCTCTAAGGCCTGATGGCCACGATGCTGGCTGCGCTCGCGGCCTGCATGGCGACGTCGACGGTGCGGCCCATAATCACTTTGCCGGTACTGCTGGGAACGAACAGGATGTCGTCCGGCTTCATGGGCAAGTCGGCGATCTTGGCCTGCAACATCTTTTTCAAATCAATTTGTGTTTCGGTCATTCCGTCCGGACCTTTGCGGATGATCCGGGCACCGGTGGTCTTGGCGAATCGAGTGGTTCCTCCCGCCAGGGCGATCACTTTTAATACGGTTAGATTGTCCGTATCCATTAAAAACCCGCTGGGCCGGCCTACTTCTCCTACGGCATAAACGATGTCAGCCCGATGCACGAGTATGGTATCGCCTGGAGAGATGGGGACATTGATTGCCGGGTTGTCGCTCAGCTTCCGGCTCAAAGGCACGGTCACCGGCTTGTCGGACTGGTCGCGGTGAGTGATGGTTATGCTCCGCCCAGCCGCAGAGGTAAACCCGCCTGCCGCTGAGATGACGTCCAGCAATCGCGGCTCGCCAATAATCGGGTACACGCCGGGCCTGGAAACTTCGCCCAACAGGCTCGCACCCTGGGAAAAGGACTGGTCCACATTCAAAGTAACGTGTGGATTCTTGACGAATCCTCCATCCGAGAGTCGCTTTTCGATCAGGGCCTGCGCTTCTTCGACCGTGAGTCCTTCCACGTGGACGTAGTCGATGAGCGGCAGATACACGTCGCCGTTGTTTCCCAGCCGGCTTTTGGTGCCCAGTTCCGGCACATTGTAAACGCTGATCTCGAGCATATCCCCCGGGCCGAGTCGGGTGTCTGGACCCGCTTGATCCACCGGCGTAGATGTTTCGGGTTGAGACGATGCAGGCGCCGCCGAGGGGAAAACCGGTTCCGGCGGTTTTTGGCTAGTCTTGGTTATCTGAGCTTGCGCAACTGCGCTCTCAGCCAACGGCAGAGTCAGAAAAAGTCCGACCAGAACCCAGAGCAGCCCGACCGGTATCCTGGGAGGAAATGACGTCGCTGAACCTGTTGGCATGGTGGTGAGAGGAGAAGTCTAGCACAATCGCCACCGATGAATCGTCGTCCAAAGATGCAGCCAAGTCGGTCCTTTTGTGTCTGAGCCCCGTGCTTTAGAAGGTACCGCTGTTGCTTTTCCACAACTACGTCCAAATCGGTGGTTGCGATGTAATTTTCCGGGCTGCTATAGTTGCGACCACCAGCCATAAAAACACAAAAGGCTTTTTCTGCGCGCAGCTGCGCTCGATGCACATGCAGGATGTGCACGAAAGGTTGGCGCAAGAGCGAGCCGAAGCTTTCAGGCGGATTCGCGTCGAGTTTGGTTATTACCAGGTTTGCGATGGGACTGCGAGCCTGAAATCTGTCTCCAGCTACGGGCCGAGGAAAATCCGTTGACACTGTTCTACCTGGGAATCTTCGCGGCTTCGGTGCTGGCTTCGTTTGTACTGACCAGGTATATACGTAATTTGGCGGCGCTCCGGGGCTGGGTAGCGGGACCGGGGCTGGATCGGCATTTGCACATACGACCGTTGCCGCGGCTAGGTGGGGTCGCCATCTTTTTGGCGTTTCTGTTCAGCATCGGGATCGCCGGGCTGGTCAGTTGGTGGCACCCGCGCCTGAACTTTGGGTTTACTTCACGAGCGCTGTTTACCATCCTGCTTCCTGGTTCGCTGATCTTTCTGCTGGGACTCTATGACGACCTGCATCCCGTGGGGCCATATTTCAAGTTCTCGGTCCAGGTCCTGGCGGGCGCCATCTTGTTTGCGGGCGGACTTCGTATTTTCGATCTGCCGGTCCTGCTGAGTGGTTACCATTTTCCCTGGTATGTAGGACTTCCTCTGACCATTCTCTGGGTCCTCGGCATCACAAACGCTTTCAACCTCATCGACGGATTGGACGGACTGGCAGCGGGTTCCGCGCTGTTCTCGACTCTGGTCGTATTCGTGGTCGCGGTGTTCAGCCATTCCTGGTTTGTGTCGGTGATGACGCTGGTTTTGGCGGGCGCGATTCTGGGGTTTCTACGTTTCAACTTCAATCCCGCGACCATTTTTCTGGGGGATTGCGGCAGCCTGTTCGTGGGTTTCATGCTCAGCGCGCTGGCACTGCAAGGCATGCAGAAGTCACCCACGGTCGTGGCCGTCGCCATCCCCGTGGTCTCGTTCGGGCTGCCTATTCTGGAGACGGCCCTGTCCATGGTTCGCCGTCTCATCAGTGGTCGTCCCCTGTTCACCGGGGACCGGGAACACATCCACCACAAACTTCTGCAACGAGGACTCTCGCAGCGCCAGGCGGTCACAATTTTATACGCGGTGTCCGCCGTCTTTGCCATGCTCAGCCTCTTTATGCTTTGGCCCACGGGGAGCACCGTCGGCCTGGTTCTTGCCGTGTTAGGCAGCGGGATCTGGATAGGCGTGCAACACCTGAACTATCTGGAATTCGGAGAACTGCGCCGGGTGGCCCAGCGCACGCTCGAGCAGCGGCTCATTGTCGTCAACAATCTCGCCATCCGCAGAGCTGCCGAGGAACTGAAGGCGGTGAACGACTTCGCGCAGCTATGCTGCGTCCTCGAAGCGGCATTCGGCAGAAGTGATTTCGATGCCTTCGAGCTGTGCCTGCTTCGGCCGCCGGAGGAGCTGGTGGAAACCCGTGATTTGCAGATTGTCTCCGGCGACCGGCCTGATTTTCGCTGGAAAAAGCGCGGCAGCCACTTCAACCCGGAGGTAGTCCCGGGGTGGAGTCTGACGCTTGATCTGGTGGCGGCCAACAACCGCTCCAGTGGCTCGCTCACCATGTACCGCCTCTATGGCGGACGCGATCTTCAACTCGACATGAATCTGCTGACTTCGCTGCTTCCGGTTGCCCTTGCTGATGCCCTGGATCGCCTGTTTCGTCAGCCGGTTGAAATCGACGTTGCGGAGGACCGAGCTTCGGCGCAAGCGGCCAGTTGAGCGAGATAGCGCGACTATGCAGTTTCTTCCCAACATTCCTGCGTGGTTCAATCTTTCACCTTGAATAGAACCACAAGTTTGCCCATCGTCCCGTAATTCCATTGTGAAATCCGACCTTCCATTCCGAGTTTATCCACAGCCCGAACCACGCGCGTCACTTCTTGCCGGTCCCACCTGCGTTTAATTTCTTAGCTTTGCTTGAGAGCAGGAGAAGCCAGCAAGATGGATTTGGCCAAAGCCCGCGACGCTCACTTTATCGGCTTGCAAACCGCGGTGTTTTGCGTAGCCTGCGAATTGATCAGCGAAAATAACACTCCGCACTGTTTAGCGTGCGGAAGCCAGGCCGTAATCAGCTTGTCGCGGGTGTTGGGCGGCTCGCTGCGCCGCCAGCCGACAGCTCATCTGATTGCCGACGCCGAACTCGACCGCCTGGTGCACGAACTGCTTCGTACTGTGCCCTTGTCCTCGTCTCCGGCATTGGATAATCACCTGCCGGTGTCGTTCGCTTCGCTGGCTCCCGGGCGGAGCCATGTCAGGCGCGCAGAGCAGCCGCAGCTGACAGTTGTGCCGATCAACGCCGGGGCCGGCGCATATCCGGCCGAGGCTGAGTTGGAGCCCGCCATCAGCCTGATCGCTGAGCGGGCGCAAACCCTGACGGGCGCGAGCGGCGCGGCCATCGCCTTGCGCAAGGGCGACGAGATGGTGTGCCGTGCCCGTGCCGGGCGAAATGCGCCGGACCTGGGCGTCCGGCTCCAGTCCGATTCCGGAATCTCCGCCGATTGCGTGCGCACCGGCCAGGTCGTGCTCTGCCACGATGCGCAATACGATCCGGATGTAGATTTGGTGGCCTGCCAGCGGCTGGGAGTTCGTTCCATCCTGGCTGCACCCTTGCGCCATTTCCGCAAGACGCTGGGAGTGTTCGAAGTTTTCTCCAGCCAGCCCCATGCTTTCGCGGAGCGGGACGTGGCCACCATGCAACTGCTCTCCAGCGTCATGGTGGCCGCGCTCTCCCGGCTCTCACCCCGCCGCCAGACCGCGTAAATCGGTAACCCATTACGGGCATTACTGTCTACTCGCTCCTGTCATGCACAGCCTGTGGGAAAGTGCCGCGTATGGCAGCGCCCGGTGTGGGGTAATATGTTAAGACCTTCGTATGGAAGCCACCGGGCCAAAGCTGGCCGGCATTTCCCGGCAATCCAAATTTTCAACTGAGCGCCGTCACACTGTGCGCCATAGAGCGCACACGCCTGCCTACGCCACGCTGAACGAATCTCAGGCAAACACACCCGATCTTAGCGAAATTCTAGACATCAGCGAAGACGGTATGTCCATTCAGACCTCGTCTCCGCTACAGGTCAAAGACGATCTGAGTTTGTCCCTGGATCTTTCGGAAACCGGAACGCGAATCCGGACCGATGCGCAGGTCATCTGGTCGGATAGTTCAGGACGTGCGGGATTTCGCTTTGCAAAGCTACCCAAATCATCGTTGCACCAGCTCAAAGAATGGCTCTTTGTGAATGTCCTCACTGCCTTCGATCATTCCCGTGCCACGTCCGTTGGGGCAGATGGGCGGAACAATACTTCCAACGGGCTGCTCCCTTCGCATAGTATGGCGAAAGGTGAGGTGATATCCGCAACCCTCGAGAATTCCCAAAACAGGAATGAGGGGCCGGAAGCGGAAAGAGAAGAAGCAGTGGAGCTTAACGCGTTGGATCGCGAGAGCACGCTACAACTGACTGCCGAAAGGGCGCTGGTCCTCACCCGGGCTACCGGGGCCGCCATCGCTCTGTCGGAAGGCGACGACAGCGAGATGGTTTGCCGGGCGAGCGCTGGTTCCGATGCTCCGCCCGTCGGCACCCGGCTCCATGTAGGTTCGGGATTTTCCGGGGAATGCGTGCGCACTGGCCGGTCCCTGCGCTGCGATGATTCCGACACCGACGATCGCGTCGATCGCGAGGGATGTAGGACTCTCGGCATTCGTTCCATGGTGGCAGTGCCGATTCGTCCGGGAAGCAAAGTAGCCGGTCTGCTGGAAGTGTTTTCCCCTCAACCCTACGCCTTCAATGCCAATGACATCAGCGCGCTCCAGCACTTGACTGGAAGCATTCTTTCGACCCTGGTTCCCGCCACCGCAGCCCGTCCTTCTACTGCGCCGGTACAAAGGACTCTGCCGCGACCGCTGCCCACGAAGACTGAGGACTGGAAGGCTGAGGACACGAAGACCGAGGAGCAGCCGGCGGCGCGAGTTACGGCTGCGATCCCGGCTCGAGCGGTTGCGGCATTGAGGTCGTCAAGGCCCCGACTTTGGCACAAAGCTCTCCTTGTGGCCGCGCTCGCCACTTTTGTTTTGGCCGTGTTGTGGCTGATTGCGCCGTGGATCTCCGGCACCCTTCACTCGTCCGGACGGGCCCCAGTGCACGCTCAGGCGGCGCAAGCTCCGAGTTCGAAATCATCCAGTGTGCCGGCCAACGTGACCGACCTGGCCAGCTTACGCAAGGTCGCCGAACGCGGTGACCCGGCGGCACAGTTTGCTTTGGGCGCGCGTTACGCTACGGGTGAGGAGGTCAAGCAGGACTACGCCGAGGCGGTCAAGTGGTTCACGCTGGCTGCGGAGCAAGGGCACATTCTGGCTCAGGCGACCCTGGGCGCCTACTATTGGGCGGGTAGAGGCGTGCCCCAGGATTTGAATAAAGCCTACTACTGGTCGGTTCTCGCGCAAGCCGGTGGAGACCAGGCCAGCAAATACCGGGTGGCCGTTCTGGCCTCCCGCATGAGCCGGAGCCAGGTTCTGGCGGCGCAGGAGCAAGCGAACGAGTGGCTCAGCAACTTCGCCGCCCGGGCCCCTTCTTCCCGTTAGGCCTTCAAAATCGTTCTAGAATAAAGCCAGAGGTTAGATTCTGTGCCGGCCCTGCGCGACGTCGTTTACCAGCATGTGCGTGAAGGCGATCTGTACGAGAAGCTCGACCGCAATCGGGTGCGTTGCTACGCCTGCGGTCACTGCTGTCCTATTCCGGATGGTCAACCTGGAGTCTGCAAAGTACGCTACAACCAGGGGGGCACGCTGTTTGTGCCCTGGGGTTACGTCGGCGGAGTGCAGTGCGATCCCATCGAGAAAAAGCCCTTCTTCCACGCTTACCCGGGCGCGTTGGCCTACAGTTTCGGAATGCTGGGCTGCGACCTGCACTGTGCCTATTGCCAGAACTGGGTGACTTCGCAGGCGCTGCGCGACCCGGACGCATTGTCTAATCCGCTGCAGGCCTCGCCGGAGGTCCTGGTGAGGGACGCGGTGCGGCAGGGCGCGAAGGTGCTGGTCAGCACCTACAACGAGCCGCTGATTACCGCTGAATGGGCGGTCGAAATATTCAAGCAGGCCCGGGCCGCCGGGCTCAGCACCGGATTTGTCTCGAATGGAAATGGGACCCCGCAGGTGCTGGAGTACATCCGGCCGTGGCTGGATCTCTACAAGGTCGATCTCAAGAGCTTCGATGATCGCCACTATCACCAACTGGGTGGGCGGATCGGGCCGATTCTCGAAACCATCCGGTCGTTGTACGACTCCGGCGTCTGGCTGGAGATCGTTACTTTGCTGATCCCTGGCTTCAACGATTCAGACGACGAATTAAAGGCGATGACCGATTTTCTCGCCGATGTATCGCCCTATATTCCCTGGCACGTAACCGCATTTCACCAAGACTACAAAATGGATGTTCCGGAGAACACTCGTCCCGCCGACCTGGTGCGCGCCGCCGAGATCGGAAGGAAGGCCGGGCTGCGCTACATATATGCCGGGAACATGCCGGGCAGGGTCGGCGACCTTGAGGACACGCGCTGCCACCAGTGCGGGGACACGCTGATCAAGCGCAGCAGTTATTTTGTGCAGGACTACCAGGTGACTGCCGATGGCAAGTGTCCCTCATGCCAGGCTGCGATTCCGGGGCGGTGGGCGGCCAAATTCGAGGGCCAGATCGCCGACCGTCCTTTCCTGCCACGCGGAAGCTCGCGTTTAGTTACAATTCCGACCTAGGATGCGATTACGGCTGGTTGCCTTCATCTGCGCGGTGTTGTGTCTTGCCGTCTCCTGCTCGCCCCGTGACTTTCTCACGCGGCGGCTGGCGACAGATCTCATTGCGGGCTCCGAAACCTTCAAGACAACGCAGCAATTCTGGCTCCGCACCGGCGTTCTCTCCAACAAGGACTACACCTCGCCGGAATATGTGGTGCTTCGCCGGCATGGCTGGATCACGGGCACGAATGCTGCCTGCAAGCCTGACCTGGCTCCCGGACCATGCTGGGAGATCGTGATCACGCCTCTCGGTGTCGACGTACTGAAGGACTGGGTTACCGCCACCGCCGCCACGTCACAGTACATCAGCGTGCCGGTCGCGCAGCGAGAATTGCTGGGGTTGACCGGCATCCGTAAAAATGGAAATTTTGCGGATGTTGATTTTCGATGGCGATGGGCGCCGGTGAATGAAGTGGGCGCGGCCCTCTACGGCAAGGGCGCGGAATACAATTCGACGGTTAGCTTTGCTCGTTATGACGATGGCTGGCGAGTGATCGAAGGCGGCGGCCTCAGAAGCAGCCAGGGTTTGAATGACGCGTTAAAGAACGCGGAACCGGCGCCGTAAGGTGGTCAACCCGGCCAGGTGGCTTCCTCAAAAGCCGCCCAGAAGAGTCAAGGGAGGCCGGACCTGCCCGTCTGCTCCAAGTCACAAACCGGAAGGCTTGCTGGCGGCGCTGGCGACATTTACACCGTGGCTGGTAGCAGCGTATTGAGCGATGCCTTTGTAGAGTCCTTCAGCGATTTTCTGGCGATAACTCGAGCTCTTGAGTCTGGCTTCGTCGGCCAGGCTGCTGACGAACGACACTTCGGCTAAAATTGCGGGCATCGAGGTTCCAGTCAGAACTACGTAAGAGGCCTTCTTCACGCCGCGGTTGCGCATGTCCGGAACCTGCGTGGCCAGCGTGCGATAAAGAGCGTGCTGGACGGCGATGGCGAAGCGGCGCGATTTCTGCACTTTTTCGCGAATATCGACATTGGTCCAGTTCACATTCTCTGCCGTACCTTCATCTTCGGAGTCGGAGGTGCGCGCTCTCACCGAGGAATAGGTGTTGGTGTAATAAGTTTCCGCACCCCGGGCGGAGGCATCGTCGCTGGAGTTTGCGTGCACGGAGACGAACAGGTCGGCCTGGGCCAGGTTGGCGATTTCGGTGCGCTTTTCCAGAGGAAGATAACTGTCGTCCTGACGGGTGTAAATAACATCCGCGCCCAGGCGGTTCTGGACCAGCGCACCGAGCCGGCGCACAATATCCAGGACCAGATCCTTCTCCATTAAGCCCTTGCGTCCTACAGTTCCCAGGTCCCAGCCCCCGTGGCCGGCATCGAGGACCAGGCGGAACTTCGGCACTCGGGTCCGCAGCTGCCCATCGAGTTTGTTCCCGGCCTGGGTGGGCACCGGCATAAGCGCGGGCTGCACTTCAAGCTCAGTTTTTGGCAAATCGGGGATGGCGTGTTCGGCCTTCGCCGCGTTCCGGATCTCCACCACCAGCCGGTAGGGGTTGGACTGCAGGCTGACTGAAAAATCGGATGCTCCTGTAGTTTCGAGCACCACCCGGCTTATACCTTTTCTCGGTTGCGCGATGCGAACCCGCGCCAGACGGGCATCTCCAATTTCTATCGTCTTGCCGAACAGGCCAGGGGCCAACGACGTGTCGTGGAGGTCGATATAAATACGGTCCGGGGAAGTCAGGCGGTGGGCCTCGTATTGAACTTCACCCTGCATATCGATCGTCACAGTGCTGGAGTCAGCCGACGAGGCATGATCGATGCTGGTCACCAGGGTTCGCGCGGAATGGTTCTCGTCCGTGCCGGAAGACGGTTCGTCATCCGTGCCCGTTACTGCCGGCGCTGGCTCAGGCTGTTTCGCCAAATTTGCGGCAGTCGCTGCGGGAACTTGAGCTATCGCCGTAGCCGGGTGGTGTGACTTCCACCACAATCCGGCGGCCAAGGCAGCGGCCAGGAGAAGCACAACCGCAAGCAGAGCGAATTTCCGTTTTCTCCAGCGGTTCTCAACCGCAGCGTTTGTGATCGCGGTGAAAGCTTCGACCGCCGCGGCACCGGCCCCGTCTTCCTGAACCTCGGGAGCTGGAGTGTCAACTGATCCCTCAGCGACCAACCGCTGCGAAATTTCGGCCAGCCGATTTTCTTCTTCCGGCTTCATGGCGGCCAGAATCAACTCGGCGAGCAGATTCAAATTGCGCACGTCGCTGTCATTGAAGCCGCAGGGCTCAGCGGAAAAGGCTTCCAGCAAGCCAATGGTGCCGCGGGTAGATGCGATCGGCACCGCCACGATGGAGCGGGTGCCCAGGCGACGGCAGACTTCCACGTTCACGCGCGCATCGTTTTCCGAGTCGTCGCAGCGCACGATTCCGCCGCTGCGCAAACAGGCTCCGGAAAAGCCCGATTTCGGGTCCAGCCGAGCTCCGGGCTCAGGCGCGATCGTTCCTGCGGCTGCCCGGCAAACAATTGCATTTCCTTCGGCCATGGCAACGGCGACGCCATCGGCCCCGGTTAGAGCGAGGGCCCGCTCCGCTACCAGTTGCAATACTTCGTCCAGGACAAATTGTTCCAATTCCCAAACATCGGGGTTGAACGGTTCGCCACTTTTCTCCCGCGCGCGTTTCTGGCGTATCTGCTCGTGAAGGCTGGAAAAGGCGAGCAGAGCCTGCAGAGCGTGACGCCCCGCTGCGCCAGCGGTGGAAGGAAACGCCGGCCGCCCAACCCTTGCCGGGGACAACTCGGGGCCTTTGCCGATCGGCTCGCTGTCGCCCAGATTGCGGTCAGGTAACCCGTTACCCGGTGACCCGTTGGGAGGCGATCCCAGGCTCGGATTGTGCGGATTGGCGCTCATTTTGACAGTGGAAATTCCTGTGGATTTTTCCTCAGCTGAGCACGCTTCACGAGGGAAACGTTTCTCGAATCAGTTCTTAACAGATCCGCAGGTCGGTACGGCCATTGGGGGATCGTCGCCCGACAATCTTTAAGTTACAGTGGATTGGCTCTGATCGCAATAATATTGACCGAGCACGCAAGGACGGGGCCGCTGGATACGGGTCTGGCTAGTTCGGAAAATCCGATTCGGTCGCGGTTCCGGCTGCAGACTATTGCACTCCAACCCAATTTAAGCATATCCTCATGAAATAGAGGAGTTTACAGGCTGTGGTAGAGGAATCTAAGAATAAGAAAAAGAGATCGCGCTGGCTTTGGCCCCTGGGCGTAACCGCCACCGGCCTGACTGGCGCAGCCGTAGTGCTTTTGCGGGGGTGCTGGCACAGCAAGATGAGCTGGCCGGTCCGCTCCCATGGGTATTCCTATCAGGTTTGTGTGGGTTGCGGGATCAAGCGTCTTTTCGACGAAAAGGCTTTTTGCGCCTATGGACCCTACCGCTACGATCTCAATGGGTTGATTGCATGGGACCGCGCCCACCAAAGTGAAAGTTATCCTCAGGAGGAGCGTCCCGCGTCCTGATGGTCCGAACCAGAAACCTGCAAGGATTGAACCAGCGGCGGTACTGAGAAGCGTCCCTCCTGGTGGCTAAAATTTTGCCATGGGTTTTCATGTGGCGCCGTCAGGGGGGACCGTCCCGCTCACACCGCTCGGCCGGCGGTGCCACTATCGCCACCAGATACAAACTCTGGCCTACGTTAATTTGGATCAAACCAATGGCGGCGTCATCCGCAATGTGGGTGACATGGGACTGGCAATTCAAGCGGTCGCGCCCTTGCATGTAAACCAGCAGGTTTTTCTGCGCTTCGAGCTGGCCAATCCCCGGGTCCGGGTCGAAGCCACGGGCCGGGTAGCCTGGGCCGATCCCGTGGGGCAGGCCGGCGTCGAGTTTGTGCTTCTTTCCCCGCGATCAAGACGTATGTTGAAGGAGTGGGTGTTTACTCAGCTCCTGGCTACGGTGCAAGCCTCGGTTGGGGATAGGACTTTTTTCCGGGGCGAGACCGGTGAAGAGAGTGCTGACCTGCTGTTCTCGTCGAGAGCCAGGCCGGCAATCCGCCTGGAACCGGAATCAACTGGCGCGGGGCGGGGCGAAGCCGGCGAAACCCAGGCGCGAGTTCAGTTGCCCTGGTTTCCATTTGCTGTCTCAGCGCCTGTGCTCTCGCGGCTGGTCGATGGCTTAATCCTGCTCTCGGCCGTACTGCTTTTCGCCGTCATCTGCATGGCGATGGTGGGCGCGGTTCCGGCGTGGCCGATAGCACTAGCGATGGGATTAGGCGTGGCCGTCGTTTTCGCAGCCCTATATCGCTTCCTGTTTCTATTCTGGATTGGGTGCACGCCCGGAGATTGGCTGGCCGGGAATAGCGGCGACGTATTCGACAGAAATGAAATCCGTATCGAAGATCGGCCCAGATTCCGGTGAAATTGCGTCTAGCTGAACCCTGGGAGGCGTCATCCTGAGCGGAGCAACTGCTTCGCTTCGCGAAGCAGTTTGTGGAGTCGAAGGAACGCTATGAGCTAGTCGGCGGCCTGCACTTCGGTTGATCGCTGAGGTGATCTCCAAAAAAAATTGCCGTTTGGGTTGGGGAGTGATCCTGCTGAAGAAAACTCCCATTACTTTGAAAGCAATTGAGCTTGTAGGGGTCCTTCGACTTCGCAACCGATTCGCAAGCGAATCGGTTTTGCTGCGCTCAGGATGACAGGACGTTAGTGCACGACAGGACGTTAGTGCAGGAAGTACTGACGCTCCAACCAGAGCTGCAGTTCGCGCTTCATCCGTGGAGCACTTTGCACGAACCGGATGCCGGCGTTGCCCTGTCTGTCCTGCCACGCTACTTCGCCCTGGAACTTCATCGCCAGCCTGGTGCCCGGCAAGGTAAAGGTCACGTTCATTTTGCCCACGCTTGAGTTGGGCTTTTGCAAATGTACCCCGATGCCGCCCTGGCTCAAGTTCAGGAGATGCGCGCGCTGGCGATTATTGGCCGCGTAGGTGAGCGCGACCGGAACATCCAGGGTCGCGCGGTGATAGCGCAGCCTCCCATCCAGAATCATGTTACGCGCCGCCGACAAGGTGTGCACCGCCTGCTCCACCGAAATCGGTTTTAGAAAGACGAACGAAGCGCCCTTGGACTCGAGATGTTCCCGGTTCCCGGAGCCGCTCACGATGATGAGAGGCACCGCATTCCGGATGGTGCCGTCCTGCAAACCTTCCAGGAAACTGGATGCGCCGCTAAGGTCACAGTCGATGATGAGAGCATCGATCTTCGACTTGGCCAGCTTGGCACGGGCGCGGTCCGGTTCCGATTCAATGTCGACGTCCATGTGCAAACCGCCGAGAATGCATTCGAGAACGCTGACTTCCTGGAAATCGCGCGAGACCACCATGGATGAAAGTGTCATCCCGCAACTGTAGCCGGGTGCGTAACTTGACCCTAGATAACCAAGGTAATGGAGGACGGTCGTCGGGCCTCTGACCTCAGGTTTGAACGATGAACTGCGTTCCCCCATACCACGAGTCATCCTGAGAGGAGCATCTGCTTCGCTTGGCGAAGCAGATACGAAGCCGAAGGACCCCTGCCACGCTAGTCGGCTGCCAGTCTTCTGGTTGCGTGCCTGAACGGCCGCGCCAAAAGAAAATTCCCACCACGATTGCGCGAGGTGAGGCTGTAGGGGTCCTTCGACTCTGCGTCTTCGTTCGCAAGCGAACCCAGACGCTCCGCTCAGGATGACAAATGGCAGGGCTTGAGGTCTCGCGTTTTTTTAAGTAATCACGACCGCGACGATGCTGTTACAGGTTTGTTCCCGGGTGAAGTTGGCTCGAACCGTTTGCTGCATGGGAAAGCGGTTGCGCTCATCGCCGCAGAAACCGACCGTGGACGATGCGCCGTTTTGCACGAAGGTGACAAACGTGACTTACACCGTGGTCCCCTGGTCGCCGATAACCGCGCTGAGTTGCACTACGCCGACCAGGCCGCTGACGCTGGAGGATGCGGGGTTGATGGCGCCGCCGACAAAAAAGACATCTCCACAGCCGGTGAGAGTGACGATCATGCTGATCGCCAGCAAGAAGGAAAGGGAGGGTTTCATGAATCGCCTTCAGGTCAACCTTCGGGAAAGTGTACACCCGCGGCGCCGAGGTGTAGCCCGCTTACAGAGCGGAAATCCGAGGTGTGGGATCTGCCGTCCGGGATCCGAAATCCAAGGTCTGCTTGCGGATTTCCTGCCAGAGTTCCTGGCGTCCGTCCCCGGTTCGTGCTGAGTAAGGCAAAATTTGAGCCGACGGATATTCCCGGGCGAGAGTCTGAATCGCATTGCGCAGGCGGTTGGCCGACAGCCGGTCGCTCTTGGTGGCGACGACCAGCGTAGGCCGTCCGATTTCCGACAGAAAATCCAGCAATTGCCGGTCCCCGGGCTGCGGGGGTACATTCACGTCCACCAGCGCGACACACAAAGCCAGGCAGGGACGGTCTTTCAGATAAGGATCGATGAAACTCGGCCACTGTTGCGAGATTTCACGGGAGATTTTGGCATAGCCATAGCCCGGCAAGTCGGTAAAAACCATTTCCGCTTCGGGTTTTCCCGGCCAGCGGATTTCGAAGAAATTAATTGAGCGGGTACGGCCGGGGGTGGAACTGGTTTTAGCTATTTTGGCGCCCAGAAGCGAGTTGATGACGCTCGACTTGCCGACATTGGAACGCCCCAGGAATGCGACCTCAGGCAGCGTGGGAGCGGGGAACTGCCGGGCATCGCTCACTGACATCATGAATCGAGCTAAAACACGCATAAATCAGTTTGCAGTTTCGTGCCGGAAGTTGCAAGCGCAGCCGCCGGAAAAAAAGAGATGGGATCGTGCGGACTTTCCCGAATGCTGCCTGGTCAGGATCGCGCGTCATTGCCCTCTCGGCCGGTTACTCAAGGCCGAGAGGCCGCTTGTTTTCGACATCCTCCGGCTTGACCGGTTTGTAACGATTCCAAAAATAGAGAATGGCGGCAACGACAATTCCGATCCCCAGGCTGCCGAGAAAAAACAGGCGATAGGCCGGCAGCCAGACCAGGAGAATAAGCACCAGCGCCCCCGCGATAACCAGCCTTGCTTCGCCTCGCAGGCGGGTTCTGGGCGCTTCTGGCTCAGGATTCCGTTCCACACGAATGACCCTGTCTATATTTTATCCGAATTCCCCAAGGTGTTTTCTTCGCGCGCTTTGCCGTCCGTCTTTGCACGCTTTGCGCTAAAAACTTTTAAGCGCAAAGAACGCAAAGGAATCCGCAAAGTACGCAAAGGAGCAACAAAAAAGGCCCGCTTGCGCGGGCCTGCCTGACACTGAGGTAGAGAATTACTGATGCGCCGCGGGACTCTCGGCCGGCGGAGGGATGGGCGCAATCGGCTCTGCCACCTCTTCCTCCACGTCCGGTAGCGGCCGTTCCAGGGCCACGGCCAGCACCTGGTCCATGGTTTCGACGAAGTGCATCTTCATGGCGGTGCGCAGGTTTTCCGGGACCTCGGCTACGTCTTTCTCGTTGTCCTGAGGCAGAATCACTTCGAACAAGCCGGCGCGGTGGGCGGCCAGCAATTTTTCCTTCAGTCCGCCGATGGGCAGGACCTTGCCGCGCAGCGTAATTTCGCCCGTCATTGCGATGTCACGGCGCACGGGAATTCTGCTCAGGGCGCTCGAAATCGCAGTCGCGATCGTGATTCCGGCCGAGGGTCCATCCTTGGGGATGGCGCCTTCCGGCACGTGCACGTGAATGTCGAGCGTGCGGTAGAAATCGCGCTGCAAGCCCAGTCGATGCGAGCGCGAGCGCACATAAGACATGGCTGCCTGGGCCGACTCCTGCATGACGTCGCCCAGTTTTCCCGTCAGCGTGAGTTTGCCTTTGCCGTCGACTACCGTGGCTTCCGTGCTGAGGATGGAGCCGCCGACTTCGGTCCAGGCCAGGCCGGTGACCAGGCCGATCTCGCTCTTTTCGTGCGCCAGGGTATCGCGGAATTTGATCACGCCCAGGAAGTCGTTGACGTTGTTCTGCCCGATGGCAACGTTATAAGTATCGCCTTCCTTTACTACTTTGCGGGCGACTTTGCGGCAGACGTTGCCGATTTCGCGCTCCAGGTTGCGCACTCCCGCTTCCCGGGTGTAGGAACGAATCAAGGCAGTGATGGAGTCGTCGGTGAACTTGATATTCTTGTCGGTCAATCCCGCCTGCAGAAGTTGCTTCTTGACCAGGAACTGTTTGGCGATCTCGACCTTTTCCTGCTCGGTGTAGCCGTGCAGGCGCAGCACTTCCATCCGGTCCTGCAGTGCTGGAGGGATGGTGTGCATGACATTTGCCGTGGCAATGAAGAAGACCTGCGAGAGATCGTATTCGACGTCCAGATAGTGGTCCACGAACATGAAATTCTGCTCGGGATCGAGCACTTCGAGCAGCGCGGCCGACGGATCGCCGCGGAAATCCATGGACATCTTGTCTACTTCGTCCAGCATGAAGACCGGGTTCTTGGTGCCGGCTTTCTTCATCATCTGGATAATTTGTCCGGGCAGGGCGCCGATGTAGGTGCGGCGGTGACCGCGAATCTCGGCTTCGTCGCGCACACCGCCAAGCGAGAGGCGGACAAATTTGCGTCCGGTAGCCTTTGCGATCGACATACCGAGCGAAGTCTTGCCGACTCCCGGAGGTCCGACAAAGCAGAGGATCGAGCCTTTGGGGTTCTTCACCAAT
>JBOGLC010000134.1:0-12363 GCA_050746005.1 Terriglobales bacterium
CTCGTACTCCGTCGCGTGCAAAGACCAGGCCGAGATCGACTCCTACTGGGACAAGCTGCTTGAGGGTGGCAATCCCATGGCCTGCGGCTGGCTGACGGATAAGTTCGGCCTGTGCTGGCAGATCGTGCCGGAGAATATTGGCGAGATCCTGAAGCACCCGAAAGCGATGGCGGCGATGATGAAAATGGTAAAGTTCGACGTCGCTACACTGGAGGCTGCGGCGAAGGAGTAGCGGCCCGCCGCGCAATACGGCAGCCCGCTCAAATTGCTGTATTAACGGCCGCCCTTCCATGACCGATGAGTAATGGAAGGCTCGCCGGCGGCCCGGATACAACTCGTAAACGCTGTGCTCTTCGCAAGGACTTGCGCTTGTGATGGCAGTGTGGTTACACCCCAACAACCAATATCAAATCGCGAATAAATTCGAAGTGATGGAGTTCCGGCATATGCCAGACGCCAACTGTCACGGCTGGAGCCCGTCCCAGAACCAGTGTGGGATGCTGAGGCCGCTAGGCACGTCATCGGCGGACTGATGGTAGCGGGACATCGTTGTCGTGGTCGCCCAAGCGAAGTAGTCGTGCAGTGTTTGCCGCAGGGCATTGTCCTCGGCTAATCCGGCATCAACCAAAGCCTGGTCGAAGCAAGCGATCGCACGGCGATCCATTTCGTCGTGCTCCCCGTTGCCGCTATGCATTTTGACGACGGAGGTCTCATCACCATAGGAGTCGGAATACGTGCTGGGGCCACCGAGGGCCTCGGCCCAGTAAGCGGCGAGTCGCTCGACATGCTGGGGATGGAAGCCGTGGCTGAAGGCATGGCCGACCGCCTCGTCGGCCATCACCCGACGATGCCAGGCGCCGGCAAGACGGCGCAGGCCGTCGTTGCCACCTGCTGCCTCGAAGACAGTTTGCATGCCTCCATGATGACAATCGTCCCGAGTCTTTGCAAGGCGATGGCCGCGGCGCGTTCAACCGGCGTAAACGGAATCCGCGCCTTGCTCGGTTTGTCCGCGCGGAGCCGGGTTATCGGTGAAACGCTGTCCATTTTGATCGGGGATATCAGCTTCCTCTCATTACCTGCGTTATCTTTCGCGGCTATACCGAGCGGTCCAGAATTGCCCTTTACCGACATCAAAAGTTGAAGATTGTTATGACTATTTGGGCAAAGATCCCGGGCCCCGGGCGAGCGCAGTTTTCCGCCCTCCAGCTGTTTTTCCTCTGCCTTGTTTCTCCGCTGCTGTTTGCGCAAGCGCCCACCTCCGATATTCAGCAGGCCGCCGCCGGGAGCGCCCAGGCGGAATTCACCCTCGCCAATGATTATTTTCGTGCACGCTACGTGACCTTGAACTACGCAGAGATGCTGGCCTGGTACCGGAAATCCGCTGCCCAGGGCTTTGCGCCGGCGCAGAATCAGCTTGGCAGCTTGTACGAAAATAACATCGGCGTGCCGCAGGATTACAAGCGCGCCGCAACCTACTACCGCCTGGCCGCGAACCAGGGCTTTGCGGAGGCGCAGTCCAATCTGGCGGGTTTATTCGAGGCGGGCCATGGCGTCCATCGTGACTATAAGCAGGCCCTCGCCTGGTACCGCAAGGCGGCCGAGCAGAATCTGTCCGTTGCCGAAAGGGAAGTCGGGTACTTCTACCAGTGCGGATTTGGGGTCAATCGCGATTATGCCCAGGCGCTCGCCTGGTACCGCCGCGCCGCCGACCACGGCAACTCCGACGCGGAAAACCAGCTCGGGTTCATGGCCGGGGAAGGCTGGGGCCAGCCACAGAATTACACCGAAGCTCTTTCCTGGTATTACAAAGCTGGAGCACACGGTAACGGCCAGGCCCAGGAAAACATCGGCTACATTTTTCAGCATGGCACCGGCGTGAAAACCGACTATGCGCAGGCGATGTCCTGGTTCAACCCAGCCGCCGCGCAAGGTAACAGCGATGCGGAAAACCAGCTTGGCTGGATGTATCAATTCGGACAAGGGGTTGAGATCGACAATGCCAGGGCTTTGACCTGGTACGGTCTGGCAGCGGCCCAGGGAAATGTGCAGGGCGAAAATAATCTGCAGGTTTTCACCGACGATCTGCAGGATAACGGCGGGGAGTGGCAAAACGCCACTCTTGCGGTCCGCGATGCGGTCATCGCGCAAGCGCAACGCTGGGCGAAGATCCGGGATCTCCACGGTCGTATTGACAAACTCGAGGCCGAAGCCCGGTACCAGGACGATTACGCCGATCAACTCGAACATATCGGTCACGGCAAGAGCGCTGCCATGACGAAAGTCTTCGACGCGATGGGAACTGTTGGCGCTGTCCCGCACCGAACTGAAGCTGAAAAATATCACGTTGAAGCCGCGCGCCTGCGTGATGAGTTGGCTCAAAGCGAAAGCCAGAAATAATCCAGCGTCGGTGTCGCTGTTCCGTAACGTTTTTGCAAACTATGCTGGATGGTCGGAGACTCCTGCCTACGAGTCAGCCTGTTTGCGACCGAAACGGCGGTGGACCCGCCGCCAGTCGCACCCAGCCGACGCGACGCCTCGGCTTTTTAGGGCCCGCTGCGGGCAAAAGGCTGCAAAATGTTGCAGCGGGCTTGCGGCCCGGCTTTTTGCAGTCCCCGCCAGCGCTTACAAGTCAATAACTTATGCGGGCAATCCCGGCATTCTGATTGCAATCCTACGAATGGGGCGTGATCCCAGGACCATCCGGCACTTTATCTCAGCCAGCCAGTCCGACCCCTCGAGGAAACGATGCCGTACAAGGAAACGTTTTGGATGGCTTGCGATTCAACTGAACAGATGCGGGCGGAGTATGGTCCCTTTCACACCCGCGCCGAGGCCGAACAGGAAGCCAGAAAACTGGCCTTCGGCTATCTGTTGCGCTACGAGCACATTATCGGCGACAACGAAGATATCCAGGAAGTGCGTTGCATCTTCGTCGAACTGCCTCCCGGCCCGGTTGCGGTGCCAGCCCGCCTGGTGCGAAGGCTGCATACCCGCTGTGCCACCTGCGGCGAAACCGCGATTCACGATGAGCCCTGGCAGGCTGAAGTATGGGCTGACATCCACGAATTTGAGCACTCGCGCCACCGGGTGCGTCTTTTCGAACAAACCCGGGCGGACGGCCTGAAGGAAATTGCCGACTGGCGCGACACCTGCGCCTGAGCCGGAACCAGAGACCTACCCTCCTAAAGAGATGAACAGGGAGTGCCTTTTTTGCTAATCTGTTGGCCGTGGCTTTGGCCTGCGACGGATTTCTCCGGAAAAAATCATGATGCTCCTCATCTCGGTGCTGTTGGCGCTGGTCCCACTGCTAGGCATTGGCTGGATTGTTATGTACGGTTCGATCGCCACCGTGGACGGACTGTTCATGTCTCTGATCCTGCTGGCCATGTCGGGCATCGTGGGTTTGAATGTTCTGATCGAACTGAAGAAGAAGCGCAGCGGAGCGCAGAGCGCTTCGACTGCTACTTCAACTTTCACCGGCGGGCTAAGGCAAAGGGGCCGAGTGGAAAGCGTTCAGTTTTATGAATCCGGGGTAGGCCAGCCCAACAAGTCCATCGTGACCCTGTCCGACGGTGGCAGCGCCTCGAACCTGCTCGTGCTCGAAGGGGACATGCGGAACGCGCTGCCGGTGGGGCAGAAAGTTGAAGTCACTTTCCGCAAGGAAAGCGGACACAACGTGCTGCTGGACGTCGACTACCCCTGACCGATCCCGCAAGTGCCGTCCTGTCATTACGAACGTAACCTCGGACCCGGCTTTTCCTGCCTGCTTCCCACCCCGGTTGCAGTACAAATTCTAAGGACGAGTGTTCCGAACGAGGGGAAATTTCTTTCCAGGGGAGGGAAATGGCGCAGCCTAATGAAGATCGCACGGCCCAGCCCTCCATGCTGGTGCGCGCGGATGAGATTCAGCAGCAGATTCAGCAGCTCTCCGGGCGCGATTTTCAGCTGTGGTCAATCGGAATTCTGGTGATGCTGGTGCTGACTTCGGGCTTGCTGGCGCTGATTTTGCCCAACCTGCTGTCGTCGCAGCGGATGGTCCACATCGAGCACCTTTATCTGCCGCAACTCTTCTTCGGATTGATCTCGCTGGTTTTGTTGTTCAATATTTATGTGTTGTCGCAAAAGCGGAATTTGAACAGCACCCGCCTGGCCCTGATTCGTGAATTGATCTTGAACGAGCGGCTGGAAAGCCTGTCGCTGATCGATCCGCTTACCCAGCTTTTGAACCGGCGAGCCTTGAATGAACTGGTTCCACGCGAAGTGGCGCGCTCCAACCGCCTGGGGAGCAGCCTGACGTTCATGGCGATTGACCTGAACGGGTTCGGCGGAATCAGCTCCAAATTTGGAGCGCTCGAAGGCGACAAGATCCTGGTCGATTTCGCCAAGATATTGAAGACGGTTTTTCGCGGCGCCGACCTGGCCTTCCGTCAGGGTGGAGATGAATTTCTAATCATGATGCCGGATACCACCGAAGAACAGGCCGATTCCCCGGTGCAGCGGATTCTGCGGGACGTAGACCAGTGGAACCTGAGCAACACAAAGGATTTCGAACTCTCGTTCAGTTGGGCCCTGGCCTCCTATGTAACCGGTTCCGACGCCGAGGATGTGCTGCGCGCGCTGGATCGCAAGATGTACTCCAAAAAACACAATCTGGTGCCGGTGTTCTGAAGGTAAGTTGGTTCTCCGACTTTTACTGGGCCCCAAAACAGCGTCGGTGCGGCCGACGACAAATTGGCATCCTGGGCGCCTTTCCGCAGCGCCCTGGATGCCGTGACTCCACATAGAGTTACTTCTTCTAGCTAGTGTGGCAGTTGGCTCGCCTGGTACATCAGTGAGAGCGCCCTCAGAGTGAGCAGGGCAGCCTTCAAGTTATTGATGGGCTTGCCATTAAATTCAGCGTCATCGAGCAGACCCTTGATCTCAGCCGCGACCGCATCCCGCTTCGTGGTGAGCGACTGTATCGCCCCCTCAATGGAAGTGTAAGTCGCATCGCCAGCATCGTTCGATGCCAGCGCCTTGGTGGAAGACCTGATGGTCGCCATGGCAAAGGCACCGAAAGGCGCGTTCAGTTGCTTGTAGGTTCGCGCCAGCGGTTGAAAGCCGGGGCTTAGCTTCACCGCCCGCGGGATGGCGCTGCCTTCCAATGCTTCGGAAATAACGCGTCCGTCATGAACATAGTCGTCCTTCAAGCCGACCAGGTTCAGTATCGTCGGGCGGGCATCGGTGTGGTCCGACCAGGTATTGCTGTCGATTCCGCCCTTTTCGACGCCCTGGCCAACATAACCGATCCAGGTTGTGGCGATCTCGTTTTGAATATCGCCGTGGTTCCAGGCAAAGCTCTGGCTGGTCCGCGCTGGAATGGATGCGCAATCGGCGGGCGTCGCGCAGGTTGTCGCGCTGGTGGCGAAGAAGAACCAGTCGGGATCGGCGAACGGAGTGAAGGTCGGGGTGCGGAAGGGATCGGCGGTAACCATGTGCAGCGTCTTCATGCCGATCTGGTCCACCTGCGCGACCATGATGTTGTTCTCGACCAGGCCCGTATATGGATTCAGCCAGCTGAGCCCGGCCATCTCCTGTTCGAGTTTGCGGACAACCGGATCCGTCTGGTCGCGGATGGGCTGCGTGCTGGTGCCGTTAACGTAGACCGTGGGCGCGTCATCGGAATGCACGGAGAAAACGGTCGAGTCGCCGGATTGCGTGAACACCATGCGCCGCAGGTCGGCGTTAATTTCGCCAACGCGGTTGTAGGTGCACGGCGTAGTCACACCGTCGCAATTCGAAGGGATGGGCGCATCGCCGACGAAATGGTCGCCTTCATCGACGGTAAAAACGAACAGCGTGTTGCTCTTGTCAATTCCGTCGGAAGCCAGGCGGTCGAAGAACTTCTGGAAGGCCTGATCGTAGGCCTGCAGTTGCTGCGTGTAGCCGTCCTCGCCAGGGCCGTAGGCAAAGTGAACGTTCCCGGAAGTGCCGTGTCCATCATGCGCGTCGGAGATGTAGGCATAGGTAATCGGAATGCCGGCCTCCTGCATCTGTGCGATCCAGGCCAGCGAAACCGTCGCTTCCATGCCGTCAAAGCCGGGGAAGCCTGGTTGACCGAACGGATCCTGGATGGTTTGGCCATCAAGGTCGGTCATCGGTCCGTTGGGATGGATGACCGGGTCGACATATTTGGCGCCAAAGAGTCCATTGAAGTTCTTATAACCACCCGGTTCGTCCTGGAGAAGGTCAGGCCGACCGTTATTTTTCGCCGAACAAAGCTTTGAGCCTTTGGCGCAATGCACGCCGATGCCGACGAAGTCGGTCTGGGCAAGGGCGCGCGCCGCTGTATTTGCCGGGGCGGCATTGGAGGCGTCCGCTTCCATGGACTCGGGTGAGCCCGCGCCGAACACGGTGGGAATATCGATGGCGATGTTTTCAAGGATGGTGTTCGCGGTCGCGACGGCGCCGAAGTCACAGCCGGCGCGAGTGAAGGGTACCCAGGGCGCCGGAGCAATCTTGCCGTTCTCGTTGATCATCTCGGGCGTGGTGTCTGTGGTGCTGCCGGCGGGGTCATACAGCGGCGCGGTCCAATACGCGAAGGAGACGCCAGTCCGGGTGGTGCCGTCGTCGCTCCGGAAGTAACGGAAGCTGTTGGATACCGGGATTCCCATGCGGTCTGGATAAACGCCGGTGAGGGTAGTCAGAATGCCGGTGGCGGTGTGCGAAATCAAAGCAGTGTGGTCGTTCGCCAGCAGGGTTCCGTTGTTCTTGATGAAATTGAGCAAGTGAGGCATCTGCTCGAGATCCGAGGGCACGTTCGGGTTGTCGCGCAGGAAGTGTGTATTGTCGAACTGCATGTAAATAACGTGCTTGATGCGTCCGGTGGGCGATTTCAGCTGACACTTGTTTTGTGCCAGGCAAGGGCCCCCCACCGCGGCTATGAGGACACCAATCAGTATGGAGAACCGGCAAGCAGAACAGACTTGTTGCAACAATCTCATAAAGACCTCCTGATAGGTTAGGACGAGGGTGGCGACAAGAATTGTAAGCAGAAGACTTGTTGAAATCGATGAATGGCAAATTAATTTCTGGAAAAAATATACCGCTGGGGTCGGCATGGAGATAATCTGCGCCGAGTATCCAGAATTTGCCGGAGGAACTCTCGGTCAGAGAAGCGAACAGAAGGAGGCAGCTTTGGTCAGGCAGTTCGGCGGGACATGGCGCCTGCGGCTGCATCATCCACCATCCAGATCAATTGACCATTCGACGGTTGCACTCTTTGAGACGGCAGACCGGCAGCGTCGTTCTCCAGGACCTGGTGGAGAATCTCGGCTTTGTCGGGTCCGCTCGCAAGAAACAGCACACAGGCGGCGGCATTGAGAACCGGGAAAGTGAAAGTGATGCGGTGGGTATTGAATTTCGGCACCCAGTTTGCGACCACCAGCCGCTGGGTTTCGTTGAGCGCGGCTGTACCGGGGAAAAGGGAAGCCGAGTGCCCGTCAGGCCCTACGCCGAGAAAGATCAGATCAAAGCGCGGAAACTGCCCTGGAGCCAGTTGAAAGAAATCCTTCAGCACTTGCTCGTATTGCAGGGCCGCTGCTGCCGCGTCCTCTGCCTCGGCGTGAATCCGAAAGATATTTCCCGGCCGCACTGGAACCCTGGATAGGAGCGCCTCCTGGGCCATGCGGTAATTGCTGTCTGGATGGTCGGGAGGAACATGGCGTTCGTCGCCCCAGAAAAAACAAATCTTGTCCCATGGGATATTCGGCCGGGTCGCCAGCAGCGAATAAAGGCGCTTTGGCGTCGAGCCGCCGGAAAGCGCAACCGTGAATTTTCCATTGGCCCGCACCGCCTGGGAAGCTCGATCCGCAAACTCCGCCGCCGCCGCCTCAAACAATTCCGGGGTAGACGGCAGAATACGAATTTCAGGTTGAGCCGGCATGTGGGTTTCAGTTACGCCGCAGCGGTTTTGACCAGAGCGCAGCGGGCGGCGCCGAGCAGGGCAATCCGGTCGTTAGTAATTACCCTGACCGGCATGCCTTCGAGCAACGCCTGCATCCTGCCTTTGCCGGTGAAGGCCTGCATGAACAATGGCCCGGATAGTTTTGAAAGCATTTTGGGAGCGATCCCGCCGCCCAGGTAAACTCCGCCCGTGGCCATGATCTTCAGCGCCAGATTGCCCGCTTCGGCCCCGTAGATCGAGATGAACAAGTCTACCGCCTGCTCGCACAATCCGCACTTACCGTCGAGCGCGGCCCGAGAAATCGCCGCCGCGGGATCCGAATGAGACATCTCGTCGGACAGCCACTGCGGCGGGGTGCCGTGTCCGGTGTCGCGCAGAAAGCTGAATACATTGACCAGGCCGGGTCCGGAAATAATCCGTTCATAGCTGACGTGGCCGAAACGAGTGTGCAGATAATTGAAGAGCTCGACTTCCAACTGGGTGCGCGGGGCGAAATCCGAGTGGCCCCCTTCGCAGGCGAACACATGGTGCTTCGTCCCGTCCCAGAACATGCCGGCCTGGCCCAGTCCGGTGCCGGCAGCGATCACGGCCTGATTGCCGACGGGATGTCCCTGGACCTGGTTGAGTGCGACTACGTCTTTGTCATCGAGTGCGGGAATGCCCCAGGCATTGGCCTCGAGATCATTGATCAAAAGAGCTTTCCTGATCTTGAGCTCATCGGCCAGACGTTTGGATTCAATGATCCAGGGAAGATTGGAAGCCTCGACTCGCCCGTTGCGCACCGGGCCCGCAATGCCGAAGCAGGCGGTATCGGGATGCAGGTTGGAGGTATCGACGAACTTGGCAACGATCTCGTCCAGGCCGGAGTACTCGCGGCTGGGAAAGATGGAAGCGGAGACCAGCCTGAAGTGGCCATCCACCGCTTCGAAGAATGCCAACCGGGCATGGGTACCGCCGATATCGCCTGCCAGGATCATTTCTCGAAATTCCTCCAGTGACGGCCATCGCGTTCCAGCAACTCTTCGGCTTCTTTGGGCCCCCAGGCGCCGGAAGCGTAGTTAGGAAAGTTGCGCGGCGGAAGCGCTCTCCAGACGTCAAGAACGGGGCTGACCACGCACCATCCAGCTTCAACCATGTCGGCGCGCTGGAACAGAGTGGCATCGCCGATCATGCAATCGTGTAGCAGCCGCTCGTAGCCGGTGCTGGGCACGGCCCCGAAATAGTCGGAATATTCGAAGTCCATGTTTACCGCGCCCAGCCGCATGGCGGGTCCCGGCACTTTGGCGGCGAAGCGGAGAGAAATGCCCTCTTCCGGCTGAATGTGCAACACCAGTTGGTTGGGCATCAGGTTCTCCACCGGGGTGTCGCGAAAAAGGACAAAAGGAGCGCGACGGAACTGAATGACGATGCTGGTGCTGCGGCCGGGCAGGCGCTTGCCGGTACGGAGATAGAAGGGAACATCCGCCCAGCGCCAGTTATCGATCAGCAACTTCATGGCGACAAAGGTTTCCGTTTTTGAATCTGCGGGCACGCCCGGTTCACTGCGATATGCGGGCACGCGTTCTCCGTCTTCGATGCCCTCGCCATATTGGCCACGTACCGTCCGGGTAAGCACATCTTCCGAACTCATGGGCTGGATGGCATGCAAAATTTTTCCCTGCTCGTCGCGGACGGCATCGGCACGGAATGAAACCGGCGGTTCCATGGCGGTCAGGCTGATGAGCTGCATGATGTGGTTGGGCACCATGTCCCGCAATGCGCCCGCCTTATCGTAGTAGCCGCCGCGCTTTTCCACGCCTACCGTTTCCGCCACCGAAATCTGGATGTGATCGATATAACGCCGGTTCCAGATGGGCTCAAAGATTCCGTTGGCGAAACGCAGGGCCAGGATGTTCTGCACCGTTTCCTTGCCCAGATAATGATCGATGCGGTAGATCTGCTTTTCACTCGCTACCCGCAGCAGTTGCTGGTTCAGCAGCCGGGCGGATTCGAGATCGTGGCCGAAAGGCTTCTCGATCACCACCCGCCGCCAATGCTGATTGTCCTCCTGCATCAGACCGGCGGCCGCGAGTTGCTCGACCGTGGGTCCGAAAAACTCGGCGGCGGTGGCCAGGTAGTACATATGGTTGCCGTGGGTGGAATGGTCCTTGTCGACCTGGTCGAGCAACTCCTTGAGGCGGGGATAGAAAGCCTTGTCGCCCATGTCGCCGCTGAGGTAGTGCAGGCGGCGAACAAACCATTCCCAGATGTCGGGGTCCACTTTATCGGTGCCGAATTGCTTGATGTCTTCCGAGACTTTCTTGCGGAAGTCTTCGGTGGACAGAGGCGCGCGCGCCACTCCGATCACGACGAACTCGCGCGAGAGCAATTCGTTTTTGGCCAGGTTATAAAGGGCGGGAATCAGCTTGCGGCTGGTCAAGTCGCCGCTGCCGCCAAAGATCACCATGGCGCACGGATCGCCCGGTTTGCCGATCCGCTGCGGCTCCACTGCCGGCATTGCGTCTGTCTGCGCCATATCTATTTTTTAAGGGTCCCGGGCTCGACGTGCCCCCCGAACTGTTGCCGCATCGCGGAAAGCATTTTCTCCGCGAAGGTATGTTCCTGACGCGAACGGAACCGGGTGTACAAGGCGGCCGATAGAACATCGACTGGAACGGCCTCATCAATCGCGGCCTGGATGGTCCAGCGCCCTTCTCCAGAATCCTGAACGAAACCGGTATACTCCGCCAGAGTCGGATTCTCGGCTAACGCAATGGCCGTCAGGTCGAGAAGCCATGAACTCACCACGCTGCCGCGGCGCCAGACCTCGGCGATGTCAGGCAGGTTCAAGTCATAGCGATGCTCTTCCGGAACCTCTTTGCTGGTGGCATTGCGGAAAATGTCAAAGCCTTCGGCATAGGCTTGCATCAGTCCGTACTCGATTCCGTTGTGCACCATCTTTACGAAGTGTCCGGCGCCGGAAGGTCCGCAGTGGATGTACCCGTCTTCGGCGGTGCCTGTCATCTTCTCGCGGCCGGGAGTGCGGGTAATGTCACCGCGCCCGGGAGCCAGGGTTTTGAAAATCGGATCGAGTAGCTGTACTACCTCTTTGGGGCCGCCGATCATCATGCAGTAGCCACGTTCCAGACCCCACACGCCGCCGCTAGTCCCGACATCGACGTAATGAATGCCTTTCTGCTTGAGCTTGGCGGAACGACGGACATCGTCTTTGAAATAAGAGTTGCCACCGTCGATGAGAATGTCGCCCGCCTGCATGCGTTGCGCCAGGGCATCCACGGTCTGCTCGGTGGGTGCGCCTGCCGGCACCATCAGCCATGCGATGCGGGGCTTGCCCAGTTTGCCGGCGAAGTCATCGAGGGAAGCGGAGCTGATTGCGCCCTCGCCGGCGATCTTCTTCACGTTGTCAGCGCTCAGATCGGTGACTACGAGTTCGTGCCCACCTTTCATCAGGCGGCGCGTCATGTTGGCGCCCATCTTGCCCAGACCGACCATCCCCAGACGCATAAAATCGGCTCCTTATTCAATATTAAATCGTTTCTGTAGTCCACGGCCACCACTTTTAGTGGCTGCAGGTTGAACCAGTGTAGTATGCCGGGGCGAAAATCAGGTTAGAGCTTGATGGAACGCAGCCGACAGCCGGGCGAGACCGGCAGCCAGGTCTTTGCCCAGGTGCACTCGCAAGGCCCGTCGTCCGCGTTCGGCCAGAACCTGGAAGTCTCCCCGGGCCTGCGCCGCTTTGACCACGCCGAAGCTATATTTCTGATCGGGCACGGGCAAGTCGGCGGCATCGTCGCAGGTGACCTGAAGGATAACTCCACTGTTCGGTCCACCCTTGTAAGCCTGACCCGTGGAGTGCAGGAATCGCGGGCCAAATTCGAGACAAGTGGCCACCCGCTTACGGTCGCGCAACTCCTGACGCAATTTCTGCAAAAGCGTTTCGTGCTCTGCATTCATCTGAACGTAGGCCAGCAGAGCAAAATAGTCGCCGGCGCCGATTCTCCGGAAATGAGCGCGGAGATATCCAGCCAGCGACTTATCGCCGCCCGCTGATTTCGCCAAAGCATCGGCATTCACTTCATCCGTAAACAGCTTGATGCCGCCATCTTCGAGAACCGGCTTCTCCGCGGGCAGGGAGCCCGTCTTTTCGTATTCCGTGGTCAGGTTGCGGGTCGCGATCTTGCTGGCTTCGACATCGGGCTGGTTAAAGGCATTGATGCCGATGATGGACCCGGCTACGGCGGTGGCGATCTCCCAACGGAAGAACTCCTGGCCCAAGTCGTAAATGTCGCCGAGAGGGACGCGAACTACCGGATGTCCCGCTTGCTCGATGGCGCAAATGATCGAGCGGCAGCTTACGCATCGCGCCGCGGCGCGCTCGGTGTCCGGCATGGCCGGCGTCCTGGCGCACGAGATCAAGA
>JBOGLC010000135.1:0-26618 GCA_050746005.1 Terriglobales bacterium
GCACGACGGAGTCGAAGGACCCCTATCGTAACCCCGACTGCCGGCAGCTGGTATTTTAGCCGCTTGCAGCGTGAGGAAAATCCATTTGCCGCGGGAGCGTAGCGAGGGTAGGGGTCCTTCTACTCCACTTTTCCATTCGCAAGCGAATGGAAAAGCTACGCTCAGGATGACAGGGGTAGAAGTCGTTGCGGAGGCATCCCACCCAGATGGCATCTAGATAGCAAAAGCCGAGGGGTGCCGGCTGCTGGATGCGGCCAGTTTCTCGATTTCTCTCACCGGCTGAATGCCGCCACGGGCGCCGGCCGCAGTGCAGTTCAACGCAGCCGCGGCGCAGGCGAATTCGAGCTGCCGGGACAACGACCAGCCCTGGAGAAGTCCATAAATAAATCCGGCGTGGAAGATATCGCCCGCGCCAGTGGTGTCTAACGGGCTCACGCGAAAGGCGGGAACGTAGTGAAACTGTGAACCGTCCCAGGCCAGGACGCCTTCCTGACCCAGCGTGGCAGCGGTCAGGCGGCAGCCGAACCGGCTGCGAACTAACGGCAGGGATTTACGCAAGTCGGCGTCGTTCGTGAGGCGGCCGGGAATGTCGCGGCTGGTAATGAGGTAGTCGACTTTTTCCAACAGAGCCTCCACCCCAGGGTAGAGGTCGTCAAGGTCGGCGATCACCGGGACTTCGGCATCGCGGGCCCAGCCTGAGGCGGTGACGGCAGCGGCGGTATCATGCCCATCCACGTGGAGAGCGCGGGCTTCGGCGATCCATTCGCGTTGGAGTTCTTGTGGGAGCAAGGTCAACCCGTTGTCGCGTTTCCAAAGCACGGTGCGTTCGCCGGCGTCGTCCACGAGAATGACCGCTTCCTGGCTGGCGCATCCCGGAGCCGTGATGAGATGAGTCTCGACGCCCAGGCGCTCAAACTCGTCGCGGTGGATCGCGGCGGCGTTGTCATCGCCCACTTTACCGACATAACGGGTTCGCAATCCCCATTGCTGGCACGCGGCTACCGCGGTTGCGACCTGGCCACCGGGCAGGATGTCGGCAGACCTGAACTCGACTTTCGATCCGAGCGCCGGATAGTGGGGCAGACGAATCAGCGTGTCGGTAGCGTTCAGTCCGACACCGACCAGGTCAACCTTGGGTGATGGATTCACGATAGGTTCAATTGAAGCGGGTCGTGCGCCACAACGTGAGCCCGCACACCACCAGCAGGGTCAGAGTTGCTGCCATCAAAAGCAGCGCCGGGCCCCAATGAAAAGACATCCGGGGGGCTCGTGCCAGGGTCGCGAAAAACACGAAGACAGCGGTGGCGACAGCAACCAGCAACCAATCCCATATGGTGCGCGGCGGCCTGATTTCTCCCGCTGTCTGCATGCCCTGCATGCGCGCGTCGATATAGTCTTCCGCAATGTTATAGCGTCTGGATTCCCGCCGTGAGGCTTCCTGCCATTGCGCCTGTTCCTTGCCGGTCGCCGATGAAGAAGCGATGGCGGCTACGCCCAACATCATGAGCAGCGAGCCTCCCACCACCTGGAGGTAGGTTGAAGCGCCGCTGCCGTGCAGTTCGCCGAACACAAAAACTCCCCATAGCAGTCCCCAGAGTTGATTGGAGTTGGAGAGTGGGATACCGCGGCTGATGCCCACATACTTCGCGGCGTATTGCTGAAAGACATCGCCGATCACCCAGATGAAGCCGCCCAGCATCAGCCAGAAGAGGACATCGCGGGCAGCGGTCAATTCATGCCAGAGCGGAGCCATTCCCAGGTAACCGATGGCGAGCGCGGACATCATGCCCAGTTCTCCGAAGGTGAAGAACGTGACAAAGGAAAGTGGATTCATCCCGGACAAATAGGCCTTGCGGTACGGGATGTACATTGTTCCCCAAAGAATTCCGGCGCCCAGCGCGGCCCACACGCCGCGCATGGAGTGAGCCGCGGGCGCCTGGGTGGAGGACGCGATGGCCAGCAAGGTCGCGCCCACACACATTACCAGCGCGCCGCCCAGCACTCCAGTCCAGCGCCGCCAGCCGGCATGGCGCAATTCGTTAAAGAAGACGAAACCCCAGAGGATCCCGAGAAGACTGTTTGAATTCCACAGCGGGAAAGCGATGCTCAGACCGATATCGCGGATCGCGAAGATGGTCAAGGTATTGGCCACGGCCCAGAGTCCCCCGGCAAGCAGCGCCCAGATGATGAGGTGCGGCGCGCGGCGAAGGTCAGCGCGTACGGACGAAGTGCCCAGTATCAAAGCGGGTAGACTCCAGCGCGCCAGAAAAACGCCGGTCACCATGATGAGCGAAATCACGATGGGCGACAGGCCAAGGGAAACGAGTTTCGTGGGCGCCTCGGCGGCGCCGAGCCAGGCCCCCGCGGTGAAGCCGGACAGGGTGCCCAATCGTTGCAGCCTGCGGGAGCGCGAGATCCCCGGACCTGCAATCTCGTTCACCGGCGCGCCCACAGATTGCATAGTTCGATATTCCTGTGATCAGTGGATGGATTCGAGAAGCAGCAGGCCGCCGATCAGGATTGCAACCGGGATCCAGAACTGCGCGTCGGTAAGCACGCTGGTCAACCAGTTCCGTTGGCGATTATCGGGTGGTGGCATAGCTCCTTGGCGACAAGCCGTACGATTATAGCGACTGTTCTGTCGGCTGCGCCGCAGTCTTTGCGTCCCTTGCGGTTGAAAGCGTTGATCTTGCGATAGGTAAGTCAACGTCTTAACCGCAAAGTGCGCCAAGCAAGGCCGCAAAGGACGCGAAGAAAACCGGGCGGGGGGATCGCCTAGGCTATGCGTCGCGGTGTCCTTAAGAAAGCAATTACAAACAGACTGCCGAGCAGCAAGTCAACCCCGCCGAACACGAGGTCGGAAGCACGCATGCGTGCCTGCATGACGAGGAACACCACCGCGATCCCGTAACTGAACTTTTCGAAGATGGAAGGAATCATCAGCGGGCGATAGCGAGACGGGTCGGTCGCGATTACGAAAAACGCGATTTGCCAGGCCAGGCCTGCTCCAATGAATCCGTAGAAGAATGCGGGATGGGTAATGGGTGGCGGATCGTTCCGGCCTATCAGGTTGAACATGAAGTAGAGCGGGGTGAGGACCAGAATGCCCCAGACGCCTGCAATGCGGAATACAATTTTGGCAAATTTCATCGCTTCTCCGTGCGTACGCCTTCTTCATCTCCTCTGTCATTCTGAGCGAAGGGGCTGCTTCGCGAAGCGGAGCAGCCGCGCAGTCGAAGAACCCCTATCACCGTCACACCGCGTGTGGTCGCACCGGCTGCCATGGAAGATCTCAAGCTGCGCTCAAGATTATAGGGGTCCTTTGACTCCGTCCGCCTATTCGCGAGCGAATAGGCGTTCTGCGCTCAGGATGACAAACTCGATGATTATTCGTAATGCAAAGCTTCGATGGGGTCCAGGCGCGAGGCGCGGAAGGCGGGGACCATGCCGCTGACCAGTCCCACGGCGCCTAGAATAAGTGTGGCCGCGATCAGCGTTCCGGGGGCAATGATCAGGCGGATGTCGCCGGCTTCGCCGTTCTTGGCGAAGGCGCTGTACAGTGTCAGCCGGCCCACGGAAAGCGCGACCGCGTAGGCCAGAATAATTCCCAGCACGCCGCCGATGAAAGTAATGGTCAGGGCCTCGGCCAAAAACTGAAACAGGATGTACCTCCGGGGCGCGCCCAGCGCCTTCTGCACTCCAATTTCCCGCGTCCTCTGAGTGACAGAAACCAGCATGATGTTCATCAGGCCGACGCCCCCGATGCCGAGGGTAAGCGTGCCGATGAAACCCATCAGAATCTTGAGCCCGAGAGTGATAATTTCGAACTGGTGCACCTGCATCATCAGGTTGAAAACTCGCACTGCCTGACGGTCCGACTGATTGAACTTGTGCGGCACGGCCAGGATGGAGCGGACCGATTGTTCGAGACGCTCGTACTCCGGAGTCTGATAGGTGAACCAGATTGAATCGAGGTAATGGGTGTCTTTCAGATCACTCATGGTGGTGAAGGGAACATAGATCACCCGGTTGATGTCGTCATTTCCCTCCTGCATTTTGGCGCTCAGGACACCGATCACTTCGAAGCTCAGGCCGTCCACGCGTATGCGCTCACCCAACGCATTGCGGCCCGAAAAGAGTTTCTCTTTCGCTTCCGATCCGATCACCGCTACCCGCGAATGTTGGATCTGGTCTTCAGCGTTGTAGAAGCGCCCCTCCCCCAGTTTCAAGGCGCGAATGTCGGGTACATTGGGATCATTGCCGGTGACACTGAAGGTGAAAACCCTGGTGTCGTACTGAATGGTAGCCTGCTTGCTGACTTCGGGCGTGATGTGGGTGATCTGGGGGAGATTGGTGACCAGCGCCTCCACGTCATCCTGGGTGAAGCGGACGAGGGCCCCCGCTTTCTGGCCACCTGCCTGCAACGAGGTGCGGCCCGGAACTACAATGACCAGCTTGTTACCGAAATTGGCAAAGATATGGGCGCAGGCCTGGCCAAAACCATCTCCGTAAGCAAGCAGCATGACCACGGTGGCGATGCCCCAGGCCATGCCCAGCATGGTGAGCGCAGTGCGACGGCGATTGTACCGCATGGCGCCGTAGGCTTCGCGCAGGAGGTCACGGAACATTTTTTTATTCCCGGTTTATTCCCGGCTTTATTCCTGCCGGAGTGCTTCCACCGGCTGCAGCATGGCAGCCTTACGTGCGGGGTAAAGGCCCGCCACCACTCCGGCCAGGGTCAAGCTGCCGATAGCCAACATGGCCGACATCGGCACCAGCTTGGGGGGATCAAATCCTCCCGGCCCGTGCACCGTGCCCATCATGGCCATCAAGCCGGACGCCAGCCCCATGCCGATCAGGCCGCTGCCCAGGGTCAGCAGCAACCCTTCCAGAAAAAAGTGAAACAGAATATTGCGGTTGGTGGCGCCCAGGGCCTTGCGCAATCCGATTTCATGAGTGCGCTCACTGACTGCCACCAGCATGATATTGATCACGCCAATCGCGCCCAACGCCAGCGTGACCATTCCCACCGCCCCCAGGAACATGTTCATGACGTCGAAAATGGTCCCCACCATTTTTGATTCCTTGATGGTGTCCCAGCCGTCGAAGGCGTTTTCGTCGCTGGCATCGAGGCCGTGGTTGCGCGCGATGATCTTGTGGACATCGTCGGAGGCCAGCAGATGCTCGGAGGTCACGCTAGGCTGATATTCGATAAAAGAAATAGAGTTCTCGTGATTTTCTCCCTTGAGCGGGAAGTACGTGGCCATCACCTGGAAAGGAATGTAGCCGCGCATGTTCAGCCAATTGTTGTCGCCCCGGCCGAGGTGCGGCATGCTGCCCACAACTTCGAAGCGGATGTCGTTCAGCAGAACGAAGGCCCCGACCGACGGACGCCCCGGGAACAGCGTCTTCAACAATTCATTGCCCAGCACGATCACATTGCGTCTCTGCGAACCGTCCATTTCGTTCAGCCAGCGTCCTTCCTTGAGAGGAAGATAGCTGATCTCGTTGAGCTGGGGCTCGACCCCCAGGATTTCGCCTCCCGCACTGGCGAATTCGCTGACTTCGTGCAGGTCGGTGCGCGAAAGCAAAGGGCAGGCATTGCGGACGTGTGGGGCCTGGGTGCGGATATCCACGTAATCCTGGTAGGTGAGCAAGTAGTTACGGGCGGAGTTCATGCGGCCTTTGACCGCCGGCGCGCGACCGGGGAAGATAAACATGATGTCCTTGCCGAACTCGGCCATCTCGCGTTTGTTGCCCGAACGGAAGCCTTCCCCTACACCGACCAGCAACAGCAGAGACCCCACTCCCCAGGCGATGCCGAACATGGTGAGGAAGGAGCGCAGCTTGTGCGCCCACAGGTTGCGGAAAATCTGCCCGAAGATGTCCACAACCGTGTGCATATAAGGTAATTGTACCTTCCTGAGCTGCGATGTTTCTGTCCCCGGCGGGGCAAAAACCGCCGGAATGCCTCTACTCTATGTTCTTTTCTTGACGTTCTCTCCTGGCGGCTCTTCGCGGCAGGACGTCGACTTTAGCGTCAAAATCCTGAACCGCAAAGCTCGCCAAGGGCTCGCAAAGGCCGCAAAGGAACGCTTGCAACCGACCCGAAATCAGTCGAACTGGATAAGCACTATCTCCGGGGTCGTTCCTAGCCGCAGAGGCGGCCCCCAGGTGCCCGCCCCATAGGAGACATAGACGATGAGATTGCCTAAACGTTGCAGGCCGTAGACAAATTTGCCGTAGATACGGGAGGTAATCCAGGTAAAAGGGAAGAACTGCCCGCCGTGAGTGTGGCCGGAGAGTTGCAACGAGAAGCCCTCCTCTTCGGCAATCTTCAAGCGGTCGGGGGCGTGGGTGAGCAGAATGCTGGCCCGGTCGCGATCCAGGTCAGCGTGGCGCAGGACGGAGCGGAAGTGGTCGTCATTGGTGGAATCGCGGTAGTGCACACCGACAATCTGCAGGCCATCGACTGTCACTTTCTCATTATTCAGCACCCGCACCCCCGAGTATTCGACCGCGTCGAGGTATTTAGTGGAATCGGTGAATTCTTCGTGGTTCCCCAGAACAAAAAATGCTCCCAACGGGGCCGCGAGCCGTGCCCAGGGCTGAGCCAGTTCGCGGACCCGGGCGACCGTCCCGTCATACATATCGCCGGCAATGAAGACGATGTCGGGCCGCAGCCGGCTGAGGGTGGTCACGATGCGCCCCATGAATCTGGAGCCGCGAACATGACCAAGGTGAGTATCCGTCACCAGCGCTGCCACCCGTCCGCGCCACGATTCCGGTAGATTCGGCAACTTGACGCTGACTCGCCGAACCCGCGTCCAGGCGGCGTTGACGATGCCATACAAACTCGCCAGCAAGGCCAGGCCGAGAAAGACAACCACCAGTTCCCGCCGGTCCGGATGCAATCCGAACAGGCGGAACGCGCCGTAGCATGCCCAGCATCCCCACGCCGCCAGAAAACAGAAGCTCAGAGTCCCCAACCAGACCGCAGAGAGAGTGTAAAGCACGCGTACCACGACATGAGAAGAGCGCCAGGCCAGCAATGACGCCAGCACAAAGCTGACCGAAAGCAGAGTCAATGCTATTTGTAAGGCGGAAATTCCGGTCGGATCCGGCGCCGCCCAAAAGAACGTCCAGGTCTCATACAGAAACCAATGGGCCAGGAATAAGACGGTTTGAATGACTGCAACGAAGACGACGATTCGAGACCTCAAAGGCGTGTTTTCTCCAGATCATTGGATGAGATCCGAAGGCGATTGGATGGCGAACCTCTGGGGCAGGGCTTCGGGGGAAAGAAGGAAGAGCCGTCCAGGCGAAGGAAATACCTGAGGCCAAAACGGGGGCAAAAGCGGCGGACAGGAGCGTCCGTCCTATGCTAAGCGACGGCTGCGGAGGCTGGCCGCGAAGCTTCGCGTCCGGCCGGCATGACCGAAACCGCTTTCTTGCCGCCCAGCGCCACCCGGGTTTCGGTAAGCGTGCTGGCGGCCTGGCGGAACTTGGCCCGGGTTACGTTGCGCAGTGCGGCCACCAGCGCCGAATCCTGCACGCCGCCATACAGTTTTTCCGCGCGCTCGGTCAATTGGACCCAATCATGCCAGTCGCCGATCACGTCCTGCATATGGTTGAGAAGGGCGATCAAGCGCGTTGACTCCGCGGTTTTGCCCGCGAGTTCGGCGATGTAGCGTGCCTGCTTGCCGGCAATCCGGAACTGATGCAAGGTTGTTTCGGTCACCTCGCCCTCGTCCACTTCCAGTTGGTTCAGCTTTCTCCGGGCCAGGGCCACCGGATCGGCATTCTTCGGAATCTCCAGGCTGGCGGCACTGCGTTTGAGGCGCCTGCGGACTTCGGCAACAGTTTTCTTGTCCAGGGACTTGAGCAGCTTTTGCTCGCGCTGTGCGCGCTGTTCCGCCAGGGTGCGCATGAGTTGCGACTTCCGTCCGGGCTCCTGAGGAATTTTCAGACTGCGCAAGGCTGCGCTCTGAACATCCAGATCGCGCAGGCGTCCTGCCTTTTTTCGCAACCGCCGAAGGAGTTTCAACAGCTTCCTGTCATTGCCGCCGCGCCGGTCGGCTAAATCCGAAACCAACACTTCGACTCTGCGGCTGGAAGTGCGGAATTTATGGACGTTCTCCGGTGCCGGCTTGCGGACGAGCTTCGACAATTGCCGGTTGAGTTTGCTGAAGGTAGCGCGAATATTTTCGGGACGTAGCCGCATACGGTCAAAAGCCATGGGATATGAAAATAAGCCGAACTGAGTATTTCGAATCTATGGAACCAGACTGCCGGCGTGCCCTCGACTGAAGCTTCGCCGGGGGCAGAGACAATCTGGTATTTTAACACTGCTGTAACACGATCGTGCTACCTTGCCCGGAATGGCTAATAGAGCATTAGGAGCGCCTAGACTGAAAGGTCCGCAACCCGTTCCGGAACATGCAGTTGCGACAGACACGGGGGCGGCAGTGCAGTCCCTGATAACGGCCGGAGACAGCCGCCGCGCCGATGCCGCATTTTTCTACGCCATGCTGGCTTGCGGCTTTTCGGTGATCGCGATAGTCGGCCTCATTGTCTACGAATTGATCACCAAGTCGAATCTCTCCTGGCATGCATTCGGCTGGAAGTTTTTTTTCCGCAGCGAGTGGGACCCGGTCAACAACCAATTCGGGGCCCTACCCTTCGTTTACGGCACTATTGTTTCTTCCATTCTTGCCTTAATCATCGCCGTGCCCCTGGCGGTCGGAGTGGCGGTGTTCATCACTGAAATGTCGCCGCGCGGGCTGCGCGGCGCGCTGGCTTTCACCACCGAATTGCTGGCTGCGATCCCCAGCGTTATTTACGGTTTGTGGGCAATTTTTGTACTCGTCCCATTGCTCCGCCTGTACGTCCAGCCCGCGCTGGCAAAGTATCTGGGCTGGACGGGATTGTTTGAGGGGCCGCCCTACGGCATTGGCATGCTGGCGGCCGGAATCATTCTGGCGATCATGATCATTCCCATCATTTCCTCGATCACCCGCGAGGTCATGACGGCGGTCCCGCAGCAACAACGGGAAGCGGTCCTGGCGCTGGGAGCTACGCGCTGGGAGATGATCCGTACCGGCGTGCTGCGCAATGCCCGTGCCGGCATCATGGGTGGAGTCATACTTGGACTGGGCCGGGCGTTGGGCGAGACCATGGCCGTCACCATGGTGATCGGGAACCGTCCTGAAATCGCAAAATCGCTGTTCGCTCCCGGCTACACCATGGCCAGCGTGATCGCCAACGAGTTCAGCGAAGCCACCGGCGACCTGTACCTCAGCGCACTGGTCGAAGTCGGACTTGCGCTTTTCCTGGTAACCATCATCGTGAACATCGTGGCCCAGCTCCTGGTCTGGACTGTCACCCGCGGTACCCCGGCGAGGGGCAATGCCTGAAAACCAGATGCTGAGCGCCGATTTCGCTTCCGCCCCAATCAGCCTGTGGCGTCGTGGCATGAACTCGTTCGCAACCTTCGCGGCCCTGGGCGCCATAGTGCTGGTGCTGCTGCCGCTGGGGGCAATCTTCGGCTACCTGGTGTACCGGGGAATCGGCGCGATCAACTGGGCCTTTCTGACCCAGATCCCCAAACCGCCGGGTGAAGCCGGCGGCGGCATGGCCAATGCCATCGCGGGATCGGTTTACATCCTGCTTATTGCCAGCTGCATGGGCGTTCCCCTGGGCATTGGCGCCGGAATCTATCTCTCGGAATACGGGCGCGGGACCCGCTTCGGCAACCTGATTCGCTTCACCGCGGATGTGCTGAACGGCGTGCCCTCCATTATCGTCGGCATCGTCGCCTACGGCCTGGTGGTGTTGAGCCAGGGACACTTCTCGGCGCTGGCCGGCGGGGTCGCTCTCGCCATCATGATGGTCCCGACCATCACCCGGACCACGGAAGAAATGCTGTTGCTGGTGCCGCAAGTGGTGCGGGAAGCGGCCTACGGTCTGGGTGTATCGCGCTGGCGTACCACGCTTTCAATCACACTGCGCTCGGCCACTTCGGGAGTCATCACCGGAGTCATGCTGGCCTTCGCCCGGGTGGCAGGGGAGACGGCGCCGCTGCTGTTCACTGCTTTCGGCAACCAGTACTGGAACTGGAAGGTGGAACAGCCTACCGCTGCCTTGTCGCTGCAGATCTTCACGTATGCGATTTCGCCTTTCGATGAGTGGCATCGCCAGGCTTGGGCGGGAGCCTTGATCCTGATCATACTGATTGTTACCTCGGTGGGAGCTGTGCGACTTGTGGCGAGTCGGGGTATGCTCAAAGGAGCGAACTGAAATTATGGGCGTCGGAATCCAAGTCGAGCACCTGAACGCCTGGTTCGGTAAGACACAAGCCCTGCAGGACATCAACATGACGGTGGCGGCGAACCATGCCACTGCAATAATCGGTCCATCGGGATGCGGAAAGTCCACGTTCGTGCGCTGCCTCAACCGCATGCATGAAACCGTGCCCGAAGCGCGTGCCACCGGACGCGTGCGCATCGGCGAAATGGACGTTTACAACGGAACCTCAGCGGTGCAGATACGGCGGCGGATTGGAATGGTCTTCCAGAAAGCCAATCCCTTTCCCACCATGTCGATTTACGACAACGTGGCGGCAGGTTTGACCCTCAATGGGTTCCATGATCGCAAGCGCCTGGATGAAATCGTCGAGCGTTCACTGACCCTCTCGGCTCTATGGGAAGAGGTGAAAGACACGATGCGCAAGAAGTCGGGCGCCAGCCTCTCAGGAGGGCAGCAGCAGCGCCTCTGCATCGCCCGCGCCATCGCCGTGGAGCCCCAAGTCCTGCTGATGGATGAGCCCTGCTCGGCCCTCGACCCGATTTCCACCGGCAAGATCGAGGAACTGATTTTCCAGCTCAAGGAAAAATTCACCATCGTGATCGTGACCCACAACATGCAGCAGGCCTCGCGGGTCGCCGAATTTACCGGCTTCTTCCTTCTGGGCAAATTGATCGAGTTCGACAAGACCGAGAAGATATTTACCACCCCGTCCGACAAGCGGACGGAGGACTACATCACAGGCAGGTTTGGATAATGGCGCGCACCCGTTTTCTGCAAGGACTGGACGAACTCCGGGCCCGTTTGCTGCGTATGGGCGGACTGGCCGAGCAGGCTGTCGATCGCGCCTGCCAGGCGTATATCGAGCGCGACCTGACGCGCTGCCGCATGGTGCTCGAAGGCGAAACTCAGATCAACATCGCCGAGCGCGAGATCGACGAAATGGCCTTCGATCTTCTCGCCATGCAGCAACCCATGGCGGTCGATCTGCGCTTCATTCTCGCCGTCACCAAGATCAATGCGGACCTGGAACGGGTCGGCGATCAGGCCGTGAACATCGCTGAGCGCGTGATGGACATGGTCGACCTGCCCAAAGCCGAGCTTCCGGTCGACATCCCGCGCATGGCGGCAGCGGTTTCCGCCATGGTGCGGCGGGCTCTCGAGTCCTTCATTGAAGGCAAGGCCGAACTGGCGCAAGCCGTCCTCGAAATGGACAACGTGGTCGATCGCATGAAAGATGAAGCCTTCATCGTGCTGGTGAAGTCGATGAACGAACATCCCGAGACCACGCGCCAGGCCCTGGATGCATTGCTGGTGGCGCGCAATCTGGAACGCGTTGCCGACCACGCCACCAACATCGCGGAGGATGTAATCTTCTGGGTGCGCGGGGCGGACGTGCGACATAATGTGGCTCCGGAACAACCGGAGCATCAGGAAGTTACCGATACTCATTGAAGTATTGGCTTGGGCCGGGGTTTAACCACGCTGCGGCTTAACCACAAGGTCCCTCCACCACGCTTGCTGCGCTGCGCTCCGGTCGGGATGACAGGGTTTTGAACGTTTGCTCGGCTCCCGTACCCCCGACGGTCATTTCTGAGGGACTTCGAGCGCTCGAATCCTGCTTTAACGCTCAACCTGGCTTCGCGAAGCGCGGGCTCCCCCGGCTTTTCTTTTGGTTACACCGGTGCTACAAGTTCTTCAGGCTTTTCTGGAGGAAACTTGAAGCGTCTGCCTGGATTTATCTGCCCGGTTGGTATTTTTATTTTTCTTGCTCCACTTTTTGCCCAGGGTCCAGCCAGTCCTCGCCAGATACCATTGCCGACGAGCAAGGTGCTGAGTGCGCCGTCGCCCGGCCGGATCGGGGCGGTGAACAGCTTTCCTGTCACCATCGGGCTCAGCCCGGATGGTCGCTACGCGGCGCTCCTGAACAATGGTTACGGTACCCAGCACACGCAGGCGCATCAGTCGATTACGATTCTCGATCTCAGCACCAACCAGCTGAGCGATTTTCCCGACGCTCGCCTTTCCGATACCGCCCATCAAAGTTATTTCATCGGTCTCGCCTTCAGTTCCGATAGCGGCCATCTGTACGCCTCGATGGGCTCAATCACGGATCCGACGGGCGCGAAGGCTGGCAACACCGGCAACGGCATTGCGGTTTACAAATTTGACAACGGCAAGGTTACTCCCGAGCGATTTGTGAAAATCGCGCCGCAGAAAATTGCGTCCGGGCGGAGAGTTGCGTCTGCACTCCGTAAAACAGGCGCGGGAACCGCGATTCCATACCCCGCCGGACTGGCCGTGATTTCAGGCCAGGGCGCCGACAAATTGCTGGTCGTCAATAATCTCTCCGACAGCGCCGTTCTGCTCGACTCCGCCGATGGACACGTTTTGCAGGAGTTCGATCTCAGCACCCACGAAATGATTCCGTCGTCGTTTCCTTATACCGTGATCGCGACCCGCGACGGTCATCGTGCCTGGTGCAGTCTGTGGAACTCCTCCCGGGTGGCGGAACTGGATCTGGATAAGGGAACCGTGACCCGCTGGATCCCGCTCCTGGAGCCGAAAGATCCCATTGCGCCGGGGTCTCACCCGACTGACCTTTTGCTCAGCCCGGACGAGAAACAGCTTTATGTCGCGCTATCCAACGCCGACGCCCTGGCTGCGGTGGATACTGCATCGGGGACTGTGACCCATCTATCCTCTACAAATCTTGTGGGACAGGAACACGCCGGCACCTATCCCAGCGCTCTGGCGCTCTCGCCCGACGGCGCGCGCTTGTTTGTGGCGGATTCCAGTTTGAATGCAGTGGCGGTTTATGACACCACCACACTGGCAAAACCGGGCATCAATTTTCCTTTGCCCCAGGAGGCGATTGGTTTTATCCCTACCGACTGGTATCCCAGTGCTCTGGCGGTTCATGGAGACGATCTGCTCATCGCCACTGCCAAAGGAGAAGGCACCAGCCCCAATGCCGGGATCAGCGAACTGAAAGGCGAGCGGCGGCGGCGCGAGCATCCCTACATCCCAACCCTGATGTACGGATCGCTCTCCCGCCTGAATTTCCGCAATGCCGAGAAACACCTGCCGGAGCTGACGCAGCGGGTCCAGGAAAGCAATCTCTTCCTCTCCGATCCCGGGAAGATCAAGTTTCAAACGGGCTCAAATCCGATTCACCATGTGATTTACATCCTCAAGGAGAATCGCACCTATGACCAGATCCTCGGCGATCTGAATGTCAATGGGGAGAAAGTGGGCAATGGCGATTCTGCCCTTACCATGTACGGGGCCGAAGTCACGCCCAACGAGCACAAGCTGGCTTTGCAGTTCGGGGTGCTGGATAATTTTTATGACAGCGGCGAAGTTTCCGGCGACGGCCACGACTGGTCAAACGCGGCCATCACCAGTGACTACAACGAGAAGACCTGGCAGATTGCATATCGCGGCCACGAGCGCATCTACGATTATCAGGGCACTGTGGCCGACGAATTTCCGCTGGAACTGGGCGAGGCTGATGTCGATGCTCCCGCCACGGGCTACCTCTGGGACAATCTTGCCAGCCACGGTTTGACCTATCGCGATTATGGCGAGTACATCGCCGGAGTGTGGTGTACGGCGGCAACGAAATCGGGCGCTTCGCCCAAGGCAGGTACGCCGTCCCCGTTCAGTTCGGAATGCGAGCGCGCCATGGTCCGCAAAGGCGAACCGCTTCCGCCCGATGTAGGCCAGCCTCATGGATCGGCCAGCCCGTGGCCATGGGCCGTGCCATTACTGAAGCACATGAAGCCGACCAAAGCAGCCCTGCGGGACCATTTCCATCCCCGCTTTCCCGACTTCAACACGGAGTATCCCGACCAGCTTCGCGCCGATGTTTTCCTAGATGAGTTCGACGATTTTGTTCGAGCCCGGAAGGAAGGCAAAGGAACGGAGCTTCCCGCATTTGTGCTTCTGTATCTACCCGATGATCACACCCACGGCACGACGCCGGGCAAACCACGTCCGGCGGCATCGGTCGCAGACAATGATCTGGCGGTCGGGCGCGTGGTCGAGGCCGTATCGCACAGCCCGTACTGGGATGACACGGCGATCTTCATTATCGAAGACGATGCCCAGGACGGCGCCGACCACGTCGACGCGCACCGCTCGATTGCGTTCGAGATCAGCAAATATTCGCCAGGCTCGAGTGCGAAGACTTTCGTGGACAGCCGTTTCTACACCACGGTGAACATGATGCACACCATGGAGACGCTGCTGGGGCTGCCGCCGATGAATCAGAACGACGCCTATGCGCCGGTGATGGCGCCCCTGTTCTTCGGATCGGGCAATCAGCCGCCCTATACCGCTGACTGGAGCAACCGGGACAACGGGTTTATCTATCAGACCAACCCGGCCAAGGGACAGGGCGCGGCGGAGTCGGCGAAGATGGACTTTACCCGGCCGGATGCGGTCAATACGGCGGTGCTGAACCAAATTCTCTGGCGCGACCGAATGGGCAACATTCCGATGCCGGCACCGAAGCACACCGTATTTCCGCTGAAAAAAGCCGCCGACAGGGATTGAGATGCTCGTGTGGGGACGGGTCTGTGACCCGTCCGGCCGAGCGAAGCTCGGCTGGGTCGGGGCTTCTCCGAGCGAGGACAGTCGCTCACTGTCTGGGCGACCCAACCCCGGGCTCACACCAATCGCCTGCGGCACTTCCTGCACGAGCGGGGCGCTCGCGCCTACATCTACAAGCTCGGTTAGAATCTCTGCGTGGCCCCTGCTATCCAGTGTCGCGATTTGCGCAAGACCTACGACGGCAAGGTGGAAGCGGTTCGTGGGTTGAATCTGGAGATTGAAGCGGGGGAGTGTTTCGGGCTGCTGGGACCCAACGGGGCAGGGAAGACCACAACCATAGAAATCCTGGAGGGCCTGCTGCCGCCCACCTCCGGGCAGGTCACAATTCTCGGCCAGACCTGGAAAGAAAACGCGCGCGAATTGCGCGAGCTGATGGGCATCTCGCTGCAGGAGACGCGGCTATCTGAGAAGCTGACCGTGCTCGAAACCATTCAGCTTTTTTCCGGCTTCTATCGCGAGCCCCGCGCCCCACGGGATGTACTCGAGCAGATGCAACTCACCGAGAAAGCCGATGCCTGGGTGGGCAAACTCTCGGGGGGCCAGCGCCAAAGGCTTGCAGTGGCGACCGCGCTGGTGGGGAATCCCAAAATTCTTTTTCTGGACGAGCCCACCACCGGGCTCGATCCGCAAAGCCGGCGTCAGCTCTGGGACATCATTCGCAGGTTCCAGCAGGGCGGCGGCACGGTGCTGCTGACCACGCACTATATGGACGAAGCGGAGCGGCTGTGTGACCGACTGGCCGTCGTCGATCACGGACAAATAATTGCCGAAGGCACGCCGGCTGATCTGATCGAGCGCCTGGGCGGCCACCACATGGTGGAATTTCAGGTAAGCGGAAACTCCAATGGCCACGCCGCAGACCTCTGGCGAAAGCTTCTCGGCGTGGAGTCCGTGCGCCATGACAATGGCCTGGTTTGTTTGAATGTGCGGGAGCCTCACCTGACCATTCCTGCGTTGCTGGATGCGGTCGAGAAACAGGGCGAACATCTGTTGCATTTGACTACCCGCCAGGCCAGTCTGGAGGACGTTTTTGTGCGCCTCACTGGGCGGCATTTGAGGGAAGAGTGAAGAGTGAGGGGATTTGAAATGAACCGGAGGGCTGATTGATGACCGTCGCGCAGCAAGCTCCACCTGCGAGAGTTTCGCTGGGGCCTTCAGGCGTGCCGCCGCGCAACGGCCGCTGGTCGGGCTTCTATCATCTGTTGACGGCGCGCCTGCTGGAACTCAAACGCGAGCCTGAAGTCATCTTCTGGGTTTTCGGGTTTCCTCTGCTGCTCGCCCTTGGGCTGGGCATCGCCTTCCGCAACAAGCCCCCCGAGATGACTCCGGTGGCGATTGTCGCCGGTCCCGGCGCTGACGATGCCTCGAGCTTGCTTCAGAAATCGTCGCGAAGTTCCTCCATCCGTGCGTCCGTGGTGCCAGAAGCGGAGGCGCTGCAGGGATTCCGGTTGGGAAAGTACGATCTGATAATCGTACCCGGCGGCAAAGGAAGCTTTCAGTATCGCTACGATCCGGCGCGACCGGAGAGCGTGCTGTCCCGGGCCGAGGTGGACGATTCCCTGCAAGCCGCAGCCGGACGCAAGGATCCGCTGGCTACTTCGGCAGTGGCCTCCAGTGAGCCGGGATCGCGCTATATCGATTTCCTTATTCCCGGGCTGCTGGGAATGAACCTGATGAACTCCGGCATGTGGGGCATTGGTTTTGCGCTGGTGGATATGCGCCAGCGCAAGCTGCTGAAGCGTTTTGTTGGCACCCCCATGCGGCGCAGCGATTTCCTGCTCGCCCTGACCAGCAGCCGTCTGGTGCTCATGGTGATTGAAATCGTATTGCTGCTCGGGTTTGGGGTGATTGCCTTTCACATGCGAGTGCTGGGTTCTCCTTTCACTATCCTGCTTCTGGCGACGGTGGGCGCAGTGGCCTTCGGGGGCCTGGGGCTGCTCACGGCCAGCCGGGCGCAGAAAATTGAGAGCGTCAGCGGGCTGATGAACCTGGTGATGATGCCGATGTGGATTTTCTCCGGCGTATTTTTTTCCGCAGAACGATTCCCGGCGATACTGCAGCCCTTCATAAAATTGTTGCCGCTGACCGCCCTGAATGATGCCCTGCGCGCCACGATTCTCCAGGGCGCTTCCCTGGGCGCCCAGTCGGGCCGCCTGCTGATTCTGCTGCTGTGGGGAGGGCTTTCATTTGGGCTGGCACTGCGCTGGTTCCGCTGGACCTGATAAACCCATTGGAATCAGTGGAATCCGATGATTTAACTGATCATTGGCGGGGCCTGCCGGGTGTATAATCAAGCCTAATGTTTCACAAATTTCACCCGGCTGCGGCGGTAGGATTGCTGCTGGTTGTAGCTATACGCGCGCCTGGGTAGGCTCCAGCGGGGCGCACTTTCAGCAACTGTCTGGCTCGTTCGGCATCGATTTCTGGCCCTTCGTCCTTGAATGGCTTTTTGCCCAGTTGAGTTGAATCGCCGTTCCATCCTGAGGCCAAACTCAACCGTGGCTCACGGTCGGGTCTGGCAGTCATACTTCCGCTTTGTAGCCCGGAGGTGACATGAAGGTAAGCGAGCGACCGGTCACTTATGGTCCTTTTTTGGAGCGACTGCGCTCCGCTCCGGTTCGTGTTCTCCTGCTCGACTACGATGGTACCCTGGCTCCGTTTTGTGTGGACCGGGGGCTGGCCGTTCCCTATCCCGAGATACCTTCCCTGATCGTCCGCATCATGAATCAGGGGACTCACGTGGTGCTGATCAGCGGGCGGCCAGCGAAGGAATTGCAACATCTGATCGGCATCTCTCCGCCACCGGAAATCTGGGGAAGCCACGGTCTGGAACGGCTCACAACCGACGGCCGCTACGAAGTGAATTCCGTGCCCGTGCACAAGGACTATCTGCTCGCAGCCGCCGCCATATTGCGCGATGCGGGACTGGAAGATCAAACCGAAATCAAGCCGGGCGGAGTCGCCGTGCACTGGCGCGGCCTGTCCCCGGCCAAGGCAGAAAGATTGGCGCGGGAGGTGCCGGAGTTGTGGCAACCCCTGCTCGACCGGGCCCCGTTAAGGTTGCTGGAGTTTGACGGCGGCCTGGAAATTCATGTTGCCGGTGCAGGCAAAGGGGATGCGGTTCGCGCCATCATAAAGGAATCCGGGCCAGGTTCAGCGATCGCCTATCTGGGTGATGACCAGACTGACGAAGATGCGTTCCATGCGCTCAAGGGAAACGGACTGACGGTTTTAGTTCGTCCTCAATCACGGCCGACCGCAGCCGATATCTGGCTGCAACCACCTCACGAACTGCTCCAGTTTCTTCAGGAGTGGTTTCGAGCTACAGGAGGGCAGGGATGAGCGAAATCAAGGGACGCGTGATCAACATTTCCAACCGGCTGCCGGTTCTTATTCGGAAATATGCGGGCGGCGCGCGCCTGGAAAGAAGTTCCGGAGGGTTGGCCACGGCCCTTGAAGCCGGCTGGCGCGACCAGCCGGGGGTGTGGATCGGCTGGGCCGGCACCGGCCCGGAAGAAAATATCGAGCCCTTCCTGATCCGGGCTGCGCATCAACGTTCATACACTCTGCGCTCCGTGGCCCTTACCCAGGAAGAAATCGCCAAGTTCTATTCCGGCTTCGCCAATGAAATCATCTGGCCCCTGTTTCACGACATGCCTTCGCGCTGCAATTTCGATCCTGAGTACTGGGCAACCTACCAGCAGGTGAATCGCAAGTTTGCCAATGTGGCGGCGGAAACTGCTCAGGAAGACGACATCATCTGGGTCCACGATTACCACCTGATGCTGACGGCGTCCGCCCTCCGGCAGGCGGGGGTGCATGCTCGCATGGGGTTTTTCCTGCACATTCCGTTCCCCTCGCCTGACATATTCGAAAAGCTTCCCTGGAAAAAACCTATTCTAGAGTCGTTGCTGGAGTTCGACGTGATCGGATTCCAGTGCGATCGCGACCGCTCAAACTTCGTGAGCTGTCTCGAGCGCATGCTGCCTGAAGCGGTGGTGGCGCGCGGCAATCCGCATTTGGTCGTCAATTTCGAAGGACGCGAATCGGTGGTGGGAACCTTTCCGATCGGCATCGATTTTGAGGAGTTTGCCAAAGATGCGGAGCGTCCGGAGATCGCAGCCCATGCCGCCCAGCTCAGAAAGAGAGTGTCGGACGATGTGCTCGTTCTGGGCGTAGACCGGCTGGATTACACCAAGGGAATTCCGGAGCGGCTCAAATCATTCCGCCTGCTGCTGCGCCGTTATGCCGAGATGCGTGGACGCATCACCCTGGTGCAGGTAGTCGTTCCCAGCCGCGAGGAAATTCCCAATTACAAGCATCTGCGCCGGGAAGTGGAATTACTGGTCAGCCAGATCAATGGCGAGTTCACCGAGCCGGGGTGGGTGCCGGTGCACTACATTCACCGCAACCTTTTGCGGGACGAGCTTCTGGCATACTATCGCGCCGCTGACATCGGCCTGGTTACTCCGCTCAAGGATGGCATGAACCTGGTTGCCAAAGAGTTCTGCGCGGCCCAGATCGACGAACGCGGGGTGCTGATTGTGAGCGAATTCGCGGGCGCAGGCCCAGAGTTGCGCAGCGGGGCCATCATCGTCAATCCCAACGATTTTGCCGAAGTGGCCCAGGCCCTGTATGACGCGGTGCACATGAGCGCGGAAGACAAGCGCAGCCGGATGCAGTTGCTGCGCCAGATCGTGAAAGACCACAACGTGCACCGCTGGATTCGTTCTTTTTTGCAGGCCATACCTTCCCCGGGCCATGGGAGATGCGACGAGGAAGGCGATTCCTGGTCACAAATCGCGGGAACCAAGGTGCGGCAGGATAAAACTTTGCCGGGCGTGGCCCTGGTGGCCGCCGCCCTCTCGCCGAGAACCCGACCGCGCTATGCGATGGGGAAGGACGCCAAACTTCACGTGACGGCCAGCGCCGCCGGCGAAGACTAGTCTCGTCGTCTTGTCATCCTGAGCGCAGTGGTCCTATTCGCAAAGCGAATAGGACCACGGAGTCGAAGGACCCCTATCAGCGCTACAAATGCCGCTCTTCGCTCTTCGTTCTTAGCCCCTCGCCCCTGCCTCCTAGCTTCATCACTGATCATCCAGACCGAAAATCCCATCGATGACCAAGCTGCATTTGCAAGCTTCGACGATGCGATGACTTCGCGAGCAAAGCCAATACTGACTCAGGATGACTGGCGGCCACGCGCCCGTTAATCCAACTGCTTGCCCTTGGTCTCCGGCAACTGCGTCGCTACCAGGCAAGACAATAGAAAAGACACGCCGCACAAATAGAATGCCCAGCTCAAACCTTTCGCCTGGCCAACGCGCCCGATGACAAAGGGCGCAATCGAACTCATGGTGCGGGCACCGTTGTAGGTAAAACCGAGAGCGCGAGCCCGGACCGCAGTGGGAAAAATCTCGCTGCCGATAATTCCCGAGCCGGAAAAAAATCCGGTGCCGAAAAACGCCAGCACCGTTCCCAGCACCATCACCGCCCAGGACGCTCTGGCCAAGGCATAAATCGGAACTATAACTGCTGCCGTGAATGTATATGAAATAAATGACTTACGTCGTCCAAAATAGTCCGCTACCCAGCCGAAGCTGGCATAACCGGGAAACATTCCCACCAGATTCAGGACCACCAGCAGTGTAGTGGTGCCCATGATTCCGAAGCCGCGTCCGCCCTGTTCCACCGGCAAAGACAGATACGGCGGAATCCACGTAAACAGGCCCCACCAGGCAAACATTCCGAAGAAATTCATGAACAGCAGCGCAATCGTAGATTTCAGGTATGGCGGTCTGAACAGCCCGGCAAATCCTGTTTCCCGCTCCATTGTCGTAGAGACAGCGCCTGGCGGCTCCTGCGAAGTTCGACGCTGTTCCTGCCACATCTCCGACTCCGGAACGCCGCGGCGAATCCACAAAACCACCAGTGCGGGCAGAACGCCGACGAAGAACGCCATTCGCCAATTGGCGTAGTGCAGGACGATTCCCACGGCCAGCGCAGCCAGGGCATAGCCAATCGCCCACGAACTTTGAACGATCGAAATGGCCTTGGCCCGCAACTCGGTCGGCCAGGTTTCAGCCACAAGCGTGGCGCCGGTGTTCCACTCGCCCCCCATCCCCAATCCGAGGATGAAGCGGAAGACAGCCAGCATCACGACCGAGGTTGCGAGGCCGGAGGCGAAAGAACAAACCGAGTAGGTCAGGATGCTCAGCATCAGGGCGCGCTTGCGGCCCAGGCGATCCGCAATGAATCCGAAGGCAACGCCGCCGATCCCGGACGCCAGCAGGGTCAGGCTATTGAGCAGTCCGGCAGTGCCTTTGGTCATGCCCAGATCGCGCATGACATGCGCCAGCACCAGGGCGTAGAGCATGGCGTCGAAGGCATCGAGCATCCATCCCAGGGCCGCGGCCAGGAGGGTGCGGCGTTGCGCGTTGGTGGCTTGAAAGAACGGGAAAGCCAGGCGGGTCGCCATCGCACCGGATTGTCAATTGCCGGCGGTGAATTGGCAACTGAAAATCTGCGGGTCTTGTTCCTCCGCGATTATTTCGACTCGAACCACGGAAGACATCGAAAGCACAGCGTCAAGCCGTTCTACCCAGCTTTCAGAAGATGAAAGTACCTTCGAGCTTTGTGCACATCGCGCGCAATTTGTTCGCGGAGCGCGTCCACCGACGGAAATTTGATTTCATCGCGCAGCCGTTGCAGGAAATGAATCTCCACTTCGGTTTCGGGGGCGAGTTCGATGGGATGAAAGTTCAGAAGGTGGGATTCGATGGCAAACGATTCTGTCCCAAACGTCGGACGACCACCTACGTTGGTGACCGAGTCGAAGCATTCCTCGCCCACCCGGGTGCGGGTGATGTAGACGCCGTCTTTGGGCACGAATTCTTCGTACCGGCTCAGATTGATGGTGGGAACGGTGTATTTGGAGCCGTATCCGCGTCCCCGCCCGGGGGTCGAGAGCATGCTGAAAGGATGTCCCAGCAGGTGCCGGGCGCGGCTGATCCGGCCTTCGCTCAATAGCCGGCGCACCTGGCTGCTGGAGACCGGCTCACCGCGCAACTTCATCTCCGGGTAGACCTTGACCTCGAAGCCCATTTCGCGGCCGAACTCGGCCAGCATCTGAACATTTCCCGCGGCCTTGTGGCCGAAATGAAAGTTGTAGCCTTCGTGCACTTCGCGGGCGTGGAGCGGTTTCAGGATCTCTACGGCAAATTGTCCTGGAGTCATCAACGAAAGATCGCGGCCGAATGGAAGGAGCAGCACTGCATCGAGTCCGCTGGCCTCGAGCAGGCGAAGTTTTTCCGGGGTGGGCGTGATCAGCTTCAGCCCCGAATCTGGCTTCAGAATGCGGACGGGATGAGGCTCGAACGTCACCGCAATCGCTTTGGCGCCCTGCTGCCGAGCCCGGCCAACGATCTCCCTGAGCACATGGCTGTGGGCGCGATGGACGCCGTCAAAGTTCCCGATGCTGACAATGGTTGGCCCGAAAGCGGCGGGAACGTCATCGAGTTTGTGGAAGACTTGCATCAAAAGCCTTTTAACCGCCAAGAACGCAAAGACGCAAAGCAACGCGGGAGATTCCCGGGCGAACTTTGCGTGAAGATTTTCCTTCCTGCTACCTAAATCTCAAATTCCAGTTTCATCCCGTCGTACGACAACCGCACGTTTGCCGGTAGAGAGGCATTGGTTTCCTCATGCGGCAGATCGTGGCAAATATGAGTGAAAAATGCCCGCCTGGGCTGAACCCGTTCCACGATGCGCAGGGAATTCTCCACCGTCGAATGCGTGGGATGAGGTTTATGCCGCAGAGCGTCCAGAAACAGGATGTCAAGGTTCCTGAGCTGTTCGAAAGAGCCTTCGGGAACGGCGCTGTGATCGGTGAGATAGGCCGCCGACCCGAAGCGAAAGCCATAGATCTCGGTTTCGCCGTGGATCACAGTCACCGGCTCGAAACGCGCGCCGAACAATTGCAGCGGTCCCTCCATGGGTTTGAGCTCAACCTGGGGCAATCCGCCGAACTTGTAGTCCGCGTCGAAGATGTAGCGGAACATGTTGCGGATGAATGCAACCACATCGGGATGGGCGTAGAGCGGCAGGCGGCCGGGCTTGTGGCGAAAGCTCAGCGGCCGCAGGTCGTCAATGCCAAGGATATGATCGGCATGAGCGTGAGTGTAGAGCACCGCATCCAGACTGCGTATGTTTTCCCGAATGGCCTGCTCCCGGAAATCGGGCGTGGTGTCGATCAGGACGGCGTGCCCGCCATACTCGAGCAGCACCGAAGGACGGGTACGGCGGTCGTGCGGATCGGCGGAGCGGCAGACAGCGCAATCGCAGCCGATAGTGGGCACGCCCATGGACGTGCCGCTGCCCAGCACCGTCAGGGTGGCTTTCATCGTTTTGCGGGATTGGTCGCGGCCGCCTGAGGTGGCCGGGCCAGCGCGTTGGTCACTTCCACATAGGCCATGCGCAGTTCGTAAAGGCAGTTCTGCAGGAAATTTTCTTCTTTCGAAGTGAGATTGCCCTTGGTTTTTTCCGCGAGCAGGCTGAGGGTGTCGACGGTCTGGCGCGCCCCCAGCAGATCGATCCGCGGCTGCCCCTTTTCTTCCTGCATCAAGCCCAGTTGCAGCATGGCGGTCATGTAGAGCGAGGCCATGAAGCGTTCGAACGTCATCTCCATTTCTTTGGCGGAGTGGCCACTGAGCTCCACACGGGCATCGAGTTCCCGGGCGGATTTGTGGTAGGCGTCAGCTTGTTCTTTCTGTTCATCTGCGGTTGGACTTGGGGGCATGTCAGAGTCCAGGACCGACCGATCTGCCGCGGGGGGTTCGGCCACGCTCGCGGTAGGCTTCGCTTCGGTTGCCGTCTCGGGCTTCGAAGTCGAGACTTCTTCTTCGCTGACCTCGCGGCGCAATTCGCCTTCAGGGGTAAACAGTCGCCGGTCGGTTACGGTAAAGCTTTCCTGCTTTTTCTCAGACATAATTCTTTTCCTTAGATTACTGGAATATTAGATTACCGGAATATTGGATTACTGGAATATTTCCGCGAAGGGCAGGTTCGCTACGGCCGCGGCGCTGCCTCCAGCGTCCACCAGTCTTCCGGGGGTCGCCACTTCGCGGCGGAGGTAGCCCAGCGCCACCCGGCGTTCACCACCGGCCAGAGGCAGGGCAGCGGCGCTGGTGATTTCACCAACCTCTTTGCCATCCGCCTGAATCCTGCTCCCGGGCGCGGGCAACGGTCCAGTCACTGTAAAGCCGGTGAATTTGCGGCGGACTTGTCCCCGTGATCGGATGCGCTCGACGATCTCCTGGCCCACGTAGCAGCCCTTGGTAAAATTCAAGGCGCGTTCCTGCTCGGTTTCCTGCGGCAAGTCGCGCTCTCGGATGTCAATCCCGTAGCGGGGGATTCCGGCCGCGATGCGCAGCAGTGCGACGGCGGCGGCGCCCACAGGCCGGGCGGCGGATGCCAGCGCTTCATGCGCTTTCTCCAGATCGCCGGGCGCCAGCCACAATTCAAAAGATTCGACGCACGGGTCATCGCTACGGACGAGGGTCACACGGGTGCCGGCCCAGGCGGTCTCGGCGAACTGTAAGGGCTTGAGTTCAGGCACTTCAAATCCAGCGGCCTGCAGCGTGTCTTTTGATTTTGGTCCGGCGATTCCGAGGGCGGCCAGTGGCTCGCTCGCCACTTCCACGTCATCCATGATGATGTACTTGTCGAAGACGGCAAGAACCTTGTCCAGCTGCGCCTGGTCGGTATCGACCAGCAACGACGCTCCCCGATTGTAGGCATATAAGTCGCCCAGGATATGCCCTTGCGGGTTAAGCAGAAAGGCGTACACGCCATGACCGGTCTTGAGGTCGCGGATATTATTGGTGACCATGCCGTTCAGCCAGCGCGTCCGGTCGCTGCCGGTAAGAGAAACTTTCGCCCGCGAGCTGAGATCGTAGACTCCGGAGGCTGAAACCAGGGCCTGGAATTCGGCGCGCACGTCACCAAAGTCGGCTCTCGTCGCCGGATTTGTGGCCTGCGGAGCGGATGCGTCCGCGCTGTTCGATTGTGCAGTTACATTCATTTTCTATCATTTGATTATAGCGGAGAGAGCGGCATGGTATGGGAGATGGCGCGGGTTTGTCCCCATGTTTGCGGCGGGACGGGCGCGGGACGCTGGTCCTCCACGACAAAGCTGACAAGCGCCGACCGAGTTGATAGTCTTCCATCCCGTGAGCCAAAAGAAGCGGATCGCCATCATTCCCGGAGACGGCATCGGTCCGGAGGTCATCGCCGAAGCCGTCAAAGTTATTCAGGCCTCGGGGGCCGACGTGGAGCTGACCCATTTCGACTGGAGCGCCGCGCGCTACCTGGCCGACGGCGTCACAGTACCGCCCGAGGGCTTCACCATGCTGGGGCGCGATTTCGATGCCATCCTGCTGGGTGCATTCGGCGACCCGCGGGTGGCCTCGAATATCCACGCCAAAGAAATACTGCTGGGCATGCGCTTCCGCATGGATCTTTATGCCAACGTGCGGCCAGTGCGGCTGCTGGCGGCGTCGCTTTGTCCGTTGAAAGGAGTTGAGCCCAGGGACATCGACTTCGTCGTGGTGCGTGAAAATACCGAAGGCGTCTACGTGGACGCCGGAGGCATATTCAAGCAGGGCACGCCCGATGAAATTGCCCTGCAGGAGGACATTAATACTCGCAAAGGTGTGGAGCGCGTAATCCGTTATGCCTTCGAATATTGCGAACGCCATAAGAAACAGGATGGGAGTCCGCGCCAGAGCGTGCTGATGTGCGACAAGTCGAATGCCATGACATACGCGGGCGGTTTGTGGCAACGGGTATTCAAGGAAGTGGGCCGGGAGTATCCCCAGATCGCTCCGCAACACATGTACGTGGACGCGCTCTGCACCCAGATGGTGCGCGACCCTCGGCCGTTCGACGTAATCGTGACCACCAACATGTTCGGCGACATCATCACCGACCTGGCCGCGGGGCTCCAGGGCGGATTGGGCATGGCCGCGAGTGGGAACATTCATCCGGGAAAAACCTCGATGTTCGAACCCGTGCACGGTTCCGCGCCGCCACTGGCGGGCAAGAATATAGCTAATCCTTCCGGAGCGATTCTGACGGCGGCGATGATGCTGGCGCATTTGGGCTTGACCCAGGAGGCCGACAAGATTGAAGCCGCGATGCTCGAGGCCGTGCGAGAAAAGAAGACCACGCAGGATATCGGCGGGAGCCTGGGGACGCGGGAAGCGGGCGAGTGGATAGCGAAGAGGGTCAAAAGCTGACTCGCTGGGGATGAGCGCGTCCACAGCGCCTGAAGCCGCCTCCGGTTGCGATTCTTTTCGCACGGCTCGAAGCCGTGCGCTTCCACGGCCGTGCCGGCGTTCGACATTGCGCGCCTCCCGATTGAGATTTCGCATCCGGCCAAAGCGAAAACCACACCGCATTCGCGAAGCCAGCTTCGCTATGGACGCGAGGGCCATGGACGCCGGGGGCCACCGTGGAAGGGCACGGCTTCCAGCCGTGCCAATCAAATGGTTACGCGACCGGCTTTAGCCGCGGTGGCGCTTCCTCGAGCGAGAAATCCGGAGGAGTACGGATAGTCCTTGTTACAGAGACGACAACGAATATGCGATCGGCAAAGTCGTCCACAGCGGCTGAAGCCGCCTCCGGTTGCGATTCTT
>JBOGLC010000136.1:0-30505 GCA_050746005.1 Terriglobales bacterium
AACAAGAACTGCGTGGTCAACCAGCGCGAATTGCACGCTGATACCAAGAGTTTTGCCGACGCGTTACGCGCCGCCCTCCGTGAAGACCCGGACGTGGTGCTGATCGGCGAAATGCGCGATCTGGAAACCATCGAATCGGCGCTGCGAATCGCCGAAACCGGCCACCTCACGTTCGGCACGCTGCACACCAATTCGGCGTCTTCGACCATCAACCGAATCATCGACGTGTTTCCGGCCCACCAGCAGCCCCAGATCCGGGCGCAGTTGTCGCTGGTGCTGGAAGGCATCATGTGCCAAAGCCTGCTGCCCACGGCCGACGGCAAGGGCCGCGCCATGTGCATGGAGATCATGGTTCCGAACGCCGCCATTCGCAACCTGATCCGCGAAGATAAGATCCACCAGATCTACTCGTCCATGCAGTCCGGCCAGGACAAGTTTGGGATGCAGACGTTTAACCAGGCGCTGGCGACGTCGTATTTCCAGAAAAAGATCACGCTGGAAGTGGCCATGGCCCGTTCCAGCAACACCGACGAGTTGCAGGAAATGATTGCTCGTGGCGCAGGCCTGAATCGTAACCAGCCTGCTCCCCTGGCGAAGGGTGCGGCGCCCAACAAGCGCTAGCGACCGGTCATTAAGAATGGTCCTGTTTACCGCCGGGGGCGGTGGGGACAAAGGCAGGGAGTGGGGGCTCCGGACGCTGGAACAGCGCGGAGCCAGGAAGAGCGAATCGCAACGAGGAGACGTCTACCATGCCAGTTTTCACATTTTCAGGGAAGAACGAGTCCGGCCAGAAAATCAGCGGTGAACGGACCGCGGCCAACAAACAAGCGCTGACCAGCCAGTTACGGCGCGAGCGCATAACGCCGGGACCCATCCGGGAAAAGGGCAAAGAATTTGCCATGCCAAGTCTGGGCATGAACAAAGTCAAGACCAAAGAAATTGCCATCTTTTTCCGGCAGTTCTCAGTCATGATCGACGCCGGTCTTCCCCTGGTTCAGTGTCTGGAAATTCTGGCCGCCAACCAGGAGAACCCGGCTTTCCAGAAGACTCTCACCGGGGTGCGCACCACGGTCGAGGGCGGCGCCACATTGGCCAACGCCATGAAGTTGCATCCGAAGATCTTCGATGATCTGACCACCAACATGATTGAAGCCGGCGAAACCGGCGGTATTCTGGACATCATCCTGCAGCGGTTGGCGGTTTACATCGAGAAAGCGGTCAGGTTGAGGGCCGCCGTCAAGTCGGCTTTGATTTACCCGGTATCCGTCGTCAGCCTGGCCTTCCTGATCGTGGGCGCGCTGCTGAAGTGGGTGGTTCCGATTTTCGCCAACTTGTTTATCGGCCTGGGCGTTGCCCTGCCCTTGCCCACCCGCATCGTCATGGGACTGAGCGCATTTGTCGGCCAGTTCTGGTGGTTTTTTATCGTCGGAGTCGTGGGCCTGGTATTCGGCCTGAAGCAGATTCGCAAGAACCCCAAGGGCCGCTACTACTTCGACTTTTGCCTGCTCAAGTTGCCCATTCTGGGTGTGCTGCTGCGTAAGATCGCGGTGGCGCGCTTTACCCGGACCCTCGGGACTTTGATTACCTCGGGCGTGCCTATTCTCGAAGGCCTGAGCATCACTGCCCGGACCTCGGGCAACGCCGTTCTCGAAGAAGCTCTGATGAAGGTGCGCAAGGCCATTGAAGAAGGCCGCACCATCGTCGATCCATTGCGGGAGTCGGGCGTGTTTCCCAACATGGTCACCCAGATGATCGGCGTGGGCGAAGCCACCGGAGCCATGGATGCCATGCTGCAAAAGATTGCCGACTTTTACGAAGAGGAAGTCGACTCCGCCACCAAGGACATGCTGGCCATGCTGGAACCGGTCATCATCGGCCTGCTGGGCGTGATGATCGGCGGCATCGTCATTTCGCTGTACATGCCGCTGTTCTCGATGATCGCCAAACTGGCGGGATAACTACAGCCGGGCGAGCGGCGGGAAAGAGCGCAGCCTCTCCGCCGCCTGCCCCCGGCCGACGCAGGGCTCGATTCGCCGCTGTCTCTGGAACTTGCGCCGGATGGAATGGCGGAAAGCCATACTCGGGGATTCGAATCTCGCATGCAATCCTTTTTTGATGAACGGCTTTGGCTGGCCTGGCTGGTCAAGGTTCGAATCATTATTCTGACCGTTCTCTTCGGAATTGAGCTGGCCATCGCCCGGCTCACTCCCAATCCTTTTCCTCTGCGCTTGTTTATCGATGTCGTTTTGCTGTGGTACGCGATTTCAATCTTCTACCTGTTCCTGCTCTCGTTCTGGCGAGAACGCCGCGTCCAGTCGCTTCTGCAGGTCATCACCGATCTGATTATGGTGACGCTGGTGGTTTATGCCACCGGCGGCGTGGACAGCTCGCTGAACTTTTTTTATCCGCTGGTCATTATTGTGGCCTGCATCCTTTTGCCTCGGACCTGGGCCTATCTGAGCGGCGCGCTGGCATTCATTCTGTACGTCACTGTCCTGGAACTGACCTATTTCGAAATCATTCCTTCGTTTTCCACCACGCACCCGGGACTGGGCGCTCTCCAGGCCATCATCTTCGTCAATTTGTTCGGCTACCTGGCGGTGGCCTACCTGGCGGGACTGCTGGCGGCGAAGCTGCGCCAGGTCGATGTGAACCTCAAATACACCCGTGGAGCGCTGGAAGATCTGCAGGCGCTGCATGAAAACATTATTCAGTCCATCAGCGGCGGACTGATCACCACCGGGCTCGACGGCTATATCACTCTGGCGAACCCAGCCGCGCAGGATTTGTTTGAGCGCTCGGAAGGCGATTTCCTGGGCCAGTCGGTCGGAGACCTCTTCCTCGACCCGTTGCCCAGCATCGATGCGGACCGCGCCCATGGAGAAGTGCGCTTTGTGGCCACCAGCGGGTTCTGCAAGACCCTGCGAGTAACGCTGACTACGCTCGCCGTGCCCGGCCGGGACACCATGGGCTACGTATACACCTTCGATGACCTGACCAAGATCCGGCGCCTGGAGCGGGATCTGCGCATACAGGACCGGCTGGCGGCCGTGGGACGGCTGGCCGCCGCGATTGCGCATGAGATCCGCAATCCGTTGACCTCGATTGCCGGCTCCGTCAGCATGCTCTCCGGTATTGTCGATCTCAGCGACGAGCACCGCCAGTTGCTGCAGATCGTGACCCGGGAGTCGGAGCGTCTGAATGGCATCATTACCGACTTTCTGGCGTATTCCCGGGGCAAGCAGTATCAGTTCGCTTCGGTCGACCTTCTGCCTCTGCTCGAAGACACGCTTACCCTGCTGGAGCATCGGCTGGTCACGGAAAAGACGGGCATCCGGATCGAACGGGACTACGCCGTCAAGCAGGCCTTTACCATGGCCGACGGCAACCGGATCAAGCAGGTGTTCTGGAATTTTTGCGAGAACGCGGTCCGCGCCATGAGCTCCGGCGGAGTGCTCAAAGTTTCCCTCGACCAGACTGGCGAGGACTGGCAAATCAATTTCGCTGACACCGGCCCCGGCATGAGCCGCCACCTGGTGGAAAAAATCTTCGAGCCCTTTCAGTCGCAGTTCGAAGGCGGTACCGGGCTGGGGCTGGCCATCGTGTACCAGATCGTTCAGGCCCATGAAGGCAAGGTCTGGGCGCGATCCAAAATAGGCGAAGGAACGGTCTTCGTTCTGCGCCTGCGCCGCTTGACGACCGCGGAAGAAGTGCCGGTGCAGCCGCCGGTCGCGGAATCGCAACTCCTGCCTGAGGCTCAGGAAACCGCCGCGGCCGCCGCGGCCATGGGAGGCGGAGCCCATGGGTAACATTCTGGTTTGCGATGATGAACGCTCCATCTGTGAAATGCTCGATATTGCCCTGCGCCGCGAGGGCCACAAGGTGGAGACGGTAAAATCCGGCGACGAGGCCAAGAAGAGACTCGAGAGCGCGCTTTACGACGTGGTGGTCACCGATATCAAAATGCCGAATACCGACGGCATTGAGGTGCTGCGCTATGCGCATCAGGTCTCACCCGACTCGGCGGTGATTCTTATTACCGCCGTGGACGACTACGAGGCCGCCGTGGAGGCGGTCAAGGCCGGCGGAGCCACCGATTACATCCGCAAGTCCCCCGGGCTGGTGAACGAAATCAAGCTCGCCATCAACCGTGCCCTGGAGAAGATGACCTTGAGCCGGCAGAACTTTGCCTTTAAGCGCGACGCTGCCACCCGCAACTCGCTGGGAAACATTGTGGGCGCCAGTCCGGCCATGGAAAAGCTCAAACAGACCATTCGGACCGTGGCCTCGACCCAAAGTACGATTTTGATTTACGGCGAGAGCGGCACTGGCAAGGAGTTGGTGGCGCGGGCGGTTCACGTATGTTCTCCGCGGGCCGGCGAGCCCTTCGTGTCCATCAACTGTGGGGCCTTTCCGGAGACGCTGCTCGAAAGCGAACTGTTTGGCTACGTGAAGGGCGCCTTCACCGGCGCTAACCAGAACAAACGCGGATTGTTTGAAGTTGCCGACCAGGGAACCATCTTTCTCGATGAGATCAGCGAAATGACCCTGACCATGCAAGTCAAACTGCTGCGAGTCCTGCAGGAGCGCAGCGTGCGGCCGGTGGGAGGCACGACTGAGATTCCCATCGACGTACGGGTCATTGCGGCCACCAATCGCGATCTTGACAAGCAGGTGGCGGAGAATACTTTTCGCGAAGACCTGTACTACCGCTTGAGCGTGATTCCGGTGTCAGTGCCGCCGTTAAGGGAGCGCCCGGAGGACATTCCGCTGCTGGTGAATCATTTCCTGAAGAAATACGCGCCCGCGGCGGGCAAGAGCATTGTGCGAGTGAATATGCAATCGCTGGGGGCGCTCTGCGGCTATGCCTGGCCGGGCAACGTGCGTCAACTGGAAAACACCATCGAACGGGCGGTTGCGCTCGAAATGGGAGAGGAGCTCGACGTCGAACTTCCCGCTGAGCGGTCGAAAGCGCGTGCCGCGGCGGCCGGTATCGGCGGACTCGCCTCCATAGGCTCGAGTTCGGTGCTGCCGGACGGCGTGGACATGGAGAAGTACGTCGCCGACATTGAACGTTCGCTGCTGCTGGCAGCCCTGACCCAATCGAATGGCGTGCAGACCCGGGCGGCCGAGGTGCTGAAGATTTCGTACCGCTCGTTCCGGCATCTGGCGAAGAAGTACGAACTCTAGCTCTCAGCTGTCAGTTGAAGCTCTCGGACCCGGCTGCCCTAGTTTGGGTTGACGGAGAGCCGATAGCTGAAAGCTGAAAGCTATCTTTTCTTCAGCTGCTGCTTCCATCCCAGAATTCTGGCTCTGTTGGCCTCGGCTTCCGCCTCCGGGATCATGCCTTTTTTCTGGTACAGGACGGAAAGGCTGGTATAGGCGAGAACGTCGTCGGGATCGAGTTCGGCGATTCGTTTCGCCACCGCGATGGCTTCATCCAGGCGATTGAGGTCCTGGAGTGTGCGGGCCATGCCGTGCATGGCTTCGGTAAAAGCTGGATCGGCGGCAAGGGAATGTTGGTATTCGGCCAAAGCCCGCTCCTGTTCGCCTTCGGCGACCAGATCGAGGGCGGCGTAATAGTGATCTTCGGCCTTCTGGCGGGCATCGTCGGCCATGAAGCAGAAATCTTAGCAGGTCTGGGGAAGTCTTCGGTCGTTCGTCAGCGAGACTTTGCGACCTTTGCGGAATCTCTTTGCGTTCTTTGCGGTTAAATATCTCTACCGCAAAGTGCGCAAAGAACGATGACTCAAGTCTGACGGCTGAACATCGCCCCGCGCTATACTCAGGAACAGCGATGCGCTACATGCTTCGATTTCTCTGGAACGCGACTCGCGGGCATCGCCTTACGCCCTGGCGCAGCCCCTACCTGCTGTGGCGGGTGGAGACTTACTGCGGAGTCAAGATGCAGCAGATCGGATTCCTCGAATTCTGGGAATTCATGTGGCGGGAGCGCGGGCATCTCTGGCGCTTTCTGAAATGGACGGCTGAAATCGAACGTTACGTACATCCGGCTCAAAAGCGCACGTAGATCAAATCCCAGCGGGGTCGCGCGGGCGCAACCAAATACTTTGTTAGTTCCCGTTGCCCACCGCAGCCGCGCCTTCCAGTGAGAGGGTTACCTCGCTGCCTTTACCGGTGCCGACAATTTTGGCTGCGGAACCACGATTGGCTGCGATCTCCAGGTAACCCATGCTGCCCAGAATGCCGAAGACCTCGCCGGGTGAACCCTCGGAGTAATTCGAAAGGATCTCCGTAATTTCGTGCTTGCTCACAATCAGCTTGAAGGGGGCTGGGTTAGAGCCAAAAAGCATGGGGGCATCCTGAGGCGTGATATTGGTGATCAGATTGCCGAAACGGTCCACTTTGAGGATGACTCCACGCAGGGTGTTGCCGTTTACCGATTTGGGCCGAGGTGGATTGAAGCGGACAAAATCGCTGATCTCGTCGCCGAATTTTTCCGGGTCCACACCCTTGGCGAGCCAGGCTGCGACCGGCGCAAAAATATCCCGCGCATGGAAGGTATTGCTCACCGGTTGCAGCGAGTAATGCTCGGCGGTGACATGGCGGATGTGGAGCCGCTCCTCCCGCGCGTACACCAGGGAAAGCACGCCATTGTCGGGCGCGACAAAGTGGTGCCGGTCACTGGTCACCAGGATGGGTCGCCGTGCCGTTCCCACTCCCGGATCAATCACTACCAGATGAACCGTGCCAGAGGGGAAGTAGGAATAGGACTGGGCAATCATAAGCGCGCCATCGAGCACATCGAAGGCCTGGACGGAATGGCTGATATCCACGATCTGAGCTTCAGGAACGATGTTGAGAATGACGCCCTTGATCGTCCCTATGAAGTGATCGTTGAGCCCAAAGTCGGTAGTCAGAGTGATGATCGGACGGTGCGCCAATTTCCCCCCACTCGCAGAACAGAATTTTCCCCGGAAATTCCGAAAGTAACCTGTCAGAAGAGCAGAGTCAAGGAACGGAGGTAATAGAAAGGGCGGTCGTCGTTGGTCAGTCGATGTTCCCGCGACTCGGCAGGCTCATGGGCGCCGCGGCTGAGGGAGTGCTGCGGATTTCCTGTCGGGAAAGCACGAGGTCGTAAAAACGTCAGAGAACGCCCTCGCTCGCGAGGAATCGGGAAGGGCACGAGTTGCCACCTGGAGCGAGGGGCAACGGCTTCAGCCGCTGAGGGTTGCTGTTGAGGACCGCTCGAAAGTTAGAAGATCGCCGCTGCGCCGGAAAAGGCTGTTCCAGCCGGACAAGCGAAACCTCAGCGGCTGAAAGCCGCAGGGCGTGGCCGTGACGCGGCACGACTGAAGTCGTGCCCTTCCCGCGACGTGATGCGGCACGACTGAAGTCGTGCCCTTCCCGCGACGGTCTACTGAATCTGGATGTCTCCCGATCCGGTTTCTACTTCCACGGGCACACCGCCGCCGCCGACGCGGCCGCGTACCTCTTTGCGCCCGACGGAGCCTTGCACCGTATGCGGCTGATCTATCGAGATGGAACCTGAGCTGGTATGAGCATTCAGATCAAAAGCCGCGTTGGAAGGCAGCTTGAGTTGCACGCCGCCGGAACCGGTGTGCAGGGTCCAGGCGCCTGTGGGGCTGCCATCGGCTTCGATGGTTCCGCTGCCCGCTTTGGCCTCCAGTGAGCCTCGCACGCCATGCAATTCCATGCCTCCGGAACCAGTATCCACCCGTACCGAACCCGGGGCAGTCTGTTGCAAAGTGATCCGTCCACTGCCGCTGTCGGCTTCAAAAGCGCCTGCGATATCATTGGCGTCGATCGATCCGCTGCCGGTTTTGGCATGCACGTTGCCTTTTACCCGGTCAATATCGATGTCGCCCGATCCCGTCTGCGCTTGTACCCGGTCACCGATGGCGGAAATCCTGAGACCCCCAGAGCCGGCGCTGACCTCAAGCGGCCCTCGAATACCGTCCACCTTTTGATCACCCGAGCCACTCTCGACTCGCAAATCGGTTTCTGCCGGCACTACCACCTCATAGCTGATGGAAATGTTGTGCCGCAATTCCGGATCGTCGATGTGGCCGATGCGAATGTCGTTGCCGCTCTGCTGGATGGGCGGGTTCGCCTCCAGGCGCCTGATCTTTTCCTCGGCATTTCCGCTAAACCACTCGTTGGCCCGGATGCGCCCGGTTACGTGTACCTGGCTCGAATTGCCGGTACGCACATCGACGTTGCCGGAGCCCGTGCTCAGGTCCAGATGAACCGGCCCGGTCACGTGCAGGTCACGCTGGAAAGAGCCTTCTGCCGCAGCCGCCGGCAGGGAAAAACAAATCAGGGCTACGACGGCGCAGAGAGCCAGCGCTGGCGAAACAACATTGCGGAGTTTCATGATTTCTCCCAGATGTGGTTTTCTTCGCGTCCTTTGCGGCCTTCTTTGCGACCTTTGCGCTCAAAGGGTTTAATCCGACTCGTGTCAGGCAAAATCTTGAGCCGCAAAGGTGCCACAAAGGACAAAGAGAAACCGATTCGGACGCTGGCCCTTACTGCAGTACGACCTGGTCGCCTTCCTTCAGCCCGCTGAGGAGCTCGGTCTTGGCTCCATTGGAGATGCCAATATTGACCGCGATTTTGGTTTTCCCGTCTTTGGCTTTGGGATCTGGAATTTCGACTGACGCCTTCTTGTCCTTGTCGTAGATGATGGCGCCTTCGGGAATCTGAAGCACGTTCTTGTGTTCTTCCTGGATGATTTCCGCGTTGGCCGTCATCTCCGCCTTCAACTCACCGCCGGGGTTGTTGATGGAAACACGTACCTCGAAGGTGGTGACGTTGTCCTTCTCCACGCCCATGGGTGAGATCTTGGTCACCACGCCGTTGAAGGTCTTGTCCTTGAACGATTCCACTTTGATCCGCGCCGGCTGGCCCAGGTACACCTTGCCAATGTCGCTTTCGTCGACTTTCCCTTTCACATACACCTGGCTGGTGTCGCCCAGGGTCATGACCAGGGTGGCGGAGGAGCCCAGGACCAGAATCGAACTGACCGCATCGCCCATCTCCACGTCGCGCGACAGGACCACCCCGTCGATCGGAGATACGATGTCGGTATAACTCAGTTGCTCTTCAAGTTGTTTCAGGTTGGCGCGGTCTTGCCCCAGTTGTCCCTGGGCCTGGGCAATCTTGGCTTTCATGACAACGGCCTGCGCTTTCGCCACGTTTTGCTTGTTCAGCGCGAGCTCGTAATTTTTCTGAGCGTCTTCCAGTGCCGAGGTGGAAACCACGCCTTCCTTGGCCATTCCAATGGCCCGCTCGTAGGCGCGTTTAAGCAAAGGCACGTCCGGCCCCTCTGCATCCAGCTTGGCGCGCTCATAGTCGGCTTGGGAACTGGCCAGACTGGCATCCGCAGACTCCACGGCGGCGCGAGACTGCTCGACCTGCGCCTCAATCTCCACCTTGTCCAGTTGGGCCAGAAGTTGGCCCTTTTTTACTTTGTCTCCCGCGTCCACCAGCAGCTTCTTGACGATTCCACTGGCCTTCGACTTCACTTCCACCTTGGTGATCGGCGTGACTTTGCCGGTAGCGACTACGCTTTTCGCCAGATCGCCCCTTTCCACCTTCTGCAGCTTCGAAGGATCAATCTTGGTACCGCCGCGGGTGGCTGCGATCAGCCCCCCGGCGATCAGAAGGACAAGCACCAGTCCGATGCCGCCATAGATGAGCCGCTTTCGCCGCTTCTTGCTGCTGCCGTTGCCGTTCACGTCTGCCTCCTGAATGGATACTGCACGCGTCCCTAGTGATTACGAACAAGATATGGCGTTTGTTCCCTGGATTGTCGCCAGCGTGAACAATCTCGGCACCCGGGATCAACAAGACACGGGTTAGACCTATGAAACCGTGAAATGGAAGCACGCCACCGCGAGGATTTGGACGACAACAACGTGCCTGAGCCTAATTGTACAAGATACTGCCGTGCGAATTCATACCATACCTCTTTGGAATGTTAGAATTAGCCTTCCATGATTGCCCATGTGCTGCTGCGGGTGTTCCTCATCCTGCTCCTGGTGGCGGCCAACGCTTTCTTCGCTGCTGCGGAATTCTCGCTGGTGAGCGTTCGTGATACCCGCATTCAGCAATTAGTCGCCGCCCGGCGCATCGGGGCCCGCATCGTCCAGAAGCTCCATCGCAATCTGGATGAAGTTGTGAACGGCGTCCAGCTGGGAATCACCATCGTCAGCCTGACCCTGGGCTGGGTGGGTGAGCCGGTGCTGGCCCAGATGATGCTGGGCCCGGTTCAGGATCTTCCTCACGCCTCGGTTTATGCCCACGGGATTGCGATTGTTATCGCCTTTACCCTCATTACCTGCCTGCACGTCATTCTGGGTGAGTTGGTCCCCAAATCGCTCGCTCTGCAGCGTTCGGAGCAGGTGGCGCTAGCGGTTGCAGGGCCCATGGACGTCTTCCTTACTCTGACCCGGCCTTTGTTGTTTGTCATGAGCCGGGCGGCCGGCTGGGTACTGCGCGCCCTGGGCTCGCGCCGGATTCGGGAGGGAGCTGTCCACTCTCCCGATGAGCTCAAGCTCATCGTGACTGCCAGCCGCCAATTCGGGGAGATTCCTCCCTTCCAGGAAGAAATGATCCACCACGCGCTGGAGCTGGATAACATCACGGTCCGCGAGGTCATGGTGCCGCGGCCGGCCATTTTTTCCCTTCCCGGCGATCTCACGATTTCCGACGCCCTCGCCCGGGTGGTCGAGGAACAACACTCGCGGGTTCCGGTCTACGACCCGCAGCGTGGTCCGGAGCACATCGTCGGCGTGCTGTATGCCAAAGACCTGATGCGGTGGACCCGCCTGCGGCTGGCCACGACTCCCGACCAACCGGTGGCGGCCAGAATGGCGGCCATGAAAATCAGCCAGATCATGCACGATGTGCTGGTCGTGCCTGAAACCAAAGTCCTCACCGAGTTGCTGGACGAATTCAAGGAACGCAAGCGGCACCTGGCGGTGGTGGTAGACGAGTTCGGGTCGACCGCCGGCGTGATTACTGTCGAAGATGTGCTGGAGCAGATCGTAGGAGAAATCGAAGATGAATTCGACGTGGCGCCTCCCCAGCAGGCCCTGGTAGAAGGAGAGATCGCAGTGGTCCTCGAAGGCTCGGTCAGCCTTCGCGATCTGGAATCGCAATATCAACTGTCGCTACCTCGCGATTCCGGCTTCGAGACCCTTGCCGGGTTCATTCTGGCCCGCCTGCAGAGAATTCCCAGCCAGGGCGACAGCTTTGAATACGAAAACCATCTCTACACCGTCCAGGAGATAGAAGGCCACCGCATAGCCAAAGTCAGAATCGAGAAACTTGAACCCAAACCCGTCCCCCAGGCAGGCGACTGAGAACCGGGAACGAAAAACTGAAAACCGGGTTTTAAAAACAAAACCTGGAAAGCCAGAGCGGCAACGCGGCCCATTGGATCGCAGCAAGCGCAAAAGACAGAAAGCCGAAACAGTAAGGACACAAAATGCAATCCCTGAAGCGAATGCAAATGATCCTAATCGAGGTGCCCAGGCGGCTCGAGGAAATCCCGGATGCCAAAGCCGGGCTGTGCGCTCCCTCGGAATGGTCGCCCAAGCAGGAACTGGGGCATCTTCTCGACTCCGCGGCCAATAACCACCAGCAAATCGTTCGCGCCCAACTGGAAGACCAGCCAGCCCTGCCGGGCTATGACGGCGAGCGCTGGGTTGAGCTCCACGATTATCAGGGCCGCGACTGGAACGAACTGATAAGCCTGTGGAAGGCCCTGAATACGCAACTGCTGGCCGCTGCCCGGGCGGTTCCCGACTCTGCGTGGTCTCGGACCTGCACCATCGCCGATTCGAAACCCTGGAGCAGCTTTTGGGTGGAGCAGGGCTTTAGCCCTGCAATAGGCACCTTCAAATGAGGGGGCTTTAGCCCCTTAGGTGGTTCCGGGAATAGGGCCTGACGTTGCAGTTTGTTTTCGAAGACTATATCGAACATATGGTCCATCATCTTGGGCATATGGGTATCCGGATAAAGGACTTGCAAACCGCGAAAGACAATTAAGAAATCGTCAGCGCCAGACTTCCCAATGCCTCGATACCTGGCTCTCCGCGTTCTGTACACACTGCCGGTGATTTGGCTGGTGGTCTCGCTGGTCTTTCTCTTGATTCATCTGGTGCCGGGAGATCCAATTTTGCAGATGCTGGGCGAAGGCGCCCCAGTGACCGATGTGCAGGCCGCCCGCCATGCCTATGGCCTTGATCTTCCTCTGGGCAGGCAATACCTGAATTACTGGGAAGGCGTACTGCACGGCGATTTGGGCCCATCGTTCCGCTTTAACCAAAGCGTCACCCGTCTGATCGCCCAACGCTACCCCTACACGCTGCAGTTAACTTTGGCAGCGTTGCTGGTGGCCATAATGCTCTCGGTTCCGGCCGGCGTGCGCTCGGCGCAACGACGCAACCTCTGGGATGATCGCCTGCTCAGTGTGGTCAGCCTGTTTGGTCTCTCTTTCCCGAACTTTGCCCTGGGTCCGATTCTCATCCTGCTTTTTGCGATCAAACTGGGCTGGCTGCCGGTCTCGGGCTCTGGCGGCCTCCTGCATCTGGTCCTTCCCGCAATCACCATGGGCGGAGCGTTGGCCGCGATCCTGACCCGCATGGTGCGCACCTCCATGCTGGAAGAACTGGGGCAGGACTACATTCGCACCGCTCGCGCCAAGGGACTGTCCGAGTGCACCGTGGTCTATCGTCATGCCTTGCGCAACGCCATGATCCCGGTGATTACGGTATTGGGATTGCAATTCGGAGCGCTTCTGGCCGGCGCCATCGTGACCGAAACAATTTTTTCCTGGCCCGGAATTGGACGGTTGACCATCCAAGCCATTTCCAATCGCGATTACTATCTGGTGCAGGGCTGCATTCTGGCCATTGGACTCACCTATGTGGCGGTGAATTTCCTGACCGACCTGCTGTACTCGGTGGCAAATCCGAGGATCAGACAGTGATGGACAAACATTGTGCCGGCGGCTTCCCCATCTGTGCAGCCGGGTGTTCCGGCCGCCACGAAACTAAGATGCACTCGAGTCAGACGGCAAGATGCCGGCGCCACATGGTTGCCTCAGTGGAAGGTTTTTGACTTTGTCTACGCTCTCTATCTCGCTCCCTCGCGCCGCCCGCCACAACCCCCTGGCGGCGACCGGCGTCGTGCTGGTCATCGTCTTTGTGATCTGCGCCCTGTTTGCGCCCTGGATCGCTCCTCATGATCCCGCGTATATCGATTTGCCCAGGCGACTGTCTCCACCGTCTGCGGCGCATTGGTGCGGCACCGATGAGCTCGGACGCGACATCCTTTCCCGCCTGGTCTACGGTTCGCGCATTTCCATGCTGGTGGGAAGCTCGGTGGTCGCGCTTTCACTTTCCCTTGGCCTGATCGTGGGATCGATCGCCGGCTACTACGGCGGAAACGTCGACCGCTTCTTCAACGTCGTGGTGATGAACGCATTTCTCTCGTTCCCTGGAATTCTGCTGGCCATCGCCTTTGTCGCCTTCCGCGGTCCCGGAATTTTCAATCTGGTGCTGGCGCTATCTCTCGGAGGATGGGTGGGCTATGCTCGCTTGGTTCGCGGACAAGTCCTGGCCGCGCGTGAACGCGAGTTTGTTGAAGCCGCGCGGGCCCTGGGAGCCAGCGATCTGCGCGTGATCGTCCGCCACATTCTGCCCAACATCATTCAGCCCGTAGTGGTCCAGGCTGCGATCGGCATGGCGGGCGCCATTCTCGCCGAAGCCACCATGAGTTTCCTCGGACTGGGCGTGGCCCCGCCGACGGCCAGCTGGGGCGCCATGCTCAACGACGGACGCGCCTATCTGTTCGACGCTCCGCATCTGGTGCTTTTCCCCGCCCTCGCCGTGATGCTCGCCGTGCTTTCATTCAACTTCATCGGCGACGCCCTGCGCGACTTCCTCGATCCGCGCTCGCGCATCGAAGCGGGAATCTGATCTACTCTCCTGTGCCGTAGTTCATCGACTTTAGTAACCATCAGTCACCGTGTGAAACCTTGCGATTGCGGCCGTCCCGGCGCAACATTCTTCCGCACCCCGGGTTTGAGGATGGGACCCGAGAAACGGGCATAGGAATCGAATTGGGGAGCCAGGGAGACCATATGAAACTTCACTGCAAAGGGTTTATTTTGACCGCAGTAGCGACTGGGCTGATGCTGCCCGCGGTGGCCCAAACCAGCACTCCGGCAGCCAAGCCGGCCACCATCAACCAGCGCAAGGAGAACCAGCAGGACCGCATTGGCAATGGCGTTCAAAGCGGCGAACTGACGGCGGGCGAAGCGGGCCGGTTGGAAAAGAAGGAAGGCGAAGTGAATCAGGAAGAACGCGACATGCGTAAGCTGGACAACGGTCATTTGACCTCAAGCGATCGCGCCACCCTGAACCAGCAGCAGAACAAACTTTCAAAGAACATCTACAACCAGAAACACGATGCCCAGACCCAGAACGTGAATGCCAAAAGCGAAGTGGGACAGCGTGAGCGCAATCAGCAGGAACGCATAGCACAAGGCGTCAAGAGCGGCCAATTGACCGCTGGCGAAGCCGCTCATGTGGAGCACCGCGAGGCAGCGATCAATCACGAAGTCCACAATGAGCGCGCCGCTAACGGCGGCACCCTGACTCCGGCCGAGCGCCGGCAGGTCAACCGCCAGGAGAACCGCACCTCGAGGGCGATTTACCGCAAGAAGCATAACGGGCGCATCCAGTAAGCTAAGCCGCTTCCATAGAAAGCGAAACGCCTCCGCCCGGCGGAGGCGTTTTTATTGCTGCCGACAAGCGCGAGCGCCAGCTCGTGCACCGCACCCGTCCCGGCGCGGTGCAGTGCGCCGGTGGTCCGAATCCGAGCCCGAAGCCGGAACCCCGGCCAATCCCGTTTGTAACCTCAAGAAAAAGCTTGGGATCGAGTTCTTGACGAAAATAGCAAATAGAGATATTAATATAGCGATCCGTTATATTCATATGACGCTGGCAGAAAAACTACGTTACCTGCGGGAAGTGGAAGGCTCGCTGCGCGGTCTGGGGCGTCCCCTGACCCAGCAGGAGTTGGTGCGCTCGATCCGCAAAGAGCAGGGCAAGAGCATCAGCCAGTCCTACGTCTCGCAGATCGAGAGCGGGGTGCGTCCGCATATGACGCAATCGACGCGTACTCTGCTGGCGAAGTTCTTCAAGGTTCATCCCGGGTTCCTGGTGGATGATCCCGAGGGCTACCACACGGAACTGGTCTCCGATTTGCGAACTACGGAGGGCAAGCTCGATGTCTGGCTGCTGCAGGGTTCGGAACGCTTTGCCAGCGATCCCCAGGTGAGCGAAGTTCTGATCAAGGCGGCGCGCCAGAAGGACACGCGGCGATGCTTCCTGCTGCTGGGAGCGATTCTCGACACGCCTGGACTTGCCGACCGCCTGCTGGGGGCGCTGCACCCGGAGCATGAGAGGGCCCGCAACCACAGCCAGGAAAGAAAGGGGCGGCCATGACCTGGGCAGATTTTTATCTCATCTGTTTCGCGGGGGGATTCTTCTTCAGCCTGCTGTCGTTTCTGGCTGGAGGTTTGCGCTGGCACCTGCATTTTCCCCATTTTTCACACGCGCACGTGGCAGTACCGCAGGTGGCCGCCGGACACAATTCGCCGGCTGGGCACATATCGTCCCATCCCGCGGGCGGGGGAGAGAGCGTAACGAATGGCCAGACCGCCGCCCACATCTCGCCCTTCAACTTCATCACGGCGTCGGCTTTTCTGGCCTGGTTCGGCGGGACCGGATACCTGCTCACGCGCTTCTCCGGAGTGTGGTTCGTTGCCGGGATTGGCCTGGCCATGGTCAGCGGCCTGGTGGGCGGGGCCATTGTGTTTCTTTTCCTCAGCCGCGTGCTGATCTCAGAGGAAGAGAGCATGGATGCAGCAGATTACGAAATGACCGGCGTGCTGGGCCGGGTATCGGTTCCCATTCGCGCGACGGGCACGGGGGAAATTATCTACTCGCAAGCCGGGACCCGCCGCGCGTGCGGCGCGCGCGCCGAAGATGGGACTGCTATTCCAAAGGGAACGGAAGTGGTGGTCACGCGTTACGAAAGAGGAATTGCCTACGTCCGCTTGTGGACGGAAATATCAGGGGAGAGCGACTAGAAAATGCGGGCGCGAGCGTCCGCGCTCGTGCTTGAGTGTCAGGAAGGTTGGCGGGTAATTGTTGAGATTCCGGGGGCCCCACGAGATGGATAGCAAGCTCTATCGAACCAAGCTCTATCGAACCATGACCGCGCTGCTCTGGCTGGCCTTGCCCCTGGCCGGGCTTCAGTACGGGCGCGTCTGGGACCGCTTGCCGGCGCGCATGGCGATTCATTTCGGAGCGGCGGGCCAGCCCAACGGTTGGATGTCGAGGGAAACGGCTCTCATCTTCACTTTAGTGCTGCTGTTCTTCCTGCTCTCGACTTTTACCTGGGTACTGACTCGGGTGCGCCAGGCCGACACCCTGGCATGGTCGTTGCTGGCGATGCTTTACGTGGTGATGGGTGTGTTGTACAGCATTGACGCAGCGCTTTTGAGCTACAACCTTTACGGCCGGCCCCTGAACCTGGTCCCGGAACTGGTTGTGGTTTTCGTGGCTGCATTTGTCGTGATCGCAGTCGCGCTGGGCGCGAAACGGGGCGCCGAACTGCCGGGGATTAGCGCAGTGGTGGAAGCGGAAGAGGTTCACGCTTCCCCGCTGTGGGCGCTCGGCTTCGCGGTTCTGAGCGTGATTGAATTGGGCGTCGCGTTCCTCATTCCATTGCGAGGACTGCGGCTGGTCATGACCTTGCCCGTTTTTCTGCTGCTGGCGGTCACGGCCCTGGCCTGGAGCGGCTTTCGCTATCGCTTCACAACTCAAGGGGTGGAGATCAGCACGCTCGGCTTTCGCCTGCGTTCGATCCCGCTGCAAAACATCAAGGCCTACAGCGTTGCTCCCTGGAATCCGATGGGTGGCTACGGGATCCGCGGTGTCGGAGAGCGCCGCGCTTACGTCTGGGGCAATACCGGCGTCCGCATCATGCTTTCAGACGGCGAAGTATTTCTCGGTCACCGCGATCCGGAGAGAATCATGCGGGACTTGAACATGGTCAAACAGAACCAGAAAGCTCGCGAAACTACGCGAAGCGGATCGCTTTAGATTTCCTTCGTGCAGCTTCGTGCCCTTTGTGGTTGAGGCGTTGGTTGGGGCTCGAAAAAGGAGGCAATATGTTCGGGATTTCACCCATTTTCGAAATCTGGATTTTCGTTGGCCTGGGAGTCATGGCCATTCTTTTCCTGATGAGCGGCATGGCCCGGCTCTATCGCAAGGCCGGTCCGCATGAGGCTCTGATTGTTTACGGGCTGGGCGGCACCCGAGTGGTCAAAGGGCACGGCACGCTGGTGTTTCCCATGGTCCAGATCTGCCGCGAGCTCTCGCTGGAACTGATGTCGTTCGACGTAGCCCCGCAGCAGGATCTCTACACCAAGCAGGGCGTGGCGGTCACGGTCGAAGCGGTGGCCCAGATCAAGGTCAAGTCGGACATGGAATCTATCCTGACGGCATCGGAACAGTTTCTCACCAAGACCGATCAGGAGCGTGAAGGCCTGATTCGCCTGGTGATGGAAGGCCACCTGCGCGGCATCATCGGTCAACTCACGGTGGAGGAAATCGTGAAGCAGCCGGAAATGGTTTCCGACCGGATGCGTTCCACTTGCGCGGAAGATATGAACAAGATGGGCCTCGAGGTGATTTCTTTCACCATCAAGGAAGTCCGCGACAAGAACGAGTACATCACCAACATGGGCAAGCCCGATGTCGCCCGCATCAAGCGCGACGCCGACGTGGCCACGGCCGAAGCTGATCGCGATACTGCGATCAGGCGCGCCCTGGCGCAGCGCGAATCGGCGGTGGCCAGGGCCCAGGCCGATCAGGAGCGCGTCCTGGCGGAGACGCTTTCTCTGGCCAAACAGGCGGAAGCGCAGCGTGACCTCGAAGTCAAGAAAGCGCAATACGTCGAGGTCACCAAGCGGCAGCAGGCGCAGGCGGATAAAGCGTACGACATCCAGACCAACATCATGCAGCAGCAGGTCGTGGCCGAACAGGTGAAGGTGCAGCAGATCGAGAAAGAGCAGCAGGTTAAAGTGCAGGAAGCCGAAATCAACCGCCGCGAGAAGGAGCTGATCGCGACCGTGTTGAAGGGGGCCGAGATCGAGCGGCAGAGAATCGAAACCCTGGCTCTGGCAGAAAGGCAGAGGCTCATGTCGGAAGCCGATGGTCATGCTTCGGCGATTCGCGCCCAGGGCGAAGCCGAAGCCGAGATCATCTTCAAGAAAGGCGAGGCCGAGGCCAAAGCCATGAATGTGAAAGCCGAGGCTTACCAGGAGTACAACCAGGCCGCGGTCATCGACAAACTGTTCACCGGCATGCCGGAAATTGTGCGCGCGCTGGCCAGCCCGCTGGCCAACGTGGACAAGATCACCATTGTGTCCACCGGCAACGGCGATGCGTCGGGCATGAACAAGATCACCGGCGACATCGCCAAGATGGCGGCGCAGGTGCCGGCGCTGTTCGAGACCCTGTCGGGAATGCCGATGTCAGAGCTCCTGGGCAAGGTCCGCCAGATCGGCGACAAGACCCCGAAACAAGATGTGCTGCCGTCAAACGGCGGAGCAGGGAAGTGAGCGCAAGCGGAAATGGAGGACGGGCGTCCCGCCCGTCCCGCTCCGCTGCCGGCGCTCGAAGGTAAGGGATAGAGGAAAACGATGAAGAAAGCATCGATGCAAATCGTCCTGGGCATTGTGCTCGGCGCCGGCATTGGCGCCGCGATGGGGATTGCCGCCGGCCACATTGCTGCCTGGCTGGGGGTGGGTATCGCCATCGGAGTCGTAATCGGCAGCAATTTTCGTGGCGCCAACTGCGCCGAGTGCGAAGTGGTCCACCCAAAGCATCAAGCTAGAAGCTAGCAGCTCGAAGCTGATTTTTAAAAAGGAGTCCTATCATGGCATTACTGGAGCGAGTGTCCACATTAGTCCGGGCCAACCTCAACGACCTGGTTGACAAAGCCGAGCATCCGGAAAAAATGATCAAACAGGTAATCCTCGACATGCAGAACCAGCTTCTGCAGGTCAAGACGCAAGTGGCGATTGCCATCGCCGACCAGCACCTGCTGGAAAAAAAGCAAAAGGAGAATGAAGACAAGGTGTCCGAGTGGATGCGCAAAGCAGAATTATCGGTGGACAAGAAAAAAGACGATTTGGCGCGCGCCGCCCTCGAACGGGTGGAAAGCTATCGCGACCTGAGCCAGGGCTTCGCCGAACAGGTAATCGACCAGAAGGCCCAGGTAGAAAATCTGAAAACCGCTCTACGTCAACTGGAGCAGAAACTGACCGAAGCGCAAGCCAAAGCCGACCTGCTCATCGCGCAGCATCGCCGCGCCCGCGCTGTGGGCAAAGCCAGTGACGCCAAGATGGCCGCCGGCAACGGTTCCAGCGCCACCGCCTTCGATCGCATGAAGCGCAAAGTGGCTCACGCCGCCGCGCACAGCCAGGCCAAATCCGAAATCGCCGGCGACGATCTGGAAGAACGCCTGGCCGCGCTGGAAAAAGAAGACCGCATCGAGCAGTTGCTTGCGGAGTTGAAGACGAAGCGAGGAGCGTAAGGGGTCACGTGGCCGCGGGCGACTCGCCCGCGAGAAGTTCCGAGCTTGGTTGTCACCGCCGGCGGAGATCAGACGCTAGGGGTCCTTCGACTTCGCACATGCTTTGCGAAGCGCTCAGATGACACCGGCGGCTGCTAGGCTTTGTTCCAGTCTTCGATTTTCAACCCCTTGACACGCTTGAAGACACGATCGTGCGTGACCAGTACGGCCTCCGCAGCCAAAGCCTGCGCCGCGATCAGCATGTCCATGTTGCCCATCGGTTTGCCTGATCGTTCGAGGATGGTGCGGAGTTCGGCGTAGTGGCGGGCGGCCGCCGAGTTCCACGGCAACACCTCGACTCGCAGCACGAACTCTTCGACCAGCACTTTGAGCCGAACCGCGGCGGGCACTCGGGCTACTCCGAAGCGCAATTCCGCTTCCGTGATGACTGAAATCCCTATCTCCGCCATAGGTGTTTTCAGCAGGCGCTCGCGCACCGCGGCCACATTGCCCTTGATGGCATCGCTGGCTGTATTCGTGTCCAGCAGATAGACAATTGCCATCAGAACAGCTTCCGCTTTTGAGGCGGACGGTTGTCCCGGTCAGCCATGAAGCCCTCGGGCATTTCGATCGCGTCAGCCATCTCAAAAAAATCCTCCCAGGATTCCGGCCGGCGCGACAGGACTACGTCGCCCGTGGCTGGATCGCGCCGGATAAAGACTTCAGAGCCCTGAAATCGATACTCCGACGGCAGGCGGACCGCCTGGCTGCGCCCGTTATGAAAGAGTTTTGCCGTACGAGACATGAGGCCTCCCGGGACTCGCGGTATATACCATGATACATCACAAGTGGACTTTATCAAGATATGCATCGTTCAGGCGCGGTGCAGGGACGGTCAAGCCCGGGGATGACATGGGCACGTAGTTCTAGGCGCTGGCCTTGTCGGTCAGAGGCAGGGTGGCCTCTTCTTCACTTTTGGCTGCCGCCGTCGCGGCATCGAGCTCCAGTTGCTCTTGCCCGCTCAATGCAGTAACCCGGCCGCGATAGGTTTTCAGATGCCGCTGCGCGGTATCAAAAGCTTCCTGGGCTTTGTTCAAATTCTTGCCCACGGTCTCAAACTGGTTCTGGAAGTGATCGAACGACTTCTGCGCTTTCGCCAGCTCCAGCCGGCTCTTCTCGAAACGGCTGGCGACTTCGTACCACTTGTGCACCAGCGCGATGGTCTGCAGGGTCATCAGCAGGGTATTGGGCGAAACCGGAAATACATGCTGCGCATTCAGCCAATCGGCCAATTCACGGTTGCGGATGGCTTCCATGTAAAGCGTTTCGCTGGGAAGATACATCAACGCAATGTCGGTGGTGCCGTGCTCGGGCTGGATGTAGGCCTTGATCCGCCGGGCTTCAGTCTTCATCACACGCACAAACTCGTGTCGCGCCTCCTCGATTTCGGCCTCGACGTTGCTTTCAAAGAGAGCCAATACCTGTTCCCGGGGAAACTTGGCATCGATGGGCAGGCGGCGGTCGGGAAACTGGATGACGGCGTCGGCGCGTCCGTTGCCGTCGCCGGCGGACGACTGTATTTCGAACATGTGGGCCGGGAGAAAGTCTGCCAGCAAGCGCTCCAGGCTGGCTTCACCGAACTGTCCGCGCAAATGCGGGAGCTTGAGCATGTTATTGAGATCGTTGATGGAGTGCCCCAGCGCGCCCACTTCGCGCAGCTGCTCTTCGGCCGCCTTCAGGTGCTGCTGCACTTTTTCGAACTGGGCGAAACCTTCCTTGATGTTCTGGTCCAGCTTTTGTTGCACCTGGTCGGTGATGGCCAAAAGCTTGGCATCCACCCGGTCACGAATGGAATCGAGGCTCTGCGCCGTTTTCTGGTTGAGGTTTTCGAATTCGACTTTCAGTTGTGCCGTGGTCAGGGCCAGAGATGTCGTCAGTTCGGTGCGGGCTTCGCGCAGATCGTGCGTCTGCTCCCGCCTCCCACCGGTCAATTGAGCTTCAACGGTCGTGCGGATTTCGTTGAAGCCCTGGGTCAGACGGTCGGTCACCCCCTGCCGCAGGTCGCCCTTGGTGCTCTCCAGACGCGTCGCCATGTCGAGCGTAGCGTCGCTGAACTTCTGGCTGAGAGACTCATGCAGCAACGCCGTCTCTCTGGTAAGTTCCGTTATTTCAGCTGTTTGCCTGGAGCCGGTGGCGCGACGCAAAAGCGCCGCCAAGAGAACCAAAAGGACTACGTTCACAACGACAAGTATGCCCAGCAGGAATGTCCCCATCGTAAAGTGCTCACGTTGATTCTAGGGGCTCGCGTGAGTGGAAGCAAAGCGGAAGTTTTGCTTGAGAATCGTTCAACGGCGTCTTTCGCGGTTGGCTCCTGCTATGCCCGTAACCGCTCTTACCGGGACGCGCTGGGTCGCAATCCTGTTCTATTAATAGGTTTTCTTGAGTTCTCTGCTCTTTTGGGGAAGGCCACGACTGGGGGAAGGGCACGGGGAAGGGCACGACTTCAGTCGTGCCGCCAAACCGTCGGAGTCTTTCGCGCTTTAGCGCCTGAGGGTAGCTCTACGCGTCGATCTTACGTGCGGCTGAAAGCAGCCCATGAGTCGCACGTTTGCGGCCCGACTCGAAGTCGTGCCCTCCCAATTCACTGGAACGCTAGAGCCCTCGGAAAACCGACGCGTCCTGTGTGCTAGTCTGCAGCATCTAATTTTGAAGCGATTCGTGAACCCATCTTCGACAATCCGCATCGGCACTGCCGGCTGGTCTTACAAGGACTGGGAGGGAGTTTTCTATCCCTCCGGCATGCAGCACCGCAAGCAGCATCCACTGGAAATCCTGGCGCGCTGCTTCGACATGGTGGAGGTCAACACTTCCTTCTACGGACATATCAAGCCGCATCTGGCCAAGCTCTGGGTGAAGAAAGCAGAGTCGGTAAATCGGAATTTCATGTTTACCGCCAAACTGCATCGCTCGTTCACTCACAATCCCATGGCGGTAATGGAGCCGACGTCGGCCGCGTCCATCAAGCCCAACGATGAAGACGAAGCCCTGGCCCGTGAAGGCCTGGAGGCGCTGGCCGGAGAAGGGAAGCTGGGCGCGCTGCTGATTCAATTTCCAGTTTCATTCAAAAACACATCGCTGAACCGGGAATATGTCGAGCGCCTGATTCGCCAGTTCATCGAGTATCCGCGCGTGATTGAAGTACGCCACGACAGCTGGGACAATCCCGATACCATCGATTCTTTCATCCAGAAAAATGTCGCGTTCTGCAATATCGACCAGCCGCTGATCGGCCGTTCGCTCGTACCCACGGAGCACGTAACTTCCCCCGTAGGCTATGTTCGCCTGCACGGACGAAACTACGATCAGTGGTTTGACGCCGACACCGGCGCCGACCGCTACAACTATCTCTACAGCGAAGCGGAGCTGTCAGGATGGAAAGACAAAATCGTTCGCATCGCCGGCAAAGCCGAGGTCACTTACGTCGTGACCAATAATCATTTTGAAGGCAAAGCGGGAGTCAACGCCCTGCAGCTCAAGAACATGATTACAGGAGAGCGGGTAACGGCCCCAGAACCGCTGCTGAGACACTATCCAGACTTGAACAAGATCGCCGACCCAATCGACGACGACACCGCGAATCCAGTCCTGCCGCTGCTAGCTTGATGTAGATGGAGGCGCGAGCGCCCCGCTCGTGCGGCAGCGAGGCAAAGCCGCCCAGGCCGGATTTTATGGGTCTCGCCGCGTTTCCCATTTCGAAACATATCTATAAATGTAGGCGCCAGCGCCCTCGCTCGAGCGCTTTTCTGTGATATTCGTGGGCCATGCACCGGATCTACGAATACCGCCGCCATCTCCCTCACTATCAAGGCGACAACAAAGCCATTTTCATAACGTTCTCCACCCATCTCCGTTGGATATTACCCGCCGCCGCTCGAACTATTGCAGTGGGGCCTGCCTCTGGGGAAATAAGAGCCAATACAACCTGCACGCTGCGGTAGTGATGCCCGACCACGTTCATCTGGCCTGACGCCCTTGTACGACGGAGACAGTTGCGTGAGCGCGGCGGAGATCATGCAAGGCATCAAGGGCGCTTCAGCGCACAAGATCAACCGCTTGCTGAGCCGTACCGGTCAAGTGTGGCAGCGTGAATCGTTTGATCGGGTGCTGCGGCTTGAGGAAAGTATGCACGCGAAGATTGAGTACATTGTTCAGAATCCGGTGCGGGCGGGATTGGTGAAGATTGCGAGTGATTATCCTTCGCTGTGGGTTCCGGATTTGGCTGATCGCCAACGACCCGCAGGGGATACATTCTTGGCGCTGCCGCACGAGCGGGGCGCTCGCGCCTACATTCAGCGTGTTTACATTTTTGCGGCTAGTTCTTCTTTGGCGGCGTAGTGAGATTCTACATAGTCATCCAGGATCTGGATGAATTCGGCGACAATCTTGTCGCCCTTCAGCGTGGTGAACAGGCGGCCATCCACATACACTGGCGCCTTCGGCTCCTCGAATGTTCCCGGCAGCGAGATGCCGAGGCTGGCGTGTTTCGACTCGCCGGGGCCGTTGACCACGCATCCCATGACCGCGACCTTCATCTCTTCGACGCCGGTGTGGCGTCCCTTCCAGACCGGCATCTGGTCACGCAAGTAGGACTGAATCTGCTGCGCCATCTCCTGGAAGAAAGTGCTGGTGGTGCGGCCGCATCCGGGACAGGCGGTGACCTGTGGGGTGAAGCTGCGAATGCCCAGAGATTGCAGAATCTGCTGTCCTACACGGACTTCTTCCGTGCGATCGCCCCCGGGGGCGGGCGTGAGCGAAACCCGAATGGTGTCGCCAATGCCTTCCTGCAGCAGCACGCCCAGGGCGGCGCTCGAAGCCACGATGCCCTTTGCGCCCATGCCGGCTTCGGTGAGTCCCAGATGCAGAGGATAACTGCAGCGTGACGCCAGTGAGCGATAGACGTCAATTAAATCCTGCACGCCGCTTACTTTCGCGCTCAGGATAATCTGGTCGGGCCGCAATCCATATTTCTCGGCCAGCGCGGCGGAATTCAGTGCACTCACCACCATCGCTTCCATGGTGACTTCACGCGCGTCTTTAGGCTCCGCCAGGAGTGAATTTTCATCCATCATGCGGGTCAGCAGCGCCTGGTCGAGCGATCCCCAGTTCACCCCAATGCGCACCGGCTTCTGATTTTCGACCGCGACCTCGATCATGGTGCGGAAATTGTTGTCGTCCTTGCGCCCAATGCCGACATTGCCGGGATTGATCCGGTACTTGGCCAGCGCCCGTGCGCATTCCGGATACTTCTTGAGCAGAATGTGTCCGTTGTAATGGAAGTCGCCGATGATGGGCACGCGCACGCCGAGCTGATCGAGCTGCTCGACAATAGGCGCGACCGCGGCAGCAGCCTCTTCGTTGTTGACCGTAACCCGGACCAGCTCGGACCCAGCCCGCGCCAGTGCGGCAACTTGCTGGACCGTGGAAGCAATGTCAGCGGTGTCGGTGTTGGTCATCGATTGCACCACAACTGGTGCATCGCTGCCCACCTTCACGCCGCCAACCGAGCCTGTAACGGATTTTCTGCGTCGGATGTCTGCCATGGGGAAGGTTTAGTTTATCACGGAGAAGGGAAGCTTCCGGGTGTCAGCTCTCAGCTTTCAGCGATGAACAGGAGCTGAATGAGCAGGTTAGCCTGGATCGCGTTTGATGCCGGGCCAGCGTGCGCGGCAACACAAGGTCCTTCCACTGCGCTCGCTCCGCGTCGCTCCGGTCGGGATGACAGGGGATTTAGGTTGAAAGCTGATGGCTGAGAGCTGACAGCTGTGTTTAAGGCATTCTTCCCATCACGCCGGGCAGCATTTTGGCCACGTCGTTGTAGATGACCATGACGGCGAACAGGACCAGGAATACAAAGGCCGCCTGGTAGATGCGTTCTTTGATCCTCAGGCTGATATCGCGGCGGATGATGGTTTCGACGAACAGCAGCAGAATGACTCCGCCGTCCATGATGGGGATCGGAAGCAGGTTAAAGATACCCAGGTTGAGGCTGATTCCCGCGGTCAACTCCAAAAGGGGAGTCCAGCCTTTCTTGCTGGCGGCTGCCCCGGCGGCGCGCCCAATCCCGATCGGGCCTTCGATCGAGCGGATTGAGATCTTGCGCTGAATCATTTTTTGCACCAGTTCCAGGATCAGGAGCGAGCCCTGTTCATTCTGCTGCACGGAACGCCGAAACGCTGCGGCGAAGGGCAGTGACGACACTTTCATGGGCGCGCTGCCGATGCCTACGCGATAGCGTTGATCGCCCCGAATGTCAGACAAAACCGGCTGTACCGTGAAGGTGAGCAGCTTCCCATCGCGATTGACTGTGATCTGGATGGGCTTGTTCTGGGTGCGCTTCAGGCTCTCAATCATGGCCTCGAGACCGGCAATGGGCTGCCCCTCCACGCTGACAATCTCATCGCCCAGCTTCATTCCGGCTTTTTCGGCCGGCATGCCGGGCTCCAGGTCCGTAATCGGAAAACTCGATTCCTTCGGCGACCATCCTGCGGAACCCATCTGGTTGGGTCCGTAGGCCTCGGGCACGATGGTCTTGTTCAGGATCTGTCCGCCGCGCTGGATGGTGACCTCAAGGGGCTGGTTGGGGTTTAAAGCTTCGCGCGGAATTACCTGCTCCCAGGTCGGATTTTGTATGCCGTCCAGGCGAACAATGCGGTCTCCCGCCTCGATCCCCGCTTTCGCTGCCGGCGTATCCTGCAGCACCCATCCGATCACCGCCGGCTCGTCAAGCACCGCGGGATATTCGTAACGCACCATGTAGACGCAGGTGAGCAGGCCAACCGCGAAGAGAATGTTCATGGCCGGACCGGCGACGGCGATAATGAAGCGGTGCCAGCGCGGGTGCGACATGAACTCGCCCGGGTCGCCGCTGCGCGCATCCATCGGGTTTTCGCCGCTCATCTTCACGTAGCCACCGAGAGGGATGGCGGCAATACGGTAGTCGGTGTCGCCTCGGCGGAAGCCGAAAAGACGTTTCCCGAAGCCGATAGAGAAGACCTCGACGCGCACGCCCAGCAGCTTGGCAGTCGCGTAGTGGCCGAACTCGTGAATCAGGATCATGAATCCCAGAATCACGCCGACGGAGAGCACCGCAGTTAAGAATCCAGACATATATGAAGTTTGTCCTAATCCACTCGCATGGCCGACGAAACCGGTCGCAAGCCTTCCGCTCCACCTGCTGCCTGGTCGACTCTCTCGCGGGCCAGTTCACGCGCCAGAGAGTCGGCCTGTAACACCTGATCTATAGATTCCGGTTTACTCGCTTCCGTTGCAGAGAGAACTTCCCGGATCACTTCAGGAATATGGTCGAACCGGATGCGGCCCTGCAGAAACGCCCCTACTGCGACTTCGTCGGCAGCGTTGAGTGCAACCGTCTTCGCCCCTCCAGCCTCGGCTGCTTCATAGGCCAGAGCCAGACAAGCGAATTTTTCCACATCCGGCGGCAGGAATTCGAGATGTCGTAAGTCCATGACCGGCAAATGCATAGTTGACGCAATACGATCCGGATAAGTCAACGCATAGAGGATGGGCAGACGCATGTCGGTTACGGAGAACTGAGCAAGTATGCTGCCATCCACGAACTCGACCATGGAGTGGATGGTGGACTGCGGATGCACCATCACCTGCACCCGGCTGGGCGGCAAGTTGAACAAACGGCAAGCCTCAATCACCTCAAAGCCCTTGTTCATCAGGGTGGCCGAGTCGATGGTGATGCGCTGCCCCATTTTCCACGTGGGATGGTTGAGCGCCTGGTCCACCGTGATCGAAGAAAATTGCGACCTGGGTGTGTAAAGAAATGGCCCTCCGGAAGCGGTCAGCCATATGCGCTCCACCTCTTCCATCCGGCCGGCGCGCAGGCACTGGTGGACAGCATTGTGCTCGCTGTCGATGGGCAGGAGCGGCTTGCCCTGGCGACGGGCTTCGGCCGTGATCAGTTCTCCGGCCGCCACCAGGCATTCCTTGTTGGCCAGCCCAACGGTTTTTCCCGCTTTCACCGCTTCATAAGTGGCCTGGAGCCCGGCTACGCCGACGATGGCGCTGACCACGAAATCCACATCCGGATGAGTGGCCACCCGGACATTTCCGGCGGCCCCGTGCACCACCTCAATGGCTTTCATTCCCGAGGTCTGCAGGTGGGAACGCAGAATCTCCGCATCGACCGCAGTGGCGATCGAAATCACCCTGGGCTTCCAGCGCCGGGCCTGCTCGAAAGCAGTGTCTACATTCTGTCCCGCGGCCAGCGCGACCACCTGAAAACGTTCGGGATAAGTTTCCACCACGCTCAACGTGCTGCGGCCAATCGAGCCCGTGGATCCCAGGATGGCAATGCGTTTCATGATTTAGAAATCGGGCGGGGCGCCGCCAGGGGGGAGGCCTACTGCATTACGCGCCAAGCCGCATAGTACCACAGCAAAGGAGCGGCAAAGAGCAGGGCATCAATTCTGTCAAGCATGCCTCCGTGGCCGGGAAGAATCGTCCCTGAATCCTTTATCCCGGCGCCCCGCTTGATCAGGGATTCGACCAGGTCGCCCAGTTGTGCGGCGACGTTAATGGCCGCGGAGAGCAGGACGGTCGGCCACAACGGCGCCCTGGTCAGGGCGAACATACCATCTTTCCGGCCGATCAGATGCGCGTTCATTAACGCTGTGCTGATGGGCAGCGCGTAGTTGTAAAGCAACACTCCCACGCCGACGCTGGCGATGAGCGAGGCCAGCGCTCCTTCCCACGTCTTTTTGGGGCTGATGCGCGGCGACATCAGATGACGCCCCAGCGACCGTCCCACAAAGTAGGCAAAAATATCTCCCGCCCAAACCAGCAGAAGCAGATACAGCAACAGGAATGCACCCGACGCCTGCTCCCGAATCTGCACCAGGCATCCCAGCGGCAGGGCGATGTACGCGAAAGCGAACGACGACGTCATGGCGGCCGGGAAGGCAGTGCTGACATTAGCCCGCCTCATGCCGATCGTCAGAAAGACAAAGGGCGCGATGGTTGCCACAAAGGCCGCGCTGCCGGCAAACACAGAGGTCGACAGTAACGGAGTTTCACTCCCGAGATTGACCGCCAGGAACAGGAAGAACAGCCCGACAAAAATGTAGGTGGGCCAGTGCAAGGGCCAGATCTTATAGGCTTCTGAAATCTTGAGAAGTTCCTGGACTGCCAGCAGCGCCACCAGGGCCGCGACCAAAGCCAGGACCGGCACTGGCGCCCGTAGCACCAAGACCAGTACGATCGGAATCAGGACCACCGCGGTGAGAATTCGTTTCAGTAGTTGCAAGCTGCGTTAGCTCCGGCTGGTGGGTCTGAACAAATCGACCCTCGACGAACTGTAAGACGACCTAGCCCCGGCCCGTCTTGGAGGCATGTTGATGAGAGCCGTGCGCGGCATCGCCGGCCAACCCGCCATAACGGCGCTCACGCTTCTGGTATTCCGCAATGCCTTCCAGCAGATGCACTCCGCGGAACTCCGGCCACAAGGTCGGAGTGACGTAGATTTCAGCATAGGCCAGCTGCCATAACAGAAAGTTGCTGAGCCGCATTTCGCCGCTGGTGCGGATCACAAGATCGGGATCGGGCAAATGCCGGGTGTACAGGTTCTGCGACACGGCGTCCTCATCAATATCCAGATGATCCAGACCACCGTTGCGCGCGGCGGCGTTTACGATCGAGCGAAACGCGTCCACCAGTTCCGTGCGCGCGCTGTAATTAAGCGCCAGGGTAAGCACCATGCCGGTATTGCCCGCGGTGGCATCCCGCGCCCACCCCATTTTCTCCTGCACCGAAGGCGGGAGTTCGTGCTGGCGCCCAATGTATTCCAGCCGGATATTGTTTTTATTAAGAGTCGGAACTTCCGCCTTCAGATAACGGCACAGCAGGCCCATCAGGAAATCCACTTCGCTGCGGGGACGCTTCTTCCAATTCTCTTCCGAGAAGGCATACAGCGTGAGCCAGGGAATCCCGATGCGAGCGGCAGTCTCCACCGTGGAACGCACCGACGTGACTCCGGCGCGGTGCCCGGCCATGCGCGGCAAGTGGCGGCGGCGTGCCCAGCGGCCGTTGCCGTCCATGATGATGGCGATGTGTTTCGGGAGCCGTTCCGGATGAAGCCGCTGGTAAACTTCCGCTTCCTTGCGATCCAGCCCGGCAGGAATCGTCGCTTGCAAGCTAACCTCTGCTGTTTCAAGAAGCTAACATAGGGGAACAGCGCTTGCAATGATACTACGGCAGACTTCGCATCGGACGTAATGACAGAACGCTCGCGTGGTGGCTCAATTTGAACCGGCCCTTACCACAGCGGCTGAGACGCTGCACGCCAGATGCTTCGCAAGCTCAGCATGACGCCGGGTATGGAAGGGAAGAGGTCAGAACATCTTAGCGCTCTAGGTTACAGCCGATGCGATCCTGGCGTTCGCGCGGGCGAGGCGCCCGCGCCACATCGGCTACTGCGACTCTTCGGGCACGATCTCCAATTCCAGTTTTTCGGTCCAGCGCAGCACCGTGAGCGGGCTGCTTACGCCGACCCTCGCGTCCGTCAGCAGGCGATGCAGATCGTCCACGCCGGCTACAGGTTTGCGATCCAGGGCGACGATAACGTCTCCTTCTCGCAGCCCAGCTTTCTGCCCGGGACTGCCCGCACTCACCGAAATCACCACCACACCAAGCTCCTGCGGCAGGTTGTAAAAGCGAACCAGACGCCGATGCAAGGGCGTGGTCTGGGCTTCGACTCCAATGTAGCTGCGCCGGATTCTGCCCGCCTGCAGCAGACGTCCAGCCACAAACTTCGCGGTGTTGATCCCGA
>JBOGLC010000137.1:0-33713 GCA_050746005.1 Terriglobales bacterium
TTGATTTCATGCAGCGCAACGATCAGAAGTTGATCAACTTTTATTACAAGACTTCCCGCGAGGCGGCCAAGCGCCACATGCTGGTCGATTTTCACGGTGGACAGAGCCAGATCACCATGACCCGGACCTGGCCCAACATGATCAGCGGCGAAGGCGTGCGCGGTCTCGAATGGAGCAAGTGGAGCGCCGAAACTGAGCCGCAGCACAACGTCACTCTGCCCTTCACCCGCATGTTCCTGGGGCCGATGGACTTCACGCCCGGCGCCATGTTGAACGCAACCAGGAAGGATTTTGCGCCAATCTTCGATCGCCCCATGAGCCTCGGCACCCGCTGCCACCAGTTGGGAATGTATGTGGTGTTTGAGAGTCCGCTGCAAATGCTCGCCGACAGTCCGTCGAACTATTTGCGCGAGCCCGAAATGATGGAGTTCCTCGCTCCCGTACCTTCCGTGTGGGACGACACCAAGGTACTCGACGCTCGTATCGCCGAATATGCCCTGGTCGCCAGAAAAAGTGGCAAGGACTGGTACGTCGGCGCCATGACCAACTGGACCGGCCGCGATCTGGAAGTGGACTTCTCCTTCCTCCCCGCAGGAACGTTCTGGCTGGAAGCCTACCAGGACGGGGTGAACGCCGACCGCATCGCCAGCGACTACAAGAAAACCAGGACCCAGATCACTCGCGACACCAAGATGAAAATATCCCTCGCGCCCGGCGGAGGTTGGGCGGCAAGAATCCATCAATAACTGTCACCCGGAGCGCAGAGGAACGCTTCAACTGTCACCCTGAGCGCAGAGGAACGCTTCACTGGCGAAGCGTCCCTCGCAGTCGAAGGGCCCCTATCGCTCATTCGAACCATGAGAGCAATAGATTTTGACTGCGCAGCCCTCATCCCGGCTGCTGCAAGATCGATATCCTCGATTGCAAACGCAGAGAGACACCGCAAACTACGTGAAGAAAACCGACATCCCTACGTGGAGATGCAGCTCTGCCTACAGCAACGCCCTGATTGTTCCTGCCCTGCCACGCCTGTAAGTTTGTGCAGCAAACTTGTGGTGAACATTATGCGAGGAGGGTTTCAATGGGAACAATCGTGATCGTACTTCTGGTGCTCTTGTTGCTTGGCGTTCTTCCAACCTGGCCCTACAGCAGCGGCTGGGGATATTACCCGAGTGGCGGACTTGGACTTGTGCTGATCATCGTCGTGATACTGGCGCTTACTGGCAGGGTCTGACCGGCAGGCTCATTTCCGGCTCTCCTTGGAGTGGGTTTCAATCAGGCGCTTGGTCAAAATCACAAGCGCCAGAATCTGAGTCCACTCTGAGACAATGTTGCCGGCGACCTGTCCCCACTTCGATCCTGGGTCGGCGTGTTTGTAGACGGCGACCCAGCAAGCGCCGGTGGCCAGCAGGAAGAGTGTCAACGAGTGATCTGTGATCGCAGTCCACACCGGTCCGCCCAAATTCAGCGGCGGTTTTCTGCTTTCCGAGGAGCCTCGTTCGTACAGATACTTGGTGGCGAGCACAGTCACCACGACTCCCGACCAATCGGCGATCGCATTTCCAAAAAATGAGCCCCAGTGGGTTTTCTCATCGGAAATGCTGTAAAGCACAATCCAGAGAATCAGCACGGCAACGCAAACGATGCTCAGCGAGTGATGAGCGAGAAAGCCCCGTTTCCTTCCCGGTTTCTTCTTCCCTGCATTGCCACCATTTGTCGGCTGCACAAAGACTCCAATTTTAGAGGGGATGCAACATCCCTCGGGAGTAGCCCGTAAATATGCGGCGCCAGCTTCTGCAGGATACGCCTTTGCGGCTTGCCGAAACTCGTACGTGCTCGTTGGATCTCGGGGGGAACCCAAGGAGTTGCAGAAAAGTAAAAAACGGCATCCCTTTCGGAATGCCGTTCTTATGCAGAGAAAGCTGGCCCGGAAACCTAGTGCCGGCCGGATCCGCCGTGCGAGCCGCCTCCCGATCCACCGCGGCTTCCGCCACCTCCCGATCCACCATGGTTTCCGCCGCCGCCACCGCCCGATCCACCGTGGTAGCCGCCGCCTCCTCCGCCACCGCCCCCACTTCGCGAGGGAGCTGACATGCGCGGTGAACCTCCGCCCATGTCATAGCCGCGCGGAGTCACAATCGGCTGCCTCATTTCGAGAGGCGGCCGGGAGTAGCTCCGCGGCGACTCCCGCTCCATATCGCGTCCGCCGACCGATCCCCTATCGGGTCCGGAAATCCCGTTGCGCGCCGGGAAATCAGAACGCCCGTTCATGCTTCCGCCATTCATCCGGTCAGAGCCCTGAACGTTGCCTCCGGACTGCGGCGTGAAGTGCCGCCAACCTTCATCGCCGCTCGAAGCGTTCGAGCGGGACGAATTTTCCGATCGTGGACCACCAGACGACGACGCCGAACCGTTGGAACGGCCCATGCCGCCTTCGCGCTGCGCCGGATTCGTATTGGAAAACTTTCGCCACCCCCCATTCCCTGCCGCAGAGGACAGCGTTCCCCGCGTCTGAGGCTGGCCCTGGGACTGGTTGGACGCGGCCACTGAACCAACGTGCTGGTTGTCTCTGGCGCTGGCGCCTCCTTCAGTCTGTTGCGCGCTCGCACCATGGCTCAGGCCGCCGCTCGCCGGAGCACGAACTCCGGACGCCGGCCTGGCCATCGCGTCGCGCCCGGCGCCGGTGCTGTTCACGGAATTCTGGCCGGCTCTGTCGCCCCGCGACAAGCCCTGCCCCGATTCAGCGCCGCTGCGCTGGATCGAGCGCTGCATCTGCGCTACCTCTCTGTCGAACGATTGCGGTCTGGCTGCCGGCCGCGTTTTGGAAAAGAATTGCTGTCGTTCGCCTGCGCGCGGCAGAGTCGATGCCGCCGCCGGCCGGTCACTCACCGACAACGCCGCACGCGTCGGAACCACAGGAAGATTTCCTTCGATCCTGCGCCCGCCGCTAAAAGCTTCGCGGTTCACCGCCACTGGAGTCGATCGTCCGGTGCCGAAGCGTCCGGTGGGAACGGTTGAGATGCCCTCCCGCACGCGCTGGTTCGTGGTAGCCAGCCGCAAGTTCGAATAAGCGCCACCCCGGCGAAGCGGAGCGATGCCGCCAAACCCGCGTCCCCGTCCGTTGTAAACGTTGATATTCGTGACGTTGTAGCGCGAGCGATATCCCCCGTACCAGGGATAGAACGTGTCACACGGACCAATCGGCAGCCAGCCTACCGACCCAAACCCGAATCCCACGCCCACGCCGCCGCCGAAACCAAAGAAGGAAACATAGGCAGGCGCCCATATCGGCCGATATCCCGGATATCCATACGCCGGCCCCGGCCACCATACCCACGAACTGTTGTAGACGAACCAGCGGCCGTAGTGATAAGGAGCCCAACCCCAGGGCTCATAGGACACCCAGGTCCAGCCCCAGCCCGGCTCCCACACCCAGCGTCCGCTGCGATACGGCGCCCACCCTGGGCCGGCCACGGGCGCCCACACCGGACCGTAGTCCGGCACGGTCTCCCAGCGTCCGTAAGCGTCGAGATCTTCCGATCCTACGTAGTAGCGATTGGTGTTGCTCCAGGACTGGGCGTCGCGAATGGTATGGTCGCGGTCGTTGTTCCATGAATCCCAGCTGTCTTTGGAAGGCGCCTCGGCCAGCTTGTACTGGGCGTTGTCTCCTTCGCCGCGCACGATCACCATCTGCCCCTTTTCCACGTTCGTACTGCCCTGGGGAGTGGAGATCTCCGCGGACCCTTTGCGTATGATCACCTGGGTTTCACCCTCCGCATTCACTTCAATCCGGTAAATTCCGTCTCTCTGCGCGGGATGAACAGACACGTTGGCCGTGTCAATTTCGACTCCTGCTTCCGTGCCTTTGAAAACCGAATAGTCGATCAGCCCGCGATCGAGCTGAATCTGGACTTGTGTCCGCGAAAGGGTAGCGATGCTGGCCAACGTGTTGTCGCCGAGCCGCAGAATGTTGCCGTGGTCAAGCTGGACTTCAGTCCGCGAACTTACGCCAGTGGAGATCTTGTCGCTGCTCACCATCGGCTGGTTCAGCGCCGCCGTCGCCCAATCCCCGGAATCGCCGCGCTGCGTCGAAACGTCTCCGTGGATCAAGCTGATGCGCGCCACCCCGGACGTAAGCTCGGGTTCCTGCGTCTGCGCGCTGGTCATCGCGCTCAAACCCAAAACCAGCAATCCAGCAATTACTGCAAATCGGTTTTTCATGGCCCTACCTCTCGCGCAAACTCCTCAAAGAGAAATTCGCGCAGCGTTACAATGCAGGTGCCTTGCCAAACGGGCGTGCTGAGACGTAAAACAAGTAGCTTATTTTCAATAGTTTACTAAGGCTACAAGATCGCGCTAGCGGGAGCCCGGGGCAGGACTGGCCGAACTCAACCGGAACTGGTGGTTTTCAGCCAGCGGAGCTTCGCGCCCTTTGCGGGTTCCTTTGCGTTCTTCGCGATTAAAGATTTTGACCGCGAAGACAGAACAGAGAGGGACTATTCCGGCTGGTTATCTTTTTCCGGCTCGTCGCTGATTCCGATCTTCGAGAGCCGGTAGCGTAGCGCATTGCGCGAGAGTCCCAGCAGGCGCGCAGCCTGGCTCTTGTTTCCGTGGGCGCGGCGCAGAGCTTCGCGGATCATCTCATCCTCCCATTGTTCCAGCGTCATCCCTTCAGGAAGAAGGCTGGCCGGGAAATCAGCTGCCTTCGCGCCCCGCGAATCGATGTGAATATCACCGGCTTCCAATTGAGGGCCCGCAGCCAACGCCGATGCCCGCTCCATGACGTTCTGCAACTCGCGAACATTCCCCGGCCAGTGATAATCCATCAGGACCCTGAAGGCTTCCGGCGAAACGCCGATGATTCTCCTGGTCGATTCGTCGGCAAAGCGCGAGAGAAACAGATTCACCAGCTCGGGAATATCTTCTTTGTGGTTGCGCAGGGGAGGAATATCGATAGGCACAACATTCAGCCGGTAATAAAGGTCCTCGCGAAACGTACCGTCTTCGAGCGCCGCCCGCAGGTCGCGGTTGGTGGCCGCCACTAACCGCACGTCCACCTTGATGGTTTTCGTCCCCCCCAACCGTTCGAACTCGCGCTCCTGCAATACCCGCAATAACTTCACCTGGGTCGCCGGCGGCACATCGCCGATTTCATCGAGGAAGAGGGTTCCTTTATCGGCCAGTTCGAACTTTCCCGGCTTGCTGCTGCTGGCGCCGGTAAAGGCGCCCTTCTCGTAACCAAACAGTTCACTTTCCAGCAGATTCTCTGGAATGGCGGCGCTGTTGATTTTGACGAACGGCCCCGATGCCCGTCGCGATTTTTCGTGGACCGCGCGCGCCACCAGGTCCTTGCCCACTCCGCTTTCTCCGCCCAGCAGCACCGTCGAATTGGTCGGCGCAACCCGCTCTACCGTGGCCAGCACTTCCTGCATTTTTGCGCTGCGCGCCACCAGGTTGGGATGCTGGTAACGCTGTTTTAACGCCTCGCGCAGGGATCGGTTTTCCACGCGAAGGCGCTGCACATCCAGTTCTTTGTGCACCACCATGCGCATTTCGTCGAGAGAAAAAGGTTTCAGGACGTAGTCGCTGGCGCCCGCCTTCATGGCTTCGACCGCGGTTTCTACCGTGCCGAATGCGGTCATGACAATCACCGGCAACGCGGCCTGGAAGCGTTTGACCGCCTGCAAAAAGTCCAGCCCGTTCATGCCTGGCAGTTTGAGGTCGGTGATTACCAGATCGACGCCGCCCTTCTGCAGCACCTTCAATCCGGTTTCTGCGTCCTCCGCGCACCGGGTTTCGAAACCGTCATCTCCCAGATCGAGCTCCAGGAGGCGGCGCATTTTTGCTTCATCCTCGACAATCAGAATGGTCGCACTCGGAGCCGTCATGAACCTCCCGCTTCCTGCCGGGCTTCTTCCTCAGCGGGAAAGAAGATCACGAAGCCGGCTCCCCGGTCGTTCGTATTTTCCAGCCGGATGGTGCCTTGATGTTCATCCACAATCTTGGAAACGATGGAAAGTCCCAATCCGACGCCGGTCTTCTTGGTAGTCACGAAGGGATTAAAAATCTGCTCGCGCATTTCCGCTGGAACTCCGGGGCCCGAGTCTTTCAAGCGCACCTGAACTCCCCTGCGCCCGTTTGAGTTCGCGTCTGAAACCTCGACCCGAAAAGTTCCGCCCTCTTCGCCCATGGCCTCATACGCATTTTGAACGAGATTCAGAAACGCCTGCTCGCACAGATTCTCGTCAAGCGGCACCAGAGGCAGGTTCTTCTGATATTCGCGACTTACAAGCACGGCGCCGCCCTTCCACTGTTCCGCCACAGTTTTCAGGGCCTGGTCAATCAGGTCCGTCACTTGCAGCAGGCGAGTTTCAGTGCGCAGGGGGCGCGCAAAATCGAGAAAGCGCGTCACCAGAGCGCTGGCCCGGTTCACTTCGCTCGATATATACCCCGCCAGTTCACTGGCCAGGGGATTCGAGTTCTCCAGCTTCCGGTTAAGGGTCTCCGCCGATCCTTTAATCACTCCCAGCGGATTACGAATTTCGTGCGCCAGACCCGCCGACAGCTGCCCCAGGGCTGCCAGTCGCTCGGAACGCCGGGCCTCTGCCTGGACCCGTTCGAGCTGGCGATTGACCTCCATCAACTGCTCGGCCACCTGCTGATATTGCGCCGTCTTCCGTCGGTTCTCGAGGGTAAAACGGTTGACTACCATGGCCGCCAGAAAGAAAAACATGATGCGGATGGCAAGCTCAGCCGCTCCCGTCGAGGTCAGGGTATATTCCTGCAGCGCAGGATAAAGATAAGAACAGTAGGCTGCCGAAGCCAGCAGGGTCCATAGCATGGTACCCCAGGGGCCGAAGTGAATGGCCGCGGTAACGATCGGCACGTAGTAGATGGGATAGTAGCTGCTGTTAATCCCGAGTTCGCCGGTGTGATTGATCAGCAGCGTCGCCAGCAGGATCTTGAGCAAAACCACGATTGAGCGCCCGTATCGTGGCACTTTTGCGATGATTCTGCCTTCGGCCAACTGCACCACGCCGATGGCCAGCAGCACCAACTGCTTGTGGCGTTCCCATACCGGCGGCAGGGCGGCCAGGCCCAGCAGGAAGAGCAACCAGAGCACGTCCATCCACCTGATGCCGCTATGTTTCTCTTCGTTCATGCGCGACGGAAGCTCGTCAGCAGTGTATCTCGCCTCTCATCCCGGCCGTCAATCGAACCGAAAATTGCATGGTCCCTCTCAACTCCCGATCTTTTGCCGATTTCCACAGTAGCCCGTAAGTGCCATTCACACAGGCGCTCGCAGCCTTTAGTCTCTTTCGTGAGCAGACTTCGGGGGAGGGCTGTTCGACACAACGTCCCATGACCTCATAAGTCTGGGACGTTTTGTATTGCGGGTATCTTGCGTGCAAGAGTTCTTTCTGCCGCAGGAGTGCGGATCTGCTCCACGCCAGATGCTTCGCAAGCTCAGCATGACGCCTTCAGTTGAGAGAGCGGGCTATAGCTCGCCCCTGGACCTCAAGTGGCAGACGGCGCACACTTCGGACTCCCTCCCCTACCCGGCGTCATCCTGAGGGACTTCAGTCCCGAAGAGGCTGCCCTGAGCGCAGTCGAAGGGATATTGCGTGCAAGAGTTCTTCTGCCGCAGGAGTGCGGATCCGCCCCACGCCAGATGCTTCGCAAGCTCAGCATGACGCCTTCAGTTGAGAGAGCGGGCTATAGCTCGCCCCTGGACCTCAAGTGGCAGACGGCGCACACTTCGGACTCCCTCCCCCTACCCGGCGTCATCCTGAGGGACTTCAGTCCCGAAGGACCTGGCGCGTAGCGTCCGTCTGCCGCAGGGATTGCGGATCCGCTCCACAACAGATGCTTCGCCAGCTGACTATGACGCCTTCGGTTGAGGGAGTAGGCTATAATTCGCCCCGGGCCTCAAACGACGGACCGCAGACCTCGAACTTTCTCCCCCGTCGTCATCCTGAGGGACTTCAGTCCCGAAGAGCCTGCCCTGAGCGCAGTCGAAGGGATATTGCGTGCATCGTTCCTCCTTCTGCCGCAGGGATTGCGGATCCGCTCCACGCCAGATGCTTCGCAGGCTCAGCATGACGCAAAGTTTGAGATTTTAGAATCAAGCCCGGCGGTAACCCTGGGCGGTTTGCTTTTTCCGTACTTTAGCGGTTACTGTGGCTGGCCCTGGATTTCTGCAAGGCGGATCGATTGAGACTCCGGCATACTCTGCCTCCGGCAAAGTTGAGCTGCACCCGCCTGACGATAGTGAATTGAAGGCGCTCATATTGAAAGAGCCATGGTGAGCCTGGACTGAAGAAGGTGGAGTCGTGGACGGTCGCCCGCCGGCTTTCGAGTTTGCTATCGTACGGATGGTTCGGCCCCCTAATCCGCCGATCGAGGGTCTTTCTGCAATGCAGGTAACGAATGTCGCCGACGGGAAGGTGAGCAACCCACAGCACCAGTCGCTGTTTCCTGTCGGGCATATCCTGCCCTTTTTCCTGGTTACAGCGCTGTTCTTCTTGTGGGGCATCCCCAACAACCTGAACGATGTGCTGATCCGCCAGTTCATGAAATCCTTTGCCATTACCCGGTTCCAGGCGGGCCTGGTGCAATCGGCCTTTTACATGGGCTACTTCGCTCTGGCCATGCCGGCGGCGCTGATCATGCGCAAGTTCGGCTACAAAGCCGGATTCGTGATCGGGCTGCTCCTGTTCGCCCTGGGCACGTTCCTGTTCTGGCCGGCCGCGCTGGCCGGACGCTACATTTTTTTCCTGCTCGCCCTTTTCGTTATTGCCAGCGGATTGTCGTTTCTGGAAACTGCCTCCAACCCCTTCATTGCACAGTTGGGCGACCCGGAGAGTTCCGAGAGGCGACTGAACTTCTCTCAGGCTTTTAATCCTCTGGGCTCCATCAGCGGCGTCCTCATCGGTACAGCGTTCATCTTTTCGGGCGTGGAACTTACTTCCCAACAGGTTGATTCCCTGAAATCTCAGCATCTCTATAACGCATATTTGCGATCGGAAACGCTGCGCGTGGTCAAGCCTTATCTGGTTCTCGGCCTCATTGCGGTGATCTGGGCGGTGTTGATCTGGCGGACGAAATTTCCCCCGATCCAGAGCGAGCATGAGGCCGGAGGCGATCACGGGCACTTCCGGGATCTGCTCCGCTATCCGCACTTCCTGCTGGCTGTGGGGGTCCAGTTCGTTTACGTCGGAGCCCAGGTCGGGACCTGGAGTTACTTCATTCAGTATGTCCAGGACTATACCCATCAGCCGGAGAAGGTCGCGGGATACTTCCTCACCGGCACCCTGGTCGCCTTCGGTGTTGGACGATTTTTCTCCGCCTACCTGATGCGATTCATCGCCCCCAACAAGCTACTCGGCGTGTATGCCGTGATGAACATCGGGCTGGTCAGTGTGGCCGTTCTGCGGCCGGGCTGGGTCGGGTTGTGGGCGGTCTTTCTCACCAGCTTCTTCATGTCGCTGATGTTTCCCACCATCTTTGCCCTGGGACTGAAGAAGCTAGGGCCCAACACCAAGATTGGCGGCTCTTTGCTGGTGATGGCGATCGTCGGCGGGGCCGTGCTGACTCCGCTCATGGGCCTGATCGCGGAAGCCCGCGGCATCGCCACCGCGTACCTGGTTCCCCTCGTGGCCTACGTCTTGGTCGCGGCTTACGGTTTTGCCGGCGCCAAAGCCGGGCTCTCTGAGGAAAGCGTGTGAAGTCAGTGTCGGGATTCCGAGACAAAGACAGATACGAGCGATAAGGAAAACACTCCCATGCTTCTTTTGCTCCTGAGATCCATCCGCGGATTTCTAGTAAGCATGCTGGCTCTCGCAACATTCGCCACATTCCCCTGCTATTCCCAGACGCCGGCATCCGCCACCGCTCCCACCGCCTCCGAAGATCCGGCCGTGATCGACCAGGCCTGGCAAAAAGCCAGTGCGAAGTATGACGCCCCGCGCACCACCATTCTCGATGAAGTGGATCGCGTGGCTCACCAGGGCCCATTCCGTTCCGACTGGGAGTCGCTCGAGAAATACTCGGTCCCCGAGTGGTACAAAGATGCAAAGTTCGGCATCTTCATTCACTGGGGCGTGTATTCGGTCCCGGCTTTCGGCAACGAGTGGTATCCGCGCAATATGTATCGCGAGGGCTCTGAAGAATACAAGCACCACATCGCCACTTACGGTCCGCAAGACAAGTTCGGCTACAAGGATTTCATCCCCATGTTCAAAGCCGAGCGCTTCGATGCCGCAGCCTGGGCCCGTCTGTTCAAGGAATCTGGCGCGAAGTATGTAGTTCCGGTGGCTGAGCATCATGATGGGTTCGCCATGTACGACAGTGGCCTGAGCGACTGGACTGCAGCCAAGATGGGCCCGAAGCGCGACGTCATCGGCGAACTGGCCAAGGCGGTGCGGGCCGAGGGCCTGCACTTTGGCACTTCCTCGCACCGCGTGGAGCACAATTTTTTCCTGGGCGTGGGCCGCACCATTCCTTCCGACATCAACGACCCGAAGTACGCCGCCTTCTACGGCCCCGCACACCAGTGGCTGGAAGCCAGAAAAGGAACGCCGCTGGCCAACGATTTCACCTACGTCTCATCCGCCTGGGCCAACGACTGGCTGGCCCGCTCCGCCGAAATCGTCGAGAAATATCATCCCGATATCATGTACTTTGACTGGTGGATCGGGCAGCCCTCCATGCGTTCTAACCTGACCCGCTTCGCTGCGTTCTACTACAACGCCTCGCTCAAATACGGCGATCACCTTGGCGTTATCAATTACAAAGACTGGGCCATTGAGGAGCATTCCGCGGTACTCGATCTGGAGCGCGGACAGCTGGCCGACATTCGTCCGCTGTACTGGCAGACCGACACCTCGATCAGCAACAAGTCCTGGGGCTACATCAAAAACGATACTTTCAAGTCGCCTGAGTTCGTGGTCCAGCAGCTTATCGACATTGTCAGCAAAAATGGCAACCTGCTTCTGAACATTGGTCCGAAATCGGACGGCACTATTCCCGACGAAGTGCAGCAGGTGCTGCGCGATATAGGTTCGTGGCTGGCGGTGAACGGCGAGGCGATTTACGGTACGCGTCCGTGGACGATTTACGGTGAGGGGCCAACCCAGGTTACGGCGGGCTCATTCCATGACACCGATACCGCCAGTTATACCGCGGAGGACTTCCGCTTTACCACGAAGGGCGACGCCCTGTACGCCATTGAACTGGGCTGGCCAGCCGGCGGACAGGCGATTATCCATTCGTTGGGCGCCACAGTGGGCAGCCAGAAGATCGAGTCAGTGGCCTTGCTGGGCTCGGATGCCAAAATTCAGTCGAGACAGGAAGCTGATGGCTTGCACCTGCAGCTTCCGGAGCAAGCTCCGGGCAAATATGCTTATGTTTTTCGCATTCTTTTTGGAAAGGCAGCGCAGTAGACTGCGGATTTCGATCCATCAGGAGGCGCTCGTGCTTCGTTGCCGGATTCGTAGAGTGAACGTTCGTAGAGTCAGCGGCATCATGATCTTTCTCCTGTTCTGTTTTTTGGTTCTTCCCGCCCTTCAGGCCCAGCCGTCGCACTACGAACCCACGATTGAGTCCCTCAACCAGCATCATCTCCCGCAGTGGTATGCCGATGCCAAGCTCGGGATCTTCATTCACTGGGGTCTGTACTCGGTTCCGGGCTGGGCTCCGCTGACCCATCCTGAGCATGATTTCGCCAATCAGGATTACATGGTCAACAATCCTTACGCCGAGTGGTACTTCAACAGCATGCGCCTGCAAGGCTCGCCCACCCAGGCTTATCATCGCGAGCATTATGGCGCCGGTTACGACTACTACAATTTCGCTCCCGTCTTCGACCGCGAGATCAAAAAATGGAATCCCGATGCCTGGGCCAGGATATTCCGCGACGCGGGCGCGAAATATGTCGTCCTCACCTCGAAACATCACGATGGATTCACTCTCTGGCCCAGCTCAACCCCAAACCCCACGCTGCCCGCGGACCGCCAGCACGCCACTCGCGATATCGTCGGCGAGTTGACCTCTGCCGTCCGCAAGCAGGGGTTGCGCATGGGTCTTTACTATTCGGGCGGCTACGACTGGACCTTCGTTCCCGGCCCTATTCGCGAAGCCGCAGACCACCAAAAGGTAAAGCCGCAAAGCGAAGCCTACGGCAAATACGCGGACGCCCACATGCGGGAACTGATCGAACGCTACCATCCCGCGCTGCTGTGGAACGATATCGACTATCCCAAGTCCGGTCATCCGCTCGAAATTATGGCGGAGTACTACAACGCCTTGCCCGACGGCGTCATTGACGACCGCTTCGGAGTCAAGCATTCCGATTTCAAATCTCCCGAATACCAGACCCTCGACCACATCAGTGAAACCAAGTGGGAAGAATGCCGCGGCCTGGGACGCTCCTTTGGCTACAACCGCGCTGAAGGCGAAGCCGAGACCATCGCCCCCGACGAACTTATTCATCTCCTGGTTGACATCGTAAGCAAGAATGGAAATCTTCTGCTCGACGTTGGCCCCGAAGCCGACGGCACAATTCCGCCCGTCCAGATGAGCCGCCTGCAAGCGCTGGGAGCATGGCTGCAGCAGAACGGCGAAGCCATCTATGGCACTCGGCCCTGGAAACGGGCCGTGGGCGAGACCGCTGAGGGCATCTCCGTCCGCTTCACCCAGACGGACTCCGCGGTTTATGCCACGCTCATGGGTCAGCCGAAAGCGAACACCATCACGCTCAAGTCTGTTTCTCCGAAGCCAGGTTCGCAGATTTACCTGCTGGGAAACCGCAAGCCGGTCGCCTGGTCGCAGGAGGCAGATGATGTTCGCATCGATCTGCCTTCCCTTCTTCCGGGACACTACGCCTACGTACTGAAGCTGGCAGAGGAAACGAAATGAACCGCCGATTCTGCCTCACCCTGGACCTGAAAAACGATCCCGCTCTGATTGCCGAGTACCAGCGCTATCACCGGAAAGTCTGGCCGGAGATTACGCGCAGCATAAAAGACTCGGGGATCGAGGACATGGAAATTTATCTCCTGGGGACGCGCATGTTCATGATCATGGAAGTGAACGAACGCTTTTCGTTTGAGACCAAAGCCCAAGCCGACCGGCTCAACCCCAAAGTTCAGGAATGGGAGGATCTGATGTGGAAGTTCCAGCAGTCGCTTTCTGAAGCGAAGGCGGGCGAAAAGTGGTTACTCATGGAAAGAATATTCAAACTGGAAGGCTGATGCAGGCCGGTTACACTGCGGTTACAGCGCGTGATTCCGCCAACCGTTCCGCCAGAAATCCCAGATATTCCTCGGTCCCCTGTCCGGTTTTCGCCGAAAGCCGGAACACCCGCATGCCCGGACGCACCGCCTGAATGTTGCGCTGGGTGGTCTCCCAGTCGAACTCGACCGCTTCGGCCAGGTCGCTCTTGGTGACGATTGCCACGTCCGCGCTGTTGAAAATCGTGGGGTACTTGAGCGGCTTGTCCTCGCCCTCGGTCACCGACAGCAGCACCACGCGCAGATCTTCGCCCAGGTCGTACGAAGAAGGACAGACCAGGTTGCCCACGTTCTCAATAAAGAGAAAATCCAACTGGCCAAGGTCCCATCCGTTTTCGTCGATGGCATTCTGCACCATGGCAGCTTCCAGGTGGCAGAGCGTCCCGGTAATGATCTGCTTGACCGGCGCCTGGCTGCGCGCCAGTCGCGCCGCATCGTTTTCCGTCGCGAGATCGCCAACCAGAGCAGCCACCCGATGATGTGGACGCAGCAGGGTCAGCGTCTTCTCCAGGAAAGCCGTCTTCCCCGATCCCGGACTCGAAACCAGGCTCACCACAAATACTCCCGCGGCGCGAAAACGAGTACGAAGCGCGCGGGCAACCAGATCGTTCTGCTTCAGCACGTTCTTTCGAACTTCCACCAGCCGGGGTTCAGGGCTCATTACTGTATCTCCAGTGCGACCACCTCGAGCTCCTTGCCGTGCACGATCTCTGAGGTCGGGGTTCCGCATTCGCCGCAGCAAAACAGCTGCACCGAGCTGAGCGGGCGCTGCATCTTGCATTTAGGGCAAAAGACCACCACGGGAACATCCTCGATGAGCAGCCGGGACCCGCGCAGGGGTGTGTCATCGCAGGCCATTTCGTAGGACGAAAGCAACGCCTCTTTCACCACCCCGGATAGAGCTCCCAGCTTGAGGTGCACGGCGTTGACCTGGACTCCGCGCTGCAGCGCTTCCTCCTGCGCCATTTCGACAATGCTCATCGCGATGGAAAGTTCATGCATGCGATTTATCGTGCACCCAAAGCGGCGTCATTTTGAGGGATTTCAGTCCCAAAGAGCCGACCCTGAGCGAAGTCGAAGGGATCTTGCGAGCAGCGCAACAATGAACGGTCCCACGCGCATACTCGCTTCACGCCAGATCCTTCGCAAGCTCAGGATGACACCTCGTAACCGATAAAGGAGGCGCAAATGCCGCCAGCGCCGCCTGTCCCAGGCTTATCCCTCCGTCGTTGGGCGGCACGGCATGATTTGTCCACACGCAAATCGCTTCAGCTCCGAGCAACGACTTAATGTCCTCCAGCAACAGCTCGTTCTGGAATACGCCTCCGGACAGGACCACAGTGTCAAGGCTGGTGGCCCGGCAAAGGTCGGTCACGCAATCCCGCAAGCCTGCCGCAACCCCGCGGTGGAAGGCCCGCGCGATCTCGCCTGAATCCCGGCCGCGTTGCCGGTCCCTCACAACGCTTTGCAGCAATGGCCGAAAATCCAATTCGGCGCCGGAGCATGGAAACGCATAGGCCTCGGGGACAGAAGCGCCGCGGGCCAGCTGCTCGACCCACATGGCAGCCTGTGCTTCAAAGGAAATTTCCCGCGTGAAGCCGAGCAAGGCCGCAACCGTATCGAAAAGGCGGCCCATTGAAGTGGTGGTAAAAGTCCGCACACTCTTCGTGACCAGCTCCAATGCATTTCCAAAACGCTCGGGGAAGTTGAACGGCGGCGCGGTCAGGTCGGGCAAACCATCCATCTGCGCCAGAAAACCGGCCGCAGCCTGCACCGGATGTTGCGCGGCTGCATCGCCGCCCGCAAGCGCGGCGTTACGAAGATGCGCAACCCGTTCAAAGCCGTTACTCATGCTCCCCACGAAGATCTCGCCGCCCCAGATGCTGCCGTCGTCTCCGTAACCTGTGCCGTCGAAGCTCACACCCACCACCCGCTTCTCCCACTCGCCGCGTTCGGCCAGCACGGACGCCACGTGCGCGCGATGATGCTGCACCGCTACCTTGCGGGACACATCGAGCCCAGCAGCATGGAGCGCCGAAGCATATTGCGGATGGCCATCGTGGGCCACCAGCAGTTCATCCCAGTCAACTTCGTACATCGCCACCAGATCGGAGATAGTTTCCTGAAAGGCACAGAACGCCTCGTAGTGCTCCAGGTCTCCGATGTGCTGGCTGACAAAGGCCTGCCCGTCAACCACCAGCGTGATGGTGTTCTTCAGGTCGGCGCCCAGCGCCAGGATCGGCCGCTCGCAGGGCAACTTCGCGACAGCTCCGGGAGCGTATCCGCGGGCCCGGCGCAGAATGACAGGGCCGAAGACACCATCGCGAACGACGGAATCGTCTACCCGGCGCGCGATGGGCCGCTGTCCAATCAGGAATGCGTCCGCGATACCGGAAAGCCGGTCAAGCGCATCGGCGTCCTCATACGCGATCGGTTCGCTGGAGCGGTTGGCGCTGGTCATGACCAGAGCGGATGGAGCGCCGGCGGCGAAGAGCAGGTGATGCAGGGGCGTGTACGGGAGCATCACGCCCAGTTCATTATTGTGCGGCGCCACTCCCGCCAGTTCTGTCTTCGCCGGCGCCAGCACGATGGGGCAGGCGGAAGAAGCAAGCAACGCTTCGCTGGTTGAGGAAAGCTCGACCAGACTGCGCGCCTCATCCAGGTTGCGCGCCATGATCGCGAACGGTTTTTCCTTGCGATATTTTCGTTCACGCAAGGCCGCGACCGCAGCCGGATTCCGGGCATCGCAGGCCAGGTGATACCCGCCCAGTCCCTTCGCCGCCACAATCTTTCCCGCCGCCAGCAACTGGGCCGCGCGGCGAATGGCTGGCTCGGTCCCCGCCAGGGTGTGCTCTTGCGGCTGCAGATAATAACCCGGTCCGCATGCTGGACAGGCGACCGGCTGGGCGTGAAACCGGCGGTCACCCGCATCCGCAAATTCCCGGGCGCAGTAGTCGTCCAGAAGCCAATCTTTCATTGTGGTATTTACGCGGTCGTAGGGCAGGCCCAGCACGACCGTGTAGCGCGGACCACAGTTGGTGCAGTTGATATAGGGATAACCGTAGCGCGGATTACCGGGGTCGAAGAGTTCTTGGAGGCAATCGTCACAAACCGGCAGGTCGGGTGAAATCCGGACCGTCGGCCGCTCCCGGCGCTGGCTCTCCCGGATCGTAAACTCATTCAGCCCGAGCGGCGTGACCGGACGCACTTCCACTTCCGCGATGTTTGCCGCCGGCGGCGGCTGCGTTTTCATTTCCCGCACAAAGGCTTGCAGCCCCTGCTCCGCGCCTTCCAGGTAGATCTCTACGCCCTCCTCGCCATTCAGCACCCAACCACCAAGGGTGTTGGCGCGGGCCAGGCGATACACGAAAGGGCGGAAGCCCACGCCCTGCACCACCCCGCGGACCCGAATGGAACAGGCGCTGGCCATGATTACTCCACGTCCACCACGCAACTGTGCCCCTGCCAGCCGACCTGCACCACCTTGCCGTCTTCCACCAGCAGCGGAACGTTGCGCTGCCCGCCCGCCACCTCGCGCATGCGTCCGCGCGCTATGGGGTCGGCTTCGACGTCGTACTCCACAAATTCGGAGCGCTTCCATTCCAGCCAATCGCGCATCTCCCCGGTGTAGGGGCAGCGCGCTGTGCCGTAAAGTTCAAGCGTGGCCACGGTCCAGCACCTCCAGGGATTCGCGAATGACGTGATAAATCGAAGCCTGCGCTTCCTGGATGCGGGGGATGTAATCGCACCGCACCACCACCGGAAAATCCGCCAGATCTCTGCGCTTGATCTCGCCGCCGTCGTAACCCAGCAGCGCGACCGTCAACATGTTTCGTTTGCGGGCTTCTTCGAGCGCCATGATGATGTTGCGGGATCCGCCGCTGGTCGAGATCGCCACCGCCACGTCCTCGGGACGGGCCTGGGCGATCAACTGGCGCAGAAAAATGGCTTCCGTTCCAATGTCGTTGGCGACCGCCGTGATGTTGGCGGGTTCGAGCGCCAGCGATACGGCGGGCACCGGCCTGAACCCTGGAGGGGGAAGGACGCAGTCGATGGCCCAATCATTGGCGTCGGTAGCCGAACCGCCATTGCCGAAGATAATCAGCTTGCCGCCGCGCTTCAGACGTTTGTGCATTGCCACGGCCGTGCTGCTGATCTGCTCGGATTCCTCGCGCGCCACTTGCCCGCGCAACCTGGCATCATCGCGAACCTTCATCAGAATGGAAGTTGCCACCTCAGCCAGCAGGTCCGTGGTCGCCTGCTTCTCCGTGCCCAGGAAGGGATAAAGAAATCCCGACTCGCCTACTTCGTGCCCCAGTTCGCGATGCTCGAAGAAGACGTGCACCGTTTCCCACAGCGTGTGGTACAGGATTTCAACCATCTCCTGGTGCATGAAGGGGTCTTGCTGGGGGGCATCCAGCGCATAGGAACCTTCCATGCCGGGAAGAGCGAAGGTCATCGCATCCTGCCGGTGGGCCTGTTGCAGAGTGGCCCAGACTTCCGGATCGCCCTCGGGCGGCCCAAATCCCATGACGATATCGTCCGGGCGCAGTATGGCTTCGAGCCAGGGGCGGAACAGGATTGATAAATCCAGGGCGGGAAGCGCCCGCTTGCCCACGATTACGGGATGCACGAATTCCACCGAGACGTGTTGGGCGTCGGTGGCATACGGCCCGCGCCCGAAGGCGAGCAAACGTCCCCCACGCAGAAACCGTTCCGACATTTCCCGGCAGGCTTCGGCCAGGCGCGGGGCCTCACGCGCGAAGAACTGCTCGAACAGCTCGTTCCTCTGGAGCAGACGCTCTTCCACCTGACTCGCGAGTTGAACCGTTGTGGCCATAGTGTCCGGGTCCGGATCGTGCGCGGATTTCTTCGCGCTCTTGGCGGCCTTTCTTCGCGCACTTTGCGGTCAAGATTTTGGTCTCGCCCGCAAAGGGCAAATCTTAAACCGCAAAGTGCGCGAAGAAGGGCCGCAAAGAACGCAAAGACTGCCGGCTAACAAATCCGTGGCAGGGGATCGCCGACCAGCATATCCACGATTCGGCTGCCCCCGTAACGCGTGGTCACCAGGACGGTGCCGGCAGGCTGTTCCCGAACCTCACCGATCGCCTGGGCCTCGCTTCCGCCCGGCGCCAGCATCAGGGCATTGATCGCAGCGTCGGCGTACTCGGGCGAAACCACCGTCAGAAATTGTCCTTCATTGGCAATGTGCAGCGGATCGAGCCCAAGCAGCTCACAGGCGCCGCGCACCGTGTCGCGCACCGGGATCTGATCTTCAAAAAGCACCATCCCCAGGCCGCAATCGCGCGCCAGTTCATTTAGAGATGTAGCCGCCCCGCCCCGGGTTGGATCGCGCATCCAGCGGATTCCGGGCCCGGCAGCGCGTATGAGCGTTTCAACCAGAGGCAGCACGGACCGCGTATCCGACCGCAGATCGGCTTCGAGATCGAGTTCGCCGCGCGCCAGCAGGATGGTGATGCCGTGATCTCCGATCGGCCCCGAGAGCAGAATCCTGTCGCCGATCCGGACCGAGCGCGGATCGATCGTCACTCCATGAATCAGCCGGCCGATACCGGTCGTAGTGACGTACATCTGATCGGCCTTGCCGTGTTCAACAACTTTGGTATCGCCGCCGGCAATGCGTACTCCTGCGTCCCTCGCGGCTTTGGCCATGGCCCGGACTTCGGCCTCGAGCACGGGCGTGGGCAGCCCCGCTTCGAGCACGTAGGTGACGACCAGAGCTTCGGCTCGGGCGCCCGATACGGCAAGATCGTTGACCGTGCCGTTCACGGCAAGTTCACCGATGGAGCCGCCGGGAAAGGTCAGCGGCTTAACCACAAAACTGTCGGTTGTAATAGCGACTTTCGTCCCGTTGATGTCGACCTGCGCCGCATCTCCCAGGGGTCCCGGAGCAGATCCGAAAAGCAAGGGCGCGAACAGTCCTTCGACCAGCTTGCGGCTGGCTTTACCTCCGGCTCCATGCGCCATCTCGATTTGGGGATCGCGGAACCGGACCGGAGCAGGCTTGGCATCCGGAGCGGACGGAGTGGCTAGGCGATCGAGGTCAGACTGCTCGCCATTGCTTTCCGGTGTTCGTAGTTGTGATAGGCTGCGCATGATCCTTCCGATGAGACCATCAGTGCGCCGATGGGATGCTCCGGCGTGCACTCACGGCCAAAAAGTTTACACTGGTGCGGCTTCAGCACGCCCTTCAGCACTTCCCCGCACTGAGCCGCCTTGGGATCGGTAACCCGAATGCCCGGCACCTCAAAGCGCTGCTCCGCATCCCAGGCTGCGTACTTGTCGTTCAAGCGCAGCGCCGATTGCGAGATGAATCCCAGACCCCGCCACTCAAAATAAGGGCGCAACTGGAAGACCTCGGCCATGGCCCGAAGCGCCGCGCGATTGCCTTCCCAGGGCACCACCCGCTTGTACTGATTCTCCACCTTGGCTTCGCCCGCCTTCAGTTGATGCAGAAGCATGACGATCGACTGCAGCATATCCAGCGGTTCGAAGCCGGAAACCACAATCGGCTTGTCCTGGTCCTTGGCGATCCACTCGTAGGGCCGGCAGCCGATGACGGTTGAGACGTGTCCCGGACCAATGAAAGCATCCAGCCGCATGTCCGGTGAATCCAGGATCGCCCGGATGGCCGGAATGATGGTCACGTGGTTGCAGAATACCGAGAAATTGTCGATGCCCTCGGCCTTGGCGCGCATCAGCGTGAGCGCGGTGGACGGCGCCGTGGTTTCGAAGCCGATGGCGAAAAACATCACGTGCTTGTCGGGATTGAGCCGGGCAAGCTTCAAGGCGTCGGAGGGAGAATAGACAATGCGCACGTCCATCCCGCGGGCCTTGTGTTCGAGCGGGCTGCCCTGGGTTCCGGGGACTCGCATCATGTCGCCGAATGCGGCAAAGATCACATTCGGCTCCTGCGCGATGGACAAGCCATCGTCGATTCGCCCCATGGGAAGCACGCACACCGGGCATCCCGGCCCGTGGATCAGTTCAATGTTCTCCGGGAGGATATCCTTCAGGCCGAAGCGATAAATGGCATGGGTGTGGCCGCCGCAGACTTCCATCAGGCGGTAGTGCCGGCCGGTACCGGCCAGGCGCCGGATCTCCTCGGCCGCTCTTGAAATCAGTTCGGGTTCGCGGAATTCATCGACATATCTCATGCGGATCCCTCCCTTGCAGGCTGGACGCGGGCGGGCGTCAATTCACATCCTCCAACCCGTAGCCCTGGACTTCCTGCATGGCTCCATCGATCTCTCCCAGGGCCCGGAGTGTGTTCATCTGGTCGAGAGCGTCTTGCTCGCTGATTTTGCTCATGGCAAAACCCACGTGGATGAGCACCCAGTCTCCCGGCGCCGGCTTGTCCTCCTGCAAGAGGCCCAGATCGATCTTACGCCGAACCCCGACGACATCCACCAGCGCGGAATCGGCATTGTCGGAAGAGATTTCGACGATCTTCCCCGGTATGGCTAGACACATGCTACATCCTCCCGAATGGCCGTCGTTGGATTTTAGCCGTGGGCCAAATCCAATCGTTGGTCAAATCCAATCGTGCTCTGACTACTTGCGGGTTCCAGTTCTCAGCCTTTGTGCGCGGCAATGTCGAAGGAGAACTTCAGCTCGTCCTTCAGCCTCACCGTGCCGCCGGCCGCGGAAACCGCCTTGATCTCATAATCGCTCTGGCGCACGGAAAATTCCCCGGCGGCTCGCAAAGTGTCGCCGTTCAATGTCACCCGTGCGGAAACCGGTTGATTGCGCGTCACTCCGTGCATTGACAGCTCGCCGTTCAGCGCCACCCAGTACTGCCCTGCGCCCGTATTGCTGGCGGTAAGCTTGGAGCATTCATAGACGATCTCCGGGTAACCGTCTGACTCGAGGACTTCCGTGTGCATCCGGCGTTCGATTTCCGAGCGATCCTTGTCATTGATGTCATCCGTCACCACCAGGGAAGCGGCTTGAATGACGATGCGAAGGGAGCTTTGCTCAATCGCTGAGGGATTCACCATCGCCTCGCCTTCAAAAGTCTGGATCGCAATCGTGGGATTGTGACCCAAAGCCGAGAGCAGGCCGGTGGCAAATGCCCGCACCGTGAATTTGCTTTCCTTGCCGTCAATTTGGTAGCGAACGGTGGCAGCCTCCGTCATTCCTGTCTGGTTTACAGCGTAATGCAAAGTGGAATCCTCCTGCCTCATCGGTCGATGGTTGTCCTACGCTTGCTTGCGAGCCACAACATAAAAAGAAAGTTTCAGTTCATCCTGCAATCTCATCGTGCCGCCGGCAATCGACGCCACCCGGATGTCATAGTCGGTCTGGCGCACCTTGAATTCGCCATAGGCCCTGGCACTATCGACTCCGAGCGCCAACTGAGAGGTGAAAGTATGGTCGTTCTCCACACCATGCAGGGTCAACTTTCCCTTAACCGTCAGGCGGTAAAGGTCATCCTTCTGTTTCTCGGCCTTCACCCCCGAGCTTTCGAAATACGCTTCAGGAAATCTCGATGTTTCGAGAACCTCCTGGTTCATGATCCGGTGAAGCTCGCGCCGGTCGCTGTCTCTCAATTCATCCAAAACCTCGAGCGATGCGGTCTTTAACCTCACCTTGATCGAGGCGTCTCCAAGAGAGCCGGGATTGATCCTGGCTTCTCCGGCCCAGTCCCGGATAGCAATTTTCGGACTGTGGGCAACCGCAGACGCCAACCCACTGGCAAATGCCTGCACCGTAAATTGGCTTGTTTTCACATCCACCACGTAACAAACACTCGGAGCGCTGGCAGGGACCATCAAGTATTACCCTCCTACCCCGACGAACCTCCGTTCATCAAGGCTTTTGGTTCCCCCCTCAGCCCGGATGCAATATGCGTCCGACGAATCGTTTTACATCGCCCTTAATTTGAGATAGCGATCCAGATCCGGCAAAGCCAGACTGGCCAGATCGCCAACTCCCAACTGCCCCAGGTAACGCCTCGCGATCGGATTGGTAAGGACCAAGCCGGCTCCGAAAACAATCAGAGCCACGCCTCCGAGCATGAATAAAGTGTCTTTGTCGTTAAAGTTCCCGTTGCCATTTTCCATTCCCCGCCTCCTCTTATGCAGGATGTTTATCGCGTTGCATCAAATCTGGATCAGGCCCATTCCGGTTCAGAATCCGGTTCACCAGCGAGTCCACGAGCTTCACCGCTTCATCCACCGCGGCCTCGACCGGCGCGCTCAACCCCATCTGTCCTTCTTCGCCCCCCAGTGTCTCGGGTTCGCAACCGACCAGGACGATGTTCTTCAGTTCGATATTCATGGCGCGAGCCATGCGCAGAACGCTCATTGGATTCATGGCATGCGCTTCCACCGCGGCGGGCGGAGCGTCGGGATGATCCAGAGCTTTCAGATCGGGCTCGATGACATACAGCGTGCCGGGGGCCTGGCCCCGGGGGCACGCATCCACCAGGATGGTGGTTTCATAACCGTCCTGCAAGGCGTAAGCCAGGTCGAAGCCCCGGATGCCGAAGTCGGCCACCCGCACGCTCTCAGGCAGCTTGTGACCGGCCATGCGGCGGACCACTTCAACCCCAAACGCATCATCGCCGAGAAAAATATTTCCGATGCCGGCCACCAGGATACTGGGCTTCTGCACTGCCTGGTATTCCCGAGCTTCGTCTTCCGCGAGCGGAACAACTTCTTCCGCATCGAAGAAGAAGCGATGGCCGGGCTGCCGCAGCAGACCCATGTCTCTTCCCGGATCGTTATCCAGAACCACGCAAACGTGGCTCTTGCCCTCATAGTCCTGCTCGATGCACTCGATGGTTGCGATCTGCCCGGCCAGGGCAATATCCATTACATCCCCGCCTTTGCGGGGCAGCAGCCGCACCCGGCTTCCAGCCCGGACTTCAACTCCCGCAATCTCGAAATGATCGACCGGAGTTTTTTCCTCCAGCAGCTGCCACTCCCACTCGTTCATCGAGCTTCCTCCTTCAGTGGACGCAGCCCGCGCAGAACTCCGTGCATCTTCATGAACTGCTCCGCCGGCATGCTCTCGGTGCGCTCCAGCATGGCGCGGGCGCGCTCGTCCGACTGGCTCATCTCGCGCTTTTCGTCGTCGGTCAAAGTCATGATTCGCAGCGAGAGAATCTCGTCGATCTCGGTCCCGTCAAACAGGTCGCCGGCACTCTCCGGAGCAATCTGGGGATAGTCGTAGAGGATGATGGGCGAGGAAAGCATGGTGTCGCATTGTCCCTCTTCTCCCACCAGGACAGGCCAAGTACCAAGGTTCTTACAATCCGAGGCCAACTCGCTGAGGGGCTCCGGAGGCGCAAGCTGAGAAACGAATCTTCCATCCTGCACGCCGAGAACGGTATGGGTCGAGACCATGGAACTCAGCAAAGCCCGCTCGCGGACGGCATCCTTTGCCCTTTCAAAAGGCGTGGTGTTGCGAATCCGGACAGTGATTCTGAATAGCCCGTCCGCAACCTTCTGCCCCACGATTTCAATGGCCCCGCTAAGCGGCTCCCGGTCGCGTACGAGCACCGCGACAATCTGCCCGGCGCTGTCGCGCACCAGTTCGAACTTTTTTTCCGCCGGGAAACTGAAAGCCTCGGACATCAGCGTGTAACCCAACGCTTCTACGTTGTACACCGGGAGAGTCACTTCCCGTTCGATCGCCTCCTGCCAGGGACGGTAGACGCGATCGTCGACTGCCAACTCGTCCACCAGAAGAAATTCCGGTATCTCATGGGGCAACAATTCAGTCACGGGCTTGGTCACCCGGCCCACCGAGCGCGCCACCAGTTGCAGAAAGCGGACGCGAACGTCAAGCCCGGTCATGGGACTGCCTTCGACCAGGCACTCGGTTTGCATGGTCCAGGCTTCGCTGCCCTTCTGCGCCTCGCTGTAAGACTGCGGACAGAGCACGCCAAAATTCCAGCGCTGCTGATTCTTCACCGACGACGGCCGATAAGGGTAGAGCATGTACCCTTCGTAAAGCACCGCTTTCGCGATCTGGTCGACCACGCCGAGATTCATCAGATCACCGTCTCTTCCACCGGAATAATGCTCTCCAGGGCCTCTTCCCAGGTGGGAATGCCGTGCCGGACCTTATATTGATAGAGCCGGTCAAAGGCATCTTTGTGCAGACACAACCAGGCGCTGTTGGGATAGTAGGATTCCATCATTTCGCGCCAGAGCTTTACCGGCAGCCTGAAGCGGGCTTCCTTGTCCCATGAAATGGGAGCGACCTGCAAGCCGCCTTCGCTGTTCGCGTAAAACACGGTGCCGCTGAACTGCACGCAAACCGGAACTTCACCCTCCGCCAGGCCGTCAAAGTACTTGGTGGCAGCCACGTTGAAATCGAACGTGCAGGGTACGGGAAGATTCACCAGGGTCGTTCCCTTAAACGAAGGCACGACCAGGTTGGCATGGGTCCATAAAAGGTTCCGCAGTGTCTGGCCCCAACGCCCGGGCTCGCCGAACAGGTCGAGCAGGCGTACCTGATCTTCGGGAGTGTATTTGCGGCGGGTCACTTCCAACTGAATCTGGCAGCGCAGCGCGACCGTGTGAATGGTCTGCTCCGGATTGGCATCGGTCAGCCGAAGTTTAAACGCCAGCAACGGTGTGGCCGCATTGGCCACCACCTCTGCCCCCTCGACTTGAAAACTCAGGTCAGGCATGAGACTCCTGGCCCTCCTGAACTCGAGCCTTATCCTTGATTTCGACCGAGCGCGCTTTCAGACCGGTAAAGAACTCGCCCAGCTCCCGCCAGACGTCGGTGCCGCCGGACAGCCCCTTCCAGTGCATGCGAATCAGACCCACCAGCTTGTAGCACTCGTCGATGGGAAGCAGGTAGTACTCCGGCGCGGAATATCCGCGGGAGTAGCCCAACCGGTTGACCAGCAAGCCTTCTACGTCGGTCTCCATCCCCTTCAGGACCGGATTGTGGGCCACAATATCGTTCCAGGACTCCAACTCGAGCAGCGATTCGGTCGCGCCGGCAGGGCTGGGATAGAGCGCAATCACTCGGTTTTCCAGGCTGTTCTTCAGGAAGAAGACCATATTGATGGGGACCATGAGGCTGTTCCACTCGGCATCGCTGAGATCGAAATCCGGAAGGGACAACACCCGCCGTGGCACCCGTTTGAACTTCACTCCCTGTCCGCTGAACAGGATGGCGCAAGCCTCGCAGGTGCAGAGAAGCCTGCGCTTGACCACTTCGATCAGGTGAGAATGGACCGGGCTCAATCCGATGCTGCATAGCTCGCAGCGCTCCAACGGCCGTTCACGGCGCGCAAACTGGCGCAGCGCTCCGAAACCCAATTCTGCCGATTGCCCTGCATCCATAGATTTCAACGTTCCTTGTTCCTTGCTCGCACCAGGACGGCGGCGATAAATGATGACGCTAATCTGCGCCCTGGGGCTCTAACCCGACCGGGATCTGCGACCCGGCACTGCCCATCAGCTTATCCAAAGTTACAAATCCGGAAGATGCCTTTTCTTCAAAGCCTTCAATGATCAACGAGTTCATATCGGGCGCTGCGTCGTAGATCGCTCCCTCCAGGGTCGTCTGCACGGTCTTTGCGGTGGATCCGCAGGTATGCGAACCGGTCTCGACCCGCAGGCGAATCGCACCGTCGCTGACGCTCAGCAGTTCAACCTCGCAACCCTGCTTGCGCAACTGCGGACGCACCCGGTCCACTGCCTTTGCCACCCGGGTTTCCAGCATTTCGGGATGGAGCCCGTAAAGGATCAGCACGCTGCTGACCAGGGCATCGCGGCCCAGCCGATCGATGATGCTCATCCCCGCCTCTCCGGCGTCGGCAACAATATCGAGCGTCTTTTCCAGGGCGGCGCCATGCAAATCCATGAGCGATTGCATCAAGCCCTTGGTGGCGGCCCGCACCGCGGGATCGGCGATCGATTCGATTTCCTGCACCAGCCCGCCGATGCGCTGCATGTCGTCCCGGAAGTCTCGGTCTTTGTCTGTGGCCACATTGCTCCTTGAGTTAATCGGTCAAAGTTAATCGGTCATCGTTAATCTGTCGTCCTCAATCGGTCATCGGCAATTCTGTCATCCTGAGCGGAGTGGCTGCTTCGCAATGCGAAGCAGCCGCGCAGTCGAAGGACCCCTATATTCTTAACCGCCGCCGTCATCATCTGCCGTAATCCTCAAGGACCAAATCCATGAAGCTTCCAGGGGTCCTTCGACTTCAACAATCCATTCGCGAACGAATGGGTTGGTTCCGCTCAGGATGACACCCGCTAAGTACGCTCCTAAAAGTTAGGGAGCGAGGGCGCAGTCTTGAGATGCCAGATGCGTCACTCACCGGCGTACCTGGCGATTCTTAATACCAAGCCCTCACTCCCCACTCAACCATGGTGCGGTTCAGGGTTGAAGACCGAACATTGGGGAATGGTGCGTTTCCAGCACCTTGCCGTTCCCCAGATACATATGCACGCCGCAAGGCAAACACGGGTCGAAACTTCTCACCGCGCGCATTATATCGATTCCCTTGAACTTGTCCGGACCATTTTCTTCGAAAATCGGCGTATTTTGCACCGCGTCCTCATACGGACCCGGAGTGCCGTAAATATCGCGTGGATTGGCATTCCAGGGAGTCGGAGGATAGGGATGGTAGTTGGCGATCTTACCCTCTTTGATCACCACATGGTGCGAAAGCACGCCCCGGACCGCCTCGTGGAAGCCACAACCGATGGCCTCTTCAGGCACCTTGAATTCAGTCCAGGTTTTGGTGTTTCCAGCATGCAGCTCCGCCAGGGCTTTTTCCATGAAATGCAGGGCAGCACAAGCGGCATAGACCTGGAAGTAGGTCCGGGCGCGGTCGCGTTCGATGGCATTGCTCCACTTCGGAATCTTCCATTCGAACTCGACCTCGGGCAGCGATGTGGTCTTGGGCAGATACATTTTTACGCTGCTGCCAGTCGACTTGATGTATCCGATGTCCACCAATCCGGCCAGGGCGGTCGCCCACAGGCGAGCGATCGGGCCGCCTCCGGTGTCCATCGCCAGGTGATCGCCGGTCCGCTTGTCGAACCAGCGCGGCGACATGACCCAGGTGTACTTGCCGCCAAAGTCGCGCTTCTGCGGCCGTGGAATCGTGGTCTGGTTCCAGGGATGATTTTTGTCCACCGGGTTGCCGAGCGGATCGGTCTTGACAAAGGTTTGCTGGTTCTTCCACTCGTCGTAGTAAGAGCTGCCCAGCAGGATCCGGATGTTGAGGTTGATGTCGACCAGATCGGTCGTCACCAGCTTGCCATCGACCACGATCCCCGGGGTTACGAACATGCCGCGTCCCCAGCTGGTCATATTCTTGTAGGTGTAATCGCAGACGTCGGGATCGTTGAACGATCCCCAGCAGGCCAGCAGGACGCGCCGCCGCCCGACTTCCTCATAACCTGGAAGCGCGTCGTAGAAGAAGTCGAACAAGTCGTCGTGCAACGGAACGACTTTCTTCATGAACTCCACATACTTCATCAGGCGAACCAGGTAGTCGGTAAACAGTTGGACCGTCGGCACCGTTCCCACGCCGCCCGGATACAGGGTGGAGGGATGAACGTGCCGGCCTTCCATCAGGCAGAACATCTCACGCGTCATGCGGCTCATCACCAGGGCTTCCCGGTAGAAAGCTCCGGTGAAAGGGTTGAGCGCGGTCATGATGTCAGCGATGGTGCGGTAACCGTGCGCGCTGGCGTGCGGCGCCGCTGTCGACTGAGCTTTCGCCCAGACCTTGGGATTGGTCTCCTTGACCATCTGCTCGCAGAAGTCCACGCCGACCAGATTGTCCTGGAAAATATTGTGATCGAACATGTACTCGGCGGCTTCGCCCAGGTTGACGATCCACTCGGCGATGGGGGGAGGCTTGACGCCAAACGCCATGTTCTGCGCATAGGTCGCGCAGGTGGCATGGTTGTCGCCGCAGATGCCGCAAATCCGGCTGGTGATGAAGTGGGCGTCACGCGGGTCTTTACCCTTCATGAAGATGCTGTACCCGCGAAAAATGGACGAGGTGCTGTGACACTCGACCACATGCTTGTTCTCGAAGTCGATTTTGGTAAAAATACCCAGGCTGCCCACGATCCGGGTGATCGGGTCCCAGTTCATTTCCACCAGGTTCCCCTTTTTGCTGGGAACATCCTTCGTTGGTGCGGTAATAGTGCTCATTGCCATCGCTCCTTTGGATTCTCAGTAGTGGTTCTCAACTGGGTTCTCAAAAAGACCTCGGGTGGTAGCCCGTGGTCAGTTCAGCGCGCGGATGACGCCACCTCGGCTCTTTATTGGCCGTGTTCTGGGTCATGGTGCGCAGGGCCCGAATGGCGCGGCCATAGGCTCCGACCGCCGAGGTGGAAACCCGGGCGCCGGGCGGTTCATCCATAAAAGGCATGAACTTGTCCGGGAATCCAGGCATGGTGCAGCCGATGCAAATGCCGCCCACGTTCGGGCATCCGCCGATTCCAGCCATCCACCCTCGCTTGGGCACGTTGCAGTTCACTACTGGACCCCAGCATCCCAACTTCACGATGCATTTCGGGGAACCGTACACTTCCGCGAAGTCGCCTTGCTCGTAGTAACCGGCCCGATCACAGCCTTCGTGCACGGTTTTGCCGAACAACCAGGTGGGACGCAGCTGGTCGTCGAGCGGAATCATGGGGGCCAGTCCTGCCACCTGGTAAAGCAGGTAGAGAACTGTCTCCATAAAGTTGTCCGGTTGCACCGGACATCCAGGAACATTCACGATGGGCAGACCGGCTTTCGACTTCCACTCCCAGCCCAGATAGTCCGCCAGGCCCATCGCTCCCGTGGGGTTGCCTTCCATGGCGTGGATACCGCCGTAAGTGGCGCAGGTGCCGCAGGCCACGACTGCCAGGGCCTTGGGCGCCAGGCGGTCAATCCATTCGTTGGTAGTGATGGGCTGACCAGTCTTGTGATCGGTTCCGAGCGCCGCCCAGTACCCTTCTTTCTTTATCTTCTCGTTGGGGATGGAGCCTTCGACGACCAGGACAAAGGGATCAAGCTGCCCTTGCTCCGCCTGGTACCAGAATTTCAGGAAGTCATCTCCGTTTTCATAAGCGAGAACTGGATTGTGCAGGTGCACCTTGGGAAGGCCAGGTATTGCTCCCAGCAGAACATCTTCGATGCTGGGCTGAGTTGCTGCGGTAACCGACACCGAGTCTCCGTCACAACCCAGACCCGCGGTGATCCAGAGAATGTGTACCTCGGCGACAGGCGATGGTTTTTGCGTTTTCCTACCGTACGGAACCGTTTCCGCTGCCATAGCTCGACTCTCCTTTCCCGCCTTAAGAAGGCTGGGAATTCCCGAATGTCTTTGTCCGAATTATTGTGATGATGAGTGAATAGTTCTAACGCCTGGGCCCGATGGTAGTTTTATGGTTTCCGAATCGTGACGACGCCCCTAGCATCAACAAATAAAAGAATCGTCACAAGCGGGTGCGCCACTTATTCACTTTCATGGGAAGCACTATTTTTTCTATCGGGGTTTCCCTGTTGACGGGAGGGTCAACATGGCAGGACGCGAAACCTGATATTCTTTGCGCCCTTCGCGCTGGCTTGGCGCACTTTGCGGTCAAAATTTTTAACCGCAAAGGACGCAAAGTTCGCAAAACAATTTCACATCACACGGTCTTTTCGTTCATGTTCCACTGAATGGCATGCTGCATGAGTTCGCGAGCGCTGCGGAGCGATAATTTTTCCTTGATGTGCGCCTGATAGGATTCGACCGTCTTTACGCTGAGGTGCAATTCTTCGGCAATCTGCCGGGTGCCGTGGCCTTCTCCGATCAGACGAAACACTTCCAATTCCCGATCGCTGAGATCGGCGATGGAAGAATGCCGAAGCGTGCCCGATCCGGTGATGTAGTGTTTCAGCATCTTGTTGGCGACGCGGTCGCTGACATAAATCTCGCCCCCGAGAATGCGGCGGATTGCCACCAGCACCTTCTCGGTCGCCTCCTGCTTCATGATGTAGCCGTTGGCGCCGGCTCTTAGCGCTCGTTCCGCGTAGATTGCCTCGTCGTGCATGGAGAGAATCAGCACCGGCAGTCCCGGGCGGACATTTCTTATGTTCTTCAGCAGATCAAGTCCGTCGGGACCGTTGAGTGAAATATCAACGATGAGGATGTCAGGCCGGGCGGATGCCAGCACGTGCATGGCGCCGCTGGCTTCTTCGGCCTCGCCGCAAACCAGCAGATCAGCCTCCTGATTTATCAGCAGCGCCAGACCCTGACGCACGATCGGGTGATCGTCTACCACCAGGATTCTGCTCTTTCTGGGCGCTGTCTGGCTCGGCGATTTGTAGCTGCCGCTCGTGTCCGTCTTCATGATTCTTAATCCTCTTGCGCCAATCTGTCGCTCGCGAAATCGACCGGGAAAAGGCATGTGACCACGGTACCGCCGGTGGCGGCGCGCTGTATCTCGAGTGATCCGCCAATCACCCTGGCCCGGTAGTTCATCAGATGGCGTCCCATACCCGCGTTGTTGGCTGGGACTTCCGCAAAACCTGAACCGTCATCGGTGACGGTAAGGGCCCCCTGGCCCTGGTCGGCGGCCAGACGAATCACGATCTGGCTGGCATGGGCATGCTTGACGGCATTGTTTACCGCCTCCCGGGCAATGTAATACAGGTGTGTCGCCACCGTGTCATCATGAATCAGCACCGGGGTGAAGCACTGGAAGCGGCAGGCAATGCCAAACAGGTCCTCCACTTCACCCGCCCACTGCTGCAGGGCCGACATCAGGCCGCGCGCATCCGACACCACCGGCGACAGGCCACGCGCCAGTTCACGGGTCTTGTTGATCGCCTCATTGACCAGCTTCACAATCTTGGCCGCATCCCCAGCCTCGGGCAGGCCTTTTTCTGTGAGCTTCTGTTCCTGCACCTTGCTCATGAATGCAATGCCGGTCAGATGCTGGCCCAGGCCGTCATGCAGGTCCTGGCCGATACGGCGTTGCTCCCGTCCACTGACCTCCAGAATGGTCTTCTCCAGATGCTTACGCTCGGTGATGTCGATTCCGGTGGCGATAATATAGGTAGGCGCTCCGTCATTGCCAGGGAGAACCGTACTGGACCAGGCGATCAAGCGAGAGCTTCCGTCCCGTTTCACCAGGTAGGCTTCATAGTCGCGAGCCACCTGGTCGGAGCAAAGTTGCTGAAAGTCCGATTTGAAGCGGTCCACCTCTTCCGGAACCATGAAGAGGTCCCATATCTTCTGACCGCAAACCTCGGCCATGGAATACCCGCTGGTCTGCTCGCCGGCCCGGTTGACACGGATGATCCGGCCTTCCGGATCCAGCACCACCACCAGGGCGCCCACGGTGTGGAGGATCGCAGAGACCACATTGCGCTCCTCCTGCAACGCCTGTTCGGTGCGCTTCAGGTCGGTAATGTCGAAACCGACTCCGTGAATGAACCAGGGCTCGCCATCCTCCTTGCGAATCATTTTGGCTTCACAATGAAACCAGATCACGCGGCCATCGCGGGAGATCACGCGATAAGCTGAACGCAAAGGTTTTCCGCTGAGAAACATCTCGGCGGCTTCGCTGCTCCAGCGCTGCTTGTCGTCGGGATGGATGTGGCTGTACCAGCGAACCGGATCCTCGAGCCACTCCTCCTGCGAAAATCCAAGAGCAGCTTCAATCTGAGGACTGACATAAGCTTCACCGATGCCCCGATCCAGATAGGCCATGAATACGACGGCAGGAATTTGCTCGACCAGGGCGCGGTAGCGAGCTTCGAGATTTGGGAATTGCGAATCTTCCGACCATCCCTGATCGGGCCGTTCCGGCGGATACAAGACGCGTCTCGCGCTGGCCGGATTGTCCTGGCGGAAGACTCCCGCAAGCCCGCGAAGAATTTCCTCAGCTTCGGAAGGATTCAGATCCGGGTTGGCAACTTCAGAAGAATGGTCATCGTTGCCGGGCGTACGGTTCGAGTTATCCGGCCACACAAACGAAACCATGACTGCTCCCGCGGTTTATCAATTCGATGTGGGGCGGAGACTCTTGTCCGCCGCCTTTGACTTTGACTCTGCCTTTGATTATGACTTCGGCAGCGCCCAAGTCTTTCTAAACTTCAGCAACTCCTCAACCACAACCCAACTTCAAAAGCGGCGGACAAGAGAGTCCGTCCACCCTCACTCACCTGGCAGGTTTTCGCCAGCTGGGTTCTTTGTTCAACGACGACTGGGTGAAGCGGCGCAACGCGTGAATGGCGCGTCCATAGGTCTGCACAGCGGCTGACGACAGGAGCGAGCCAGGCGGCTGATTCATGAATGGCATGAACTTGTCGGGAAAACCCGGCATGGTACAGCCAATGCAGATGCCTCCAACGTTGGGACAGCCGCCGATCCCACCCATCCAGCCGCGTTTGCCGACATTGCATTGCACCACCGGGCCCCAACACCCCAGCTTTACAATGCAGAGGGACGAGCCGTACTCGTCGGCGAACTGGGCCTGCTCATAATATCCCCCCCGGTCGCAGCCCTCATGGACGGTGGTGCCAAACAGCCAGGTTGGGCGGAGGGAGTTATCCAGAGGAATCATAGGCGCACGGCCCGCCGCCATGTGCAGCAAGTAGAGCAAGGTTTCCATAAAGTTATCCGGCTGGACCGGACATCCGGGTACGCAAACGATGGGAATTTCCGCGCGGGAGCGCCACTGCCAACCGAGATAATCAGGCAGGCCCATGCAGCCGGTGGGGTTTCCTTCCATTGCATGAATTCCACCGTAAGCAGAACAGGTGCCGGCAGCAACGACGGCCCATGCCTTCGGAGCGAGCCAATCAATCCATTGGCAAACAGTGATCGGCTCACCTGTTTCGTCTGTGCCGAAGGAAGTCCAGTACCCTTCTTTCTTGTTGGTTTCGTCCGGCACTGATCCTTCAAGCACCAGGATAAAATTATCCACTTTGCCTTGCGCCGCCAGATGATAGCGTTTCATGAATTCGGCGCCGTTTTCATACGCAAGGACGGGATTGTGAAAGTTGACCTTGGGGATCCAAGGCACACCGCCCAGGACAATGTCTTCAATGCTGGGCTGCGTTGCCGCAGTCATGGCGATGGTATCCCCGTCGCACCCCAATCCGGCGGTGATCCAAAGGACATCAATTTCCTTGATTCCGGGGGTGGCATTCCAGGAAGGTTGAGTTTTCTCGCCGCTTGGCGGCATTCCTTCTCCTTGATTTACAGCGTCATGAAGGCAGCTTGCATTGCTCGCCGATGTCGGCGTCTCCGCGTGAATAGCATATTACGGCGGGAGCTTTTTAGTACAGACAGAGGGAGAGCAAGCGCGAAAGCGGAAGCTATTCAGGTCCACTGAATGATTTTGTTGCCCCGAGAATCTTTGAAGTTGGCGGTGGCCAGGATGATGAGATCAGCCAGAGCCCAGAACCCGAGAC
>JBOGLC010000138.1:0-16337 GCA_050746005.1 Terriglobales bacterium
TCGTCCCGCTCTGCGGGACGAAAGCCAGCGCAGGATGACAGCTATGGGATATGCAGAGAACTAATTCGGGGTCTTTACTGCTTTTCTTCGTCCCGCTTCCGGCTGTAGCGAACTGCCATACCCGCGCCCAGAGTCATGAAAGCCAACGGAGGGATGAGCAATACCAGAACCCCTTTGCTGATCGCGTTCTGGCCTTCTTTCGTAGTGCCCTTGGCGCTGCTGTAGCACATGGCGCAGCCCTGGCTGAAAGCCGGCGCAGCCCAGAGCAGAAGGAACACCGCGAGTGTGCACAGCTTCAGCTTCATTTCGCTCCTATTCCTACTCCCAGGTACAGAATCCGAAATGCGTCGGGCAGAAAGACCAGCATCATCGACAGGCAGAATACCAGTGAACTCATGGTAACCCACTTCATGGCGGAGATCTCAAACTTCAAGTGCATGAAGTAACCGATGATGAGTCCGGCTTTCAGCAGGGACAGTCCCATCAGGATCGACAACATCCGGACCGGTTCCATGTTCTGATAGGCCAGGTAAACTTCGATGCCGGTCATCACCAGCAGAGCGGCCCAGACCCACAGGAATTGTCCTTTGGCATGATGCCGGTGCTTTTCGGCCACCCGCTGTTCCAACGCTAACTGGGTTGCGTCCATCATTTGAAGTAGGGCTCCTCAAAAGTCTTCGAGTTACACAATCCTCGTGGACATCAGGTACACCAGCGGAAAAATGAACATCCAGACCAGGTCCACGAAGTGCCAGTACAGGCCGGCGACCTCAACGTCCGAGGCATCATAGACCTTGGGCTTCAACCAGAGAATGATCGAGATCACCACCGCCGCCAGCAGCAATACGTGAGCGCCGTAATGGAACGGACTATAGGCCGGCGTCGCGAGCCATGCCACCAGCCACAATCCCAGCAGGATTGGGATAAACCATTTTCGCAGTGCAATTACCCCCAGGTAAACCACGCCCAGGGTGACATGCAGCATGTGCATGCCGGTCAAACCGAAGAACGTGGCGGCAAATTGCGGCGCGGTCTTGGTCACGTTCACAAATTCCGCGTTGCCCGCTTCTCCGGGAGGAACAGGGAAAACCGGCAGGGTCAAACCCTCCGCGATGAGATTGCTCCACTCGCGCCCGTGCAGCACGACGAACCCGAGGCCGCAAGCCATGGTCGCCAACAGCCACAGGCGCTGCGCTTTCGCGTTCCCCATTACGGCCGAACGGACCGCGAACACCATGGTCAGCGAACTGGTGAGCAGAAACGCAGTCATGAGCGTGGCGTTCCGGATGCTCTCGGAATGGAACGGCGTGGGCCAGTTTGGCGTGGAAATCCGGCCATAAGTATAGGCGTACAGCAAGGCTCCGAAGGTCAGCGAGTCGGAGAGCAGAAACAACCACATCCCGATCTTCTTGGAATAGGTGCCAAACAGAGAAGGTTCGTAAGTGTTGGGCACCTGCTGCAGAGCGACATCAGACATGTGTCGAATCCCCCGGCTTGATTCTGATCTGAACCTCTAGCGCACGAACTCCAACAACGCAAAGATGTAAAGCCAAACTAAAGCCATGAAGTGCCAGTACCACGCGGTGACGTCGATCACGATGCGCCGGTCTTCCACCGGCTTATGGAGCAGCGCCGTGGCGCCCGCGTAAAGCAACACCAGCAAACCTCCCGCCAGGTGAATGGCGTGCGCGGCGGTGAGGACATAAACCATGGAACTGCTGGGGCTGGTGGCCATATAGAATCCGCGATTTCCCAGCTCCCGCCAGGCCATCCATTGTCCGGTGAGGAAGGCCAACCCAAGGGCCACGGTGGCGCCGAGCCAGGGAAAGCTCCATTCTTTGCCGATGGAAACTCCCGGAATGGATTCAATCGGAACCAGAGCCGCGCGCCGAGTAACCTGCCGGCGCGCCATCTCCACCGTGATGCTGCTCAGCAACAGCAGAAAAGTGTTAACCAGCAGCAGCGTGGTGGGCAGATTGACCTGCAGCCAGTCGCTGACATAGGTCCCGGTGCGGTCGTCCAGCGAGGGCAGTCCCCGGCGCATGATGTAGACGCTGGTGAACGAAACGAACAGCATGGTGCTGGCCACCAGGCCGACCATCAGCCCCAGGCGAGTACGGCGCAGGCGCTGACCGGGATCAGACGACCCGTTCCCGCCCCGATCGCCACCACCGCCGGCCGGGACAGGCGGACGCGTCCCGCCGCTGCCCCGGCCGGTCTTGGGATCCTTGATGACCGGCTCGGTGATCGTAACTGTGGAACTGAATGTCGCCATATATTTAAAGCGGTGCGGGCGCCCTCGCCCGCGAGTTTTTAGTGTGACGTCACCGTCGCCGGGTCCGTTTGCATGGTGTAATCCCTGGGCGCTCCCGGAACGCTGTACTCATAAGGCCCGTGATATACGACCGGCGTCTTTCCGCCAAAGTTGTCATGCGGAGGCGGCGTGGCGGTGGTCCATTCCAGGGTGGTCGCTTCCCACGGATTGTCGCTGGCCTTCGGTCCCTTGAACATGCTCCAGAAAAGATTGACGACAAAAATAAACTGGGCGGAAATGGTGATGATCGCCGCGTAGGTAATGAAGCGGTTGAGAGGAATCAGATGCTGCAGGTAGGCCAGTTCGGTGAACTGCGAATAGCGCCGCGGTTGTCCCGCCATGCCCAGATAGTGCATGGGCATGAAGATGGCATAGGTTCCTGCCAGGGTGATGAAGAAGTGGACCCGCCCCCAGCTTTCATTCATCATGCGGCCGAACATCTTGGGGAACCAGTAGTAGGTTCCGGCGAACATGCCGAAGATGGCGGCCACGCCCATGATCAGGTGGAAGTGTCCGACTACGAAGGCGGTGTCATGCAGCGGAATATCCAGCACCGGCTGCGCCAGGAAGGGGCCGCTCAGGCCGCCGGAGACGAACAGGGAGACGAATCCGATGGCGTAGAGCATCGGAGTCTGAAAACGAACCCGCCCGCCGCGGATCGTCCCCAGCCAATTGAACGTCTTGATCGCCGACGGTACGCCGATGGCCATGGTCATAATAGAGAAGGCAAAAGCCGAGTAAGGGCTCATGCCGCTCATGAACATGTGATGGCCCCACACCATGAAGCCGAGGAAGCCAATACCCATGATGGCGTAGACCATCGCTTTGTACCCGAAGATCGGCTTGCGGGAAAATGTGGAAATCAGCTGCGAAGCCACGCCCATGCCGGGGAGAATGGCGATGTACACCTCGGGATGTCCGAAGAACCAGAACAGGTGCTGCCAGAGCAGGGGCGAGCCGCCCTTGTGTCCCATGATCTGGCCATTCACCACCACCAGCGGGACATAAAAGCTGGTGCCGAGATTGCGGTCGAGGAGCAGAAGAATTCCCGCCGAGAGCAGAACGCCAAAGGCGAGCAGGCCGAGAATGGCGGTGACGAACCACGCCCAGACGGTCAAAGGCATGCGCATCATGGTCATGCCCTTGGCACGCAGATCGAGTGTGGTGGTAATGAAGTTCAAAGCGCCCATCAGCGAGGCCACACAGAAAATGGCAATACTGGTAATCCATAAATCCGCGCCCAGTCCCTCACCGGGCCCGGCGCTGGGCACGGCGCTGAGGGGGGCATAGCCCGTCCAGCCGTGGAGCGGAGCGCCTCCAGTCACGAAGAAGGCAGCGAGAATCACCACAAACGCGATGAACGTGGTCCAGAACGAAAGCATGTTCAGTACAGGAAACGCCATGTCCGGCGCGCCAATCTGGATAGGCAGAAAATAATTGCCGAACCCGCCCTGGGGCGCCGTGGTTAGCACGAAAAACACCATGATGGTGCCGTGCATGGTCAGCAGGCTGAGGTAAGTCTCCGGCTGAATGTGGCCAATCAGTGGGAGGTCAGCCGCCGGCCAGACCATGTGTATACGCATCAGCAGCGACAGAAACATGCCGACAAACACCGCTGTCATCGCAAGGAAGTAGTACTGCAGCCCGATGACCTTGTGATCCAGACTGAAAATGTACTTGCGGATAAAGCCGGTGGGAGCCTCGTGGGCGTGGATCGCGTGTCCGTGAGCGTCGTTTCCGTGAGGATCGTGAGCGTCCTGAGCAACCATTATTGTTTCTCCGCCTCCCGCGCCGCCAGCCATTTGTCGAAGTCTTCCTGGCTGACGACATGCAGCATGCCGTGCATCTTGTAATGGCCGAGACCGCAAAGCTCGGCGCACGCGATTTCGTATTCCCCGACCTCAGTAGGAGTGAAGTGCATGTGGATCTCGAGGCCGGGTACCGCGTCCTGCTTGAAGCGCATGCTGGGAACAAAAAAGCTGTGAATCACATCCACCGCCCGCAGCCTGAGGTCCACCTGGCGATTGACCGGCAGGTACATGGTGCCGGTAACTACGTCGTCTTTGGACGCGGCATCGGAGGTATCGAGTCCCACCGCAGCCTCGTTGCCGGCGGATGGGTCCATCAACTTGGGGTTGGTGGCGCCAAACTTGCCGTCCGCGCCGGGATAGCGGAAGTACCAGGCAAACTGCATACCCGTGACTTCCACGGGAACCGATCCCGGATCCGCCGGGGCAAAACGCTCGCGCGCCCAGACATTGCTGCCCATGAGGTTCAACCCGATGAAAAGAACGGCGGTGAGCACGGTCCAGAGCACTTCGAGCTTGGTATTGCCGTGGGAATATTCGACCGCCTTAGCGTCCTTCCGTTCGCGGTACTGCCACACGAACAGGCCCAGAGCTCCTTGCGCCGCCACAAAGACAATGCCCATCAATACGAGGGTCAGCTTGAATTGACTGTCGATGAAAGCGGCTGCCGAGGACGCCCCATGAGGCCACCAGGTGTTCGCCACAAAGAAGTAAGTGCTAAAGAAGGTGATCAGCCAGATAATCGCGAGCAGGGCGAGGCCCATCTACCAGACCTCCTGAGGGTCGTGGAATTCGGACACTTGCGGATCGGTCAAGCAAGTTCAGTAAATCGAAAAGCAATCTGTGGATCGCCCGGAAGTCTATCACAGCTATACGTGATGCACGCAACCCCAGAGTGAGCGCTTGGTGTGAATAAAGATAACCATGGAGTCTATTCTTTCCTCCGCCGCCGCACGAGCGGGGCGCTCGCGCCCACATTGAGCCGAGGGTATAGAATTCCCCGCTTATGCCGACGAAATCTCACGGCCGCGGTCACGGTGTTCGCCTGGCAAAGAATCAGTGTTTTGCCTGTGGCCCGGACAACCCGGCCGGCATGCATCTGAAATTCACCTTCGACCAGCAACGCCAGAAGTTCGTCTGCCGCTTCCGGCTGGATCAGCGCTATACCGGGCCTCCCGGACACTGTCACGGCGGCATCATCGCCGCCATTCTGGACGAAGCCATGGGTAAAGTAAACAAGCTGCGGAACGTGATCGCGCTGACGAAACAGATGAGCATCGACTACCTGAGGCCGGTCCCGCTGAACCAGTCGCTGCGGGTGGAATCGCACGAGGTAAGTGTGCGCGGACGCAGGCATGTAAACACGGGCGAGATTCTGAATCAGAAAGGCGAAGTGCTGGCGCGGGGTCGGGCCGTGTTCATCGCCGTCGATCCGCGCCGGTTCGAGAAGTTCGTGAACAAGTAGGACCATGTAGGCGCGGGCGCCCCGCTCGTGCGGCGGAGCAAAGCTCCGCAAGCTTTTGGCAGAGCGTCACCGACGCTTAGGCCTCAACCTGCGCGGCCGTCGCGCCCACATGCCTCCAACGCCCGCGCCAGTTGCTCCACCCCCCGCCTCAACTCACGCGCATCCACTGCAGCAAACCCAAGCAACAAGCCCTGCCGTCCGGAGCGGAGGCGGGAAGAGTAGCGGCTCAGAGGAATTACTTCGACATCGCGCTTCGCCGCCTCTTCGGCGGCGCGCTCGGCTCGGATTCCGGGCGCCAGCCATCCCACGGTCTGCAATCCGGCTTCGACCGTGGGGATTTCCAGAAGCCCTCCCAGGCGGGAGCGAGAGGACTCCAGAAAAACCGACAGGCGTTCAGCATAGAGTTCGCGCATGCGCCGAATGTGGCGTGCGAAGTGTCCTTCGGTGATGAAGTCACAGAGCGCGGCCTGGTCCAGCAGAGGCGCGTGCCGCATGCTGACCGCCTGGGCCGCAGCGAAACGATCCACCATGCCCGGCGGCACGACCAGGTAAGCGAGGCGCAGCGCGGGAAACAGGACTTCGTTGAAGGTGCCGGCGTAGATGACCACGCCTGCCCTGTCCAGCCCCTGAAGCGCCGGGATGGGACGGCCCTGGTAGCGATATTCGCTGTCGTAATCGTCTTCGAAAATCAGCGTGCGCGAGCGTCGCGCCCATTCCAGCAGAGCTAATCTCCGGCGCAGACTCATGGTGACGCCCAATGGGAACTGATGTGCTGGCGTTACATAGATCAGCCTGGCATGGGTCCAGCGCCGATGTCCCCACTCGAGGTCGATACCTTCAGCATCCACCGGGACGGCGTGGACCTTGGCGCCTACGGCTCGGAACACGATAGCCGCACCGGGATATCCCGGCTCCTCCACCCACACCGGGTCCTCAGGATCGAGCAGCAGGTGGGCCGCGCGCTCCAGCGCCTCCTGCACGCCGGAAATGATGAGCACCTGGTCGGCGGAGCACTTCACTCCGCGCGAGGCATTCAGATAAGCTGCGACCGCTTGGCGCAGTGGCCGGTATCCCAGGGCTTCGCCGCCTGCCAGCAATTGTGCCGAAGCCCGCCGCAGGCGGCGACCGACGACCTGGGCCCACAGGGTTGTGGGGAAAGCATCGAGCGCGGCCTGATTGGCGCGGAAAGCCCGGGTGATGCGCGGTTCGCCACCACGATATAACTGCAGGCGACGGGCATAAGCCGACCATTCGACACGCCGTGAGCCGGCGGCCTGGCCTGCACCGGTGCGTCCTACCTGCAGCAGATCGTCGGGCAGTACCTGGCTGACATACGTGCCCGCCCCCACCTTGCCTTCTACATATCCTTCAGACTTCAATTGCTCAAAAGCCGCGACCACGGTAGCGCGCGCCAGCTTGTATTCGCGGGCCAGGTCGCGCGTGGCCGGCAGGCGGGCCCCGGGCGCGATCCGTCCTTCAAGTATGGCCGATCGGAGTTCGTCATAGAACCAGCGGTACAAGGGAGTTCCGGCGAGGGGTGCGGAGAGACTGAGCGGCAGGGATGTGGCTTGCTTGGGCATAGGAGGCGCCGAGCGTTGGTCGTCGGTCGTTGGTCCTTGGTCGTTGGCCTTGCATGCTCGGTCTTTGACTTTGGCCAACGACCAACGACGAACGACCAACGATCGCCCTATTGGTATGCCCAGAATAACGTAAATGGACCTTTTGGCAAGTCCAATCTCTCGCTAGTCTATTGTTTAACAGCACTGTAACCAGAGGAGAAGCCCATGTCCCAGAACAATGGAAGTTCCACCGGCTTGCGCCTGAAAACCGGATTGGCGGAGATGCTGAAGGGCGGCGTCATTATGGACGTCACCAACGCCGAGCAGGCCGTGATCGCAGAAAAAGCGGGTGCGGTGTCGGTGATGGCGCTGGAGCGGGTTCCCGCGCAGATTCGCGCCGAAGGCGGCGTGGCCCGCATGGCTTCGCCGAAAAAGATTCGCGAGATCATGGCTGCGGTTTCCATTCCCGTGATGGCCAAGTGCCGCATCGGACATTTTGCCGAAGCCCAGATTCTCCAGGAACTGGGCGTGGACTACATTGACGAGTCCGAAGTCCTGACCCCGGCCGACGAAGCTCATCACGTGGACAAGCACGCTTTCACAGTTCCGTTCGTGTGCGGGGCCCGCAATCTGGGCGAAGCGCTGCGCCGCATCGCCGAGGGCGCGGCCATGATCCGCACCAAGGGAGAAGCTGGTACCGGCGACGTGGTCCACGCCGTGAAGCACATGCGGCAGATTGTGCAGGAGATGCGGATTCTCACCGTGTTGGGCGAAGAAGAGCTTTACGCGAAAGCCAAAGAGCACCAGGCGCCCTACGAACTGGTCCGCATGGTGGCCAAGGCAGGGAAGCTTCCTGTGCCCAATTTCTCAGCCGGCGGAATCGCTACTCCAGCGGATGCGGCGCTGGTGATGCAACTGGGTGCGGAGTCGGTGTTCGTCGGCTCCGGCATCTTCATGCAGGATTCGACCACGTTTGCCGAGCCGGAAGAAGCCGAGAAGAGGGCGAAAGCCATCGTTCTGGCGGCTACGCATTTCAACGATCCTAAAGTATTACTTGAAGTCAGCGAGAACCTGGCCGGGGCGATGAAAGGTCTGGCCGTATCGGGCATGAGCGAAGCGAATATGCTGCAGACCCGGGGTTGGTAGCGCCGCCATGCTGGCACTACTTTGACGCGACTCATGAGAATCGGTGTCCTAGCCCTCCAGGGTGACTTTGACGCCCATCGCCGCCGGCTCGAAGAGCTGGGCGCCGAAGTTGTGTTGGTCAAGAAGCCTGAACAACTGGATGAGATCGATGGCCTGGTCATCCCCGGCGGCGAGTCCGGCACATTTCTCAAACTGCTCGGTGAAGCCGGGTTTCAGAAGCTGAAGCAATTCGCGCTTTCAAAGCCTACCTTTGGAACTTGTGCCGGAGCCATCCTGCTGGCCAGTGAAGTGGCGAACCCCAGGCAGGCCGGCTTGGGTGCGCTTGATATCGGGATTCGCCGCAATGCTTACGGCCGCCAGCTCGACAGCTCGATCCGCCAAGGCCGATTCGTGGAAGGCGGATCCAGCGAAAATAAGCTCGGCGAATCGCCCATCGAAATGGTTTTCATTCGCGCGCCCAAGATCGAGCGTATGGGGCCCGGAGTCGAAGTAATCGCGACCGAAGGCAACGACCCTGTAGCTGTCCGGCAGGGAAGAGCGATGGCGGCGACGTTTCACCCCGAACTTTCTGACGATACCCGTGTGCATCGCGCCTTTCTGGATCTGGTCAGCAATGGACATCGGAAATAGGTCGAAGGGGCGACTCTGCAATCCGAAATGCGGAAAAATTACTGGGTGGGCAGAAACTCGATTTTGACGTCTCTGCTGGCAGGCTTCAGGTCGAAGTCTGCGGTGACCAGAACATGGTCTGAAGACTCTCCTGCCAGCTCAACTCCAAAGGCGTCCACGTAAGGAACTTTTCTCTTGAGCTTGATGAGCGAAGCCCGAACCGCGCGCTCCGCGGTGGCCGGCACGATCTCTAAACCGAAGGATTGGAGACGCCCGAGGGCGGCCTCCATGACGGTCCGGCCATGAACTTCGCAGGTTACACCAGCGATCTCGCCCCAGTGAACCGCCGAGATGATCGTATTGGATCTCCCGCTGAGATGTGACTTAATGATTTCGGCGACACGATCGGCGCCAGCTTCGCCGTCCAGATAGCGAAGCACTGCGCTGGCGTCAAGAGCGTACGTTACCACTTTTCCTTCCGGCGTTGTCTCTTCAACTCTGCGGAAAGAGAAGGTCCACCCTTGAACATACCCTGGGTCCGGTCGACGAGCTCTTCTGAAACCGGTTCCAGGACGATGCGAGAGTCCTCGAGCGCCACGGAAATCCTCGTCCCGGGCTCTATCCGGAGAGAAGCGCGAAATTCAGCAGGAATCACGAACTGGCCTTTGCTGCTTACTGTAGTGATCCGACGAATCATGGCTTACATTATGACACGCGTAAGATACCGTCCGTTTGCGATTTTTCTTCCTTGACACCCGGTCAAATGTAACGTTATGGTTACGCATTATGCGGAACCGTCCGGTTACATATTCGCGCGAAGCCGCTTTCCACGCCCTGGCCGACCCCACCCGCCGGGCGGTTCTCGATCTGTTGCGCCAGGGCAGGCTGCCCGCGGGACAGATTGCGCGGGAGTTTCCGGTATCGCGCCCGGCTATCTCGAAGCACTTGCGCTTGCTGCGCCGGGCCCACCTGGTGCAGGAAAAGCGCGAAGGACGGCACCGGTTTTACCAGCTCAATCCCGAACCGCTCAAGGCGGTGGACTCCTGGCTGCAGCAATATCGCGTCTTCTGGGAGGCCAGTCTGACCAATCTGAAAGCGTTTGTGGAGACCGAGTATGCCCAGGAGACTGCGGGCCTGGGTGATAAGCGTGGCAATAAACGATCAATGGAAAGCGAGTAATGGAACTTTGAACACCGTACCACCGGTCTTCGCGACCGATCTTGTGAAAGAGGAGCTAAACATGAAAGCTGTTCGCCTCGCAATCACCGTGCTTTTTGTGCTGGCCACGTCCGCGGCCTTTGCCGTATCCGCCGCGCAGAAGTCATTCGAACAACTCAAGTCGCTGGATGGCTCATGGGAAGGAAAGGCACCCGACGGCCAGCCGGTCGAGGTGGACTATCGCGTGACCGCGAACGGGTCCGCGCTGATGAGCGAAATCAAGGGCAAAGAAGACATGATCACCATGTTCAATCTGGACGGCGAGCGCTTGTTGCTGACTCACTACTGCGGCGTCGGGAACCAGCCCCGCATGGTGGCCAGCGCCTCCCCCGATGGTAAGACCATCACGTTTGACTTTCTCGATGCTACCAATCTTGCCAGCCCCGACGCCGGCCACATGCATCGGCTCATCGTATCGATGCCCGAGGCCAATCACCATACCGAAGAGTGGATCTACAACGATCATGGCAAGGAGATGAAGGAACTCTTTGACCTGTGGCGGAAGAAATAGTGTCGGAAGCAGGCAGGGACGGGCGGGGACGCCCGTCCTCCATCGAATTGACAACTCACTGCATCATCAGGAGACGATCTATGGCTACCAGTGCGATTACTCCGGACAACAATACGGTTGTAGCGGAGGTCTTCATTGCAGCGCCACCGGAGCGGGTGTTCCAGGCAATCACAGACCCCAAGCAGATGCCTTTATGGTGGGGCCAGCAAGGGCTGTATCGGGTTACCGAGTGGAAAGCCGATCTGCGCCCGGGAGGGAAGTGGCACAGCGATGGCGTGGGAGCGGATGGTTCGTCCTTTCGAGTGGAAGGCGAATATCTGGAGATCGACCCTCCTCGCCTTCTGGTTCACACCTGGATATACAGCCACGCGAAAGCGATGAAAACGGTGGTGCGCTGGGAGCTGGAGCCTCGCGAGGTTCATGGATTGCACCAACCCGGACCCAAAAAAGTTGGCACGGGCACGTTTGTGAAGATCCGTCACGAGGGATTTGCCGGCAACCTCGAACAGGCCAAGGGGCACAGCGACGGCTGGATTCGGGTGCTCGGCTGGATGCAGAGCTTCGTGGAGGAAGGCAAGACGATCGACACGCGCCCAGCCGCAGTTTCGTAGCAGCGAGATTGCGGAAGGGAATAGGGGTGCTTCGACTTCATCTGGGCGGTCGCAAGCGACCGCCCAGACTCCGCTCAGCATGACAGCTCAGGATGACCGCTCCGCATGACAGCTCAGCATGACCGCGAGGAACGGCGACTCTACGCCGTAGCCGCGAATCGGACCGAGACCAGCTTCGAAACTCCGGGCTCCTGCATGGTGACGCCATAGAGCACGGGCGCGATGCTCATGGTCTTCTTGCTATGGGTGATGAGCACGAACTGGGTCTGTATGCTCATCTCTTTCACCAGTTCAGTGAAGCGGCCGATATTGGCCTCGTCAAGCGGAGCGTCGACCTCGTCGAGGATGCAGAACGGGCTCGGCTGATACTGGAAGATCCCGACCAGCAGCGCCAGGGCGGTCAGCGCCTTCTCGCCGCCGGAGAGCAGAAGCACGCTTTGCAGCCGCTTTCCGGGAGGCGAAGCCACCACATCAATACCGCTTTCGGCGCTGTTTTCCTCGTCGGTCAGGCGCATGAAGCCCTGGCCTCCGCCGAAGAGCTTGCGGAAGGTGGCCTGGAAATTCTCGTTGATTTTGTGGAAGGCCTCTTCGAACTTCTGACGTGAAAACGTGTCGATCTCCTTGATCGTCGCCTGGGTGTTCTCAATCGAGTCGTAAAGATCTTTTCTCTGGGTTTCGAGAAAGCCGTGACGCTCGGCGGTTTCCTTGTACTCCTCAAGCGCCATCATGTTGACCGGACCCATGGCATCCAGCCGGGTGCGCATGTCGCGGTAAATCTGGTCTTCGATGGCGAGCTGTTGGTCACGTACAACAGCGATGGTGGCGTCCGCCACCAGTTCGTGGCGCTGGACTCCGAGTTCATTCAGGCAGCTTTCCGCCATGTACTGGGCGTCGGACTGCAACTTGGCTGCCGCCGCCGAAAGCTCGGCGCGCCGGTCGCGCGATTGCTCGAGCAGCTGGCGGGCCTGATGCAGCGCATCGTCAATTTCCGCCAGGCGGGCGCGTACCTGTTCCGACTCAACTTGCAGCAAGCCGTCGCGGGTCTCGCACGCATTGCGCTCGGCATCGAAATCCACCAGGCGCAGGGCAATCTCCTGGTTCTGAGTCTCCCGCTGTCGCCTCTCGCTCACCGAGGACTCGATCTGGACGCCCAATGAAGCCACCCGCTCGATTATCTCCGCCAGCAGGGACTCGATGCGCTCGAGCCCGATCGTCGCGCTGCGATGGCGTTCTTCGAGAGTCGCCACCCTGGCCAGGCATTGCGAGGCGCTCTGCGCAGCCTGATTGCGGCGTTCGCGCAGGCGGGAGAGCTGTTCCTGGCCCGCGGCCGCGAGATGCTCCAGTTCGATCCGCTTTTGCTCGGCATCCGCAATCTGCATCTGCAGTTGGTCGAGCATGGAGCCCTTTTCGGCTCGCTCCGCTTCCAGGCGCTGGAGTTCCTGGCGGGAAGTCATGACACGCTCGCTCACCCGGGAGAATTCGGACTCCAGTTGCTGCAGCAGGTGGCCCGATGTCATCGCCTGTTTTTCCGCCTCGCGCTTTTCGCCTTCGAGGCGATCGAGCAGGGAAGTAAGGTCTTTTATTTCCCGTCCCAGGGTCAATACGCGCATTTCTTCGTGGCGCAGCGCCTGTTCCAGTTCGCCCAGCTGGCGCAGCACGTCGCGTAGTTCGCGCTTCATGGAGAGCGGCCCTTCCGCGCGCTGCTTGCCGCCGGTCACCGTGACATTGTGGAAGCATTCACCCGACTGGGAAAGAAAGAACGCGTCTGGATTTTCCAGAGCCAGCTCGCGGGCGAAAGTGGGGTCGGGAACAATGTAGCCGTCCCGCAGTTTGGGCAGGATAACTTCGAGCGACCGGCCAAACCCGTTGAGCACGCGAATTGCACTTTTCAGGGGGACAATCGGCCGCTCCGGATGCACCTGGTGTGCGTTCTCGTCAATCGCGAACGAAAACTTGGCCTGGGAATCCTCCGGATGTACCAGGAATGTGGCGCGACCGTCAACGTCGGTGCGGAGAAGACGCAAGCCTTCATCCGCTGCGTCCCAGGATTTGACCACAATGTAATTCAGCTCGTCGCGCAGGAAGTCTTCGACCACGCCTTCGTAGCGAGTCTCCACTTCCAGAAAGTCAGCCAGCACGCCCGCCGGGGCCATTCCGCCCTGCATGACTCCCGATTGAAAGAGCCGGCGTACCGACTCGGTGGAGTATCCATGCTCGGCGATGACGGCCTCAAGCGAACCTTTCTTGCCGATGGCGGAGGCATACTCGGCGCGCAGGCTGTCCAGGTGGCTCTTGGCGTCCGACTCCTCGTGGCGCCGCGCATCAAGGGCGTCGCGCGTCTGGCGCAGCTCCTCGGTCAGTCCTGAGACCCGCTGCGACACGGTTTCAAATTCCAGTCCCAACTGTCCCCGCTGGCCGCCGAAGGATTCCATCTGGGAGTTCGCTGCCGCCATCTCAGCCAGCAGACGCTGGGCCTCGCGGTCAACTCCAGCCAGCCTCTCTTCAATCTGGGTGTGCTGATTGCGTAAAGTCGAAGCGGCGGCGACGGACTCCACGATCATGATGCGCGACCGCTCCTGCCCATGTTCCAGTTCTGCCAGAGCTGAAGTCGCGCTGTCCGCTTCCTGCTGGCCCTGAGTCAATTCCTGTTGCGCCGCAGCCAGATCGCCGGCGGCCGAGTCCAGAATCCGGCGATTGGCATCGCGTTCCGCCGCCAGGGCCGCGAGCCGCTGCTGAGCTTGCGCCAATTCAGCCTCGGACGAAGCCGCGCGCTCTACTAATTCAGCGCAGCGCTCTTCGTTATGGCGACGCTGGGCAAGGGCGCGGTCGGATTCCAACTTGAGCTGGCTCAGGCGTTCGCGGTTCTCGCGAACTTCGGTTTCGATAGCGTAACCGCGCTGGGTTCGCTCAGCATGCTCGGACTCGGATTGCTGAACGGTTTCGGCCAGGTGACGCATCTCCTCAGAGATCGAGCCGATCTGCACGTCGAGGGCGGAGCTCTCCAGCTCCAACTGGGCAAACTTGCTGGCCAGGACCAGTCGCAGCTTGGCCCGCATTTCTTCCCGAAGTTTGGCGTAGCGCTCGGCCTTGGAAGCCTGGCGCTTGAGTGAATTCATCTGGCGCGTGACTTCTTCAAAAATGTCATTTACGCGGGCCAGATTGATCTTGGCATCTTCGAGGCGTGCTTCAGCCAGACGCTTTTTGGTCTTGAACTTGGTAATGCCGGCAGCTTCTTCGATGATGGCGCGGCGATCGGTGGGGCGGCTGCTCAGGATTTGTCCGATGCGTCCCTGCTCGATCAGGGCATAGGATTCCGGACCGAGCCCGGTTCCCATGAATAGTTCCTGGATGTCGCGCAGGCGGCACAGTTTTCCATTCAGCAGGTATTCGCTTTCACCGCTGCGAAACAGCCGCCGGTTCACTACGATCTCGCCAGCCTTAAACTGTTGCTTGAACTGTCGGCGGCGAATCTTAAGAACCACTTGAGGTCCGGCCACGGCGGCATCCGATTCAAGAGCAGGTCGGGCGTCCTCGCCCGGCTGGACGGGCGGGACGCCCGCCGCTCCATCAGAACCAATCTCTTCGACTCGGCCCGGCCGGGCTTCCTCGGTCATGCGCTCCGTCTCTTCTGCCGCTTCAGCCCGGATTTCAGCTTCGTCCCAGTCCTCGACCGGCGCGGGCATGTCATCCTGGATTTCCACTTCCGTAGGTTCGTTCGCGTCCGTGCCGCCGTACACCCCAGGATCGATCAGAGTGAGCGACACTTCCGCCATGCCTGTAGGCTTGCGATCGCGGGTGCCGGCAAAGATCACGTCCTCCATGCGCGAGCCGCGGAGAGTCTTGGCCGACTGCTCGCCCAGCACCCACGAAATAGCATCGGCAATATTGGACTTGCCGCAACCGTTGGGACCGATAATGGCAGCCACGCCATCTCCGTGAAACTTGAGTTCGGTACGATCGCAGAACGACTTGAATCCGAGAATCTGGAGCCTTTTAAGTTTGAGCAACTTCTACTCCTTGCGGTGCGGAATAAGATCGCCGAGTTGTGTGTACGCGGGCGACTCGCCCCCGCGACGTCTCTACTGTTCAACCTTCTTCGAGGACAAATGCAATGAACATGAAAGCATCATCAGCCGGGTTAATTAATTGGATTCCTCCAATACATCGCTCTGGTGAGCGCCGCCCAGGCTGGAGTCGGCGAGGCACAAATTAGAGCTACTGTAACGGCGAAATCATCCCGGGGTCAAGTACGAAAACACTATATCTGGTATGGCCTTAGCTCCGACCGCGCCAGATTGAACACACAATGCAGCAATTGGCTACAAGTCAGGCGGGAAAAGAAAGAGGAGGGGAGAATCGCGAGAGCCAGTTAAAGGTACAGCAAGCAACCGCCAAAAACAACAAAGTAGCGCCAGCGTCTTGATCCGGGATATGTAGGCGCGAGCGCCCCGCTCGTGCGGCAGGCCCACAGACCCAGCACGAGCGAGGGCGCTCGCGCCTACATTTGAAGGCTGAAAGTCCTTGACCTCGTACCACAACAGGCTCAGAATCGACGCGCTTCGAAATCCCCGCGTTTCAAAGTAGGCTATTCATGGCCGTCAAACCGGCAGTCAAACAGGGAGACCTCGCCCTCCTGCAACACCCGGCATCCCAGGAACTGCTGCAGTCGAAGATTCCCGCGCGGCTGGCCTATGTCTGGATGGATGGCACACCCAGAGTCGTTCCCATCTGGTTTCACTGGAACGGGCGGGAGTTCGTAATGGCAAGTCCAGCCAAGGCGCCCAAGCTGAAAGCGCTCGCCAGAAATCCCAAAGTCTCGTTCACCATCGATGACAATACCTTTCCCCACAAAGTGCTCTTGGTACGGGGAACCGCGCGCCTGGAAACGGTGGAGGGTATCGTTCCCGAGTACGTCGCCGCCGCCGATCGTTATTTCGGAGCGGAACAGGGGCAGGCCTGGGTGAACCACCTTCGCACCCTGATTTCAGACATGGTGCGCATCACCATCGTTCCCGAGTGGGTTGGGCTGCTGGATTTCCAGACCCGTTTTCCCAGCGCCCTGTCGGCCTGAAATGTAGGCGCGAGCGCCCCGCTCG
>JBOGLC010000139.1:0-25317 GCA_050746005.1 Terriglobales bacterium
AACACGATGAGAACCGCTTTGAGCAGGAAAGTCGGGCTTTTTTCGGCAGGGTACACAGCGCTTATCTGGCGATTGCGGCTCGCGAACCACAGAGAGTCGAGCTGGTCGATGCCCGCGGAACGGCGGCAAAGACGCATGCGCGCATCGTAGAGATCGTCAAACGGAAGCTGAAGTTGGCGGCGAAGACGGCGTAAGCGAGCTGTCAGCTGTCAGCTGTCAGCTCTCAGCTCTCAGTGAAAGCGCCTCGCAATTGGCAATTGGCCCGCGCTGATCTGCTAGACTCGGCAAATCCCGCCCGGCCAAAATGCCAATTGCTAATTGCCAAGTGCTGGCTGAAGGCTGAGAGCTGAAAGCTGAAAGCTGTGTTCAAAGATTTTCACGGCAATTCCGACGTGGTCCATCGCCTGCGCGAGATGCTGGCGCGCGACCGCTTTCCCCAAGCGGTCGTTCTGTCTGGTCCCGCAGGCTCGGGCAAATACACGCTGGCGCTGATGCTGGCCAAGGCCATTAATTGCCTTTCGCCAACTACCACGGACGGCTTGCCCGATTTCTGCGGCACGTGTTCCAACTGCGTACGGATCGCGCAGTCGCAGGACCTCGATGCCCGCTTCGAGGAGGCGGTCGAGGCGCGCGAGAATTTGCGCGAGACGGACAAGAAAGAAACCCGCCTGTTTGTCCAGACCCATCCCGACGTGCTGGTGATCCCACCCGATCCGCCGCAGATGATGATCAAAGTGGACCAGGTGCGGCGCGTCATCGAGACCATCTATTACCGCCCGGGCGAGGCCAGGGAGCGGGTTTACATCTTCACCGAGTCCGCTTTTATGAAGGAGGCGGCCAACTCGCTACTGAAGGTGCTGGAAGAGCCGCCCGAGTTTGCCACCATCTTTCTCCTGACCGAGAACCCGGGCGAGCTGCTGCCGACCATTCGCTCGCGGGCCATGATCGTCACTTTGGCGGCCTTGCCGGCGGAGGAAATTGAACTGGACTTGGCCAAGCTTCGTCCGGAGTGGACTCCCAAACAACGCGCGCTGGCCGCCCGTCTGGCCAATGGCGCTATCGGCGCGGCCAGAAGCTTCGATCTCGCCGGGTACACCGCCGCTCGCGCCCAGGCCCTGACCATCCTGAACACCGCGCTGCGTGGCACAGAGCACACCGAACTGTTCAAGATGACTGAGACCTACCGCGCCGGGGCCGACGGACGGGCCAAGCTGGAAAGGCTGCTGCGGACGCTTTACAGCCTGCTGCAGGACCTGACCTTCCTGAATTCAGGCACACCGGAACTGGTCCGCAATACCGATATCCAGGCTGAGCTGAAGAAGCTGTCGGAAGCCGCAGACTTCGGCTGGATCGCTTTCGCCTCTGAGCGCCTCAACGACGTAGAGCGCGGGATGCGTCGTAACCTGTTGCGTTCGCTATCGCTGGATGCGTTTGCTACAGCGCTGGAAAGAAGCACCTAGCAACTGGCAATTGGCACTTACGTTGGATGACCGAGTTGACTGAGCCTACTACAGGCGAAAATATCAGGAGCTCATTGCCAAGAGCCAATTGCTAAGTGCTGATTTGCTAAGTGCTTTCTCCCCCACTACTTGGGCATTGTCATAGCCCCGGTTGCTGTGCTAGGTTAAGGACAACTCACGCCTTCATCCCACAATCACAGCTAGCGCGTGTTGTGGCCCGCAAAAAAGCGTGTCTAACGGGTGCGCCATGAAAGATGCAGTCGATTCACTTCCAGCCGATCGATCTGTGGACGCAGAGGGTTTCGCCAATAGAAAACTTATCCGCCCTTCCCTGAACCGCGCCGACCACAACAATCCTGCCCAGGCCCCGATGAGCGAGCACCGAGAGCGCCCGGATCGTTCCGAGCGCGGCGATAGAGAGCGCAACGACCGGCCCGCCAGCGGCGGCAGAAAGCTCGCACCCCCGGAACAGACCAATGCCGAGAATTTCTACTACCAGAAGCAGATGCAGTCAAAAACTCCGATGGTGATTGTGCTGCGCGATGGCGAGGAAATTCATGGCATGATCGAGTGGTATGACAAGAGCTGTCTGAAAGTCACCCGCAACGGCCAGACCAACCTGCTGATTTACAAGCCAGCCATCAAGTACATGTTTAAAGAGGGCGAGAACAAGAAATAGGCATCGGGCGTCAGACCTCGAACCTCTGCACATTCCACCCGTCTTAATGCTGGCACTGCCCCCCCCGACGGCACCAAAAGCCCGAGGTCTGAAGTCTAAGGTCCGACGTCCGAGGTCAGAGCTTCGGCAGCACAATTCCCTTCTGCGACTGATATTTGCCCTTGCGATCGGCGTAGCTGACCTCGCAGACTTCATCGCCGGTGAAGAAAAGGATCTGGCACAGACCCTCGTTGGCATAAATTTTCGCGGGCAGCGGCGTGGTGTTGGAAATCTCGAGGGTGACGAAGCCTTCCCACTCCGGCTCGAACGGCGTGACGTTCACGATGATGCCGCAACGGGCATAGGTGGACTTGCCCACGCAGATAGTCAGGGTGTCGCGGGGAATCTTAAAGTATTCGACCGAGCGCGCCAGGGCGAAAGAGTTGGGCGGAATAATGGCGCATTCCGAACTTACGGTAACAAAAGATCGTTCGTCAAAATTCTTGGGATCGACCACGGTGCAGTTCACGTTGGTGAAGATCTTGAATTCATCGGCCACGCGCAAGTCATAGCCATAGGAAGACAGACCGTAAGAAATCACGCCCTCCCGCACCTGCTTCTCGGAAAAGGGGTTAATCATGTCCTTTTCTATTGCCATCTTGCGGATCCAGCGGTCGCTCTTAAGCATGCAGCTCCTTGAAAAAATTGGGGAATTGGGAAATCTCGTAATTGGGGAATTGAAAAATCCGCTCCCGGGTCTTGGTTTCAAATTACCAAATTTCCCGATTTCCCAATTACTCAATGCTGTGCGGCTGGATGCCGTCATCTTACGGGACAACAGCTGCGATTGACAATCTCTCTTATGTCCCTTAGCATCAATCACTTGGTAGGTTATTCTCAGTCCGCCGACGGGAGCCGCCAGTGATCAAGCTCGACATTATCAACGAAGTGGTGAACAAGACCGGAATTACCAAGACCAAGGCCGAGTTGGCCGTCGAAACCGTTTTCGAGAGCATGCGGCGCTCCCTCACCAAGGGCGATCGTATTGAATTGCGGGGCTTTGGCGTGTTCAACGTGCGGCCGCGCAAGACCGGTATCGGACGCAACCCGCGCACCGGAGCCGAGGTCTCGATTCCTCCCGGCAAAGCGGTGCGCTTCAAGCCCGGCAAGGAGTTGCAGTCGATCGACTGAATGTGGCTGGCTGTTGTTGACAGCTCCGGCCCCGGGCCGCCGTCGTCACTCGCGCAGCAGCAAACCTCGTCTTCACACAGCGCTGCAGTAAAGTTTCCATGTCCGACCTTAATCCCTCACTTCCCGCTCCTCCGACTGAATACCTGCCGGCAGAAGTGTATGTGATCCAGCCTCCCAGTCAGAGATATTGGCTGCACATTCTGCTCTTTGTCGCCACGATCTTCACTACGCTGGTCGTAGGCGCGAAGATGGAATTTGATTTCCTGCACAACGCGCCGCCGTTTATTCATGGAGATGAGACTCTGCCGCTCTTTCCCCTCGGCTGGGCCCTTCAGGAACCCTCCCGGCTGCTGCTCGGAATTCCATTTTCGGCGACTCTCCTGCTGATTCTTCTGGCGCACGAGATGGGGCATTACCTCTACTGCCGCTACTACGGCGTATACGCAACTCTTCCCTTCTTCATTCCCGCTCCAACTCTGATTGGCACGCTGGGCGCAGTGATTCGCATACGATCTCCGATCCGGTCCCGCTGCGCGCTGTTCGATATCGGAATCGCCGGGCCGATCGCGGGATTTGTGGTCGCGCTGGTCGTGCTCGTGATCGCTATGGGTTACTCCCACGTGCTGCCGGGAGTGATGGCGAACTCGGATGTGGAGATTAGATATCCGCTGATTTTTCATCTGCTGTGGACGGTGCTTCCACTGGCCGATGTGCACGGCGGGTCTGCGGCGATGCAGGATATTTATTTTCATCCCACGGCGATTGCAGCCTGGGTGGGAATGTTCGCCACCGCGTTGAATCTTCTGCCCGGCGGACAGCTGGATGGCGGACACATTGTTTTCGCGCTCAATCCGCGTGCCCATCGAATCGTGTCGCGGCTGACCATTCTGGCGCTGATTCCAATGGCGTTTTATTTCTGGGCGGGCTGGCTGCTGTTGGCGATCCTGCTGCGCATCAGCGGCATGCGGCATCCCATGGTGGCGGAGTGGCCCGGCGTCACTCGAGGACGGCGCTGGCTGGCGGCGGTTGCTTTGTTGATGATGGTGGTCACGTTGACCCCGGCGCCGTTCGCGCACAGCTCTCTGTTGATGGTGGTGCGCGCTATACGCGGGCAATAGGCGGTTCCAACTCTTATCCGAACCGGAGTCAAAAGACGCAAACCCGGCATCATTGCAGACGAAATTTCACCTCCACATTGATCAACACTGCGACCGGTTGGCCATTTTAGTGGCCGGCTTAAACCTCCAGACAGCAACAGCGGCAAGAGCCTGAGTATCCAATCCATCGCCAAGGCCTCTCGTTATCTCCAATACTTCGGGTAAACCTTCTCATTCACCACAATCTGCAAGACCGTCGTGCCTTCCAGCCTGTCCCGCCGTGCGGCGTCCGTGTACATCGGATCGGCGTGGTAAATCGCTTCGGGCGGCTTCACTACGTCGGGATTCGCCAGATACACAGGCCGGTTTCCTTCGAGTTCGGCCACGACTTCATTGGGAGTGTTGATCCGAAACGCCTTCAAGTCTGCGGTTTTTGGTTTCCAATATGCAGCGACCCTTTCGAGCAACGGCCCGCCCTGGAATACTTGGGACAAAGCATTGTTCACCTGCAAAACATCCGACGCCGACATTTTGACAACGATTCGGAGTCGATCCTCCGTTACCAGTGGCATCACCTGCAAGTTCGAAGGAAGCTGGAGTTGTTTAACCGACTCTGCCGATCGAAGAGCAAGAATGACTCGCTTACCTTCAATCTGCAAGTGTCCAGGCCCCCAGACAATCTTCTCTACTCGTAGCAGGCCACACGTCGACCATGGCCCCGCCACTACCCTGCTGACCTGTTTCCCGGTCGAATCGAACTCCAGTTTAGGCCCGAAGGATGGATTTTTCAGGGAAAGGAGCTTGTGCTCATAGACTTTTCGAAGATCGTTCTCAAGATTCTTCTGATCTTCTGCTCGAGCCTCAAGGGAGCAAATGAGGGGAAAGCAAGAAAGGACACCGATAACGAAAGTTTTAACCGCTAATTGCCTGTTCACCACAATACTCATACCGAGCTTCAAAGAGACTTTCCTGCTGGACTCGTTCGCAACAGTGTACGCCACAGAGGCACTCCTGCAAGAATTGCAAACAGTTCAGTTCGCGAGCAAACTTGCGCTCACGGTCGTTGCATTGGGTGCAATACCGCGATTTCAACCGCAGAGCCCGGATTACAAAGTCTCGACAAATCCGACGCGAGCGATGTGAGCGTAGAATGCTCCTGTTTTCGAAACCAAAAAGGGGGAAGCAAGCCTGATGAAATTCATGATTACGTGGAGAACGCGGCCAGGCTTTTACAAGACAGCGGTTCAGCAGTTTCTCAAAACAGGAGGCAAGGCTCCCAAGGGACTCAAGACTGTGGGCCGCTGGCACGTGCCGGGCTCGACTCTGGGCTGGCATTTACTGGAAGGAGACGATTCGACGGCCCTCGCCGAGCACGTTGCTGAATGGGCCGACGTACTCGATCTAGAGGTGAATCCCGTGATCGAGGATGCCTCTGCGGCAGAGGGGGCGTCGAGGATCTACGGGAAATAGAGAGCCTGGGTAATTTTGATCCAGGGTAATTTGATCGTGAGTAATTCGATCCTGCGGAACGGGGCAGGGGCGGGACAACCTCCCTTGCGCCTCTTCTTGAAACTGTTTGGGCTAATCTTCCACTACTCGTGCCGTCATCTCCGCCGATGGCTCCCCGCCGGCGACGTCCTGGGCCAGGATCAGTTGCCGGGCCTCGACCCTTATTTTGGGCAGGTGGAAGAAGAACAGAAAAGCCGCAACGATGCAGGCCACGGCGCCGACGGAAACTGTAAACGTCGCTCCCAGATGTTCGGCGGAGGCTCCGGCAAAGAGCGAACCGAAGGGCGCCATTCCCATGAACATCATGGTGTACATCGCCATCACGCGGCCGCGCAGATGGTCGGGGACCATGGCCTGAATCAGCGTGTTCGAGGAGGACATTTGCAGCATCATGCAGAATCCCACCGGCAGCAGCAAGACGGCAGAAAGCCAGAAGGAGCGGGAGAGAGAAAACAACACCAGGCTGAGGCCAAATCCACCGCAGGAAAATGCGACCCAGCGGCCCAGGCCCAGCACTCCGGAACGTGTGGCCAGCGTGAGCGCGCCCAGAAGCGCGCCGACGCCGGTCGCTCCCATCAGAATTCCCAGGCCGCGGGCCCCGCCGTGCAGAATCTGGTCGGCAAAGACAGGCATGAGCACGGTGTAGGGCATCGCCACCAGACTGACCAATCCGAGGAGCAGCAGGAGGGCGCGAATGGGCGCAGTGTGGCGGGCGAAGCGGAAGCCCTCAATCAGGTGCGCGAGAGCGGGCCCGTGCGGCGCCAGGCCCGAAGGCCGCGGCACGCGCATCATCAGGAGACCGGCAATCACTGCAATATAGCTGAGAGAATTGGCGAGAAAGCACCAGCCTTCGCCGATCCTTGCCACTAAAATCCCCGCAATGGCAGGACCGATAATTCGCGCCCCGTTGAACATCGAAGAGTTCAGCGCGATGGCATTCATCAGGTCTTCCTTACCCACCATGTCCACCAGGAAGGATTGCCGTGCAGGAATGTCAAAGGCGTTCACCACTCCCAGCAGCGCTGCCAGCACGAAGATGTGCCATACCCGAATGAGCCCGGTCAGGGTAAGCGTGGCAAAGACCAGGGCTAGAATCATGGACGAAATCTGGGTTCCGATCACCACCCGTTGCCGGTTAAACCGGTCGGCCACGATGCCGCCCGCGGGCGCCACCAGGAACACGGGGATCTGGCTGGCGAATCCCGCGGCCCCCAGCAACAAGGCAGAACCGGTCAAGCGATAGACCAGCCAAGACTCTGCAATACTTTGCATCCAGGTGCCGATGAGGGAAACCATCTGACCGCTGAAAAAAAGCTGGAAGTTGCGGTGGCGTAAAGCGCGAAGGGTCGCGGGCAGCCAGGTCAGGTTCCGTGCCACTGGTCCGGAGGTCACCGATAATTACCCGATAGTTCCGTTGGAAGTGCCGGCATCGGTCACTCTCAGCCCGGTTGCCTTGGATGCTGTCCGTAACTTCTGGAGACAATATCCACATTCATGGACCCAAGCTGGAATTTTGACTGACTGCAAAAACTTCCAGCTTCCGGACTGGTTCCGCCTGGAGTAGAGTGTTCGATGTTCGATGTGTCTCTGCCCCGAAGTTTCCGATGCGTTGACTAGTATAGAGGCTGGGCACCTGGAATTTTTCCTGTTGCGAAGAGCGTGGCTCGATTTCGCCGCCTGATGTTGGAACGATGGCTAACGGAGAAACCATGAGCACTGGTCAGGTTCACCTTGAACGTCGTGCCTCGCAGCGCTTTGACTTCCAGCTCCCGGTGGCAGTGCGCCTGTCCGGGACCGACCGCGAGGGCTGCGGTTTTACCCAGGACTTGAGTGGACGCGGTGCATTCTTCTACACCGATTTTCAAGTCGCGCCAGGGGATGCTGTCGAACTGACATTCGTGATGCCTGCCGAGATCACGCTGGCCGAGAATATGCCCGTCCGCTGCCGGGGACGGGTCACCCGCATTGTGGCGGTGGGACCCAGGTTTGGAGTGGCGGTCCATTTGGAAGCATATGAATATCTCTCCGCTTCCGAGACTGCGGCTCAAGCTTCGGCCAGCTTCCCCCGGGTTTCTGGCGGGCACGCCAGTCAACCTCGCAAGGACGCTGCGGCTCCCCTCCCACGCTCCATTGCAGTGGAGGGGTGAGCAGCAGAACCTGGCCAAGTCTCCGGTACTCGATTCCCCGATCGTCGGTCAAAGTCCCATTTCGGCCCAGACTCACGACCGGCCAAGCCGCTCGAAATGACCCGCGCCCAGGCCAACAACCGGGCGCCGATGACCGACAAGCGTTTTTACGCCAATCCCCGCGAGAAGGGCTCTAATGGCTGCGGGGTGCGGGTTTTCCACGGTTTTACTCCTTCCCAATCCCCCGCTTTTTGCATAGAATGCTACCTACCGACGGAAGAGTGGCTTCGGATTCCTCCTGATGGATTTGTCCCCCCAATCGTTGAATATTCGTTACCGGTGCGTCGCACTGGAGAATTCTGAATGGCCTGACAGGAATTGCAATCGCGTTACGGAAGTCACTTGGCGTAGCCCTTATATCTCAATAACATACTGATGCAAGAAACAAAGTGATGACATGCAGGGTGTAGCGGTAACTCTTCTGACGGAAGACCGGGAGCGCCTGTCGATACTCCAGCATCGTCTGGAGGCCACCGGAATGGGCCGCAACGTCTTCAGTCACGTCGGATTCCCGACCAGCCCCACCGACCCGGTGCTGCGCCAGATGCAGGACGTGCGGTCGGAAGTCGTGGTAGTGGATATTGAGACACAAAATGCCCAGCGCGCCATCAGCGCGATCGAACTGATTCAGGCCAACACCGGCGAAATTGCGATTTTTGCCGTGGGTGAACTGAACCATCCTCCTACCATCGTGGCGGCGATGCGCGCCGGCGCCAGTGAATTTCTGGAACGGACTGCCACCTCTGAGGCCCTGATCGAAGCGTTGACCCGGTTCACTGCCTCCCGCGGCAAAGGCCGGACTTCCTCGGGCCGCGCCCGAATCTTCACCGTAATGAACTCTAAAGGCGGCGCGGGCGGCACTTCCGTTGCCGTCAACACAGCCATCGCACTACAGGAAACCCAGGGGGGAGTGCTGCTGGTCGATTTTGCTCCTCTGGGACATTGCGCTCTGCATCTGAATGTGAGGCCCACATTCGGAGTCGTCGACGCATTGCAGAACCTGCACCGACTGGACGCTTCCCTTCTGGAAGGGCTGATGACGCAGTGTAATGGCGGCCTGCAATTGCTGGCCGGTCCGCAACAGCCCCAGGGATTGACCCCGACCGCGGCAGAACTGGCGCGGCTGTTTGATTTGCTGGTGTCTCATTTCCGTTACGTAGTTGTGGACTGCTCGGGCCGCGTGGACCAGACGGCGCGGCTGTTATGCGATCATTCCAACGCGGTCCTGCTGGTCGCCCAGGCGGACGTAGTTTCATTGTGGAGCGCCAGCCGCATCCGCGCTTTTCTGGAAGAGGGCGCCACCCGCGATCGCGTCCGAATCATTCTCAATCGCTACAAAAAGATCCCCGGTTTCACCGACGAGGATATCGAGAAAGCCACCAGTTGCAAGCTGCTCTGGAAGATTCCCAATAACTACCAGTCGATTGCGCCCGCCATCGACAAAGGAGTTCCGGTGGCCACGCATGAGCATACCGACATCGGCCGTTCTTTCCGCTCGCTGGCGTCGGCGCTCGCCCAGGCTTCTCCCACCGCCGAGGGCTCCCTGGATTTGTCTTACCGCGATGAAAAGGCCGATCCCACAAAGAAGACAGCCGGCAGGCTTTTGATCTCGCCCTTGCGGGCAGGCCAGTAGGCACAATTCACGTACTCCCTGCTCCGTTTTCCCCGAGCATTACTCGTGACCGTCCTGAGGAATCTCGAAAACGAAAAGCGAGTGGTCGATAATCTCGACCGGCTTCCATTGCAGTAGCCAGCGGAACTCATCCGGGTCGAGGAGATACTGCCCCGACAGATTGGTGGCGCTCACAATCACTACGCCGGAAACAGGCTTGCCTCCCAGAGAATCCGACTGAATTCCGTAGACCTTTGGATCGACGCTGCCAAAGTACGACAGGGAAATCGGCTGGCCGGGATGGTCGCGTTCATAATCTCGCAGAGCCAGCAGTCCCTGGCCCCAATCCAGGTTGCTGTCGGTCAGCAGGCGGTAGCTGTCTGCGGGCCGCACGAAGGGCGTGAAATATGAAAGATAACCGGGAGCATAACGCAGAGCGTCAGCAGCGTTCAGAACCGCCAGCAAAATGAGCAGTGCCTTGATGCCGCGCTTTTGCCCGGCCCATTCCCAGACCGCCGCCGCAAAAAGGATGGCGAAGGGATAGGTGGGCAAAATGTGGCGCTCTCCCAGGTTGAAGCGCGCGAAAATCGCCATCGCCAAATAGAGCCCAGGAAACGACGCCATGATCCACAGGTCGGTGGGGACGCGCCGCCTTCTTCTTATGGCAATCGCCAGGCCGGTCAAGGCGAGGCCCAGCACGATGGTCGGCCACTTCAGAAGAATCACGACCGGATAGTAAAGTTTCCATCCCCCATGACTCGAAACCTTTCCCAGAAAGAACGCTGGCTGACCTTGCCGGTTGTGCCGAACAAGTTCACGGAAGCCTTCTACGTATTCTCCGGCCGGAATCACCAGGCTGTAGTGGCTGCGCCCGCGTACTGGCTTAACAATGGGCGCACTCCAGTTGGGAAAGGTTGCAGTCAAGGTGCCATCGCGGACGGTGAGATGCGACACGTGGAAGAAATATCCCGCCCATACCATGACAAATGTCAGCGCCAGCGCCGCTGCCACTTTTCCCCAGTTCCACTTCGTGGGAGATAGGACGAGAGTCTTGTCTGGCACCAAAAGCAGCATCCACAGCAGCGCGAGCACGAACATGGGCGCGGTAGAAAACTTGGCCAGCAGCATGAGCCCGAGCACTGCGCCGAATCCTGCTGTATTGGCCCAGGTCCGATGCTGTCGCCAACCCATCAAAGCGCAGGCCGCGGCGAAAATAAAAAGCGTGGCAGCGCCGTCAGTGGCTGCGATCGAGAAGTGTGCGATCAGGGAGGGCGAGAAGGCAAACAATGCGAGCGCGAAATTTGCGGCATTCCGTGAAAACATTCTGTCTGCGGCCCGCCATACCAGCCACGCCAGCGCCAGGCCCAGCAGAACATTCATAAGGCGCGCGCGCCACGCCAGAGACACTGGATCAGGCGTGATACGAGTAACCCGAAACGAATCCGGCAACTGCTCGATATTCAGCTGCCACTTCTGATCGAGCAGGGGGAGCGCGCACCAGAGGCGGGCCAGCGGAGGGTGATCGTTGTACTGTTCGAATCGTCCGTAACGCCAGGCGTTAAGTCCTTCTGCGATGTGCACGGGCTCGTCATAGGTCAACGATTGGGTACGGATAAACCAGGCGCATTGCCCTGCATACAGAAGTGCAAACAGCACGGGAAGGATCCATCCCCGGCTTGCAAGCCCAGCAGTTTTGGGCGTGAACACGGTCGATGTCGGTTGAGGAGTTTCCGGCGGGGTCATGCTTGCCCGCGGCCTTCGCGGGAGTTCACTCTACTTCAGCGTGCGGCAAAGTTCCACTGCCGCGCGGGCTGCTAGACTGGATAACTCGAAACCATCGTGAATACGGAACGCACGGACAAGACGTCCCTCGCCGCGCCCTGGAACGCGCGCTCGCTTCTGATTGTGGGCCTGGGCTCCGGAATCTCCGCGGGTCTGGTTGAAGGGGTGGGGCTGCTGTTTTTCCAGCGGATCAACTGGGCCCGATGGGGCCCGATGATTCACGTGTCCGGGGAAATCACCTGGATTTCTCCTGTCATTGACACCATTATTTTCCTGCTCCTGGCGCTGCTCTGCGTCATCGTTGGCCGGCTAGCCCCTCGCTTGCCGACCGTCCGGGTGCTGGTATTTCTGCTGACCTTCTTAAGCGTTTATGACTGGCTCACCTTGACCGGCCGGCTCTATCACCGCGCCTGTTTGGTGCTGGCTTTGGGAGTTGCAGTCGCCTTTGTCCGCTGGTGTGGAAGGCGGGAAGGCGCTTTTCTGCAGTTCTGGAGGCGGGCCACTCCCTGGATCGTGGCGGCGTGGCTACTGACCTTCGCCGGGATTCAAGGCGGCAAGTGGCTGGGGGAGCGGATCGCCGTTGCCCAACTGCCGGCCGCCGCGCCGGAGGCACCCAATGTGCTGGTGATTGTCGTGGACACCTTGCGTGCCGATCATCTCTCGGCTTACGGCTATGCCCGGCCCGTCAGTCCTAATTTCGACCGTCTGGCGGCACAAGGCGTCCTGTTTGAGAATGCGATTTCCACCACCTCCTGGAGCCTGCCATCGCACGTCTCTCTTCTCACCGGCCGCTACCAGTTCGAACACGGAGTTGGAAATGTGCAGCCGGAGCCGTGGACGGGATGGGGCAGAAAAGGGCTGGGGGGTTCCCCCACATTAGGAGAAGCGTTGCAGCAAAAGGGCTATCGCACAGGAGCCTTCTCCGCCAATCGGACTTACTTCACCACCAGCCTGGGCTTTGGCCGCGGCTTCCAGCATTTCGAGGACTATTTTCACTCGCCCGCGGACATGTTCGTGCGCACGCTCTATGGCAGGGAATTTGCTCGCCTCTATCTCAATCGAAGCGACAAGAGCAAGGTGAAGCGCGCTCTTCGTTTCCTCGGAATGAACTCCATGCTGGACAAAGATTCCGAAGGATCGGGAAACTACGGAGGCGCACAGGGCGTGCGCAAGCGGGCCGACGTCGTGAACCGCGAAGTGTTGCGCTGGATCGATCGCGGCAGCACTGGCGGCGCTGAAACCCACCCTTGGTTTGCTTTCCTCAACTACTTCGATGTGCACTATCCCTACGGCGGACCGCCGACTTACCCGAAGCCGGGATGGGACCAGGGCAGCCGCATCGACGAATACGATGCCGGCATAAAATATGCCGACGACGCGCTGGGACGCCTCGTGCAGGCGCTCGAGCAGCGCGGCCTGGCGAACCATACTCTGTTGATCGTCACTTCAGATCACGGCGAGGCGCTGGGACAACATCACCTTACCTATCATGGCCAGGCGCTCTATCGTGAGCTCATCCATGTGCCGCTGGTGATGTGGTATCCCGGCCACGTGCCGGCGGGAATCACGGTGCCAGGACCAGTGACCAATGCTGCCATCCCCGCAACCATCATGGATCTGTTAGGCGCCGGCGCGCAGCAGCGCAATTTTCCATCCGCCTCCTTGAGCGCGCTTTGGCAGAGCGGCGGAGTTCGGGGCTGGCCTGATGTCCTGTCCGAACTGGCACAAAACGATATTGCAGACAAAGAGGACAAGGCTGCTGCAAAAGTGGAGCCGACTGCAAGCACTGGTTCCATGGAATCGCTGGTGATGCCGCAGTGGCAACTCATCACTCATGAAGCCATGGGCGATCAACTCTATGACTGGGTGCTTGACCCGGCGGAGTCCAACAACCAGGCTCTGGCGCCGGAAGGCCAAGCCAGGGCTGCCGGCTTGAAGTCGAGTATGGAAAATATCTTGAGGCCAGAGAAGTAATTTTGGGGCCGATTCAACCAACTGGCGGATTTGGGGTCAGAGGCAGGTAGCCGTACCTGCCTCTTTCGTGGGGGTGAACTCCTCACAACTACGACCGCTGAAGGCCGCGCATGAGGTCACAGGAGTTACTCACACAGTAAGGCTGGTTTGGGGCATGACGCAATACTGGGAAAATACTATGACGGACCACGATGTAGATCACCGCGCGAGCTGGTGTTTTTGATGACAACTAGGGAGACTGAAGGGTGCCGTCAGCGGCAGCCACATCTCTCTCACTTGATTGCTGCGAGGCGAGATCATTAATGACCAAGCGGAGCTATTCCCCTGGATTCTACGCATTCGTACGCCTGGCCCGCGGACAGGCTCTTGTACTCTTCGGTTCGACCGCTGGGCCAGTCGATTACCAGGCGATCGATTTTGTCGCGCCTTCCCAACCCGAAGGTGACGGGAAGCTCCGACTGCGAAAGGTAACTCGATCCGCCTTTCACCAGACGCGATTGGCTTGAGTCGGACTGAAAAATACGCACCCTGGCCCCAATGGCGTCGCGGTTCGATTTTGTGCCGACCAGACGGATGCGGATGCTCCTGTTTCCCACGGTCTGATCGTTGCGAAAAAGATAGGCGGGACCGTTGTTGGTGGTCATCAGAAGATCAAGATCGCCGTCGCGATCGAAATCGCCGTAGGCCAGCCCGCGGCCGACCTTGGGCTGCGTGAACCCGCCGCCGATTTCACCCGCCACGTCGCGGAATTTTCCGAGCCCATTGTTCAGAAACAACTGCGGCGGCTGGGCGTATCCCACTCCGCGCACATTGCGCACGGTGTCGTCGATGTGGCCGTTTACCACCGCCAGGTCGAGCCAGCCATCCAAGTCGGCGTCCATGAAAACACATCCGAACCCCAGCTTGTCCTTCGAGGAAAGCCCCACTCCGCTCTGGGTTGCTATGTCCACGTAGCTTCCGTCGCCGGATGCTTTATAAAGGCCGATCATTTCGTTATCGAAGTTGGTGATGGCCACGCCCGCAGTTCCCGAGTTATTGAAGTCGGCCACGTCCACGCCCATGCCGGCTCGGGCTTTGCCCTCGGCGCTGAAGGCGATGCCGGCCTCCACCGCCACATCCTTGAACGTCCCGTTGCGCTGGTTACGATAGAGCTTGTTAGGCTGCGTGTCATTGGCTACCAGCAGGTCTGGCCAGCCGTCGTGATCGTAATCGAGCATGGCCACGCCCAGCGATTTCGAGCTGCTGTCGAAAATACCGCTGCCCGGAGTTACGTCTTCAAATTTGCCGTTCCCCAGGTTGTGAAAGAGCCAGCAGGTTTCGCCGCGGTAAGCCTCGGGCGTGCAGTAGGATTTGTTCTTTCCGTCGAGACTGCAGAAGACATCGTGTTCGGGCGACCACTTCACATAGTTGCAAACAAACAAATCCAGCAAACCGTCGCGATCGAAATCAACCCACAGAGCGGAAGTGCTGAACGCCCGCCGTTCGCTCAGGCCGCTGGCTTTCGTTACATCGCGGAACGTGCCCTTGCCGGTGTTCTTGAACAGCATATTCTGTCCGACGCAGGTCACCAGGATGTCGGGATGGCCGTCGTTGTCATAATCTCCGACCGCTACGCCCATGCCGTACATTTCGATGTCGAGGCCGGCGCTATGAGTAACATCGGAGAAAGTGCCGTTGCGATTATTGCGATACAGCTTCAGGGTGCTGCGCTCGCGTTTGTGACCAGGCCAGTCCATGCCATTGATCAGCAGAATGTCCTGCCATCCGTCGCCGTCGTAATCGAGAAAGGCGCAACCGGCGCCCAGCGTTTCGGGAAGCAGCTTGCCGCCGTAAGCTCCGCTGTTGTGGCGGAATTGCACCCCGGCCCCTGCGGTCACATCGACCAGCCGGAAGCCCGGAGAAGGCGCCGGCGAGCCCAGCGCGTCCAGTGAAAACTGTGAGGCAGAGGTAAGGGCCGCCATACCCAGCAGAAAGTTACGCCGGTTCACGGAAGATTTACCAGGCCATTCCGGATCGCGTAAACCACCAGTTCGGCGGTCTTGTGGATTCCGAGTGCGTCCATGATGTTGGCGCGATGGACCGCAACCGTGTTCGCGCTGAGGTCGAGCACAGTGGCGATTTCCTTGTTGGATTTTCCTTCCACGATCATCTGCAGGATTTCCAGCTCGCGCGGAGTGAGGTGCTCGCCCCGATCTCCTTTGAGCGTATCGGGACGGTGGAGTTGCGAATCCAGAACCGTTTCTCCCGCCACCACCCGCCGGATCGCCGCTCCCAGTTCCAGGTCCACGGCATTTTTCAGAACGTATCCCCGGGCGCCCGCATCCAGGGCCTGGCGCACCAGCGTTTCCTCCGGGTGCATGCTGAGCATGAGGACAAGGGTCGCGGGCTGTTGTTCGAGAATCTTGCGGGTGGCGTGCAGGCCATTCATGTTGGGCATGGCGCAGTCCATGACCACAACTTTCGGCTGAAGCTCCTGCGCCAGGCGAACCGCTTCGGCTCCGTCGCCGGCTTCACCGGTCACTTCAATGTCGGGCTCGTCTTCCAGAATGCGCCGGAATCCGCGCCGCACCAGGCTATGGTCATCCACCAGCAGCACAGAAATTTTATCCGGCATGCGACTCCAGTTTCTCTCCCAATCGTTCTCGGGGAACGGTCAATCGAATTAAACTTCCACTCGGCGCCGGGCGGGCGAACTCGATGGCGCCGCCCAGCAGTTCCGCGCGCTCCCGCATCGCCACCAGCCCAATTCCCTGCTTTACCGCAGGCGCCGCGAACCCGCTGCCATGATCTTCCACTTCCAGCTCCAGGGTCAGTGGTAAATATCGCAAGCGCACCCAGGCTTCCCTGGCCCCGGAATGCCGGGTCACATTGTTCAGCGCTTCCTGCACAACCCGATATACATGAATCGCAGCATTTCCATCCACGGGATAGGCGGTACCCGACTTCTCATAGGATATGTGAATGCCCGCCTGCCGTTCCACCACCGGCAAATACCAGTCGAGAGTGCTTTCCAGTCCGGTCTCGTCCAGCATCACCGGATGCAGCGCCTGGGAGAGACTGCGAACCTTGTCCAGTGCGGACTGCGCGATCTCGGCCACTTCCCGCAGATCGGCGCGCAGAGCGGAACCTTCCGGCGCCTGATTTCCGGCGCGGGACAGCATGGCGCCGACCGCGGTCAGGATCTGGCCGAACTCGTCATGCAGCTCGCGGGATATGTGACGCAAAGTGGATTCCTGGGTCGAAATCAGTTTCTGCGCCAGCTCACTGCGTTGCGCGGAGAGCGCAGCCACTTGCGCAAACAGCCGCCGGTTGGAGCGGATGGAGTACAAGCCGGTGAGCAGGATGGCCACCAGCGTGAGCGTGAGAAACAGATAGACCTGGCGCTGCACACGATTGTAAATCTGGGCGATGCGCTCGGCCGCCTGCTCCTCGCTCTCATTGTTTTGCACCAGCAATCGCGCCACGGCCGTGCTCAGTGCGGCCTGCCGCGCCTGCAGCGACAGCTGGATCTGGCTCCGTGCTTCGCCCGGCTTGCCATTCGCGGCCAACGCAAAAGTGCGATCGACCGCGTCCCAGAATTGCGTCATGGAGTTTTTCAGGTACTGGCGCTGTTCAGGAGTGCGGTCGGCCACCGCCACCTGCTCCTCTTTGGTAAGAGCATCGTTTAAATCCGCCCGCACACGCTGGAATTGCGCGGTCCACGCGGTCAGGGGATAGGGCTCATTGTTGTCCAGCATATCGCGCATGGCCAGCGCCAGGGTGTTCAGGTCGTTTTGAATGCGCAGCAACTGGAGGGAATCTTTGCGGTTGCGGTCCACCAGATTGTTCTGTAACTCCCGCAAACCGGAAATCTGGCGCGTAATGTACGCCGAATAAGCCACGACAGCGGCCAAAGTGATGATCAGTCCCAGAACGAGTCCCGGAGTGGGAGACCGACCAGGAGCATTTGAGCGCGGCACGAACCGAGGATACAACGCGTGGGCTTCGAGTGCCACTGTTGGAGCCAGTCAGCGGTCAGAATCCCGGGCTGAATACTGAGTGCTGAGCGTTAGAGTCTGTCCCTGGAAATCAATTCTGTTTTTCGGGAGGAGCGCCCATGTCCTGCGGAAAAGATTTGAGATCCACCGCGCGCGATTTGGACAGAGTTTTCTTGCTCGCGTCGGTGGTGTTTTGATTGAGCGTGCCCTTTAGCAGGTAATATGCCTCGTCTCCCGGATTCTTCCCCGATCCGCGTTCGACGGTGCCCTTGAATTCGTACCACACACCATGCACCGTTTGCGTGGTGAAGCTCAAGTTCTTTCCCTCGAGTTTGCCGGACTTGAAGAACAAGTCGAGAAACTGCCCTCGATCGCTTTCCAGGTCGCCGTAGCGAGAAATAAATCCGGTCACCCGGCCTTGGTCTTCGACTGTCAGCTGCACAAACTCGCCGTCCTGAAGAAAGGAATACATGCCGGAATAGTCGTCGGCGGGCCTGCTGGCAGGCGGGGCGGGCGCAGTGTTCTGTCCGTTCGACAACATGCAACTCAGCAACAGCATGAGGGGAAGGATCCGGTACGCTCTGACCATGTGCGTATTAAAGCATGGAAAGGCGCATGAGGGCATCGCGATGGTTCAGGTTTAAAGGGACGTGGGCGACACCGGCGGCTGAGGGCGCGTACGCCTGTCCTCAATGAGCACGGCGGCGGTAGCGGGGTTTGAACTGTCTCCCGCTTATGGAGGCGTCATGCTGAGCTTGCGAAGCGTCTGGCGTGGAGCGGATATGCAGCCGAGTCAGCAATTGGCAAGGCGTGCCGCGCGGATCCCATCGACTTCACTCAGGGGCAGGCTCTTCGGGACTTGAAGTCCCTCCGCATGATGCCTGGGGGATGAGTTTCAAGCTGAGCCTCTACCGCATGAACTGCCGGGTATCGAGCGCCCGCACTGCAGGCTATAATAAGCGTTTTGCCCGTTGTGGCCTTATCGATGAAATCATCCCCGGTGCTCGTGGAACCCCCATCGGAATCAAGTTCAGAGGCGACGGCCGCACCCGATTTTCTAATCGATTTACCACCCTGGCATATTGTCTTTTTCCGCAACCTTGCGGACCTGTTTCGTCCTGCCAGGCATTCATCTCTCTCCCAGTATTCTCAACCGGGCTCCTTTTGGCCGGATGTTTTCGTCACCTCCCGTCTTCCGTGGAATCGATTTGCGCAGTCAGGTTTATGCCATGTCGTGTTTATCCTGGCGCTTTGGGGATCGGTACGACTCTGGCCCCAAAGACCGGAGGTGCTGGATCGTCCCGCTTTTAGTCGGTCGGACGTGATTTACTACGCTCCTTCCGAGTATCTCCCGCCGCTCGACACCGGGGGACCGCGAAAACCTGTTGCGCAGAGAGGCGAGCCCGAGCATGCGGCGCAGCACATCATTTCAGTGCCGGCGGAGGCGGACAATCGCACTCAGACCATCGTCACACCTTCCGACCTCAAGCTGAATCATGATGTGCCGCTGCCCAACATCGTGGCCTGGTCCCAGACTCAAGTCCAGCCGGCCGTGCCGCTCGCATCTACGACAGAGGCAGCCAGGCTGAGACTGCCGGAACTTCCACTGACGGCGGTCGCGCCCGCCCCGCAAACGATCCCAGCCAACCGCCAGCAGGCGCCGGCATTTTCGCAGACCGCAGTGGCTCCAGCGCCGGACCTGAACGCGGAGTCTGCACGCATTCTGCGGGCTCCGGAGGCCGCGATCGTCCAGCCTCCTCCCAGAGTCGACGCCGCTTCCGATCGCCGGCTGGGAGACATCAACATCGGACACGCCCAGGTAGTTGCACCGGCGCCGGAATTGCCCCTGGCCGAACAATACGCAGTGTCCGGAAGGACTCAGGCATCGCTCGGCGGAGGCAGGGGCGCCGCGGTGGTGCCGCCGCCTCCTTCCATTCCCGGCAATGCCGGTGCGAACCCAGGCGGGCGGATCATTGCACTCGGCATTCACCCGGCAATGAGTGAAGGAATGGCTATGCCCTCCGGCAATCGCCGCGGAACCTTTGCCGCGACCCCCACGGGCAAGGAGGGAGCGCTCGGAACTCCCGATATCTCAGTGAATGCCAGCTCCGGGAGCGGATCCGGAGCCGCCAAGAGCCGTGACGGTGTTCCCTCCGGCTTGACCGTGGGCGCAGGTCCGGACAGCCAAAGCCGTTCCGCAGTGGCCGGTGCAGGTCAGGGAAATGGAGCCGGCACGGGTACGGCTCGCAGCTCTGGCCGCCTGGTGGCCGATGCCACGCCGCCGCGAGTCTCGTCAACTGCACCTCGTCCCCTTTCAGAGGTTTCTCCGGACAAGGCCAGCGATGTGGATCGCTGGATTTTTGGCGACAGGAAGTTCTACGCCATGACCCTGAACATGCCGAATCTGAATTCCGCGGGTGGGAGCTGGATCATTCGATTCGCCGAGCTCAATCCAGACCAGGCCAAGGGCGACCTGACGGCTCCCGAAGCCACGCAGAAAGTAGACCCGGCCTATCCGCTGGAACTGATGCGCCGCAACGTGCACGGCACAGTCACGCTTTACGCCGTCATCCGTAGCGATGGATCGGTAGGCGATGTGCGGGTGCTGCGGGGCGTGGACGACCAGCTCGACCAGTATGCGCGCACCGCTCTTGCCCACTGGCATTTCCGGCCCGCCACCAAGAATGGCGCCGCCGTGGATCTCGAAGCGGTAGTGACCATTCCCTTCAAGCCGGCGCATTTCAAGTCCGACTTCTAGACGCCTTCGGGATTGAAGTCCCTCAAGATGACGCCGGGAGTATAGGCGTTTCAAGCGCTGACCCACGACCAAAAAAGCTGAACCGGGCACTCCCGGCTTACGTATGAGCGTCCAGGCCGTCCAAAAGACAGGAGGCTGCCGACTTGAATATCCGGGAAGTTTTGCGGCAGACCGTTTCGTCCATCGCGGCACATAAACTGCGCAGCTTCCTGACCATGTTCGGGATCATCTGGGGAATTACTTCGGTTATTTTGCTGGTCGGACTGGGCAAGGGATTCAGCCGCGATCAAAAAGAGCGCCTCAAGACCATTGGGGTCGATCTCGCCATCATCTGGGGCGGGCGCACCAGCGAACAGGCAGGCGGGTACGCTGCCGGACGCCCAGTTCGGTTGTCGATTCAGGATGCGTACACCATCAAGAACGAAGCTTACCTGATCAAAACCGTGAGCCCCGAACTGCGGCGCAACGTGGCCGAAGTCAGCCGCTACAACGCGGCATCGCGTCCCGTGCGCGGGGTATGGCCTGACTACCAGCGCTTTCGCTCGCTCAAGGTGGAAGAAGGCCGCCTGATGACCGATGACGACGAAAAGGAAAGCCGGCGCGTGGTTGTGCTGGGGGTGGAGTCGCGCGACCAGTTGTTTCGCGGCAAGCCCGCCATCGGCGAAATCCTCACCATGAACGGCGCGCCCTACACAGTCATCGGGGTGCTGGAAAAGAAAAAACAGAACGGCAGTTATGGGAGTGGCCCCGACAATACCCAGCTTTTCGTTCCTTATGCGGCCATGGCCCGCGATTTTCCACCGCTCGACGGACCTGGGGTCTTCCGGGGATGGATCAATAACCTGGTGGTCGAAGTTGCCGATCCCGACGAACACGAACAGGCGATGCATCAGATCTATGAGATTCTCGGGCGTGAGCACCACTTCGATCCCAGGGACAAAGATGCACTCTTCATCTGGGACACGCTCGACGGTTCCAAGCTGGTCGAACGAATTTTCGATGTCATGACCATCTTTTTCGGCGCGGTGGCTTTGATGACGCTGTCACTCGGCGGCATCGGAGTGATGAACATCATGCTGGTCGCGGTCACCGAGCGCACCCGCGAAATTGGCGTGCGCAAGTCCCTGGGTGCGACCGCGCGCGATATCCGCAACCAGTTCTTTGCCGAGTCGGCCGCGCTCATGATCATCAGCGGGGCGTTCGGGCTGGGCATAGGCGTGGGGATTTGCCTGTTGGTTCGGAATCTGCAATTGCCGGACATCGTGCCTCATCCCGTGATCTCCCCGCTGGCCATTATCGAATCGCTGTTGACCCTGGGAGTGATCACGCTGGGCGCGGGAATGTACCCCGCGCAGCGGGCCGCGGCGCTCAGTCCCATCGAATGTTTGCGTCAGGAGTAAGGAGCAGTCGGACTATGCGCATCAGGGAACTCATCGTGCAGAGCTGGGAGGCGCTGTCGCGCAACCGCCTGCGCTCCATCCTGACCATGATGGGGATCGTGTGGGGGCTCACCACGGTCGTGCTGCTGCTCGGTTACGGCGAAAGCGTGAGCCAGGGCGTGCTCACCGCGTTTCTGGGGATCGGCAACAACGTCATCATGATCTGGCAGGGCCAGACCAGCCTGCAGGCCGGTGGACAGCGCGCCGGCAAACGCATTCACTTCAAGTACGAAGATCTCCAGGCCATCCGCGATGAGGCTCCGTTGGTGAGCCTGCTGAGCGCCGAATGGGACGACCCCCTGGCTTACAAGTATGGCGACAAGGTGATTTCCGTCTCCTCGAAGGCGGTGCAGTACCCCTACCGTGAAATCCGCAAGCTGAACATCGCCGAAGGCCGCTACTTCGAAGAGAGCGACTTCGCGGAACACCGCCACGTTCTCATTTTTGGGCCGAATGCGGCGAAGAAAGTGTTTGGCAACCGCGATCCGGTGGGCGAGCATGTGACCATCAACGGGCAGACCTGGGATGTGATCGGGCTACTCCGGTTGAAAATCCAGGATTCCTCCAACAACGGCCCCGACAACGAAAATGTGTTTCTCCCCTTCGAAAGCCTGAGCGATATCAATGACCTGAGAGATCCTGAAATGATCGTGTTCCAGCCGGTCACAGCGCTCCTGCACACGGCGGCGCTGGCGCAGGTGCGAGAAGTGCTCGCCCGCCGTCACAATTTCGATCCCAAGGACGACAAATCCACTCCCGAGTGGGACACGGTGGATGACGCAAAAGACATCCAACAGTTCGGGATCGCGCTGCGCCTGATCCTGGGCTTCATCGGCATGCTGACGCTGGGAGTTGGCGGCGTCGGGGTGATGAATATCATGCTGGTCAGCGTCACCGAGCGCACCAAAGAAGTGGGCCTGCGGAAAGCTCTGGGCGCGCGCAATCGCGATATCGCGCTGCAATTCCTGGTGGAGGCGCTGGTGCTGACTTTCGCCGCCGGCGCCGTGGGCATGCTGGTCTCCGTTCTGCTGGCCCACGCGATTCCACCCATGCCGCTCTACTCCGAGATGTACAAGACCGCCAATCATGACGGCGATATCATCCTTAAAACTTCCAGCAGCGTGATGCTGATCGCTTTCGCGATTCTTACTGTTGTGGGGGTAACGGCCGGCATGTGGCCCGCTCTGAAGGCTTCGCGCATGGAGCCGGTCGAGGCATTACGCTGCGAATAGGACGGCTTGGAATGCCGTCGCTTCGGGTCTAAAAGAATTCGCCCATCTGGGAAGCGGAGCCGGCGGCTCCCGGGTAAGCGGATATGCCCAGTGCCTGGAGAATGAGCCGCAGGTTGCTCTGGTGCTGGTACAGGCTTGTCGATTGATATCCCTGCTTCGCCCGCGGGCTGATGATGAATTCAGCGACGTGACCGCCGCCATCGGTCGAGTCATTGGTCTCCGCCTCGTCGAACACAATGATCAGCAGACCGTCCTTTTGAAACGCGGAACTGGAAATCAAGGGAGCAATATTCTGCAGCAGCCAGGCATCCGCTAATTGCAGAGGCCCATCATGGGCGTCGTCCAGAAGGTTGGGCACGATAAACGAAAAGTTCGGCAGCTGGCTGTTCGCCAGGTCCGAATGAAATTGAGAGATCGAAACCAGATTGGTCACCTGTGTGCTGCTATCGATAACGTCGGTAAAGTATGAAAAGGGATTATGCCGCTTGGCATAAGGATAGGAATCTCCTCCGGTATACCCTGCCGAAGGAATGCTCTCGGCATAGGATTTCCAGGTTTTTCCGGCGGCAATCAGCCTGCGAACCATGTTGTCCGCATCGACCTTGCCCACAAACGCATCATCGTTGGTGACAATCTGGCCGGTCGTGAGCATGAAATAGTTGCCAATCGAAGGATGGGTGTTGGCAAAATACTCAGTGGCCAAACCGTATCGCGAGGCCAGACTATTCAGATAGGGCATCGCTGAATTTCCAATCACTTCGGAATAGCTATGGTTCTCCTCGACTACCAAAACTACATGTCCAAATTGCGGAACAACTCCGGATGGAGGCGGTTGCGACCCGGGCCCGCCGGCCGACAAGGCGCCGCCGCCGCAACCCAAAGCCGCCGAAAGAATGAGGAGGATTGACAGTGAATCTTTTGTTCTGCGCAGCCCGGCGAATCGCACTTTTCCCCCGCCTTCCAAAACAGTGCAGCTCGGCTAAGATGCAGATATTCGCGGCAAGGATGGCGAGACTACAGACTGATATCGCAGGCTTGATTTCCCCAGGTCTTCAGGTTTTCCGGGCCGGGAGCCGCTGGCTAGACGCGGCCCTTCGCCGCTTTCCCTTCCAGAAGCGCATAGATGGCGGGGTTCGTGCACACTTCGAAGTACGGGTGCTCGGTCCAGTGCAGTAGAGAAAATTTGTGAAGATCGATCTGAGGAATCCGGCCGGAGCGCACCAGGATCTTCTTGAAGATTTCATTGCCCACCGGCACCAAGCCAAGGTGCAACTGGAAGACTTCGCTACCCCAAAGCCGGGGCAGCTCCAGCGGGCACGGCTCGAGAGAAATTTCATGCTTTAGCCGTTGAAAGGCGGCTTCACTCAGGCGAATTCCGTTCAGGTTGTATTTCAGGATGAAATCTTCCGGACTCTCTCCGGCGTCCGCATCTTTCACCGTTTGAAAGGCGTAAACGTTGAAGGGGCCGTCCACGCCCGCAATGGCTTTGCGCACCCGTTTGTTGCAGGAGGACAAGCGGTCGCTCTCATTCAGCGCGTCGGAGATCATGATCTTCTGTTCCCCATCCAACAGGTACATGGGCGCCGAATCCTGAAACGAAATGCCGGTGCCCAGTTCCAACGCCGGCAGTCCCGCCCGCTCCAGCAGATGGTTGTAGCCGCGCACGATGTCGACGATCTCTCGCGCCAGCACGCAAGCCCGGCTGACTGCCAGGGAAGGTTCGCCTTCGTGCTCCAGCAAAGCGACAATCATTGCATCCCCTTCGACAAACACTTTGCGGGCGCCATACTTGGCCAGTAATTTGTTGACCGGATCGTAAAAATTCAAGCTGAAGTAGGAGGCTGGGTTCATGCCCTGCTCCAGCAGCGATCGGGTGAGGCGCGACGAGTCCCGGATATCGGCCTTCAGAATCACGTGGCGCAGAACTTTGTCTTCGGAAGGTTTTTGTTCTTCCGCTAACAGGAATTCATAAAGAGTGCGGTTCATGGACGAGAGTTCCCGCAGCTTCCAGTTGCCGATCAGGTTTCCGCTATCCAGCACCGAATTCAACGTTTCCAGACGCCTCAGATCGCGGTGATAGCGCAGAAAGTCGCGCAGGAAACGCGCCGCCGTTTTAGCCCGTTCATTCCCTCGGCATCCCGCCACGCGCGCTGCCGCGGAGTAGAAACTCTGCAGCGAGAGTTTGCCGTGTTCTTCGATCAGCTTCTCCACCCGGTCGCGCTCTTCGCGCGAGATCAAAGCGTTCTTCAACTGTTGCGCGTTGATCCGGGGAGAGTATTCAGCCAACAGCGGCACGGCTTCGTAGGAGGCGATTACGTGGTCCATGAGCTTCTCGCTCTCCAGCAATTCCACCCAGGCCTGCAATCTTATTTTTTGGCTGCGCCCGGTCTGCGTGCTCTCGTCAGGCTGGCCCGAGCCCACGAGCTCCTGGGTGTTTTCCGG
>JBOGLC010000140.1:0-33780 GCA_050746005.1 Terriglobales bacterium
CGTACTTGGGATAGGAGGGAACATCGATTCCCAGCTCTTCGATCAGTCCCTGGGCGACGGCGCTGTAGGGGGCCGGGCTTTCGATGGAAAACGTCCCGCCAAAGCCCAGCATGGTCCGCTGGGGGGAATGAAACTCATTGCGCTTGGCGTGACCGCCGAAGTCGTCGTGATTCTCGATAATCAGGATGCGCGCCTTCGGTCCCGCTGACTTGCGAAAGAAATGCGCGGCCGAGAGTCCGCTGATGCCGCCGCCCACTACCACCAGATCGTAAGTCTCTCCGGTGTCTACCGGAGTCCCGGCCTGGACCCAGAAAGTGCCGTCGCGAAGGCTGTGCGCCACTTCGAACGACCCAACGTGACTGCCGCGAAGTCCGGTCAAAGCCGGCGGGTAGTAGTCGGGCGACTTCTCGCGCCCAGCCTGGATATCGGCGGCTGCAAGCAAGTCGGAGGGAAGCATTGCCGCACCAACGGTGAGTGCGACTCCGTTCAGGAAATCACGCCGCGTGATCCCGCGGCCCATCCCTAACTCAGCATCTTTCCAATCGCTCACGGGGGCTCCTCAAAGGCTTGATGCGGCAGAATCCAGCGGCCATAGCCGGACGGGCGGGAACCTGGCTGAACCCACGGCACCGCAGCCCCGTCCTGCATGGAAAACCTCTCCCGATCAGAGGAAGTTCGGGGTCAGCTGCTGCTCTCCGTCTTTTTTACCGCCGATTCCGCTCCCAGAAAACCGATCCGGCTATGAGTGCCGTCGCAGAATGGTTTGGTCACTGATCCACCGCAACGGCAAAGAGAAAATGCCGGCTTGCCGGTCAAGTCGTAATGGTTGCCGTCGGCGTCTACCAGTTCAATCGAGCCCTCGGGAGCTTCCACCCGATACGGGCCGTTCTTGCGGATTGTAATTTTGACTGCGGCCATGGGGCCTCCCTGTTCGATATGAAGATAGCAGTTTTCGAGAGCCGCCATCTGCTCAGTCAGGGGAGCTGCCGACGGTCTGAATGCTGACGGCAGAAAGCCGACGACCGAGAACTGCTTACGCTGCCGCCCACCTGGTCTGCAGCAGGTTGCCATAGAGCTCAAGATATTGGTCGATCATGCGTTTGGAGGTGAAGCATTCGCGGGCGCGTTGATAAGCGCGATTGCCGTAGGTGCGGCAAAGATCCCGCTGAACGCTCAGGCGGCGGATCGCCGAGGCCAGGCTCGCGGCGTCATTTTCGTGGAAGTAGAGCGCGGCGTCGCCCCAGATTTCGCGAAAGGCGGGGATATCGTTGGCCACAATAGCGCAGCGGGAAAACGCGGCCTCTACCGCCGCCATATCGAAAGGTTCATAGCGCGAGGTAGCGGCATAGATGGCGGCCCGGCTGTAAAGAGTGCGTAACTGCGCCTCGGTTTGAGGTCCTTTCAGCGCAACGTTCATCTCGTCGATGGAAAGTTTGACATCGGCCCGTATCGGAATCCGCGCGGGACCATGAAGCGGCATATCAGACCCCACGATACAGACCGGAAGAGGGTGGGTGTGCTGAGTCAGCAGCGATACCTGCTTGCCCGCATCCAACAACCGGCCCACCGCCAGCACGGAATCGTCCTTGCCCACATACGGGTTGAAGAAAATCGGATTACGCCCGTTGTAGATAACGGTTTCGTGGCGGGCCCGCGTATAGCAATCGCGTACGGTGTCCCGCATCCAGCTCGAAGGGGCCACGACAACATTCGCCTGGGCCAGACCTCTGGTGACCACTTCCCGATACCAGCGCAGCCAGGAGTCCTGTCTGGGCTCCCGTCCGTGGACGGCGCGCCACCAGGTAATCAAATCACCGTGCGCCACCACCACACGGGGCACCGGAACCATCAGGCCGCCGTAGCACAACTGGTTCAGGTGGAGCACGTCGGGTTTCAGTTCTTTCACCAGCGTCGTGAGATAGGCGGAGGAATCTTTAAGGTCCTGCTGACCTCTCTCCATCCAGTCCAGCCGGAACGCTGTAGGACGGTATTCCAGGCCATGCAGGCTATCCATCCACGAAGTCTGTTGCGGCAGGGGGATCTCGCCGAAACTGACCAGGGTCACGCGCAACCCGCGACTTACCAGCCCGGAAACCAGCTCGCGGGTGTAGGTCCACGTACCACTCAAAGTGTCAGCGGTGACCAGAACGTGCACGAATTTCCCCTGGAGAGCGCGGATAGCCGTCAGGGAGACGCGACTCCGCGTTTCTTACTGCTGCGTCATTGTAGTGCGAGAATTGGATGTCGGGTAGGGATTTTCGCGGCCCGGGGCGGGCTGCGCAAAAAATTGCACTTCCGCAACGTGGACAGCGAGGACTTCGAGTCGCGCGGGCTTCCGCGGCTAAGTCTCAGGCCGGACCGTCCAGCTTAACGCGCATCTCCTGCGCAAGTTCGCCGACTGAGCGCATTCTGCTTTTAGCTCCGAGGGGGAGATCGGGCACCTGCAAGGCCATTTCGCATGACAGCAGCAAGGCTGTAACGGTGTCTTTGAGCTCGTTGCGCAGCGCTTGCCGGGCCTCCTGCCGCACCAGCAGGACTTGCTTCTTGTGCCGATGCAGCGCGGCGCGCAACTCGCGCGCGACCCGGTCCATATTATTGATGGCGAAATTTACATGGACCGGAACTGCGGTTCCGATGTGTTCGAGCACCATGTCGCTCTCGACTGGTTCGGTTTCCAGGAATGCATGGTCGATGAGCACCGCCATGTATTCCTGGGTACAGAGGCGCGCGAGGGCTTGCGATGAAGTGGCCGCCACGTGCGTTTCTTCAGAAGTGACCAGTTGAATCGACTGGGCGCAGCCACGGGCTTTGGCAGAAGGCGTAATCACTAGCAACATGATTGGATTCGTTTGCACTTCCATTACCGCGATAGAGTCATTGAAAACAAACGATTTACGACACCAAGGCGCGGCCCGAAGTCCCAACCCGGGAAGCTGGAACACTTTTCAGATTAATCCTGGGAAACATATTCCTTCAGCTTGCGGTAGAGCGTGGTTTTTCCAATGCCTAACATTCGGGCCGCCAGGAGCTTATCGCCGTTAAGTTGCGCAATCGTAGTGAGGATTGTCTGCTTCTCCAGTTCCGCCATGGGCATGATCTGGGCATGGCCGTTCCCCCCCTGCGAGGGATGCATGGGGGCGCCATGGATTGCGCTGGGTAAGTCGGCCACATGGATCACGGGCCCGGAACTGAAGGCGCAGGCGCGCTCCAGGCAGTTCTCGAGTTCTCGTACATTCCCCGGCCAATCGTAGGCGAGCAGAGCCTTCATGGCGTCGTCATTCAGGGTGCGCTCGTGACCCGAAGCGCGTGACAGCCTTTCCAGAAAGTAACCGCTCAGCAATGGAACGTCCTGGCGGCGATCGCGCAGGGGAGGGATTTTCAGGCTCAGCACATTGAGGCGGAAATAAAGATCCCGTCGAAAAGTTCCCTGGGCCACGGCCTGCTCCAGGTCGCGATTGGTGGCCGCCAGAATTCTCACATTGATCGCAATGCGCTTGGTGCTTCCCACCGGTCGAATTTCCCTTTCCTGAATGGCGCGCAGCAATTTGGCCTGCAGATCGACCGGGAGTTCCCCCACTTCATCGAGAAATACGGTGCCGCCTTCGGCGATCGCGAGCAAGCCATCGCGGGATTGCACGGCTCCGGTAAAAGCGCCTTTGACGTAGCCGAATAGTTCACTCTCAATCAGGGTAGGGACCAGAGAGCCGCAATCCACCGGGATAAAGGGCTTGTCGCGAAAGGGGCCGGAGAAATGAATGGAGCGCGCCACCATTTCCTTGCCGGTCCCGCTTTCGCCCAGAATGAGCACGGGATGGGTGCTGTGCGCGGCCTTGCCGATGATGCGGTAGAGCTTTTCCATCTCCGGCGCTCGGCCCACGATGCTGCCGAAACCCAGCTTGGATTTGATCTTCTCGCGCAGGGTGCGGTTTTCGGTTTTCAACTTCAGATGGCCGGACACGCGCTGCAGCAGCAACCTCAGTTCTTCCATGCTGAAGGGTTTAGTCACGTAGTCGTAGGCGCCATTCTTCATGGCCTGGACGGCGGACTGGACGGTCCCATATCCCGTCACCACTACGACCACCGCATCGGGCCTGCGCTCGCCGATCTGGTGCAGCGCCTCCAGGCCGCCGGCTCCGGGCAATTTCAGGTCGAGCAAGACCACATCGATGTTCTGCGCGTCCAGCAGACGATACGCGTGCTCGGCTGAATCGGCCACGGCGGTGTTGAAGCCGAGCGATTGCGCGACTTCGCGACAGACTTCCCGGATGGCGCGCTCGTCGTCGACAATCAACAGGTTCAGGAAATTAGCCCCTTCCATCTGGATGGAGTTGGGCACGCTCAGTGCGGCTGTGGTCATGAAATCACCTCTTTGTCTTTCAATTGGGATGAAGTGTCGGGGTATATTCGCGGCAGGCGCAGCGAAATCCGCGCGCCTTTTCCGGGCTCGCTTTCCGCTTTTATGGTTCCCCCCTCCTGCTGAGCCAGGCGACGGGCGCTGGCCAGACCCAGACCATTGCCGCGGCCGGGCTTTTTCGTGGTGAAAAAGGGCTCAAAGGCACACGCCAGCGTCTTGGCGTCCATGCCGCAACCGTCGTCAGTCACAGAGAGCTCAACCCACGACGTTATTTGCGATTGGGACTCGAGGCTGATGGCGAGAGGGTCGATATAATTGCGGGTCGCCAGCGTAATCCGGCCGCCGTCAGGCATTGAGTCGCGTGCATTCATCACCAGGTTGAGCAGGATTTGCTGAACTTGCGCCGGGTCCATTTTCACCGCGCCCAGATCGGCGGCCAGAGATGTGGTCAGAACGATATTTTCACCAATCAGGCGGGTTAGCAGGTCTTCGATGCCGGTGACCACATCGTTCAGGACGACCACCCGGGATGCTTCGGTCGAAGGCCGTGCCAGCGCGAGCAGTTGCTGCACCATGGCCGCGCCGTGTTCCCCGGCCATGCGCATCTTCCGGGCGTAACCGAGGGGACGACTGTCCTTCACCAACTCTCCGATCAGCAGGTCGCAGTAGAGCATGATGGCCGTGAGCAGGTTGTTGAAGTCGTGAGCGACAGCCCCCACCAGCCGGCCGACGGCCGCCAGGCTCCGCGATTCCCGTAGCTGGCTCTCTATCTGGGTCTGGTGACTGACGTCGCGGGTGTGGATCACCTGAAATTCGCTGCCTCGCAATTGAAAGCCCGCACTGGCAACCTCAATGTGCAGACAAGTTCCGTCTCTCCGGGCATGAACAAAGTGTGCCTCTGAAGAGCTTTCAGGTTCATGGTTCGGGATGACACCGGTCATCGCAGAGAGCGCGGACGCCGGGACCAGTTCTTCTATGTCTCGACCCGCGAGCCGGGAGGGATCCGCACATTCGAACATGCTGCACCAGGCGGGATTGGCATAAACGATAAGGCCAGATGCCACGATCGCCAGACTCTGCGGGAAGGTCTGGACCGCAGCCAGCAGCAGTGCGGAATCGGGAGACCCTGTGCTATGCGGCCGCAACTGCGCCATTACGCTCATTTCAAAACCTGTCTCGGATGCCCGCTTTCGGAATGGCTTTTGCGCAGCATCCGTCAAACCAAAGCATTAGCCATGAAGCAGGTTTCGGGAAAGCACCAAATGGGTGCGGCACGGATGTCGAAAGGCCTATCCCCTCCCGAATCGGGAGGTCCGTCGCGACAATTTCGCCCTGTGGCTTGCTCTCCATTTTGGGAAGCTTATGCGGACACCGGCGAACTGCTAAAGGGCAGCGGTCACAGGTTGATGTGACAAAAGAACATCATGAGTGTGTGGCAGAGTGGGTTGACTTGCTTTGAAAAGCCGCCACGGTCCCGGTGGGGACAGGGGTTGCACCCGTCCAGTCGAGCGCAGCCCCACGGGGATTTTTGGCGGAATCTAATGGGCACAGAGTTGCGGAGCTCACTCCGCCGGACAGGTGGGACAAGTCCCTAGGTGGACTCACAAGTCAGCGACTCGCACTCCACGTGGTCCTCAAGGTTTAGAGCGGCAGGGGCTGGGCCAGGCGAAAGGTAAGACTGCGCTCGGGGGCCACTCCCACGTCCCTGCTGCCGGCAGCGTAGGTGCTTCCGGGTGCATCGACCGAGGCCCCGATCAGCGCGCCCTTCTTTCCGGCGCCGTCGCGCAGGATGGTCACATTGCGTTGCTGGTGCGAACCTCGCTTCACAAAGATGCTGGACGTCTGAATGGCAAAGGACTTCCCATTGAGGGAGATCGCAGTCAGGGCCAGGCGCAGGTAACCCGGTTCCTGGAATCGATCGGCGGCTCTTGCCTCCAGGACTTTTCCCGCCAGGAGAGCGCCCCGGGGCGCCAGCGTCCGCCCGCGGACCATAATGGGCTCATCCAAGACAGCCTCAAAGGGATCGCCAGTACGCGAACTTGCGCTGGAGAGAGACAGGCGCAGGTGAATGGTTACAGGGGTTCCGGCCGGGATTTCCGTGGCCCCGAGAGAACCGGTGGGAAAGATTCCCCGCTTGTCGGACATGGCATCAAAAGGCAAATGCTGATCCGCGGACACAGTCTCCTCGATCTCCGGCAGGGTCTCACGGCGTGAACACCCGGTCAGGATGAGCCCCAGCAGCAGAACGGAAAACGCGGCACCATGACGCCAATTCCCATTCGACAACTTCATAAAACAATCCTGCCGCGCGCGACTCAACTCCACAAGTCGCAAGCTGGATGCCATCGCCGGGACCGATTTATCAGCGACTTAGGAAAGCGGCCGAGACTGGAATGTATTTATTGCCGGTATTATCGCGCCAGTCACCCTGCGCGATGGAGGGCCCCAAGGACGCAAAGAAAAAACGGAGGAGCGGTTTTAGTCGCTCCTCCGTGCATTGAATTGAGAATCCTGCGATCGGCTAGTTGGATGTTCCGTCCAGGCCTACCGAGGCGTTGGCGGCTTCGTTCTCAGGCTGAACAATCAGGCCGTCGAACGGGGTCGCGCCTACAAAGCGGCCGCGCACGACGCTTACGCGACGCAGCGGGTAGCCCGAATCGGGACCGCGATGCCAGCTGCGGCCTCCGTCCTTGCTTTCGAAAATGACCCCCGTAGCAATGCTGGTGGCCAGCAGACGTTTCTTGCTCTGGTCGTACGCGATCGAGCTGATGTTTTTGTCTGGCAGGCCGTTCACGATGTGCTCCCAGGTTGCGCCGGAATCGGAACTCCGGAAAGCGCCTTCGCGGGAAGCAATCAGGATCTCGCCTTCCGGGGTCAGGGTCACGCCGTGAATGCTGGTGATATAGGCGCTCAGAGGGGCCTGGTTCCAGGTGGTCCCGCTGTTCGACGAGTAAAGAACGCTGGTGCGAGTGGCGGCGACCAGCAGCTCGCCGTTGGACTCGACGGCAACGAAGTCGCTCTTGCCCATGACCGGACCACCGGTCCAGGATTTGCCCTGGTCGGTGCTGCTGAGCAATCCAGCCGAGGTGGCTGCCAGCCAGCGCCTGGGCGTGACTTCAATATCGCTCACCCGGGCATCCAGAGTGGAGCGGACTGCAACCGTGGCGGGGACCTTCCGGGCTCCCTTCCTGGTCTTGGTCCTGACCAGGCGTGCAGTTGTTTTCTCGGTGACGATGGTGTTGATCGGGCGCCACTGGCTGGCATTGCGATCCAGTAGGAAAATGCCTTTGTTCGTTCCGGCAATCAGGCCGCCGTTGGGGGCTTGCTGCAACGCGAAAACATCGCGTCCCCCCAGGCCCGCGCTTTTCTGCTGCCAGCTCTGTCCACTATCTCGAGTAGAGAAAACGCCGCCAAACTCGCGGTCGTTCACGACCCCGACCAATATGCTGCTGGGATCACTTTTGTCGGTCAGAATCGAGCTTACATAGCGGTGAGTGTAGCCGTGATTGGAGGCCACAAAAGTCTGCGCGCCGTTGTCACTGGCCAGCACGCCGCTACGGTCGGTGGCCAGCAGCACCCGGCTGGAGTTTCGCGGATCGATCAGCACGTCGTTCACGACGACTTCGGGATTGCTCACGCGTTTCCAGGTTTTGCCGGCGTCCGAGGTCTTCCAAAGGCCCTCGGTCGTTCCGGCGTAAACCGTTCCGGAATTATTCGGGTCCTGCCTCAGGACGCGGGTGCGCCGGGCAGAGAACGGAATGCCCTGCAATTTGCGGAAGAGATCGCCGGCGCTGTCGCTCTTGTAAATTCCCGAGCATGCACTGGCGTAAACCACGGACGGATTGGTGGAGTCAACGATGACCGAGAACACATCCGAGTCGTCGATCATGCCTTTGTTGATGCGGTGCCAGCTGGCTCCGCTGTCGTCGGTCTTCCAGGCCAGATGCCAGGTGCCGGCGTAGACGACGTCGGGATTTTTGGGATCAACCGCGATCGATTCGACATTTTTCAACTCGGCCTGGCCGGCGGGAGAAATCCGCTCCCAGCTATTGCCGCCGTTCTGGGTGCGGAACACGCCGTCGAGCGCGCCGATCACCAGCACCTTGGAATCGTAGGGCGCGATGGCCATGGCCCGCACCGACTTGCCGTGCACGCCAGGAAGCGCTTCCCAGTTATTGCCGCCATCGTGAGAACGAAACACGTCGCCAGCCTGCTGGTTCACCACGCTCCAGGCGGCCACGTAAATGTGTTTGGGATTTTTCGGGTCAATGACGATGTGATCGAGAACATTGTCATCGTCCCCCAGGTGGGAGAGACGGGCCCAGTTATGTCCGCCATCCGAAGATGTAAAAAGAGTACCAGTGCTGGTCCCGAGGTAAATACGGTCGGGATTCTGGGGATCGAAAGCCAGGCTGCGGACGTCGCCGCCATCGGGACCCAGAGCAGTCCATTGACCAGCCCACAGGGCCGTGACGGATAGCATGGCTATAGCCAATGTAATCAGATATTTACGAGAAACCATCCGAATCGCACGCGAAATCATGGGTAGATTTTCCCCTGGCGAAAAAATTATGCGCTCGCGGCTGAGATTGACAGCGTAACACGCTCTTTTCAAGTTACTGAAGGCCAGACAAAAAAGGCCGGCCGAGTATGAACCTCGGCCGGTCATATTCAGCTAACTGTCATTGGGCCTTGGGTTTACGCGCTCCCTTTTTTGGCGCTACCGGATGATCCGGAACCGCTTTCACCACCGACTCATCGACCGCTTCGGTTCCGGGAGCCGAGAAGGTCGCACCCGCCGGGACGACCCAGTATTCGGCCGTCTTGGTGCCAGCGCTGCCGGTGCGGGTTTCAATTCGGCTGGCATCGATGGCTTGCTTGGCTTCGCCACCGGACAGATATGCCTTGGAATTGACCGCGCGCTCTGCCGCCAGGTTTTTGCGTTTCTCGCCCGGTTCGGCATTGCCCACGATCACGAGTTTGGCATCGGGATCATGCTGCAGGCGCTGGGCAACATCGTCCAGTACCGCCTTGCAGGTATTGTCCACACGCCACGGTTTGACCGGGTTGGGGAATTGGCACTCGCTCAGCTTGCTCGCTTCCGGCGGCGGAGGAGGCGGATTCTCGACGTTGACCTGGCTCGAACTCGAGGCGGTGAGGCCGCGAGAGTCGGTACAGGTTGCGCTCACCGTGATAGGTCCGGCGGCTGCTCCAGTAGTGTTGAGAGTAGCTGTGCCGCCCTCACCCGAGACGCTCCCACCACTGGCGGTCCAGCCGCTGATGGTGACGGGTACGTTATCCGGGCTGGTGCAGGTGCACGTCAAAGTGGAAGGAGTGCCAGCCTGGACCGAGGTTGGGTTGGCCGAGCAGGACATGGTCGGCGGATTCTTTGGCGGCTCCTTCACCGTGAATGTTGCGGTGCAACTGGCCTCGCCACCCTTTTTCATCTTGGGATCGGTGACGTGAGCAGTAACGGTGTAGCTGCCGCCGGCCACCCCATTGGTGTCGAGAGTCGCGGTGGTGTCCTTGCCAGTAATCTTTCCACCGGTGCTCGCCCAATTGTAGGTCAGGGTGTGCTTGGGATTGAAATTGCTGGCGCTGGCAGTTGCAGTAACGGGTTCCCCGACCATCACTTCACTGGGCTGGATGGAGCAACTCGCTGCGGGTATCGCAGCCGATGGGTAGCCGAAGTTGAAGACCAGGCCGGTGCGCAGGCGGACGCCTTCCAGAGTGGGACGTCTTAAGTCGGGGAACGCGGGGCTAACCTCGTCGGCAAAATTGTGGTGGGCCCAAACGTAGTCGGCCTCAAACAAACGCAACGAGAGCCGACGCCAGATACTGAGATCCATGCCGCCGCCCAGGATGGCGCCGAGGCCATTGCTGGTATTAACCTGCGGCACCGTCAGCCGGTTGAATCCCAGCAAAGTATGGGCAAAAAAAGTGACACCCTCACCGCGCCATGCAACACGGGGTCCAATCGAAGCCGTATTTTCAGATCCGTTGTCGTTCTTATTGCCGCCATAGTCGGCCTCCAGCCCCCAGTGCGGCGTGAAGTTATAAGTAAAACTGGCGCCCGCTCCCTGAGCAATATCGCCCATCTTTTGACCGACAGGTGCATTGGGGGGCTGGAACGGTGACGGAACAGTGGCGCCGGGATGCAGCCACTGATAGCCGACGAACAGTTCAACTTTCGGCGTGGGTTCTTCTTGTGCCATCACGGTCGCTGATATCAACGTCGCGGCCAACAGAGCTAAAAATTTGCCACGCAATAGTCGACGAAGTAACATGCAATCCTCCACAATCTCTAGATAGAATTTTTGCGTCCACGCTCAGTGCTGGGTTAAAACCGGGAGAATGCGTGGGGAAAACAGTACCGCCTTTGGTATGCGCAATAATTTTACCCTAGACATGAATCAAATCAAGCCGACGAAAAACATTTTAAGGGATGGGGTAATTCCTTTGGATCGCCGGTAAGTGTCTCAGATTGATATACTACCCGGCTTCGACAGCTGGGGCATCAGAGCCTGAAGCTGGTCAACGATAGAACGGACGGAATCCGCTGTTGCGGCAAAAGAAATCCCCGGCAGGCTTCGGCTCAGCTTGCAGCCTGGCCGGAAAGCCTAAATAATGGCGGGTGTCCACTATGAACCACGAAAAGGTACTGATCGTTGAGGACGAAGAAAATGAAAGAACCGGCCTGGCCGAACTGGTCACCGGCTGGGGGTACCGGGCCGAGACTGCGAAGGATGGTAGCGAAGGGCTGGAAAAAGTCAGCACCTGGGCGCCGTCCATTGTGGTCACCGACATGAAGATGCCCCGCATGGGCGGCCTGGAACTTCTGGAGAAGCTGGCCACCGACGCGCAAACCATGGCGGTGGTGGTCGTCACGGCCCAGGGCACCATTGACAGTGCCGTCCAGGCCATGCGCATGGGCGCCTACGACTACATCACAAAGCCCATTGACACCAACCGGTTGTACACCATCCTGCAAAACGCTTCAGCCCTGTTGGGGACCCGTGCGGAACTCGAAGTCACGCGCCGAAAGTTGCGCGACGCCGGATCTCTGGGAAGCCTGATCGGATCATCGAAGAAGATGCAGGAAATTTTCCACCTTATCGAGATGGTTTCCCCCAGCACCGCCTCGGTACTGATCACCGGAGCCAGCGGCACCGGCAAGGAACTGGTAGCCCGCACGGTTCACGAACTCAGTCCGCGGCGAACCAGGCCATTCATTCCTATCAATTGCGCCGCCATTCCGGAAACACTGATCGAGAGCGAAATATTCGGCCACGAAAAAGGCGCATTCACGGGTGCGCTGGAGCGGCGAACCGGATGCTTTGAGCTGGCCGAAGGGGGAACCCTGCTACTCGATGAGATCGGCGAGATGCCGGTGGCCACGCAGGCCAAACTGTTGCGCGTTCTCGAGGACCGCAAGCTGCGCCGGTTAGGGAGCAAGGTGGAGACCACCGTGGACGTCCGCGTCCTGGCCGCCACTAACAAGGTTCCTGAGGAAGCCGTCGCTCGCGGCGAATTGCGCAACGATCTCTACTACCGTCTGAATGTTTTTAATATTCACATGCCGCCCCTGCGCGAACACAAGGAAGACGTTCCCGAACTGGTTCAGGCATTGCTGGCCGACATGAACGAAAAACATGGGCGTAAGGTCGCGGGCGTGAGCGAGGCGGTCCTCAACGCTTTTCAGAGCTACTCCTGGCCGGGCAACGTTCGCGAAATGCGCAACACTTTGGAACGGGCCATCATTGTCTGCGACGGTGCGGTGGTGGAGACCAAACACCTGCCGCCGGGGTTCGGACAATCCAGTCTGCGAAGTTCTGCGGAGGATTCCGACACGGTGCGCCTCGGGGTTGGAACCACGGTCGAGGAAGCCGAGAAGTTGCTGATCCTGAAGACGCTCGAGGCCACTAACAATAACAAGACCCGTGCAGCCGAGATTCTCGCCATCAGCCTGAAGACGCTGCACAACAAGCTTAAGGAATACGGTAACGCCACGGCCGACGCCGCTTTGGCGAGGGAAGAGTAGGGGAAAGATTGGCTCCGGCAAAGTTGTCATCCTGAGCGGAGCGGCTGCTTCGCCGAGCGACGCAGCCGCGCAGTCGAAGGACCCCTGTGGCCGATGGGAGGCCGAAGGGCTGCATGTTTTTTCTCGGCAGAAAAAGAGTGCGAGGATGAAAATATCGTTAAGCAGGTAGGGGTCCTTCGACTCCCCGGATCGTCCGCAAGCGGACGATCCGACTCGCTCAGGATGACACGGGCTGAAAATGACACACCCTGAAGATGACAGGCGTTGAAGATGACACGGTGCCGAAGGCCTTCCCCCGTGGTCTGTAGCGGTTGCCAAATGCCAGTTGCTGGTTGCTGAATTCCGTCGATGCGCCGAAAGACCAAAATCGTATTCGCCATTACCTTCATGGTGGCCGTGCTGGTGCTGGCGTTTTCCTATGTATACATCTCCGAATTGCTGCGCCAGCGAGTGACCACCGCTCGAGAATCGGCGGCCCAGTTGACTGCCAACCTCGCTTACCTGGCTGCGAACGCCGCTCCTGATTTGAGCAGCACCAAAGTGGACACCAAGAACCCGGAAGCCATGCGGCGGGCGGTCGCCTATTACCTGAGCACTGATCGGGACCTGAATAATTTTCTGGAATCGGTGGTGGGCACCTGGCCCATCATCTACGACGCAGCCATCGTCAATAGCGACGATAAAGCCATCCTGGACACCAATCCCGACCTGGTGGGAAAGCTGGTTCCCGACCGGCCCGACTTTCACCGGGTGGAGAACGCGAACTTTCGGCGGCAGTTCCGCATGGTGTACAACCCGCCCACCGTGTATGACGTTCGTATACCTCTCCAACTGGACGGAGCGCGCTTCGGCAGCATCCGGGTGGGGGTATCAACGGTTTTCCTGAAGAACGAATTGACGCCCCGCCTGCAGCAGGCTGTGGTCTTCTCCAGCATCGCGATTTTTATCTCGCTGATTCTGGCTGCCGGGCTCTCGCACATTGCCCTGGGGCCGCTCGAGCAGATCAATCGCAGCCTGGACAGCGTCACCGCGGGCAGTTCGGAAACCGTCGGGGAACCCGACGGGGGCCATGATGAGTACGGGATGGTGAGCCTGAAGATCGCACACCTGGGACGGCAGATGCGCGACGCGAAAGAAATCTTTTCGGCTCTCAAAGACAATGTAGACCAGATCATGGGCAATCTGCAGGACGGCCTGATGCTGTTCACTCGCGATTTGCGGGTCGTCCTGGTAAGCGCGTCGGTCGAGCGTTTCATGGGCCGGCCGCGACGGGAACTGCTGGGCCGCACGGCCAGGGAAATTTTTTCTCCGGAGTCGGAGTTCGGCGCGCTGCTGTTGCTGTCGTTTGAGCGCCGCACTCCCGTCGCCCCGCGTGAGATTGAGTTTCCCAACGGCAAGCGGGTGCAGATTTCTCTCGATTTCATCCGGGAAAAAGAAACCCCGATCGGCGCGCTGCTGACCATGCGCGACGCCGAGTCGGTTCGCCGGATCGAGGACGAAATCGAGATGTCGCGCCGCCTTTCGGCGAACGGCCGCATTACCCGCGGCGTGGCCCATGAAGTCAAGAATCCGATCAACGCTATTGTTTTGCATTTGCAGTTGCTGCAGGGGAAGCTGCGGCAGGTGGATCCCGATACGCGCCGCCATATGGACATCATCGGCAGCGAAATCCACCGCCTGGACCGGGTGGTGCAGATTCTGGTGGATTTCACCCGTCCGCGCGATCTGCATCTGGAGGAAACCGATGTGCGCCGCCTGTTGGAAGATGGAATCCAGTTGGCCGGGCCAGACGCGGCGCGACACGGCGTGACCATTGCCTCCGAGCTGCCCTCCGAGCCGTTAACCGTGAAGGTAGACACCGACTTCATCAAGCAGGCCATTCTCAATGTCGTGCTCAACGGAGTTCAAGCCATGCCCGAGGGCGGCACCCTGACCATTTCGGCCCGCCGCGAAGATGACCTGGTGGTCACTGAAATTCGCGACCAGGGTGGCGGGATTCCGGCGGACGCTCAGGACAAGATTTTTGAACTGTACTTCACCACCAAAAAGGAAGGGACCGGAATCGGCCTGGCGCAGACCTATCAGATCCTGCAATGGCACTATGGTTCAGTTGATTTCGAGTCGGTTGAGGGAGAAGGCACAACGTTTCGCTTGCGCCTGCCGCTGGTCCAGTCCCGTTCGAATACTCAACTGGTAGGAGCCACGCGCAGCTAGTCTCGGGAGGACTGAAACCGTACGAATTTTTGCGAATGAGGGCAAATATCACTTTGCCGCAGCTGATATTCCGTGTAAGTCTAGAAGAGCGCACGTCGCACCGAATTTCATATGGGTATGTTTCTGGCCATCTTTCTCGGGGTTTGCGCGCTGGCGACTCCTGCCGCCGCCGCGGCGGTCGTGCGGGCGCTGCCCCAGCCCAGACAGGAAACTCAGCCGCATCCGGACGAGGCGCAACCTGCCCCCTCCCAGGGTTCCGAGCAGAATGCTGCATCGGTGAGTCCAGGGACAGAGCCGGCGCAATCCGACGCCCAGACTCAGTCCCCGTCTGCCCCGCCGCCTGATACAAAACCGGCACCAGAAACCGGCAAAAAATCGCAGCCAACATCAGCGCAGGCGGGGGCGAAGGAAGCCGACGCCAAGGCCTCGGCGTCGAAGGCCAAGGCCACCAGCAAAAAGCGCCACCATCGAAAAAGCGGAGGGACTTCGAGCCCGGCGAAGGACAAGAAAGTAGTACGCAACGGCGGCACCGCCGATCCCGTGGTGCAACTGGCGCCAGGCATGAGTGCAGCGCAAGTCTCCAGCCAGCGCCAAAGCACGGCCGATTTACTGGCCGTCGCGGACAACAACCTTAAGCAGATCTCGTCTCGTCAGCTTAGTCCCAGCCAGGAAGACAGCGTCGGTCAGACCCGCCAATACATGGAGCAGGCCAAGACTGCCGAAGAGGCAGGAGACCTGCAGCGCGCGCACAATCTCGCGTCGAAAGCAGTTCTGCTCTCCGACGATCTGGTGAAGCACTGACGAACTGCTGGCTGCAGGCTTCTGGCTGCTGGCTTAGAACGACGAATCCTCTGCAGTATTCTTAAGGTAGGGGTCCTTCGACTCGCCTGACCGTCCGCCAGCGGACGGTCAAACTCGCTCAGGATGACAACTCGCGGGGAATGTGCGCCACGCTGGAAGCCAGAAGCCAGGAGCTAGAAGCTAGAAGCCAGGAGCCAGCTTTTACCTTCCCTTGGCGCGGGCTGCATTCACCTTGGACAACAAGTCTTGCGAGAGCGGTTGAACTGGGCCGGGAATTTTGGCGGCCTCCATTAATACCTCTCGCGCCTCGGTGACGCGGCTGAGCTTGGCATACGCGTAACCGAGCCGGTAAAGTGCAACCGCGTACTGCTGATCGTCAATCCCTTTGAGCAGCGCACTAGCGGACTTCAACTCCGGAATCGCGGCCGCGGTTTTGTCCTGCTTCATGTAGGCGTAGCCGAGGGTGGAGTGGGCGACTCCCGCCGAGAGCTTGCGGGTACGGTCGGCATCTGGGGCATCCGCCTTGGCTGCGACCACCGCCTTTTGCGCGTAGCCAACTGCTTTCGCCACGCTGCCCGGCTTGGGATCTTCCACGTAGGTCCCAGCCAGGAGCAGCAGGGCCGCCAGATTGTTGGGGTTCGCCGCCAGCGCCTTCTCGCCGTAGGCAACCACCTGGGTCGTGTCCTTAAGCTCGGAGAGCGCCATCATGGCGTACGAGGCCACGGGTTCGTCGAAGCGCGACTTGGGGAAGGCGGTGGTAAAGCGCTCAATGTCATTCATGCGGGCTTTGCCATTGGTTTCGTCGACGATCACATTGAAGGCAGCAGCCTCCAGGAATTCGTACGAGTTCTTGGCCGAGCTCTTCAGCTCTTCATTGTGGGTGGCAAAGTCCTGGTCACTCATTCCTTCCGGTTTGGCGGTTTTATCGATCGAGTTGTAGAGTTCGCCGCCGCGCACTGAGTAATCCAATAACTTGGGATTGTTTTTCAATTGCTGGGCGATGCTGGCTTGCGAGACCAGGATATCCAGGCTGTGGGGTGAACTGGCCAGCGCCTTGTCCCCGTAGTCGAGCGCTTTTTGCAGGTCCCCGGCGCTCTGGTAGGCCTGCGAAATCTGCCAGTTGCCGTAAGCAACGGCGGCCGGATTGGACGCGAACTGCTTCACGAAATCCTCGTACATGGCCAGCTTCTTTTGATCCTCCGGCTCTTTGGTGATGGCCTGCAATGCCTGATCCTCGGGCGTGCCCGCCGGAATCACGATGGTTTCAATCTGGGTCAGGGAGAGCGGAGCGACTGCTAACAGAAAGGTAACCAGCAGGACGGGCCAGGGGCCGTGCTTCATACGTCACCTCCGTAATTGCGTCGGCGCATCGTAGCCCCGAAAGGCGGGATTATGCAAGCGCGGCGCGCTTCGACCCTGGGCCAGCCGCGCAGCGGCGAAAAGAATGTAGCCCGGGGCGTAAGCCCCGGGTGGGAAGCGGAATAAGGGTCGAGCTCCGAGGGAGCGAAAGAAATAATTCTCGCCTGGTTACAAGAAAAGATTCTTTCGCCCTTGCAGGGCTACGACATCTCCCGCCTCCTGACCCGGGGCTTACGCCCCGGGCTACATTCTTTCGCCGCTGCGCGGCTAGGCGACTCGATCGCAGGCGAATTCAAATTGGCGTGTGCTAGTCTTTGCTCATGCAGGGTCGCGAGCAGATGGACTCGCCGGCAGCTCCGAAGAATTCGGCTCACAGCGTTGGGCGACAATCCTGGACACACTCCATCTTCTTCATCGTTCTGATCGCCTTCCTGCTCCGTCTGGCGGTCATCACCATAGGCCATACCTACCGCATCACTCCTCGCCGTGACCACTTCCAGTTCGGATGGGAGATGGGACGCATTGCGCGTTCGATCGCGACGGGACAAGGCTTTAGCTCGCCCACGGACTTGCCCACTGGGCCCAGTGCCTGGGCGCCGCCGGTTTATCCCTACATCCTGGCAGGGGTGTTTAAGCTGTTTGGGGTTTACAGCAATCTTTCCGCCTGGGTCATCCTGGCATTCAACAGCATTTTCTCTGCGCTGACTTGTCTCACGCTCTATCGCATTGCAGAAAAGATTTACGGAGTCGCAGTGGCGCGGGCCACGGCCTGGACCTGGGCGCTTTTCCCTTACGCCATCTACTGGCCGGTGCGCGTGGTTTGGGAGATGAGTCTCAGCGCGTACCTTTTGAGTCTGGCATTTCTGTTTACCCTGCGCATGTCCGACGAGCCGCTGCGCCCGCGGGTGTGGATCGGCTTTGGAATCCTATGGGGGGTGCTGGCGCTCACCAATACCGCTGTGCTTTCGATGCTGCCGTTTTGTCTGCTGTATCTTTTGTGGCGTTTGCCCCGACGACCCCGCCAGCTGGTGGGATTGGGAATGTGTATTTTGGCGGCAGGTCTTGTGGTCAGTCCCTGGCTGGTCCGCAACTATGCGGTTTTTGGCAGGTTCGTGTTCGTGCGCGACAATCTTCCGCTGGAGATGCACATGGCCAACAACGACCAGTCCAGCGGTCTGTGGACGCGCAGCGAGCATCCCGGGAACGACGCCGAGGCCATGCGGAGATTTCAGGAGCTGGGCGAAATTCGATTCATGCAGGAGAAGCAACAGCAGCTCCACGAATTTATCCGGGAACATCCCGGGCAGTTTTTTCGCTTCACTCTCGAGCGCGTTTTCTACTTCTGGATTGGACCTCCGCAGGCGGATATCGTCGCGGGATATGACTTGATGATTGCCCGTCATCTCATGTTCATTCTGCCCGCGGTCTTTGCCTTTGCGGGGCTGTGGTTGACGCTGCGAAACCACAAGCCCGGAGGATTTCTGCTGGCCTGCTTTCTGCTGATTTATCCTCTGCCCTACTATCTGGTAAACCCCTTCCCGCGATATAAACACGCCATCGAGCCGGAGATGATTCTGCTGGCCGTCTATCTGTTTTGGGAAGCCAGCCGGGTGCATATCCATTGGCCCGTGCGCCCACGGCCCTAGCGGGCTCATCTTCTTTGCGTCCTTTGCGGAGTCCTTTGCGAACTTCGCGGTCAGGAGCTTTTTATCGCAAAGAATTCCGCCGAAAGACGCACAGGAAACGAATTCGCCACGTCCTCCCGGACCCCGATCGTTTACATTTGAAGCATGCGGGCGATCTTGCAGAAACCGGCGCTGCGCTACGTTTTCGGCGCCAACATGATCTCGATGCTGGGCAGCGGCATGAACTCCGCCGCCGTGGCCTGGTACATCCTGCAGGCCACCCACTCGGAAGTGGCGCTGGGGACACTTGCCGTGCTGCAAACCCTGCCCGCCATGCTGATGCTGCCCTTTACCGGAGTGCTCATCGATCGCGAAGACCGGCGGAGGCTGGTGATGATGCTGGACGCGGTCCGCGCCGTCATCATTCTCGTGGTTGCGGTTCTGGCTTTTGCCGGCCGAGTAAAAGTTTGGGAACTCTACCTGATGAACACGCTGGTGGCGGCGGGCTTCTGGATGTTCTGGCCCACCATCACCGCCCTGATCCAGGAATTGACTCCGGGAGAAGCGTTCGTTCATGCCAACACTTTTTTGCTGGCGGGAATCCAGGGCGGATGGCTGATTGCCGGGTCGATCGTGGGATTCGTCTATAACCACATCGGCCTGGGCGGAGTCTTGCTGATCGATTTCTCCACTTACCTGGCGTCATTTCTGCTTTATCTCGGCGTGCGCAAGGGACGCCACGTGGTGCCCCGGCCGGCGGAGCTGCGGGCGGACATCGCCGCCGCAGAAACCGCGGTCGGGCGCTTTGTCCGCGAGATGCGTGAAGGCGTCGACTTTCTTCGCGGCCATCCCTCCGTGGTCACGCTCGGAGCCAGCTGGGCGCTTTTTCTGGGCGCGATGCTGACGGGCGTGGTGGTGACCGCGCCCTTGAGCGATAACGTATTTCACGCCGGCGCGGTCGGCTATGGCTGGCTGAATGCCGGCTGGGGCACGGGGGCGTTTCTCAGCGTGTTTTATGCCCCGTTCCTTATCACACGATCGGGAACGCGTCGTTCGATTGCAATTTCCATGGGCCTGCTGGCGATTTCAATGGCGGTGGCGCCGCTGTCGCCCTGGCTGGCAGGCGCGGTCGCGATTTACGCCATCATGGGTTCAGGCCGCGGGGTAAGCGGCGTCGCCATGAACACCGCCATCATGGAACAGGTGCCGCAGCACTTCATGGGACGGGTACAGAACGCGTTCTACTTCGCCGGCACCCTGCTGCAAATTGTGCTGGGATTTCTGGTGGGCGCCGTGGCCCAATGGAACCTGGTCGCGGGATTTTCCATCATCGGCATGGTCTACGCGGTGGCCTTCATCACGGCGGTGTGGCCGGCGGCAGCGGCGCCGGCGGAAGAATTGACGAATTGACGGATTTTCGAATCGAAAATTCGACAGTCCATCATGTCGGCAATCACTCGAATACCGAGTGGCTCAATTTGAAATCCCGGTTTCTATATCTGCAGTCATGCTGAGCTTTGCGAAGCATCTGGCGTGCGGCGTCTTTGCGCCTCAGTCACGATTGAGCGGATGCACGCGAGATCCCTTCGACTTCGCTCAGGGCTGGCTCTTCGGGACTGAAGTCCCTCAGGATGACGCCGGGGTAGAGAGCGTATTTAAGCTGAGCCGCCACACTCGAATACCAACAGTGGCAGGAACGCTGTCCCCGCTGTTATGCTTTCCGGTTCCAATTTAGCTCAGGAGACTTGAATGTCGTCCAGCCTCGAAGGTCGAGTTGCGGTTGTCTTCGGAGTCGCCAACAAACGTTCGATCGCCTGGTCAATTGCGCAAGGACTGCACCAGGCGGGCGCAAAGATGGCGGTCACTTACCAGAACGAGCGTCTCGAACTGGAAGCCCGGGACCTGATCGCCTCGCTGCCGGGGGCGGAAGGATTCATGTGCGATGTTTCCGATGACGCGGCCATCGACCGGTTGTTCGTCAAACTTAAAGAACGATATGGCAAGTTGCATGTGCTGGTGCACAGCGTCGCGTTCGCGCCCGCCGAGGAACTGAAGGGCGATTTCGTCGCCACTTCACGCGAAGGATTTCGCATCGCCCATGATGTCAGCGTCTATTCGCTGGTCGCTCTTGCCCGGGCGGCCGCGCCGCTGATGGAGGACGGAGGCAGCATCATTACCATGACGTACTACGGGGCGGAGCGGGTCGTGCCCCGCTATAACGTCATGGGCGTGGCCAAGGCTGCGTTGGAGTGCAGCGTCCGCTATCTGGCTTACGATCTGGGCAAAAAAAAGATACGGGTCAACGCCATCTCGGCGGGCCCGATCAAGACGCTGGCGGCCCGCGGTATTTCCGGTCTCAGCGACATGCTGAAAGCCCACGCCGAGCGGGCGCCGTTGCAGCGCAACGTGGATGTGAACGAAGTTGGCGCTACCGGAGTATTTCTGGCCTCGGATGCCAGTTCCGGCATCACCGGCGAAGTCATCCATGTGGACTGCGGCTACAACATTATGGGCTTTTAGATGGGGTCAAGGCTTGTGTTTCCTGCGGAACACCTTGCGATGGATGTCAGGATAAAATTCCTTCAACAGGTTGAAGCCGGCGTCGAAGCCAAACTGGATGCCCGCGCGCTCCGCCACATCCGAGAAATCTCGCTGGCTTTTGGGATAGTAGGTCACCGCAAGGGCAGACGAGGTAAAACTGCCCAACACCTCCGAAACATTGAATGCCTTCCCCCCGGAATCCTGCCGCGTGATCAGAATGCGGCTCACCGAGTAGCCAAACCGGTGGGCGAAATCGCCGCCGCCGAGGCGATAGAAACGCGGATCCTGGTGCAAAAGAGACGGATAGACGCCGGTAACAAAAAGCCCGTCGGTCAAACCATCTGCAAACCCGGCGCCGTACCGTTTGCCATAGCCTTCGACGCCCTGGCCGTACTCCCGGGGGTCATTGCGCGCCTGGTTCACTCCGGCCTCGGCCGCAACAAAAGCAAAAGTGTAGGGATTGAGATACTGCACGGCCAGCTTGAATTTCTCGCCGGTGCTCAATGGAGGCGGCTGCATTCCGGCTTCGACCAATCCGTAAGTCGGCATGACGCCGAACATGCGCCCGTGGCCGGAGGGCTGGGCGGAGGAGTCGGTTCGCTTGTGCTCCTGATCCTGGCTGGCGTGATCTTTGTCCGCGGCCGCGGGCGGCGAGTCCTGAGCGCGGCACATTTGGGCGCTCTCCACCATTCCGGCCAGGAACAACAGGACGACAACCAGAGAAGCGAACCTTCGGGCTGCAAGTCCTCCGCCCCATATCCGCGATGAACGCTCAAGGTTGCGATACCGAGGATTCAACCTGGGTGCCGGTGATCCGAATGCGCCGGTGGTTGTCAGAACTTCGCCCCGCTTCATCAAATTTGTCATTCACTCTCTCCAACGCAATCTCCACGTCGCGCTCGCGCTCGAAACGCGCGAACTTCTCCCCCCACTCTATCAGCAGAACGCTGTCGCCGCTGATGAGGTCATCGAGTCCCAGTGTTTCCAGCTGGCGGGGTGTATCAATTCGATAAAGGTCGATGTGATACAGCTGGGCCCGGGGGCCGTGGTATTCGTGGACCAGGCTGAAGGTTGGGCTGGTCACGTCTTCAGCGGACGCGGCCTGAAAGGCTTCGGCAATGCCTTTGACCAGTGTGGTCTTGCCGGCGCCCAGGTCGCCGCGCAACAACACCAGTTTGGGCGGAGTGAGCATGCCGGCCAGAGTCCGCCCAAGGGCAATTGTCTCCTCGGCCGAGTGAGTGATGAATTCTCGTGTAGCCATGCAGGTCGGAATCGAATAACCAGTATAGCGATTCCGTTTCCGGGATGGCACCGCAAGCAGCCTGGCAGGGGCACGACTTCCGTTGTGCCTCATGAGTGCAACGGGAAGGGGCACGACGTCCGTCGTGCCGCATGAGCGAAGTGGGAAGGGCACGACTTCAGTCGTGCCGTCTACGGCGGATAAGACGCGGCTTCAGCCGCTGAGGTTTGCTTTTTTACTTCCCGGTCGGAGGCTAAACCGTTTTCGGCGCCGTCCACTGGCTGGATCGAATGCCCTGAAAGCTTCGGTCCGCGGCGGAATCCACCACCATGCGCAGCGCGCGATGGTCGTCGTCGCCGAGCGCAACGAAGCGAAAAGGCTGCAGGGATCCGTCCGTGGCCGCGCGCACCGGGTTGAGCATTTCGGCCATGCCGCGCACCGGACCCGACTGAGTTTGAAAAGCGATCTCGACAAAATCTCCCTGGCCGAGACACCTGCCAAGTCGTAGCAGACCGCCAGTCACGGACACGGTTTGCAGTTTGGCTTTAGCGCGTTGGCCATCTTCCAGTATGACCAGGGCCAGGACCGAACCGCCAAGTTGAATACGAGGAGAGCGGCGCTCAGGGTGCACTTGGGGAAAGTGAGTCATAGCAGCGACTATTTCACGGCTCCGCTCACCGGGACAGGTTACCGAAGGCACATGTACGCATTCCACACGAGAACCTCGGTCAAACGACCGCTAGTCTTTTTCTATCATGAAGATGTGTGCCTGTTGAGGAACTCGCCACTGGTCCTTTGGATGGTGTTGGTGAGTCCGTACCGGCTTAGTCACGAATCGTAATGAGTGACGATTGCGCCGCGCCCTGCGTCCGGCGAAATGCCTCGGGCAATGCCTGCAGCAGATCGGTGGCGACCAGCGAATGCTCGCCCATACTCTCGCGTGCGACATCGCCCGCGAGGCCGTGGAGGTGAACCGCGGCGATCACAGCTTCCGCAATTCGATCCGGATGCTGGGCAATCAGCCCGGCGACCATGCCGGTCAATATGTCGCCTGTACCTCCCGTCGACATGCCGGGATTGCCCGTTGTGTTTACCCAGGCAGTTCCGTCAGGCAGCGCCACCAGGGTCCGATGGCCCTTCAGGACGACAATCAATTCGTGCTCCCGGGCGAATGTTCGAGCTACATTCAACCGGTCATGCTGCACGGCGGGAATGGTGGAATTGGCGAGCCGGGCCATCTCGCCAGGGTGCGGCGTGATGACCAGATTGCCTGGCTTGTCTTTGAGTTCAGGGGCGTGCCCATCGAAGGCATTGAGACCGTCTGCGTCGAGAACGACGGGCATCTTGTATTTCTTGAGTATGTCCCGCACCGCTGCCGCAGTATCGGCATGGCGCGAAATGCCGGGGCCCACGGCCAGGACAGTTTTTCCCTTCACCAGGTTATCGATCCGATCCAGTGCAGACCGGGCAACACTGCCGGCGTCCGTTTCCGGTAGCGGCTCGGTCATCAGCTCGGGATGAAAGCCGGCGACGGTCGCGAGCACCGATGCCGCCGTGGCGACTGTGCACAAACCCGCTCCGGCGCGTAGGACGGCTATGCCGGCCATGGCCGCGGCTCCTGCCTTGCCCGTCGATCCACCCAGCACCAAGACATGTCCGAAATTTCCCTTGTTCGAAGCCCGGGGCCGAGGGCCGAGCAGTGGCGCGAGGTCACGCGCGGTGATGAGGTTCAGTTGAATAGAAGAAGTCACAGCTTCGTCCGGGGAACCGATGGGAGCGACCACGGTCGGCCCGGCGGTGAGCATTCCGAAGACATGTGCCGGGCGAGGAGCGGTAAAGGTCACGACCGCATCCGCCCTGGCCAGGGCTCCAACCTGCTCACCCATGACGTCCGCATCGGCGCCGGAGGGAATATCGACAGCCACAATCGGCGCCGAGTTCGCATTCAGCGCGGCAATCGCGGCCGCGTAGAGTCCGCTGACCGGCGGCCGAAAGCCGGTGCCGATGATGGCATCGAGCAACACGTCTGCGTCGAGAGCCGTTCTGGCAGGGTCAGCCTTCAACTGTTCGATTGACGAGACTGTGACCGGCGCCATGGGCAGTTTCGTGAACATTTCGGCGGCGTCGCCCCGAAGTTCGGAGCGCTCCGCGAGCAAAAGTACACGAACGTCTTTGCCGGCTTCGTAGAGCTTTCGGGCAGCGACAAATCCGTCGCCACCGTTATTTCCCTTCCCGCAAATTACGCCGACGCGTTTCGCTGAGAGATACTCTGACGCCACGAACGCCGCCATCACGGAGCCGGCGTTCTCCATGAGGGTGAGCGAGGGAACGCCGAAGCGCGTACTGGTCCGCCGATCGATCTCGCGCATTTCGGCAGCGGTGACGATTTTCATGGCCGGGCCGCAGCCATCCGTTCCAGTTGGCGCAGTTGCGAGGATTCGCCCATCGCGATCAGGTAGTCCCCGGCCTCGATGCGGTCTTCCGGCGAGGGATTGAAATCCATTTTCTTTTCCCGCTTGATGGCGAGGATCACGGCGCCACAATCCTGCCGGATGCGCGAAGTCTCGATGGTCTTGCCCGCGACTGCGGAAGCGCCGCCCACGCAGATCTCGCCAATCTCCAGATCCATGTTCAGATGAGTGGTGGCGGAATCGAAGAAGCTCACCACGTGCGGTTGCAGAAACGAGCGGGCAATGCGCTGTCCGGCGAAGAGGTAGGGCAGGACCACCGAATCGGCGCCGGCTTTGAGCAGGCGCTTCTCCGCGTCTTCTTCGCTGGCGCGGGCAATGATCCGCAGCTGGGGATTCAGTTCGCGCGCCGTGAGTACGATATAGAGGTTGGTGGCATCGGTTGTGGTGGCAGCCACCAGACCCAGGGCTCTTTCGATGTGGGCCTCGTGCAACGTCTGCCCCTGCGTGGCATCGCCCACCAGGGTCAGCCAATCTCCTCCGACGTGCGCCGCGCGGTCCACATTCTGATCGACGATGAGGAAGGGGACATGCTTGCTCGCCAGCTCTCGCGCCGCACTGCGGCCCACGCGCCCCGCGCCGCAAATGATGTAGTGCTCGGTAAGCCGGCTGATCTCGCGCTCCATTTTCCGCCTTCCGAAGAAACTCCTCAACTCGAATTCTAGCAAAGCCTGAGTCAGTGAACCGATGCCGAGAAACACCAGCGAAACGCCCACGATGATCAGGCCGGCGTTGAACACGCGCCCGGTGTGCGAGAGAGGATGAGTTTCCTGGTATCCGATGGTGGTGAAGGTTGTGATCACCATGTAAAAGCCATCGAACCAGGACCAGCCTTCGATGAAGTGAAATCCCGCCATACCCACCACCGTGAACACCAGCAGCGCTGCGGCGATAAGCTTCAGGTTGCGGAGGGATTTCATGGTGGTGGTTGGGATTCAGTCGTCGCTCCTCAGTCGCCAGTCCTGTCATCCCGACCGGAGCGCAGCGCAGCGAGCGTAGTGGAGGGACCTGCTGTTCAGCCGGCAGAGTCCCGCGCCAGAAAATTATCGATGCCGTGCAACGAGCGACGACTATGAAATGATTCTACGTCAGCGTTTCCGCGATGGAGAACGTTGCCCTGAAGCGCTGCCGGGGGCTGGCAACAGCAGGTCCCTCCACTACGCTCGCTGCGCTGCGCTCCGGTCGGGATGACAGGTTTTACCGGGTCCGGCCAATGGCTCACGACTGAAGACTGACGATCACCGCCTACTTCCCCGAGTTCTCCGGCAGGGCCTGCACTTTGCTGTGCTTCTGGCCGTAGCTGAAGTAAACCACCAGCCCGATGGCCAGCCAGATGATGAGGCGGGCCCAGTTGATCCAGCCCAGGCGATACATCATATAGCCATTGAAGACGATGCCCAGGATCGGTACCAGCGGCACCCAGGGCGTGCGGAAGGGACGCGGCTGATCGGGGTTGGTGCGCCGCAGCAGGATCACGGCGATACACACGATCACGAAAGCCAGCAAGGTGCCGATGTTCACCATCTTGCCGATGTCATCGATCGGCACCAGGCTTCCCACTACCGCCGCCAGCACTCCCACCAGGATGGTGTTTTTCCACGGGGTACGCCATTTGGGATGAATGTCGGCGAAGAATTTCTTGGGCAGCAGGCCATCGTTGGCCATGGAGTACAGAACGCGAGTTTGGCCCAGCAGCATGACCAGCATCACGCTGGTCAGTCCAGCCAAAGCTCCGAGCGTGATGATGTGCGAGGCGCCCACCAGTCCGCGGTCCAGAAAGGCGCGGGCGATGGGGGCTTCGATGTTGACTTCACGCCAGGGCACCATGCCGGTAAGAACGGCGGCTACGGCAATGTAGAGGACGGTACAGATCAGGAGGGACGCAATAATTCCAAGGGGCAGGTCGCGCTGCGGGTTCTTGGCTTCCTGAGCGGTGGTCGAGACCGCATCGAAGCCGATGTAAGCGAAGAATATATAAGCCGCTCCCGCGCCGATGCCGGAGAATCCCATGGGCGCGAACGTCTTCCAGTCTCCGCCCCAGTTGCTGGCGCTGACGTAGCGGAAACCCAGGCCGATGACGAACAGCACCACTGCAACCTTGATGACGACGATGGTCGAGTTAAAGCGCGCGCTCTCCTTGATACCAACGGCAAGAATTGCGGTGATGATCAGAGCAATCACGAAGGCCGGCATGTTCCAGCCCCACTCCACTCCGAAGATGGTGGGGGCATCCAGCAACTTGTGCGCTCCCTGCAGGAGTTGGGGCGACTGGGCCGCTACGATATCGCTCACCCGGTTGAGGAAGGCTTGAGTGCCGGGAACCAGCGCAGAGTCCGAAGCCTGTGCCATCTGCCGGGCCACAATACCTTCAGCAGCCCGCAGTCCGGTCCAGTGGTCGTAGGCCAGCCACAGTGGCATCTTGATATGGAAGATATCCAGTAACTCGATGAAGTGGTTGGACCAGCCCGAAGATACGGTGCTGGCGCCCATGGCGTACTCGAGGGTGAGATCCCATCCGATAATCCAGGCAATCAGTTCGCCCAGCGTGGCGTAGGCATAGGTATAAGCGCTGCCGGCCAGTGGAATCATGGCCGCGAACTCCGCGTAGCAGAGAGCGGCGAAGGCGCATCCCATTCCCGACAGGACAAATGAAAGCATCAGTCCCGGCCCGGCATAGTGCGCGCCCAGGCCGGAGAGCACAAAGATGCCCGCGCCGATAACTGCGCCCACTCCCAGCGCGGTGAGCTGGAAGGGACCGAGAGTCCGCTTCAGGCTGTGTTCGCCTGACTCCCCGGCTTCCGCCAAAAGCATGTTCAGGGGCTTTCTGGCCCAGAGATTCGCCATGCGTCAGTTTCTCCTTGGAGCTTGAGGTGCGCTTTTCTCTCTTGCGCTGCCATTGGTGTCATCCTGAGCGAAGGGACTGCTTCGCTTCGCGAAGCAGTCACGCAGTCGAAGGACCCCTATACCTCTGCACTTCTGCCGGCTCCAGGGATCCTTCGACTGCGTGGAAACTTCGCCCGGCGAAGTTTCCACTCCGCTCAGGATGACAATGCCTCACCGGTACGCCGTGACCACAGAAAATACACCGGAATTCCCAACAGCACGATGATCAATCCCGGCCACGTGTATTGCGGTTTGTAGCGTAATAGTACGACATCGATAAATAAAGCCATCGCGATATAAATCGCCGGAAGTACCGGGTAACCAATGGCGCGATACGGACGTTCGGCGTTCGGACGTGTACGCCGCAGCACGAATAAACCAAAAATGGTGAGGATGTAAAACACAAGCACCGCGAAGATGATGTAATCGAGCAGTTGTCCGTAGCTGCCGGAGACGCACAGGATGCAGGTCCAGGCCATCTGCACCATGAGGGACACCGCAGGCGTCTTGTAACGAGGATTCAGTTTGGCCACGCTTTTGAAAAATAATCCGTCTTTGGCCATGGCGTAGTAGACGCGCGATCCCGCGAGAATCAGGCCATTGCAGCAACCGAAGGTAGAAAGCATGATGGCGACTGCCATCAGCGTTCCCCCGGTCGCACCCAGCATCTGGGACATGACCGCGGTACCCACGCGGTCCTCGGTGGCGAACTTGATGCCGCGCTCCAGAATGGTCGCGCCCGCGGCACTGCCATCCAAAGGAAGGATGCTCAGATAAATAAAGTTGCAGGCGACATACAGCGCGATGACTACGCCGGTGCCCAGGGCCAGCGACAGCGGCAGATTGCGGCTGGGATTCTTCACTTCCCCGGCGGTGAAGGTGACATTGTTCCAGGCATCGGCGGAAAATAGCGAGCCCACCTGCGCGACCGCGAGAATAGTTAACGTGCCCACCAGCACGGTCGGGCCCCCGACCCCGACCTGAACCGCGTGCTGCGCCCCCAACGATGCGTTGTGCCAGAAGCTTCCCTGAAAGTTCGCGGCCAGGGCCTGGGCATTGCGGCCGACGAACAGGCCGAGGAAGACCAATCCCAGGAGAGCGGACACCTTGGCCAGAGTGAAAACGTTTTGAATGAGCGCCCCGGTTTTCAGTCCGAAGATGTTGATCACCGAGAGCGCCACCACCACCAAGATGGCGACCAGGTTCTGGGTGCTCAGTCCGGTTTCCATATTTCCCAGGACCATGGGGCCAATATGAATGGGCGGGACTTTCCAGAAGTGAACAATCCAGTTCGTGGACGAGATCGAAGGCAGGAAAATGCCGAGAAACTTGCCAAAGGCCACGCCGACCGCCGCGATGGTTCCCGTCTGGATGACCAGGAAAAGCGTCCAGCCGTATAGAAACCCCCAGAGCGGGCCGAGCGCTTCCCGCAGGTAAACATACTGCCCGCCGGCGCGCGGCATCATGGCGGCCAGTTCACCGTAGCTCAAAGCTCCGACGATGGTCAGGAATCCGGTGACCAGCCAGGCTCCGATCAGCAGTGCCGGCGAGTTAACCTCGCGCCCTATTTCCGCGGAAACGATAAAAATGCCGGAGCCGATCATGGAGCCCATGACCAGCATGGTGGCGCTGGTCAGTCCCAGCCCCTTAACGAGTTCTTTGTCCTGGCGACTGTGGAGGTCCCAGTCCGTGGCGACTGCAGGCGTGGGTGACTTGATCTCGGTACTCACAGCCCTCCTAGAAGCTTGGGTGGCGCGGGCGCCCCGCCCGCGAGGGAGCGTCTCGACTTTACCCCAAGATACGGAAAAATTCCTCTGCTGATTTGCGTGGCGACCGTATCAAGTCGGATATCACGGCCACCGCATCCGCCCCCGCCTCGATCACCGACCGGCAGTTTTGACGGGTGATTCCGCCGATGGCCACCAGGGGCTTGCGGGTTAATGCTCGGGCCCGGCGCACTCCCTCGAGGCCAATTGCGGGGTCGGGATTTTCCTTGCTCAAGGTTGCGAACACCGGTCCAATGGCGAGATAGTTTGCCGTAGTTCTATCGGCCTCGGCGAGTTGTTCAGGATTGTGGGTGGAGACTCCCAACCAGAGATGGTTGCCGATCACAGCTCTGGTTGCGGCCGGCGACAGGTCGTCCTGCCCCACATGGACTCCATCGAAGCCTGCGGCCAGACATAGGTCTGCCCGATCGTTCATGATCAGTTTGACGGAGTTTCCCAGGCGAAGCTTCAATTCCCGCGCCTGATCGAGCATCTGGCGGGAGTTGCCAGTCTTGTTGCGATACTGCAGCAGGGTCACACCGCCCTCGACCAGTTCGCTGGCGGCCAGGCACAGGGCGATAGTGTCCGAAAAACGGGAACTGTCGAGGATGGCGTAGAGCCGGGGTAGGACAGTCATCGGATCGGTGCGCTCACAGCATGACAGGTGCCGGTCAATGGACAGCAAACCTCAGCGGCTGAAGCCGGAAACCGTTCGCCGATACGGCACGACTGAAGTCGTGCCCTTCCCATTCACAACCCGGATTTTACGGCACGACCGAAGTCATGCCCTTCCCATTCACAACCCCGACTTTACGGCACGACTGAAGTCGTGCCCTTCCCATTCGCGACCCGGATTTTACGGGCACGACTGAAATCGGGCCCTTCCCGTTCGCGACCCTGGAAGGGCACGAGTTTACTCGTGCCGCCTGTCTCGCATGTAGCGCGGCTTCAGCCGCTGAGGTCTGCTGCCTACGTTTTCGCCGGATGCTTTTCCGACGCTTTGCCTTGCGCCAGGAATCTTTCAATAAACGTCGTATCGACGTTCCCGGCGCGAAAATCGGGATCGGCCAGAATTCGCCGGTGCAGGGGAATGGTCGTAAAAATACCCTCGATGATGAACATTTCCAGAGCACGGCTCATGCGCGAGACCGCCTCTTCGCGATCTTTGCCGCGCACGATCAGCTTGGCAATCAGAGAATCGTAGTAGGGCGGAATCACGCCTTCGGCGTAGGCGGCGGTGTCGATCCGCACGCCGGTGCCGCCGGGCGGGTTGAAGGTGGTGATTTTTCCCGCCGATGGTGTGAACTTTTCGGGATGCTCGGCATTGATGCGGCACTCGATGGCATGACCGCGATGCTGGATGGGGCCATGCAGCACATTCTCCAGGCGCTCGCCCGCCGCCAGCAGGATCTGGCTCTTTACCAGGTCCACATCCGTGACCATTTCCGTGACCGGATGTTCCACCTGGATGCGGGTGTTCATCTCAATGAAATAAAGACTGCGGTCTTCGTCCATCAGAAATTCGATGGTGCCCGCGTTTACGTAGCCGACGTCGGAAAGGGTCTTGCACAGCACCTGTCCGATCTGGTCGCGCAACTCCGGCGTGACCTGGGTGGAGGGCGATTCTTCGAGCAATTTCTGGTGGCGGCGCTGGATGGAACACTCGCGCTCGCCCAGGCTGACCACGTTTCCGTACTGATCGGCCAGGACCTGGAATTCGATGTGGCGCGGCCGCTCCACGAATTTTTCCATGTAGAGATCGCCATTTCCGAAAGCCGCCGCAGCTTCCGATGATGCCGCCTTGAACAACGCCGGCAGTTCCTCTTCGCCGCGAACAATCCGCATGCCGCGGCCGCCGCCGCCCGCCGAAGCCTTGATGATGACGGGAAAGCCGACCTGTCGCGCCCACTCCATGGCTTCGCCGTCGCTGGCCAGAATTCCTTCCGAACCGGGGAGAATAGGAACACCCGCGCGCTTCATCGCCGCCCGCGCTTTTTCTTTTTCTCCCATCAGGCGGGTGATTTCGGGGGGCGGACCGATGAACTTGATATTGCAGGTTTCGGCGACTTCCGCGAAGTTGGCGTTTTCCGCCAGCAGACCGTAGCCGGGATGGATGGCGTCCACGTTGGCAATTTCCGCCGCGCTGATCACGGACGGGATATTGAGATAACTCTGGGCCAGCTGAGGCGGTCCGATGCAAATGGCTTCATCGGCAAAACGCACGTGCAGCGAGTTGCGGTCGGCTTCGCTGTAGATGGCCACGGTGCGGATGCCCAGCTCTTTGCAGGCGCAGATAACCCGCAGGGCAATCTCTCCGCGATTTGCGATCAGGATTTTCTTGAACATGGCTCAGATCGGCACAGACCGCGTGGGGACAGCCGCCCTCGGCTGTCCGGCGCTCCGCTATTGCGAAGCGCGGCAAAAAGCGTAGAGCTGCCAAAAAAGCAGGTCCCTCCACTTCGCTCGCTTCGCTCCGCTCCGGTCGGGATGACAGTCGCTTTGCTCTGCTCGCTTTGCTCTGCTCGCTCTGCTCCGGTCGGGATGACAGTATTACTTCTGCATTACTTCTGCGGCCTGAGGGCGAATAGCTCCTGGCCGTACTCGATCGGCGCATTGTTCGCAACCAGCTTTTTTACGATTTCACCGGCTACGTCGGATTCGATTTCATTCATCAGCTTCATGGCTTCCACGATGCACAGAATCTGGCCGGCTTCGACCGTGTCTCCGGGTTTCACAAAGGGCGGAGATCCGGGGGACGGCGATTCATAGAAGGTGCCCACGATCGGAGAGCGCACGATGTGCAATCCCTCTTCAGGCGCCGGTGGTTTTTCAGAGACAGGAGAAGGTGGACCCGGAGCGGCCGCCGCCGGGGCCGTGCCGGGCTCGAGACCTGCAGGCGCCGCAGTGTGGAGGGTAAAGAAACGGGCGTCCGCAGCGTTTGCCGACGCTACCGGCTCGCTGACGCGCTTGATCCGCACTTTGACGTCGCCACGTTCCAGTTCAAACTCGGCGATGTCCTTCTCAATTAAGAACTCGATGAGTTCTTTCAGCTCTTTCTGATTCATCTTATGCGGTGGGACCGACTTCTACGTTTTGCGCCCGCCGGAGAGGCACAACAAACTGCCGGGGCACCCCCCCGGGTGTCCGGATGTGAAAGCGTTTCAAATCGCCACAAATTCCTTGCTGGTAGGTGTCAAGACCGCACACCCTCGTTCCGTGACCACCACCATGTCTTCGATTCGCACGCCCCACTTGCCGGGAACATATACGCCGGGCTCGATGGTGATGACCATCCCCGGCTTCAGGATCTCAGTCTGCCCTGCGGCCACGCGCGGCGCTTCGTGGATTTCCAAGCCTACGCCGTGACCCGTCGAATGCGTAAAATATTTCGCTAAACCACTTTTTCGCAATGACTTGCGGGCAGCCAAGTCAACTTCGCCGACGCTGATACCCGGCTTCACTGCCTCGAGCGCAGCCTGCTGGGCCTGCCGCACTGCCTGGTAAACTCCGCGGGCCTCAGCGGAGGGGCGACCCACATACACGGTACGGGTCATGTCTGAACAATAACCTGAAAGTATAACACCTAAATCGCAGACCACGAATCCCTGGGCGGCGATGGCGGCTTGCGAAGCCCGCCCGTGAGGCAGGGCTGAGCGCGTTCCCGAGGCAATGATGGTTTCAAACGACATCGCTTCGGCCCCTGCAGTCCGGGCTGCGTATTCCATTTCGGCGGCGACCTCAGTTTCGCGAACTCCGGGCCGAATGACTTCGAGAGCTCGATCAAAAAGGCCAGCTCCCAGCATCACGGCGGAACGGATGCATCGCAATTCGTCCTCGTCCTTCACCATGCGGGCCTTCTCGGTCAGAAGAGGAGCCTGGCGCAGCCGGAAATTGGAACCCAGAATGCCGGCCAGCCGGTTTCGGGCTGCCACCGACATGTGCTCGCCTTCGATACCAAGCCTGACCGCCAGGGCGCGACCACGCTTGAGCGGGTGCGCCGCCATCCACTCGGCGGCAGCCGCTAGAGACGCTTTTCCGCCGATGACGATCTTTGCCGCTTTCACTTCCGCACGCGCCTGCGCAGCATAGCGTCCATCGGTAAAGAAGACGGTAGTGGTCGAGGTGAGCAGCAGAACAGCCGCGCTGCCGGTGAATCCACAGAGATAGCGAACGTTGGGAAGATGGGTGACCAGCAACGCATCCAGACGATGAGCGGAGAGCGCGTTCTGTAGCCGCGTTTGGCGGCCTTCGTGGTCCATGGGCCGAGTTTAACAACTGGGAGGCTTGAAGGTCATGGATCCAGCAGAATCATGGACCACCAGGCCGCGTTGAGCACTTCTGCGCAAGCCCGAATGAAGAGGCCGTGGAGGAACTCGGACTGCGACTCGGCTTGCGGAGGAACTCAGGCGCGAGTCGATTTTGGGGGACGGCACGGATTCTGGAGGAACTCAAACGCGAGTCGTTTCTGGGAAGGGCACGGCTTTAGCC
>JBOGLC010000141.1:0-44651 GCA_050746005.1 Terriglobales bacterium
GTGGTCGGCCATGCGTTCAGCCACGGCTTGCACCCACAGCATGTCCAGCGACTCGCCGCTTACTGGGCCGAGGCACTCGGCGGCCCCAGCACGAATTCCGATTCCTATGCTGACGAGACCACCGTCATCAAAATGCACAGCGGCAATGGGGAGCACGACGAAATGGATCGCCGTGCGATTGCCTGCTTCGACCAGGCTCTTGCCGATGTGGGATTAGCCGACGACGGTGCGCTGCGACAAGTGCTGCACGACTACTTCGCCTGGGCGACTACGACAACCATGTCCCGCTACCACCAGTCCGCCGATGATGTGCCTATCGGCCTAAGCATCCCACACTGGTCGTGGGACGGGCTCCAGGCGTAAGACTCCACGGCCGATTTGCGCTACGCCGATATTGACCCCAACTTCGAACCGGTTCGGCGACTTCATATTGACCATATTCATGACTCATGCCAAGAACTATTCGTCCAGTGTGGTCGGCAATGCGGAACTATGTGGTTGTTGACGCAACGTCGCGACTACAGATATTGCCAGCCGAGGCCGGCATCAAACTCCGCGGCGAAGGGATGGCCTTCGCCCGGGCAAAAAACGCCAGGACAGAAACCTCGGTTGAACCGATGAAGGCGATGAATGAAGGCGATGAAGGCAAAGACCGGGGGAGCGACCGGCCGATAATCGATCAGATCATAGTCGATCAGATCATAGTCGATCGGATCATAGTCGATCGGATCAAGAAGCAATCGTGCCGGGTAAGATAGCAGCCGTCTGTACGGCAAATTCCTGCTGCCATCTCTCGCCGCCGTGCCGGGCCACATAAATGGCAAGTTCCAGACGGCTCCATACCCCCAACTTGTCGAAGGTGTTGCGCAGGTAGTTCTTCACTACCTGTTCCGTGGTTCCAATCGCTCGGGCAATCTCGCGGTTGGTCTGGCCTTCCCAGACCATGGCTGCAACCTGCATTTCCTTTACGGTTAACCGTTCACGGGGTTGCATGGTTTCATCTGCTCCTTTGCGAACATGGCGGTCGCCAGCTTCACGCGCTTTCTGCCGTTCCGGATTCCTGCCCGCAGGAACAGGGTTCGCAGGTGTTGCTTGACCGTTCTCGGGCTGATGTTCAGTTGTTCCGCGATCTCCTTGTTGCTGCAGCCCTGTATGAGCAACTGCAGCACTTGTTGGTCGCGCGGTGTAATCTTGATGTGGTTCAGGCTTAACATGAAGTCTCCTTGCTGATCGCCTTTCGCTTCCGGCTGCGATCGAATTTACCCAGAAGCAACTGCTTCGCCAAACTTTCGCCGTTTTCCTCAAAAGGACAAAGCCTTGCGAATGCTATGTTTTGGTCTATGGCCCACGGTGCGCAGCCGGACGGTGAAGCCCGAACTGGGACAGTTCGTCCCACAACAGTGCGGTTGCAAGGATAGAATCGCCTGCAGAGGTGCCGCATGCGCGTGCTGGTGGTCGAGGACGAACTCCGCCTGGCTGAAAATATCGCCCGCAGTTTGCGCGAGAGTGCCGGCTACGCGGTGGATATCGCCGCCGACGGCCAGGAGGGATTATTTCTGGCCGAATCGAACGCCTACGACGTGGTGCTGCTCGACCTGATGCTGCCCAAGCTGGACGGAATGGAATTGCTGAACCGAATCCGCCAATCCGGCCAGCACACGCCGGTGCTGGTGCTGACCGCCCGCGACGACAAGGAATCCGTCGTGGCCCTGCTCAATGCCGGGGCCGACGATTATCTGACCAAGCCCTTTGACCTGGGCGAACTGCTGGCCCGTACCAAGGCCCTGATCCGTCGCGGCAAGGGGCAACCCTCGCCGGTGGTTGTCTTGGGCGATCTGGAACTGAACACGGTAAACCGCACCGTGCAACGAGGGGGGAAGGCGATCACGCTCACCGCCATGGAATATCGCGTTCTTGAATACCTGATGCACCGGCCGCGCGCTGTGGTCTCAAAGACCGAACTGCTGGAGCATCTGTACGATTACAACTGGGAAAAATTCAGCAACGTGATTGAAGTTTACATCTCCGGGCTGCGGCGCAAGCTGAACCAGGGCTCGTCGCAGCAATTGATCCGCACCCTGCGCGGCCAGGGCTACATGCTGCAGGACTGATGCCGGAAAAGACGAACATGCGGCGTGACTCTATTCAACGGCGGCTCATCGCCTCGGTCCTGCTCTCCCAGATAATCCTGACCGCAGGCGTGGTGCTCATCGGCGTGGTAGTCACCTACTGGCGATTGCTCTCCACCCTCGACACCAGCATGCAGGCGCACGCCACCAGCGTGGCCGTGCTGGTTCGCTATACCGAGGATGCCAGTGGGCATGTTTACTTCGACAATAGCCTGCTGCCCGAGTCGATTGATCCCAATCATCCCGATCAGTTCATGGTCTGGGCCGATCGCACCGGGTTTCTCACCCGCTCCGAGGATTGGCCGGAGGGCCTTCAGTTCCAACTTGGTCCCAGCCAGCATTGGAATTTCACCTGGGCCGGAGTTCCTTATCACGCTTTGCGTATGACCCACGTTCCGATATTGGATCGCGAAGAAGGCAAGGCATTCCGTCCTCAGACTCTGACCGTTGTCTACGCTTCGCCAACCATCCGTATACGGCACCAGGTAAAGGTCGCCGCCGCCTCCATTGCATTGGCCAGTTTGCTTCTGCTCGGCGCCACTACCTGGCTGGCTTCGTGGAGGATTCGCCGCAGCCTCTTGCCCCTGCAGATTCTGGCCCGCCAGGCATCCCGGGTCTCCATCCAGAGCTGGAAGCTTCAGCCTCCCAAAGAAGCTGAAGAGATTGAGGAACTGCGACCCCTGACCGACTCGATGACCCAGATGCTGGCCCGGCTGGAGTACTCGTTCAAGCAGCAGCGGGAATTCGTGGGCAATGCGGCGCACGAACTGAAGACCCCGGTGGCGGTGCTGAAGTCTACGCTGCAGTCCCTGCTGCAGAGCCCCCGAACTTCAGAAGAATATCGCGCCGGCCTGCAGGCATCGCTTCAGGATATGGACCGGCTGGAGAAACTGCTGCGATGGATGCTGCGGCTGGCCCGGGCGGAGCAGTGGGCGCAGAATCCGCAGGGCCGCGAGCTCGATGTAATCGACATCAACTCTACCTGTGAGGAAGCGGTGGAGCGGATTCGGGGTCTGGCGGATTCCCGCAACACCACACTCCACCTGGCCACCAACGGCCCGGTTCCCTTCCGGGCCGACCCCGAGGACTTGCAACTGGTGTGGACCAACCTGCTGGAGAATGCCGTCCGTTACAGTCCCGAGGGAGCATCGGTCGAGGTCGAAGTCGCTCCCACCGGGGACAAAGTGCAGGTCTCATTCCAGGACCACGGCATCGGCATCCCCGCCAATGATCTGCCCCGGATCTTCGACCGCTTCTATCGTGGAGACCGGTCTCGAACCCGGGCCACCGGCGGTTTTGGCCTGGGACTGGCCATTTCCAAGGCCCTGGTAGAGGCTTACGGGGGAAACATCGCGGCCGAGAGCGTGCCCGGCCAGGGCACGCGTATGACGGTAGAGTTGCCCCTTTCTAGGCCATAGCTGCGGCTGGTAAGCGTCCGCTTCAGCTTCCATTAAGCTTCCATTAAGCTTCCTTCGGGTAATATTGCCTGTTCGCCGGTGCGAACCACAGCCCAAACCTGGTGAAGCGCATGTCAAAATATTTTTGCGGCCGCACTCTCGGCCAGGCAACAGCGATTGTTTTCGCGATGTGGAGCCTACTGGCTATTGCATCCGCGCAAAACACTTTGAACGCAGACGCGGACAGCAGCCCGAATCAGGCAACCACAGCCGCTCCCCTGACGGTGACCCTGCAGGATGCCATCGCTCGCGCGCGGAAAAATGATCCCCAGTATCGCGCCGCACTGACCGCATACGGTTCCGCGAGAGAAGACCGGGTGCAAGGCCGCGCGGCCCTGCTGCCGGGCGTGAACTACGAGGCAGGATTTCTCTACACCCAGGGCAATGGCACGCCGACCGGCCGATATGTGGGCGCCAACGGGGTCCATGAATATGTCAGCCAGGGCAATGTTCACCAGGATATTTCCCTGCAGGGAATCGCGGAATACCGGCGCACGCGAGCCGCGGAAGCGGTGGCGCAAGCCCGTTCCGAGATTGCCGCGCGCGGACTGGTGGTGACGGTGGTGCAAAGCTACTATCACTTCATTGTCGCGCAGCGGAAGTATGAAACCGCGCAACGCGCCGCCGCTCAGGGCCGGCACTTTCTCGATATCAGCCAAAAGCTTGAACAGGGCGGCGAGGTGGCGCACTCGGATGTGATCAAAGCTCAAATTCAGTATCAGCAGCAACAGCGCGACCTCCAGGAAGCGGAGTTGGAAATGAATCGCAGCCGGCTGGACCTGGCGGTGCTCATCTTCCCGGATTTCAATGAAGATTTCACGGTGGTGGATGATCTTCAGACCCCCGAACCGCTGCCTTCTTTCACCGAGGTCCAGACCGCCGCTGCCCGGCAAAATCCCGATCTGCGGGCTGCGATCGGGACGCTGCAGGAAGCGCGGCAGGAAGTGAGCGCAGCCTGGTCGGGCTTCTTGCCTTCGCTCAGGCTCGACTATTTCTACGGAATTGACGCCAACCATTTCGCAACCCGCCAGTTCGATCAGATCTCGCAAATGGCGGTGCAGAATCTGGGATACGCCGCCACCGCCACCTTGCAATTGCCCGTGTGGAACTGGGGCGCGAATCGTAGCAAACTCAAGCAGGCTGATCTGCGCCGGGAGCAGGCGCAGGTAGAGTTGACTTTTGCCCAGCGTCAACTGCTGGCGAAGTTGCACTCCTTCTACGATGAAGCCCAGGCTGCCCGCTCCGAACTGGATTCGGTGAGCCAGTCGGCCGAACTGGCGGCCGAGAGCCTGCGCCTGACCACTCTCCGCTATCAGGCCGGAGAGGCTACCGTGCTCGAAGTTGTGGACGCACAAAATACCTCCACCCTGGCGCGCAACGCTTTCAGCGACGGCCAGTCCCGCTTTCGGGTTGCGCTGGCAAGTCTGCAGACGCTGACGGGAAATTTCTGAGCATGAAAAGGCTAAGCCGCGAAGCGGCGACGGAATGCAGCCCGGGGCGCAAGCCCCGGACAATAGCGGAATACGATAGAGCCCGGAAGGCTCGAAGGAACGTGGCCCCTGCCCGCGCGCATCGAGTCCGCGTCGCCACCGTCCTGATCCTTCCTCTATTTTTTCTGTTGAGTTGTTCCAAGGACTCCGGAGAAAAAGAACCCGCCGTCCCGGTACAGTTGGTCACTGTTAAAAAGGAAACGATTCAGCGCACGGTGACGGCCGAGGCCATTCTGTTCCCCCTGCAACAAGCGGCCATTAATCCGAAGGTCAGTGCGCCGGTCAAGGCGTTTTACGTCAAGCGGGGCAGCCCTGTACACAAAGGCCAGTTGCTGGCGGTGCTTGAAAATCGCGACCTCGCGGCTGCGGCCCAGGAAAACAAGGGGGCCTATGACCAGGCCCAGGCGGCATACGAAACCACAACTGCTTCCGACCTGCCCCAGGAAGTTCAAAAGGCCCAACTCGACACCCTGGCCGCCAAACAGTTATTTGAGGCGCAACAGAAAATCTACAACAGCCGACAGGAACTCCTGAAGCAGGGCGCGATCCCGCGCAAGGAGGTCGACCAGGCGGGAGTGGACCTGACCAACGCACGGAACCAGTACGAGATCGCCCAGCAGCATCTCGACGCACTGATGAAGATCGGAAAACAGCAGCAACTGAAATCCGCTGCCGGCCAACTGGAGTCCGCCCACGGGAAGTATCTGGGCGCGGCCGCACAACTGAGCTACTCCGAAATCCGCAGTCCGATTGACGGAGTAGTAACCGAGCGTCCGCTTTATGCCGGTGAGATGGCCGCGGCCGGCACTCCGCTGCTCACCGTGATGGACACTGCGCAAGTCGTCGCCCGGGCTCACATTCCGCAGCCTGAAGCGGCACTGCTTAAAACCGGCGACCAGGCTGCGGTCACCGTTCCCGGACTGCAGAGTCCGGTCGAGGGCAGGATCACTGTGGTCAGCCCGGCGCTCGATCCCAATAGCACCACGGTCGAAATCTGGGTGCAGGTCAAGAACAGCGATCAACGCCTCAAGCCGGGCACCAGCGTGCAGGTGTCGATGCTGGCGCAGACTATTCCGGATGCTCTGGTCATTCCCGCAGCCGCGCTGCTGACCGCCCAGGACGGCGCCACCTCGGTGATGCAAGTCGGCGCTGACAAGCATGCCCACCAGAAGAACGTGCGCGTAGGCATCCGTCAAGGCGACACGGTGCAGATTATCGAAGGCCTGCAGGCGGGAGATCGCATCGTTGCAACCGGCGCGTACGGCCTGCCAGACAATGCCAGGATCAAAGCCGAGGGCGCGCCACCATCCCCAGGACAATCCGAGGACAAGAGTGGAAAATAGCGGCGGTAAAGCCGCCACCGCCCAGCCGGAACCTTCCTACTGGTTTGTGCGGCACTCCAAGTCGGTGATTTTCCTGATTCTGACCCTGGCGCTGCTGGGCGGATATCTGGCTTTCACAATTCCCGTCGCCGTCTTTCCCACCACCAACTTTCCCCGCATCCTGATCGCGGTGGACAACGGAGTCATGCCCACCGATCAGATGCTGGTGACCATCACGCGTCCTCTCGAAGAAGGGGTGAATAGTGTTCCCGGTCTGCTCGACGTGCGCTCGATTACCAGCAGAGGATCGGCGGAGATCGATCTCTTTTTCGACTGGAACGTGGACATATTCCAGACTCTGCAATATGTGAACGCCGCGATTTCCAGGGTCCAGCCCGAATTGCCGCCCGCGGCCACGGTGGTAGCGAACCGCCTCACCTTCGCCAGCTTTCCCATCATCGGCTACAGCCTGACCTCGGCCACCATTCCGCAGACTCGACTATGGGAGATGGCCACTTACGACATCAAGCCCCGGTTGAACCGGCTAGACGGCGTGTCCACCGTGCTTGTGCAAGGCGGGCAGGAGCCCGAGTTTCACATCCAGCCCGATGCCTCCAAACTCCTGGCTGCGAACGTAACCGTCACCGACATTCTGGACACGATGAGGCGGACCAACCTGATCGATTCTCCGGGACTCTTTGATCGCAATCACCAACTGGTACTCGCGTTGGTCAGCGCTCAGGTGCGCACTCCGCAACAGATCGCGGACATCGTGATCAAGAACACCCCCGCCGGCATTCCGGTGCGCATTGGGGATGTGGCCACCGTGGCGCCCGGGGTCAAACCGGTTTATACCATCGTGACCGCCAACGGCAAACCCGCAGTGCTGCTCAACATCAACCGGCAGCCGGAAAGTAACACGGTGCAGGTCGCGGATGAAGTTCATGCGCAAGTCGAAGAGATTAAGAAAGGACTGCCGCCCGGCATCGAGATTCGGCCGTTCTACGATCAGTCGCTGATTGTGAGCGATTCCATCAAAAGCGTGCGTGACGCGATTCTGCTGGGTCTGCTTCTGGCTTCCATCATTCTGGTGGCTTTTCTGCGCGACTGGGGCACGTCGGTAGTGGCCGGGCTGGTGATTCCGGTAACCATCGCGGTGACGTTCATCGCGCTTAAACTGCTGGGCCAGAGTTTCAACCTCATGACCCTGGGCGGCCTGGCCGCTGCGGTGGGGCTGGTCATCGACGACGCCATCGTGGTGGTCGAAAACATTGTCATTCACCGTGATTCCGGTCAAGGCCGGCTGCAGGCCATCCACAGCGCCCTGCAGGAAATTACGGTTCCGTTGATCGGTTCGACGATCACGCCCATCGTCGTATTCCTGCCCCTGATTTCGATTACCGGGGTTACGGGAACGTTCTTTCGCGCCCTGGCGGTGACCATGGGAGTGGCGCTGCTGGCGTCGCTGATCCTGGCTCTTACCTGGACGCCGAACCTCAGCCAGTATTTCATTCACAAGCGAAAAGGCGCGGATACGGGCCCCGTCGAAGCAGTGCCGGAAGAAGAGTCAATCCAGCGCTTGCTGGCTGCCGAAGAGGCTTCGCTCGGGGGATTCTTCCGTAAGATTGTGGACTTTCACGAACGCTGGCTGCGCCGGGCTTTGGCCCGGCCCTTGTGGCTTGCAGGTCTAAGCCTGGCACTGGTGATCGTCGCCTACGCCTGTTATCGATATTCCGGTTCCGACCTGATGCCGGAAATGGATGAAGGAGGTTTCACCCTGGATTACTGGACGCCGGCCGGGACCTCATTGGGAGAGACCAACCGGATGGTGACTGCCATGGAACAGATCCTGAATCACATTCCGGAAGTCGAGAGCACCTCGCGGCGCACCGGCATGGAACTCGGCCTGGCGGCAGTCACCGAAGCAAATCGCGGCGACATCCTGGTGAAGCTGAAGAGCGATCGCAGCCGCGGAATTGACGAAGTGATCGAGGACGTCCGAGCCAAAGTGGCCATCCAGGAACCGGCCGTGCGCGTCGAATTCGTGCAGGTATTGCAGGACATGATCGGCGATCTCACCAGCGCGCCGGAACCGGTCGAGATTAAGCTGTTTTCCGAAGATCCCAGTTCGTTAGAAACATGGGCGCCGAAGGTCGCCGAGACCATTGGAAAAGTGAAAGGCGTAGTCGATGTTCTCGACGGAATTGAAAATACCATCAGCGGGCCCGCCGTCGTTTTTCAGGTCAGTCCCAGCATCGCCGCGCGCGCCGGATTCACGCCCGAGGAAGTTGCCGTTGACGCTGCCGCCATCCTCGAGGGTGAACCTGCGGCAACCCCGGTGGTGAGCAACGATCGAGCGTACGTTGTGCGAGTCCGTTTTCCCGAGGGCAATCGCACATCGCTCGAGAGCATGAGCAACACGCTGCTGACCAGCGGCAGCGGAAAAACCGCCACGTTGGGATCGCTGGCGACCATCACCGAGCTTCCGCCCCAGATCGAAATCCGCCGCGAGAATCTGCAGCGCGACGTCGCTGTCACCGCCCGGCTCGAAGGCACCGACCTGGGCAGCGGCGTAGCGGCGGTACAAAAGGCGGTCAACGGCCTGCACCTGCCCTCCAGTATTCGAGTCGAATACGGAGGCACTTATAAAGAAGAGCAGAGGTCGTTCCGCGATCTGGTATTCGTATTCGTGCTGGCCATCATCCTGGTGTTCATCGTCCTGTTGTTCGAGTTTCAATCGTTCGCTGCACCCCTGGCGATTCTGGCTTCGGCGCTGCTTTCCACTTCCGGGGTGTTCCTGGCCCTAATCCTTACCCGCACCACGTTTAACGTGGCGTCGTTCATGGGAATGATCATGGTCGTGGGCATCGTAGCCAAAAACGGAATTCTTCTGCTGGATGCGGACCAGAAGTTCCGCCGCCTCGGATTGTCGGCGGAGGACGCCATGCTGCAGGCCAGCCGCCGGCGACTGCGTCCCATCGTGATGACCGCGCTCGCTACCGTCGCCGGCATGTTGCCCCTGGCTTTTGCCCTGGGCGCCGGTTCCCAGATGTTGCAGCCCCTGGCCATTGCCGTGATCGGTGGGATCCTGATCTCCATGATTCTGTCGCTCATCATCACACCTGCAGTTCACTACTATTTGGGCGGCCGTACAACGAAAGCACAAATCACGTAGCCCACTCAGTCCTGAACCTGTCTATTCGCACCGGCCGCGATGAACGCCCTCTGACGCCGGCCTGGTCAGGATCGATGGATCGCTTTCCCGGGGAAAGTGCATAACTTTGCACACTTCCCTTGATGAGAGTGAAGTCCTTTGCCACTGATTGCCCAGCATGTCCCACTTGGAAACCTGTAAATTGCTCAAAGCGAAACTAATATGACGTATACATTGCAGCCACTTACAGCTGCCCTGGGACATGATTGCTCAACTCGCCATCAAACCGCCCTGAACTTCTGTACACGCTTTGGTAAGTCCGTTTGGTTTATGGATTGCATTACAATAGAGTTTCCGGGGTCCCCCACCGGCTGGCGGAGTAACTCGCGCTCGTGACCCAAACTGCTACCAGCCCGCAACGCAGGCCTTTGCTCGACGAGGCTTCGTTTCAGAAACTCCTGTCGGCCGCCTTTGTCCTCCAGGAGCACAATGATCGCTTGCGCGCCAAGGCGCACCAAACGGACTTCGCGGAAAACCTGTCCGCGATCGTAGAGACCCAAAAATTGATTCAGACATTGCAACTGGATCTGGCCGCCGCGGCGGACCTGGTGGCCGAGAGAGTGCAGAAGATTACTCACGCTTCGGGCACGGCAATAGGAATCATCGAAAAGGACCAACTTTTTTATCGCGCCGCTACGGGCAGTGCCGCGGCCGACGCTGGAACCCGCGTCCCGTGTGATTCCGCGCTCTCTGGAGATTGTCTCAGCAAAGGCTCTGCGCTGAACTACCCCGACGTTACCTCGGACCTGCACGTGCACTCCGAATTTTTCCGCGATCGCAATGTGAAAGCCTTCATCGCGGTGCCGGTCTACCACGCGGGCCAGGTGGCCGGTGTCCTCGAGCTGCGTTTCGGTCGCGCCAACTCTTTTCGCGAGGCTGACCTGCGCACCGCCGAACTTATGGCTGGCCTGTTGAGCGAGGCCATGGTGACTGCTGCCCGAATGAAGTGGAAGGAGGCGCTGGCATCGGAGCGGCAGAGCATGCTGGAGGCCCTCGAAAGAATCAAGCCCCAGATCGAGCGCCTGGGCAACGAGTCAATCCCGCTTGAGAGTGACGCGGCAGCGAAGCCGCTCGTGTCACCTTTCGATCAACCAGCCCCAAAACCCGATGTTCCCGCAGTTCGTAAAGTGGACACCTGCACCGCGTGTGGAAGTGGTTTTTTCGATGAGGGTGAGTCTTTCTGCGGCATTTGTGGAACCGCGCGTCCCGCAGCCCGGATTCCTGTCGAGGTCTCGATTCCTGATCTCACGAGCAAGGCGGACCCTCCCTGGCTCATACCCTACGGCCAGGAAAAGCCCACGAACGGAAATTCCGGAGCGGGAAATTCCGGAGCGGAACATTCCGGAGATGGATCGACGCGAACCACGATCTCGGTTTTAAAGCCAAGCGTTGTTCCTGACTCTGAGCCGGCAAACCTTGCAGACGAACCGCCAGTGTTTGCGCCTCCCGCAGCCGCTCAGAACACTTTTGAATTGCGGCCCGCCCTGCAAACTGAACTGGATTCGCATGCGGCCCTGGGGACGCCATCAGCGGACACCATCCCGGCAGACTTGCCGTCATATGATCTTCAGCCGCCATTCGAGGCTCCGGGCACGGATTCACTTCGCATTGTTCCGGCAGATCCGGTTCCGTTCGATCACGCGGCGCTAACGAACCAGATTCAGGCTTATCCCTGGAGTTCGGCAAAAAAGGCTCATGCGTGGCTGGAAACGGTAAAAGCCCACCACGGCCCCCGGGCCGAGTGGCTGGCGCAACAGTGGCAAAGGCGTCGCGCGAACATCTACGTGGTGGTGGCGGTTGTCATCTTCCTGCTGGTGATCTCCGGCTGGGGGATTCGGCCGGCTGGAACCAAAGCAGCGGCAAACATTCCCACTTCTCAACCCTCCCGCCACCAGGCCCCCGCGCCACCGAAGCTGACCTTATTCGAAGAACTTCTGGTAAATCTCGGTCTGGCCGAACCCCCGCCTGCGCCCGTTTATCGGGGCAACCCCGAAACCCAAGTGTGGGTTGACGTCCACACGGCCCTTTACTACTGCCCCGGCAGTAATTTGAACGGCAAGACGGCCGACGGAAAGTACGAGACCCAACGGGACGCGCAACAGGACCAGTTTGAGCCCGCTAAAGGAAAAGCCTGCCCTTAAGTGTCATATGTCCATCCGACTGTGGGTTTTCGGCATCTCAGGTTGACAACATCGGCCCGGGATGTGATGTTTAATACCCTAGTCGTTGGAGGACACAGCGGTGCCTGGTCTGCGGGATAATGTGCGCGAAGAACCTTCTGTTTCCGAACTGAATCCTTTAACGAATCCTTTGCTGGAGCGAAATCTTGCACGTTGGGCCAAGGTGTATTTCAGTAACCCTCCGGCGAAGCGCCAGCAAGCCGTGAGTAACCTGTTGGAAGAGATCCGGCGCGAAACTGGCGCGGATTCCGCCCGCGAGACCTCCGGACCTTATTTCGAGCGGATTTCGAAACTTCAGGAAGCTGCTTGTCCAGCCTGCCAATACCAGAATCCTCCGGGTCACAAATTTTGCAGCCGGTGTGGTAAGACTCTCAATCCGCAACCATCCGATTCGACGAGCCATCCGGCTGTTGAAACGTCCAAGGCGCCAGCGCCACGTTCCGAGAATGAAGTGCAATGGCTGCGAGATAAAGGGTTCGCCAGCCTGGAAACATATGATGAGCCGCAAAGGCAAGGCTGGAAATACCTGGTGGGCGCGCTGGTGCTGGTGGCAGCTGGCTTTGCCTATCTGCATTGGGCTCCGAAGCCGCGAACCGGGGCCGTATCTTCCATCGCCGCCAGCGCGCCGCAGGTGAGCCCCCCGGCGCCGCTGCCGGTGCAGAAAACTTCATCGCCCGAACCCAGCAACCCCCAAGCGGTCAGACCCTCGGCAGCCGGCACGGCGCGCGTCCAAACACCAGCGCCGGGCGGACTTCAGGCGGCAGCTGAGAAATCTTCACTGCTCGGCGCCGTTCCATCGGGCGCGCCCAGGGCAGTTGACGCCAGTGGCGTTTCCGAGCTGCGCCTCGCGCAGCGTTACCTTGGAGGCAGCATGGGCGTGCGGGATTCCTCAGAGGCTGCCAAATTACTGTGGAAGGCAGTGGCCAAACAGAACGCTACCGCCGAGGTTCTCTTGTCCGACCTCTACCTGCGTGGAGATGGCGTTCCAAGAAGCTGCGATCAGGCGCGGCTCCTTCTGCTGGCGGCAGCCAAACGGGGCGCGCCTGAGGCATCTCAACAGTTGCGCAATCTGGACTTGCGCGGCTGCCATTAAAAATATCCAGACAAACTTGGATGAAAAAGGAAAACCCTCGCGTGGCGAGGGTTTTTTTCTCATGACTTCAAAGCGGTTCCAAATTCAACGCTGAAGATGATTGCGGCGAACCCCTGGTTGATGAAGATTGAGAATATTCTGCTCCCAGCTTTCCAATACCTCAGGCGTGCGCCGGGACTTGCTGTCGGCGGGCTTCGTACCAGAGAGCCAGTTCGACCCGGTTCCAGAGTCCGAGCTTGTCATAGATGATTCGGAGGTAGTTCTTGACGACGTGCTCCGTGGTGCCGATTGCGTCCGCGACTTCGCGGTTTTTGAGCCCTTGGGCAACGAGCTCGATGACTTGGTGCTCTCGCTCGCTGGGAATCCTGTTTCCGTAACGCTGTTCTCCGAACATAATTGCCTCCGATAGAGAATGGTCGCGAGTTTGACTCGCTTGATACCGCCGGTAATTGCAAAACGTAAAAAAAGACGATTAAAGTGCGCCTTCACCGTGCGCCGGGCCATCTTGAGCTGTCGGGCAATCTCAGAATTGTCGCAACCCTGAAGCAGCAGTTCCGCAATCTGCTGTTCACGCGGACCCAGCCGAATAGAGCTTTCGTTCATTTCGGCTTCCCCCTGGTTTACTGATTCAGGCCCGATTCGGGCAGTTGTCAATAGAAGTAGATTGTCCCAGTGCAGGTTGCGGCATCTGAAACAGTCAGTACTCCAATAATTGTGGGTGTTCTCCCGAAATTCATAGCATGCACACTGCCAAGCTACCCCGTGGATTTCGCCTTTCCCTGAAAATATGTCATTTTCCCACCGTGCGGCCGTCCCTAAACGGGCCGGGGTCTCCGCTCTTTGGATAACTGGCAAGCTATTTGTTTTCTATGTTATAGGGATATCTCAGGAATTGAGCGTCAGAACTTTATCAGCGCCCGGCGGTCCCGGAACGCCGAATCCCGATCTGCCCCTTGGTTTATCGACAGGAATTCACAGCGGAAGAGCAGGATTTCAGCCCGTAATTGCCGATTGTGCTGACATTTCGGCACGATTCAAGCTTCGCGCGAATCAAGCTAAGTGCTTTATCTTCAGGCTAAGCGCTTTATCCGGAGAGAAAAATTTTCCTCAGCCTACCGTCATAATTGGAAGGAATTACATCTTTTACCTGATGACGAAATAAGAACTTCGAGTCACATTTACAAGTATCGTCGGAATCATCATCGCCCCTCCGTCTAAACCCTGGCTGGCACATCCCCAGTACCTCGAGATCCAGAACCGCAAAATCGCCGGCGGTTGATTCCGGTTTTCACAATCGTCGCGCTAGCCTCGGGCGGATTTTGTTTTAAACTGGAAACGTACTTCCTGATATGAACGCGGCACGCGGTCACGCCGCTTTATGCCAGCGCCGCACATCGCGACCGTTTGTCGGTCGCATGGTGGCGATCTCGCTTCGAATTTCCATTGCAATCAAGGAGAGAAGGAGCGGCTGCGACAAATATCGCAACTGACGCAGCCTTCCCTTCATCAATGAGTGGCGGGATCTCTTCACCTGCCGGAATGCCGAGTAACGTCGAGCACGAGAGTCTCATAAAATTCCAGGAGGCCAAAGCGTTTGAGTACTTCGAGCAGTCACCTTATCCCGCCCCACGGTGGAGAACTTGCCGATCTTATCGCCCAACCGGAAGCTGTCAACGAACTGAAAGCCAACTCGCGCGAGTGGCCTTCATGGGACCTGAGCGCACGCCAACTCTGCGATCTCGAGTTGCTGCTCAGCGGCGGCTTTTCGCCGCTGCGTGGATTCATGAATCGCCCCGACTACGAAGGCGTATGCGACCGCATGAAGCTGGCCAGTGGACTGCTCTGGCCCATGCCCATCACCCTGGACGTGAGCGAAACATTTGCCAAATCCCTGAAGCCGGGCGCCGGCAGAATCGCGCTCCGCGATCCCGAAGGCGTAATGCTGGCGGTGCTGCACGTCGAAGATGTCTGGCAGCCCGACCGCAAGGCTGAAGCCAAGGCGGTCTTTAACAGCACGAGCGCAGCCCATCCTGGCGCGGACTATGTCATGAACAAGGCGAATCCCTGGTACATCGGCGGTCGCCTGGAAGGCGTCCAGGCCCCGGCGCACTATGACTTTCGCTCCCTGCGCCTGACTCCCGCCGAACTCCGCGCCGAATTCGCCCGTTTGGGCTGGCGCCGTATCGTCGCCTTCCAGACCCGCAATCCCATGCACCGCGCCCATCAGGAGCTTACCTTCCGCGCCGCCAAGCAGGTGGAAGCCAGCCTTCTGATACATCCCGTGGTAGGTATGACCAAGCCCGGCGATGTGGATTATTTCACCCGCGTCCGCTGCTACCAGTTGCTTTCGTCGAAATACCCGCCGGGAACGGTAAAACTCTCGTTGTTGCCGCTGGCCATGCGCATGGGCGGGCCCCGCGAGGCCATCTGGCACGCGCTGATCCGCAAAAACTACGGTTGCAGCCACTTCATTGTCGGCCGCGATCACGCCGGCCCCGGAAAAGACACCGACGGTAAGCCCTTCTATGGCCCGTACGAGGCGCAGGAGGTTTTCAAGAAATACGAATCCGACATCGGCGTCACCATGGTTCCGTTCAATATGATGGTTTACCTCGAAGACCAGGACAAATATTTTCCCACGGACGAGGTGCCGAAGGGAGCGCGCGTCCTGGACATCTCAGGTACGGAGTTGCGCCAGCGGCTGAATGAAGGCCGCGACATCCCCGCCTGGTTTACTTACCCGGAGGTGGTGCAGGAGTTGCGCCGCAGCTATCCGCCCCGCCACCAGCAGGGCGTGACGATTTTCTTCACCGGCCTTTCCGGTTCGGGGAAGTCGACCATCGCCAATGTCCTGTTGACCAAGTTTTTAGAAACCGGCGGACGTCCAGTTACTCTGCTGGACGGCGACCTGGTGCGCAAGCATCTGTCGTCCGAACTGGGATTCTCCAAGGAGCACCGTGACATCAATATCCGCCGCATCGGTTACGTAGCTTCTGAAATCACCAAGAACGGCGGCATCGCGATCTGCGCTCCCATCGCGCCCTACGATGCCACTCGCAAACACGTGCGCGGATTGATCGAACCGGTGGGCGGATTCATCCTGGTGCATGTATCGACATCGGTGGAGGTGTGCGAGCAGCGTGACCGCAAGGGCCTCTACGCCAAAGCCCGGGCGGGAATTCTCAAGGAATTCACCGGCATTTCGGATCCCTACGAAGATCCGAATGATGCCGAGGTGGTCATCGACACGGCGGAGTTAACCCCGGAAGAGGCGGCGCAGGAGATCATTCTGCATCTCGAGCGCGAAGGCTTCTTCGGCGCCATCGGACAAACGGCGTAGTTGTCGCTGAGTTGCTACGCCGAATTTACTTCGCGATCTTTGCGGGTCTTTTGCGCGCTTTGCGGTTAGCAGTTGACCTTGCTGAAGCACGATCAGATTCTTGACCGCAAAGACGCCGAAACTAGGACACGACCACGCTCACGACAAGTTTAATGTCCAACAACTCTCCCGCCGAGACGCTCGAACGAATACAGTCGGCGCTGGAATCTGCCCGACAGATCTTCACCCGCTTCACCCTGGGAGCCATCGAGGCCGAGTACAAGGCGGGACACGATCCGGTCACCGAAGCCGACAAGGCAGTCGACGCCGCGCTGCGCCAGGAATTGCTCCGCCCGGACGAAGGCTGGCTCTCGGAAGAAAGCGTTGACGACTTGTCCCGCCTCGAGAAGCAGCGTGTCTGGATCGTAGATCCTCTCGATGGCACGCGTGAGTTCGTGGCCGGCATTCCCGAGTTCTGCGTTTCGGTCGCGATGGTGGAAAACGGAATTCCGGTGGCGGGAGGAATCTGCAATCCCGCCACCAACGAGATTTTTCTCGGCTCTCTGGATTCGGGTGTGACCTACAACGGAAAGCCGGCGCAAGCCAGCCAGCGCGCCACCCTCGATGACGCCGTGGTGCTGGCCAGTCGAAGCGAGAGCAAGCGCGGCGAGTGGAAGCGGTTCGACAAGGCCTCGGTAAAAATCCGCCCGATGGGATCGGTAGCGTATAAACTGGCGCTGGTTTCGGCAGGCCTGGCCGATGTCACCTTCACGCTCTCGCCCAAACATGAATGGGACGTTGCGGCGGGCGCGGCCCTGGTAAGCAGCGCCGGAGGGTTTGTCTGCACGCCGGAGAATTCGCCCTGGCGGGGCAACTGCAAGTCGCCACTTCTTCCCGGACTTCTGGCTGGAGGGCCGTTCCTTCGCGATGAGGTGCTTGCCCTCGTGAACCCGCACCTGCCGGCAAATTCTGGCCGCGAGACTCGCTAAAAAGGCGATCGAGGGGCGAGAAGAGCGTCGCCGCCCCTGGCTTCTACGACTTGAGCACTGTCTTCAACAGCGCTTCCACTCCATTCCACGTGATCTGCACTCCGATGCACAGAAGCACAAAAGCAATGACGCGGAGGATGCCATGCGCCGTTTGGGCCGGAATACGGGCTGTGATCCTGGGGGCGTAAGCGTAGCAGACAAAAACCAGCAGGCTCAAAACGATGACCGCCAGGAAAATCCCCGCATGTGCCATGGCATCGTTGAGCACACCCTTCGCCGAAGCGTGGGCGCTCAGGGTGAGCATCACAACAATGGAGCCGGGCCCCGCGGTGACGGGAAAGGTCAGCGGGTAGAACACCTGCTGCTGCAGGGTTCCCTCGCTGGCCTCCGCGACCGCTGCCTGGTCGGGATCGGCCTGGGCTTCATGTTGATTGAGCAGGCCCCATCCCATGCTGGCCAACACCAGGCCTCCGGCGACCTGGACCACGGGAAGAGAAATTCCAAAAAATTCCAGCATGGCGGTTCCCACCAGCTCCACCGCGGCCAGGAATAACGTGGTGCGAATCGCAATCTTGCGGGCCAGGTCACGATAAACGGACGCCGGCGCATTACCCACAAGACCGACGAACACTAACGCCGTTCCGAGCGGATTAATCAGGGGCAGGAGCGCGCTGAAGGCCAGGGCAGAGAACTTGGCGAGAAGGGATACGCTTCCCATGGGTGCAACAGCATAACATCGACCTGCGAGTCCTTCGCGGATGGGGATTATTGCAGAGGCGGAGGCGTCATGCCGACGAATGTGGTGCCTAGAAATTTTCCCTCAGCGCTGAAATTCCAGGTGAACATCGCAAAGCCGGCGCGGGCGCAGGCATGGCAGCCATTGATCAGGGGATAGGCCACCACAAACTGTTTTCCGCCGTTGGGGCCGGTTCGCGAGTTGGGCCAGGTCTTCCCGTCGCGATCACCCGGCCACACATCGACCCGGGCAAATTGAAACTTGAGATCCTTGAACTGAGGACTCTGCTCCATCGCTTTCCGGTCGAGCAGTTTCAAGTTCTCCACGTTGACGATTCGCGGCTCTCCGTTTATGAATAGCAGCCCATTGTTGTTATTGGCCCGGAAAGGATAAGTGATCCACGCAATATCAACGGGACCGACAGCCTGCAAGCCGGTCATGATGCCCACGTCCCCGTGGCTCTGCCGGTAGAGCTCGCGCGTAAAGCTGCCCGAGTCCGGTGAAGCGCCGGCTTTGCTGATCTGGCCGATGACGCATTCGGCGAAGCCGGACGGCGCAGACTTGTCGCAGGCGGTGTGAGCGCTCGTCGTGAACGCCTGAGTCACCTGCCACACCGCGGAGGCGCCAATCTTCGGCGGTTCGGCGGCTGCGGCCGGCAAGGCCGTACCTGAACCCAGGATGCACACGACGACGATGCCGCTGACGATGATGGAGCCGATGGCGGATATTGCGGCGGAGGTTTGGAACGGCTTGCTCATGTTGTTCCCGTTGGAAATCGACATTTTACCGCAGCCTGCAATTCCGCGGGTCAAACGCCCTGAGATGACTATTGTTTCCCGGCTTCCGCATAGCGGCGGAAAAAGCTGTCGGCCTTCCATTCCGGTCGTTCGGGATTGTCCGCTACCTTGATCATGAGTTTCCGGATGATGTCTTCATATTTGCCTGCCGCCGCCAGATCAACCGGCTGATCCAGATCGTCCGAGGGCGCATGGTAGCGATAGGTGAGCCAGTCCTTGTAAATTTTCTCCTGCTCCGGCGTGGTGGGGGCAATATCCAATGCCAGGGCCGGTATTCCGTGACGAATGAAGCTGTACTGGTCGCTGCGGACAAACACGTTTCTTAGCGGCTGGGGATCAGCCTGGACGGAAACATCATCCGACTCCGCCACCTGCCGGGCTTCGTCGCCCAAATCCGATTCCGCCATTCCCAGAACGGTGAGCAACTTGAGGGGAACGAGAGGGCGGAACATGTCGATGTTGATGTCCGCCGCCATGGACTTCGGCCCCACCGTGGGATGAGCGGCAAAATATTTCGATCCGAGTAAACCTTTTTCCTCTCCGGTTACGAACACAAACAGAAGCGAGCGCTTCAGGTTTTCAGGATGCCGCTTGAGCGAAGCCGCTACGTCGAGCAACACCGCCACGCCGGAGGCGTTGTCCATGGCGCCGTTGTAAATGCGGTCGCCATTGACCGGTTCGCCGATGCCCACATGATCGATGTGCGCCGACAGCACTACGTATTCATTCTTCAACTGCGGGTCATTCCCCGGCAACCGGGCCACAAGATTTGCCGACTCCACCGCCTTCTTCTTCACCACGGCTTTAGCCTGGATAGAAGCGCTCAGCGGAAAATGCGGCAGGGGCTTGCGTTCCTTGGCCAGTTCCGCAAGGTCCTCGAAGGTATGGCCCGATCCGGCAAACAATTTGTCCGCGTGCGCCGGATTGAAATAGAGCGCCAGCTTCTCTCCTTCAGTCTCGTTAAATTCTGCACCGGCCAATTCCATGCTTGGGTGCAGGCGGTTCAAAGCGATGCGCGCCCAGGGCACATCCATGGACGCAGGATTCGGGATGGTGATGATGCCGATCGCGCCCGCCGCACGAAAGGCTTTCCAGCGTTCTCCTGCGGTTTGATGGTGCGAAGCCAGCGCCGAAGGAATCTGTGAAGGCGATCCGCTGATCAGGACTGCGACCTTGCCCTTCAGATCGAGGCCGGCAAGATCGTCGAAGTCGTTTTCCGGAATGCTCAGGCCGTAACCCACAAACACCAGCGGACCTTCCACTTCGGGAGCCAGATCCACCCGGGTGCTGAAGATCGCATCTTCTCCCAGGGTAAGCCTCTCCGCTTTGCCTTCGCGAATCAGCGCGGCGCTCGATTGCGTTTCAATCAACTGCCGCGATTCGAAGTTTACCGGCTGGTAAAAACCCTTCACTCCAGTCGGCTGAAGTCCGGCAGCCCTCAATTGACCGACGACGTAAGCTTCTGCTCTTTTCAGACCCGGGCTTCCGGTGTCGCGTCCTTCCATGTTGTCGGCAGCCAGAACCTTTATGTGATCCCACCAACTCTTGCCATCAAAGGATGGCTGACTTTCCTGCGCCAATACTGGCGCCAGCAGGGCGACGATCAAGAACAACAATGATTTTCTCAAGGCTGAGCCTCCACAGGAATAACACCGGTGAAACGGCGCTAAACGTATCCCAGTCCCGCCAGACGGTCGTGTACAATTCTTTGTGACTCCTCGTCCGAGCCTCCGCCCCGGCCTTTCTTTTCCATGCCGGCAACCAGCGAACGCCCCTGCATGGTTTCCGGAATTTCGTATCCCGCAAGATCCAACAAAGTGGGAGCTATATCCAGCAGGCGGGCCCCTTCATACTCACCGCCCAGGGGACAATTCGGCGACGTCAGAATGAACATTCCATATTGCGCATGGTTGCAGCCGTCCGGGCCGGTGTCGTTTTCCTGAACATGGAGTTTTGCATGTCCGACCGTCCCAATGGACCGCCAGTAGAGTTCGCCGAAGTGGACGATCAGATCGGGAGCCACATTGCGTACTTGGCGATAGATTTCCTGAGGCTTGAAAACCAGCGATTTCATGGCCTGACCGTTTTCACCCGGAAGCGTCTCCAGCCGGGACTTCATTTCGTTCTGGAAGGACTCGTACTCGGACGCGGGAACCACGCCTTGCGGTTCGCGCCCCTCCATATTGAAAAACACTCGAGCGTAATATCCGCCTTCGCTCCAGACTTTGGTCTGGCTCCAGTTCACATTCAGTTTTTCAAAAGGCGTCAGCGTCTCGGGATATTCGTTCAGGACCAGAAGGCCTTCGCGGATCAGCCATTGGTTGATCGCGAACCCGCCATCGAGGCGCTGCGCTCCATGATCGGAAACTACCAGCAACATGGTATCGTCATCGAGCAGTTCGAGGATGCCGCCAATCTGCTCGTCGAGCCAGCGGTAGTACTCCGGAATCGCATCCTGGTAAGGGTTTCCCGGCTCAAACCGCACATGCTTCGGATCGAAGTAATTCCAGAAGCCGTGATGCATGCGATCGAGACCAATGTCCACGAAGTGGAAATAGTCCCATTCCTGTTCTGCAAGCAGCCAGCGGACTACCGCCCACTGCTTGCGGCTCATGTTGAAAATCTCTTCTTTAAGCCAGTCTTTTCTGTCAGTGCGGAAGTTTTTCACGTCGACCGGATATTCTCCCACCAGTTCGTTGATCTTCGCTTTGAACTCCGGGGGATAAGTGAAATCGTTCTTCACCGTATCCGGCGTCAGAAAACAGCCAATGCTGATGCCGTTCACTTTCCGCGGGGGATAATTCGGCGGCACTCCGACGATGATTGACTTCTTGCCCTCGCGCGCCAACTGGTCCCAGATGGCGAGCGCCTTGATGGAAGCCGAATTTGCGAATCCCAGCTTTTCGTAAGAGTGATCGGACCGGTTGCGGAAGCCATATACGCCGAGCGAACCGGGATCCTGGCTGGTGCTCATACACATCCAGGCGGGAACGGTAATGGGAGGAACCACGCTTTCCAGCCGTCCGTAGACTCCAAGGTCCATCAGGCGGCGGAGGTTCACCAGGCGCTCATCGCCAAAAGCGATTTCGGGTGCTGCGCAGTCCAGTCCAAGCACGCAGATTTTCATGTGGTCGGATTCGTGTTCGTCAGAGTAAGACCGTGCCTTCCATGGACCCAGGCACTCCCACTCCGAGATGGTTCAGGATGGTGGGTGCCAGGTCGATAATTCGTGCATGGTTGTGCAATGGCGCACGATTCATGAACAGGATACCGGGTACCGATTCCGGATCGACAATGTGGTCCCCACTCCAGCGGCGCAGGTTGTCTTCCAGCACGAAGTTCGAGAAACCGCCCAGCGCGCTTTGCCAGGAGACCCGGAAGCCGCGATGAAAATTAACCAGCAGGTCCGGGGAGTTCTCGAGGAACGCCCCCGAGTATAACTCTTCGCGGCGGGACACAGACCGAATCGCGGGTCGCTGGGTGTGCGCGTCGGGAAAATCAGCCAGGCCACTCTGAATTGCAATACGAACCCGTTCCGCTTCGCTTCCCTCTTGCAGAATCCCGCCAGCCTCCCGCCCTGTGAAGTTCAGATAAATGCCTCCCAGGCCCACCGCGTAGGCGTAAGTTTTCGACCAGTCGACGGCGCTGAATCCTTCGCCCAGGTCTTCACCCGCCTTGCGCCCGTCCTTCAGGGTCAGCAGTCCATTCTGCCAGAGCCAGGTGTTGCTATCGAAGGCGCGCCGGAAGGTCCCGAAGCCGTGATCGGAAAGCACGATCAGCAGCGTGTTTTCGTCCACCTTATCCAGCACGGCGGTCAACAAGTTGTCGCAGCGTCGATAGTGTTCTTCGATCCGGGTTGCAAGTTCGGGCGAGAGGTCCGGTTCGAAGCCGGGGTGTTCGCGATCGCGGAACCTCCACAGCATGTGCTGCACCCGGTCGGGCGTATCGAACAGCATGAAAAACAGTCCCTCGGTGAAGCGGTCAAGCTCAAAGCGCATCGTCCGCTCCCGTTCGCCCAGCACCAGTTCACAATGTTGCAGGTAGGCGGCCTCATCCAGCCGGCCGTTGTTCAGGCCATTGTGGTCTTCCGCCATGCCGAGCGTAGAAAACAGCCCAATATTGTCCGCCAGCTCCCGGGCGTAGTCTGCCGGAGCCGAAACTGGAAACATCGGCGCTGCGGGATCGAAGTTGACGGCAGAAAGATAGAACTCGAGATGGGGCTCCAGCTGGCGGACGTAAAAGCGCGCAATTCCGGTCACGGATTGCAGCATGGAGAATTTGAATTTGAAGCGCACCCATTCGCTCCATGCTTTTTCCGGAACTTCAATCTTCGCTGGTGCGCCGCCAGTCTGGATCGCAAGTTTGCGCGCCGCCTTGTCCACGGTGACACGCACTTCGCAGGAAGTGTCCGCTGCCGGCGACGCCTTGGTGTTGCGCGGACCAATAACCCGGGTTGCGACCTCGGCTCCGGAATCGAGGTAAACGACCTGCTCGTTCTCCTGCGCGACCGTAGCTTTGTTCTGGCTGTAAAACGTCCCTTTACTCTGGCTGCCGCGCAGATCGGGAACGCCCACCCCGGCCAGCATCCGGCCTTGCAGAGTGTCTGGAGGAAAAGTACATGGACAGCGCAAAATGGTGCTGGGAATCCCGGCTGCCGAGAGCGTCTGCCACAGCGGCACACCTCGGCGCCGGTTTACCACTCGCGGCTGGGCCAGCATGTTTTTCGGCGGTTCGAAGCGGGTCAGCGCCACATCGGGCAAATAGGTTTGCGGATCGCGAGCGATAAAATCGAAGATTCCATGCGCCCCCGGATTGGCGCCGGTCACAAACGACGACCAGGCCACAGGAGTCTGCGCGGGATAAGTAGTTTTCAGCCGGGAGTAGCTGCCGGTGGCGCGAATTTTAGCGAGATTGGGAAGCTCTCCGCGTTCCAGCATCGCTTCCACAATGCCGGGCTCGAGCCCGTCCAGACCGATGACGATAACTTTTCTGCGCAAGAAGCGGACCCGGAATTACGGAGTTCCTTTAGGAATGTCCTTGGGAGCGTCGACGGCGGCTGGAGTCGCAGAGCGGCTAAACTTCCGCACGAGCTTGAAAAAAATCCCTACGACTTTGTTCCAGAAGATCAGCAGGAGCCCGAGCAGGCTGGCCAATCCGGAAGTCACCGTCATCACCTGGTCGGGACCGCCATAAAGGGCCAGAAATTCAAATCTCATGAAAACTCCTCTGATCTGGTCACAAACTCAAAGCTACTATGGCTTGCTCACTACAATCTTAGCATCGCTTGCAGTTCATTCCGCAGTAGCAGGTTAGCTGCCACCCGCAGAACGTGAGTCTGGACTTTTTAATGAGTCCCAACGCGGGCTGACTCGGACGCTCCGGCTTCCCGCAGCTGCATCTGGTACGGCAATTGGGCTGCCGATTGCCCATTCCAGTCGGACACGCGGATATTCAATTCTACAAGAGACTTACGCCCTTCCGGCACCAAAATCTCCAGCCGGGAGTCGGTATTCACGCCGGGATCGAGATCGTCGTTCACGCAGATATCGTCGAAGGCCTCAGGAGTAGGGTCGGCGATGCCGGGCGCTGGGATGTGATCGTCCCCCGGATTACGGCAGGTTCGGTAGGGCTGGCCGTGTTCATCCATGATTGCAATCACCGGGTCCAGGCGGACTGCAGGGGCAGACTGCTCGGCTCGCACCTCAAGCGCCAGTTTGGATCCAGACTTCGCTTCCACCCGATAGTAATCGTCCATCGCCTTGGTCGATCCGCGCCGGACCTTGTTCTCCTCGAGATTGAAACTGCCGTTGCGTAATGCGATTGCCGTCGGCGCCGGGTCCGGCTCAGCCGATCGTGCCAGCAGTCCTTGCAGCCGCGCGTTCAGTTCGCTCGCAACCTGCTGGCCCGCCGGAGCGTAAATCAGATTATTCGATTCACCGGGATCGTTGACCCAGTCATAGAGCTGGTCTCCAAGTTCTTTGTGTACGATCAAGTGCCAACGGGCAGTGACCACAGACTTCATGGGGCCGTCGGCAGTGGTAGCCACCAGCTTTCCAACCGCCTGGCTGTCACTTGTGACGATATTGTGTTTTGCCACTTCGGAAAGGGCGCTAGGCCACGCAGTCGGCGCCCCAGGCGTCTCCCACAGCACACTCAGCGACGGTCCCGGAAAGGCATTTTGTTTTTCTTCACCCAGCAATTCCATGATCGTGGCCGGGATAGCCGAGTTCGTTACCGGCACGTTCAGACGAGTACCGGCCGGAACATGCCCCGGATACCGGATCACCAGGGGCACATGAATCAGCTCCCAGTAGAGCGCCTTGCCATGAGTTCTCAAGTGATGCTGTCCCAGCGATTCCCCGTGATCGCCGGTGATGATAACTATCGTATTGTTGGCCAAACCGCGCCGGTCCAGTTCATCCATCAGCCGCCCGATGTAATCATCTACATACTTCACGCCGTCGTCATAGGCATCCACTTTGGTTTGCTGCGGCCACGAAGTCGTGGCGTAGCCGCGTGGCCCGCCGTAGGGATCGTGAACGTCGAAATAATTGAGGAAGGCGAAAAAAGGACGTTGACGATCATGGTCGATCCAGGCCATTACCTCCCGATTGACGACGTCCGCGCGCTTGCGGATTCCGAAGGCGCCCCCATAACTGCCCGAGCCTTCCGCGCCCTGATCGAGCAACTCCGTAAAACCAAGTTTCCGCAACACCCGTTTGACCAGGCTCCGGTCGCTGCGCTTGAGATAGATCCGTGCAAACTCCCTGCCATAAAGCGTGCGCACGAACATGTCACTGCAGGAATGAAAATAGTCTTCGAAGTGGATGAAGCCGCGCCCGAAACCAAGGTCTTTCGTAAAGTAGGTACGATTGGCGGAAAAAGCCCCGGTGCGGTATCCCTTCTGCATCAGCGCCCCTCCCAGCGTAGGCAAGCCGTTCGCGCCCAGGGAGTCCGCACCGAACACCGGCATTTGCCTCACTTTGTCCATGCCATGTTCGTACTGATAGCGACCGGTCAACAATGAAGCATGCGAGGGATAAGTCCACGATGACGTGGATACGGCGTTCTGAAACAGCGAACCCTGGTCGGCGATGTGGTCAATGTTCGGACTGGTTGGCCGCGCGTATCCAAAAGACGAGAGATGGTCGGCGCGCAGCGTATCCACCACGATGACCAGAACATTGGGCGCGCCCGGGGCCGCCGCCGGCAGCTTCGCCACCGCATTGGCTTCGAGCAGCCAATGTCCGCCCCGGATTCCGACCAAGGCCATCACCCCGGCCCCGGCCACCAGGGGAAATGTCCGTCGCACAAATTGCAGCGTCGCGGCTTCATGTCTTGCCACCCAGCGGCTGAAGGCCAGACCCACACCGGCCGCCAGCACAACGCAACTGAGATGGGAAAGACGGGCTGTGACCGTCAGCCAGTCGTAAACCGTAAGGAAAGTCAGCAAGGCGATGGCGGCCTGCAACATGCGGAGTCTCGGAATCAGCCTTCCCACGGTCCACAAAGCCGAGGTCAAAAGGCAAAACAGAATGAGATCGACAACCGGCGAGATCCAGATGATTGCGTCTGAGACATGCAGGGTTGGCCCCCAGCGCGCCCAGTTGATTCTTTGGAAGAGCAATAGCCCGACGCCCTCGAGGAGGCCGGCAATAATCCCAAACCAGATGGCGAGGAGCAGAAGCAATCCGAAGCGCGGGCGTGACCCGTTTATGGTGAGGGAGAACTCAGTGGTCGTGGGCGTGCTCGACACTGCAAACCAGTGTACGACAAATACCCCGCAGCACCATTGGCAAAGCCGGCCCGATCAGGACAATTCAGAGCGGTAGAAGTGACGCCGTTCAAACAGACTCATGGGCAATTCGAAAACCTTGGTCTCCCCCGGGGAAAAGGAAAACTGCTTCCCGCATTCAGGCCCGGGGCAGGTCGAGTTTAACTTTTCCTTATTCGTTTCCCGCGTCATTTCCCGCTCCACTACTACCCAGGTTCCGCACTTGGGGCAGGTTATACACGAACATACGATCCGGTCAGACATCTGCCCTTAGTGTAAATGATTTTCCGGTCCTGCAATTCATTAAGGAACAGATCACTCCGACTTCTTTTTTCCCGACCGCATTTGCCATTGGATATGTCGCAGAATGCCAAGCCATGCCTCAACATCCCGGGCGGAGAGTTTGATGCGGCGAACCATGCGGCGGATTCGTTGCTCAGTTTCGGCGGCCCGCTGGGGAAGCATGTAGCTGCTGGTGCTCAGCACGTCGGCCAGCAGGGTCGTGATGCGCTCGATTTCTTGCCCGCTCGCAAGTTCCTGCTTTTCAGTCCGTGCAGCAGTCCTGCCGTCACGAATCAGTTCGTACAGACATATCGCAACTGCCTGGCCCAGGTTCATCGAGATGTTCTGCTCCTGGGTGGGAATGCGAATCAGCCAATGGCAGTAGCTCAGGTCCTGTTTCGAGAGTCCGCATCTCTCGGACCCAAACAACAGGGCCACGGGGCCGGACGCCATGTGTTTGCGGATCAGCCGCCCTCCGTATTCCAGTCGCCGCAACGGATGCTGCAACTCCCGGTGCCGTACCGCAGTCGTACCCACGACGAGGGTGCAGTCGGCAACCGCATCCGCCACGTTCTCGTATTCCTCCGCGCTGGCCAGCAACTCCCCCGCGCCGACAGCGGAAACGGCTTGGCGGAATGCTTTTTCGTAGGGATTCACCACTCGCAGGCAAGAAAAACCGAAATTGCTCATGGCGCGAGCCGCTGCGCCAATGTTGAGAGGGTTGCGCGACGATACCAGCACAACGCGTAAAGGGTCGAGTTCTATCGGAGCGGGCAAGAACGCCTATTCTAAGACACCTGCCGTACCGACGCCTCAAACTTCAGCCCAAACCCTGTCATCCCGACCGGAGCGCAGCGCAGCAAGCGTAGTGGAGGGACCTTGAGGTTCGCCGACAGCGCCACGTACCGCCTGGACATTACTGTCGAAAGTGAGCAACAAGAAGGGTGAGTTCTGCGGCGTTGCCAACAACCTCAAGGTCCCTCCACTGCGCTTGCTGCGCTGCGCTCCGGTCGGGATGACAGGGTTTGGGGATTAGCTGGCAGCCACTTCCGACGGCTTATGCACCGACTCGGCGACGCGGATCAGAGTAGGCAGCACTTCGCCGAAGGCATCTTTTTTTGGATCCCCGAAGGAAAAATAGAGCTTGCTGTAAATCGGGTACAGCTGTTCGTAGACGCGCCCCTCTGCTTTGTCGGGCTCAAAGATCCGGTGGGGCGGACAAATCTTCTTCTGCGCATCCTCAACTGTCTTGAACGTTCCCGCGGCTAGGAACGCAAAGATTGCCGAGCCCAGGCTGGTTACGCTTTTGGCCGGCACCAGCACGGGCCGCCCCAGTACATTGGCATAAACCCGGTTCAGCACATCGTTTTTCTGCGGAATCCCGCCCGCGTTGATGACGCGCTTGATGTTCACGCCATTCGCCGCCATACGGTCGAGAATCACCCGGGTGTGAAAAGCCGTGCCTTCGATGGCAGCAAACAATTCATCCTGGGACGAGCTTTGCAGATTCCAGCCCAGGGTCATGCCGCGCAAATTCGGATTGACCAGCACCGTCCGGTCGCCATTATCCCAGGTCATGCGCAGCAATCCGGTTTGCCCCGCACGATAACTTTCGAGGCCGCGGCTTAGCGTCTGCACATCAGTGCCCGCGCGTGACGCGATCGCGTTGAAGATATCCCCGACGGCGGAGAGTCCTGCTTCGATTCCCGTCCTGCCCGGGTGGACACTCCCCTGCACCACGCCGCAGACGCCCGGAACCAGATTCACCGACGGCGTGATCCCGATGATGCAGGTGGAAGTTCCCACCACGTTCACCATGTCGTCGGTCGCGCAACCCGCTCCGATCGCGTCCCAATGTGCATCGAATGCCCCCACGGGAATCGGAATGCCCGCTTTCAGGCCAAGCTTTTCGGCCCAATATTTGGAGAGCGTTCCCGCAATCTGGTCGGAAGCGGCATATTCTCCATCCAGCTTTTCGCGCACGCCGGCCAACAAGGGATCGACTTTCACAAGGAACTGCTCCGGGGGCAAGCCTCCGAGAGCACGGTTCCACATCCATTTGTGCCCCATGGCACAGATGCTGCGTTTTACTTTTTTGGGATCGGTGAGGCCGCAGAGCGTCGCTGCCACCATATCGCAGTGCTCGAACGCGGAGGCAAACTCTGAACGCTTCTCCGGATTGTGCCTGAGCCAGTGCAGGAGTTTCGAGAATCCCCACTCCGAGGAATACACACCACCACACCAGTGGATGGCTTCCAGGCCTTCACGATGGGCGGCCTTGGTGATCTCCTCGGCCTCGCCCTTGGCGCGGTGATCGCACCACAGGTAGTATTCGCCGAGAGGCTGCAGGTCCTTGCCGACAGGAATCACCGAGGAACCGGTGGTGTCGAGAGCGATCGCCTCCACCTGGTCGCCCGGGATGCCCGCTTTCTTCAATGCTTCCCGCGTGGCGGCGGCCAGGGCGCGCATGTGATCTGCGTGAGATTGGGTTGCGTATTCAGGGTCCTCGCGCTTGCGGTGCAGGGGATATTCGGCAAGCGCCGATGCCAGCAGCCCGCGCTCACTGTCTACGATGGAGACGCGGACGCTGAGCGTCCCGAAGTCGACTCCAGCCACAATGGCCATCAGCAAGCCCCGTTGTTCCCCGGATGCTCGTACATGTCCCAGTGCAGATATCTGGTAGTTGCTTCGTAGACGGCGGGCGCGACACTCGAGAGGTTGGCCGCCACGTGATGCTCGAAGCCGTTCTCGCAGATATAGTGCAGCAGCTTCTGCATTTGCGGGATCTCGACCACGCCTGCGCCTCCGAAAGTATTCAGCGGATCGTCGGTAAACCTGCCTTCGCCTACGTAGCCCCGCATCTTGCCCGCGGTGTCATCGGTGGAAAAGCGCGCAAAGCTCATCTTTTCCGGCTTGATCAGTCCCACGCAGGTGCCAAAGGTGTTTTCCTTACCCACGGTGCCCGCGATAATTTCCTGGAAATCCATCTTCACCGAGCGGAAGAAATGTTTGGGCAGGTTGGAGCAGTGGAAGCACACTGCCTTGTTGGGATCAGCCCCGTAGTTGTTGTTCCAGTCGAGCAGGGCGGAAGGCGTTTCCGAAGCCAGGCGCAGAGCGTGCATGCCCAGCACGCCGCAGATATCAACTTCGCAGGCGCTGGAGAGCAGGCTGTCGCTCATCATGCTCATCACGGTGCAAGGCACCACCCCCAGATTTTCTTCAATCGAGGTCCAGCATTGCACCGCGCTGATGGCTACTTCGGTGGCCGCCATCCATTGATCCACCACGGCGCCGAGCTTCGCCATTTTCATGAGGGCGAGCGCCGGCACGCCGCTTGAATCCACGTATTTTTTGATCAAGGCCAGCTTGCCCTGTGCGGCATCGTCGTTGTCTGGCATGCGTTCGATGCGGCCCAGCACTTCGGAAAGGTCAAGAGTCTCGATCGAAATGCACTGCGATTCGAGAATCTTCTCGCTGTAGCGGACGGTATTGAAAGCGGTGGGACGCGCGCCAATCGCTCCCACCCGCAGGTTGCGGAAGCCGTTGACCACGCGGCACACCGCCGCGAACCATTGCAGATCCCTGGCGAACTCGGGCGAATCCGGGCTTTCCGTGTGCAGCGTGGTGATGGAGTACGGAATGCCGTATTGCCGCAGATTGTTGCAGGCCGACATTTTGCCGCAGAAGCTGTCCCGGCGGAAAGCGATGGTCATCTTCTTGGGATCGTCGGGCGTAGCCTGGATCAGCACCGGCACATGCAAATCCGCCAGGCGCAAGGTATCGGCAATGGCCCGCTCTTCGCCGAAGTTCGGCAAAGTCACGATAATGCCGTCGATACGATCGCGATTTTTCGTGAAAAGATCGGCGCAGCGCCGGGACTCTTCCCGGGTTTCGACCGCTCCGTATTTGCTTTCTTCCGGAGTCAGCGCGACCACGTCCATGCCCGCCGCGGACAATACCCGGAGCATCTCCTCCCTGCCGCTCTTGGCCAGATGATCGGGGAAAAAACCGCGGTTGCCTACAATCAGGCCCATCGTCATTTTTTTCGTCGCCATACTCCGCCTTTATGAAACCGATTACCTTAAGCCTGCCGTCGGGGAGCGAATTTCACGCAATAGATCAATCCAACGATCAGCAGAACCGCGCCCCACCACACATTGGCGTGCAAGTTGAACAAGACAACTTCGGGATGCACTGGAGGATTGACCACCTGGTAGATTCCCGCAGCACAAATCAATGCTCCATTCACGGCCAGCGAGATGCCGATAAAAAACCAGATGGAAATCATGCCGCGCGCCTCCTTGAGAATCCGTCTACCAGAAAATGATGTTCAGGATGAAGAAAACAACCGTGACCACGCCTGCCCAGAAAAGCGGTTTCTGGTAGAGCGGGACATTCCCGATGGACGGCACTTCCGTCAGCCCGTACACCAGGCCGGTCAATTCTGCGTCCGTTTTGGGCTGCGTCACCATACTCACCACCACGGTGATCACTACGCAGACCAGAAAAGACCAGAGCGCCTGATACATATCCTGCGCCAGCGCCTTCGCATGAGATGAGAGCGCTACGTAACGCAGCGCCGTGGGATCGAGCTTGACCCAGGTCCACATCCCGATCGAAGAAAGCGTTCCGCATAGCAAACCCCAAAAGCTAGCCGGACCCGTCGCCCGCTTCCAGAGCATCCCCAGTATGACCGTGCCGAACAGGGGAGCGATGAAGAAACTGAACAGCGCCTGCACGTAATCCATGATGCTGGCGAACTGCATCACCAGATATGCGGTGCCAACGCTGATCAGCACTCCGATCACGGTAGTCCAGCGGCCCATGTTTACGTAGTGATGGTCGGTGGCTTTGCTGTTGATCAGCGGGCGGTAGATGTCATAGGTCCAGACCGTGGTGAACGCGCTCACGTTGCCCGCCATTCCCGACATGAAACCTGCAATCAGCGCGGTGATTCCCAGGCCCAACAGCCCCGGACCACAATAGCGAGCCAGCATCAGAGGGAGAACGTCGTTGTAGCTATGGCCGCCGGTGGCTGCGGCAACCGATTCCGGAACCAGCTTCACCGGCAGGACAGCCAGCCCGATCAGTCCGGGCAGGATCACGATCAGCGGCACCATCATCTTGAAACCGGCGCCGATGATGGGCGCCATTTCCGCGCTGCGGATGTCCTTGGCGGCGAGGATGCGCTGGACCACCAAAAAGTCTGTCGTCCAGTAGCCCATCGAGATCACTGCACCCAGGCCAAACACAATGCCCGCCCAGTTGATGCCCATGGGGTTGGCGGTGAATGAACCCAAACCAGACCAGAGGTGGACATACTGCTCCGACGTTCTCTGCGCAATCTGCATCTTCAGATGGCCCCAGCCCCCGGCTTCGTATAACCCAAGAATCGGAATCAGCAGGGCGCCGGCCCAGATGAGGAAGAACTGCAGCACTTCGTTGAAGATGGCTGATCGCAGTCCGCCCAGCGTGACATAAATGGCAACCGTGAGCGAGGAAACCCAGATGCTGAAATTGATGTCCCATCCCAGCACGATCTGCATGACCTTGGCCATGGCGAACATGTTGACCCCGCTCATGAGCACGGTCATAAACGCAAAGGAAACCGCGGACAGAGCGCGGCTGGGTTCGCCGAAGCGCAGCTTCAGGTAACCCGGCACCGAGTGGGTTTTGGAAATGTAGTAGAACGGCATCATCACCAGCGCCAGAAACAGCATGGCGGGGATGGCGCCGACCCAGTACCAGTGGGTCGCGAGAATGCCGTACTGGTAGGCCGAGCCCGCCCAGCCCATCAGTTCGAGCGCGCCCAGATTGGCGGAGAGAAAGCTGAGTCCGGCCACCCAGGCCGTCATCTCGCGTCCGGCCATGAAAAAGTCTTCGCCGGTATTCGCCCGCCCGCGCAGATAGAAGCCGATCGCCAGAACCAGCACGAAGTAGAAAGCAATGATGACGAAATCCACTGCGGACAAATGCACAAGCTGCGTCGTGACCAACATCGCCAAAGCTGGCATCATTTCTTTTCCTTTGCCTGCCCGTAATACGCGCTGGAGCCGTGCTTTCTCAGGTAATGTTTATCGTGCAACCCGCTGCCAACCGGTTCTGCCCCGGGATTGATGGAGACCGTAAAATATGCCATCCGCGCCACCGCCTCCAGGATCACCGCGTTATGCGCCGCCGCTGCCGGATCCGGACCCCAGGCGAAAGGGCCATGATTGGCCACCAGAACGGCTGGCACCGAGCCATACCCCACCTTCTCAAAGGCACGAACAATAGCATGCCCGGTGTTTTTCTCATACTCGGAGGCGATTTCGCCGTCCGCCATCGCCGCGGTGACCGGGACAGGGGCGTGGAAGTAGTCGGCATGGGTAGTGCCGAAGCATGGAATCGGCTGCCGCGCCTGCGCCCATGCGGTGGCATATTCGGAATGGGTATGCGCCACCCCGCCAATTTCCGGGAATGCCCGATAGAGGACAAGATGAGTGGGAAGGTCGGAGGAGGGCTTTAGATTGCCTTCCACTATCCTGCCCTCCAGATCGGTGACTACCAGGTGTTCTGGTTTCATGGCCTCGTAGGGAACGCCACTGGGCTTGATGACCACCAATTTCTGGTCCCGGGAGATGCCGCTGGCATTGCCGAAGGTGTAAAGCACCAGTCCCCTTCGCACCAACTCCAGGTTGGCCTCAAGCACCTCTTCCCTCAACCGAGGCAACAACATAGTGAGTTTGTTCCGAGGATTACTCTTGAGATGATCAAGTAATCGTTTACTATTTTGAAAAGTCAAAATAGTGTACGTAACCGCTTTTGTCAATCCCGGAAATTGCTTCTCGGTCTCCTGCTCGAGCCCGGTCGCACTTATCCCTGAAATGTCAAGGTTGAACGCCGGATCAGACCGTCTTCCAGAGACCCCGCAGAAAACGCTTTCCTGAAGTTTACAAACAGAACTGCCGACGCCCGGTGCGCCACCGCATCCTGCCTGAAGATCGCATAATTCCGATGGTCAATACTTCCCAAGCAGGCGCGTGCCAAGGTGACAATCCGCCCTACGGTCCGTCGCGGCCCCAACCCTCGATGTCCAAGCTTGGGATAACGTTTGCCGTGCTAAAATCCGGGGCGGCTCTTGCTCCTCACCAAGTCATGGACATACGTGAAATCGCGAAACGGGCGAAGGTGTCAACCGCCACCGTCTCCCGCGCCATCAACCGGGTTCCCACCGTTAACCCCGCGCTGGCCAAGCGTATCTGGAACGTGATCGAAGAGCTAGGCTACTATCCGAATACCCAGGCGCGGGCTTTGGTTTCCGGGCGCAGCCGGATTTTTGGTCTTATCATTTCCGAGATTACCAATCCCTTTTTTCCGGAAATCGTCCAGGTTTTCGAGACCATTGCGGTCCAGCACCACTACGAGATTTTGCTCACCTCGACCGGAAACGATCCCAAACGAATGGAAAGCGCCGTCCGGCGGATGATCGAGCGCCGGGTCGAGGGCGTCGCCATTTTGACCTTCGGCATGGAAGAGGTGCTGCTCGAAGATCTGAAGCTGAGGAAAGTGCCGCTGGTCTTTGTCGATGTGGGCCCGCCCCGTCCCCGGGTCAGCAATATCCGGATCGACTATCTCAACGGGATCAGGCAGGCAGTACAGCATCTGGCCGCACTGCGCCACGAGAAAATCGCATTCATCACCGGCCCCCTGCGTTTGAAATCCGCGGTGGCCAGGAAACAGGCGTTTTTGCGTTCCATGCAGGAAATCGGTCTCGAGACCGATCCCCAGCTGGTGGTCGAGGGCGATCACACCCTGGAAGGAGGCATGGCCGCGTGCACCCGATTGCTCGCCGGCCCCATCCGCCCCACCGCCGTCCTGTGTTCGAACGATATGACCGCGATCGGGGTGATGCGCGAGAGTCACGACGCCGGCGTCTCCATTCCCCGCGACCTCTCGGTGATCGGATTTGACGACATCCGCCTGGCTCAGTTCGTACTGCCGCCGCTCACCTCAGTACAGATGTCCCAATCCGAACTGGCTCGACTGGCTTTCAACGCGCTTCTGTCCGAAGTCGAGCGCGAAACACCGGCCCCCAACGGCACCGACTACATTCTCAAGACCAATCTTGTGCTGCGCGAGTCGACTGGCCTGATTTCAAGCGCCTCGAATGCGGGTCGAAAGACGACTTAGAACCCCGTCCGCAGGAAAGTGGACGCATCGGGTGCCCGACGAATTCCCCATCGCCTTACTGCAGCGACAAGCTCAGCTTCGTTACGGAAGCTGGAGGGAAACTATAAGTAAGACTTCCCCGCTGGAAATCCAGCGCTTCGGTCCGAGGAGTCACAACCTCCCGCTCGGCAAATGTATTGTGGGCGTGAATGTCGGAATTTGTCAGGATCGTAGCTGAGCCCGATTTCAAACTTGCGCCGCGAACCCCGATCTTCGTTTCCCGCGCCGCGCTCACATGCGGATTCACAACGGTCAGCACCAATTCCTTTTCGTGCAGTGAGGCGGAGCCTTTCAGTCCCCAGAATGACGCCGGCTTGCCGTCGCGGTCGTAATCGACCGCAGGCGCGGAGAAGATGGTCCTCAAAGCCTGACCGCCCTGGTGGGCGGCGTACATGGCGAACACATGACCGACCGGGGTCACGCAGAACTTGTCCTCGTGCGCCAGGTACAAACTGTTCAGGCAATTGATCAGTTGAGCGCAGTTGGCCATGGCCACCTTCTCGGGATGGCGGTTGAAAGTATCGAGGGTCAAGCCGCTGAACAGCGCGTCCCGCAGAGTCGGCGTCTGTTCGAGGATGTCCCCGGGTGTGGCCTCACTGCCCGGGCGGTACCAGGGTCCCCACTCGTCCACCACGAGTTTAATGGAATGTTTCCCGTCGAATTCTCCCATCACCTGCCAGTGCCCCTCGATCAGGGACTCCATCACGTCGCCCTGACGGAGGAGTTCGTACCAGTCGATCACATCGAACTTGAGCGCATCGCCTTTGCCCTCAACCCAATCCTTGGTACGGCCCCGGCTCAGGTTCCAGGCATAGTAATGAAGCGCCAGGCCGTAAATGGAACGAATATCTCCCGGCGAATGGCGAACGATCTCTTCCAGAAAACCGCGCGTCCAATCCCATTTGTCGTCGCTGGGACCGGAAGCGACGAATGACAACTGCTGTGCATACTCTGGGACCCAGGCTGTATATCGACGGAATTCCACCGCATACTCCTGCGCCGTGAAGTTTCCTCCGCAACCCCACGACTCGTTACCGACGCCCCAGTAGCGAACCCCGAAGGGCTCGGCATATCCGGCAGCCGCCCGCATGTCCGCCAGGGTGGTGCTCCCGGCGGGTGAATTGCAGTACTCCACCCAGCGGTAGAATTCGGCGGCGGGAAGGCTGCGCACATTGGCCGCAAGATAGGGCTGGCTTCCAATCAGTTTGCAAAACTGGATGAACTCATTGGTCCCGAATTGATTGGGATCATACTTGTGGTTCGCAGGGCCCGCGGCGCTCTCGTCATGCGCCCAGAAGTTGGTGCGCCGGGGACGCTTGCCGGCCGGACCCACACCATCGCGCCAGTCGTAGCTGTCGGCAAAGCATCCTCCGGGATAACGCACCACCGGAGCTTTGATCTTCCGCATCTGCTCGATCAACTCTTTGCGGATGCCGTGCACATTGGGAACTTTGGAATTCTCGCCCACCCAGACGCCGTCGTAGATCACGCCGCCAAGATTTTCGGTGAAGTGACCATAGATGTTGGGTGAGATGGTTCCCAGCGGTTCGTCCAGGAGAACCTCGATCCGTGAATCCTCTTCCGTGGCGGCGGCAAACGGCGCAACCCGGTTCAGCCAAAAATATCCCGCGCCCGCGGCGCTGTTGCGGAGAAATTCCCTGCGCCCGATCAAGTTAAGCTCCCCATTGAATCACTGCGTAGGAGCGCGCAGGAACCTCGAACTTCGCCCGCCCTCCTGTGATTGAAGGTTTGTCCAGAGTTCGCGGAGCAACTTTTTGCGGCGCCTCGAAACTGTTGAACGCTTTCAGGTCGTCGCCGGTCAGCAGCACCGCGGACAGGGTTCGCGCCGGCGCTTTGTCCTGCCAGTTCACCTCGATGACGTGGGCCTTCGCTAAATCCCGATTAAGAATGAACAGAGAAACTTTGCCGTCCTCCGCGCTGACAGTGCCGGCGACGTCGAGATAAGGAACCTCACCCATTCCCGCAACCTCGTAGTTTGGCGACTCCACCAGAAGATTGAGCACCGAACCGCGGGCAAACTGCAGCGCCCAGCTGTAAGGATAGTAGATCGTCTGTCGGAGCAGACCGTTCGGGTTGGTCATGATGGGGGCAATGACGTTGATCAACTGGGCCAGGCAAGCCAGCTTCACCCGGTCGGCATTGCGGATGAGCGAGTTGAGGATTCCGCCTACGAGCAGAGCGTCTTCGAGGTTGTAAACCTCCTCCAGCAGATGAGGCGCCTCCTGGCCATGCCCGTTGACCGCATCCCCGGTGCGGGCGCGATACCACACGTTCCACTCATCGAAAGAAAGCCAGAGTTTTTTGGGCGACCGCTTGTGTCCCTGCACCAGATCGCACACCGCAATGGTTTCCGCGATCTGCTTTTCCATGCTCAGGTTCATGGCCACAAACTTCGAGCTGTCTCCTCCGGTTTCTGCAGGAGTATTTCCGATGTAGCGGTGCAGCGAGAGCGCGTCGACGTACTCGTAGCATTGTTCCAGTACTTCGCGGTCCCATTCCAGATATGTCGGCATGCCGGGGCCGCTCGAGCCGCAGGCAATCAGCTGAAGAGAGGGATCTACGGCGTGCATCTGCCGGGCTGCATCCTGGGCCTTGAATCCATACTCGGTAGCCGTCATATGTCCGATTTGCCAGGGACCGTCCATCTCATTTCCCAGGCACCAGTGCTTCACGTTGTAGGGCTCCGCAATACCGTGTTTGCGCCGCAGATCGCTCCATTTCGTACCCTTCTCCACATTGCAATATTCGACCAGATCGGCTGCCTGTTCAGGAGTGCCCGTGCCGAGATTGAGGCCCATCAGCGGCAAGGTGCCGACCGCTTTACACCACGCCATGAATTCGTCGGTGCCAAATTGATTGGTGTTGAGCGAATTCCAGGCTTTGTCGAGCACCCGCGGGCGGTCCTGCTTGGGGCCGACGCCGTCCAGCCAGTTGTATCCGGAGACAAAATTTCCGCCCGGATACCGGATGATGGGAACGCCCAGGTGGCGTACTTCCTCCATCACGTCTTTGCGAAAGCCATTCGAATCCGACAGCTTCGATCCCGGATCGTAGATTCCCTCGTAGATGGCGCGTCCAAGATGCTCCAGAAACGAGCCGAAGAGATTACGATCCAGAGGGGCCAGCGTACGCCGTGTGTCCACGTAAACTCTGACCACGTCGCTGGCCTTAGGCGGCGGAGTCTGAGCCGACAGGAAACGGCCGAAGGCGAGATTCGCGGAGCACGCGAGTCCGGCGCTGGAAGCCTGGCGCAGGAAGCGACGGCGATTGGCGGAAAACATGATGAGAATCCCCGGGTGTGAACGAGCGGGGAAAATAGTAAACGTTTACTCGGCCGGCCGCAATTATTTTTTCCGCAGGCTCACCTTCGCTCTACCCCTTTCAGTTGGATGAGGCGGACACCGGCTCCATCCCGGCGGCCGGCCTGGTCGTCTCAGCGGAGACTCTCGTGGCCTGCGGACGATAGCCATCCCGGGTCCGGACGCGGCAGCCCTTAGCCCGCGCGCCCACCAGCTTTACGGTGATCGTACGCCATCCCCGGTTGGGGTTGGCTTGCGGATAGTAGCTCAACGAGTAAAGGTGAGCCAGGTCGTTGCGGATGGAAGCGAACGCCTTCTGCTGCTGTCTCCAGGTTTTGGCAAAGTACGCTTCCCCGCCGGTGGCGGCGCTCATGCGTTTGAATACGGTGCCGGAAACCGGTTCCAGCTTGGCTTCCCGCGTGCTGATCATGTAAATAGGAATGCCCTTCGACTGCGCCAGTTCCGCCACATCCTCCGGCGGCACCATGCTGGCATTGTCGGGCCCGTTGGAAAAAACCACGATCACTTTCCGTCCGGTATTCTGGCCTGCATCCCTGACCGTCATCAGCAAGGCGTTGTACAGGGCGGCATCGTCGCCGGCCACCGTGGTGCGCACTCCGCGCAATACCTGCGAGCGGTCTGCCGTGAGCGTGGTGGCACGGGAGAGGTCGCGGCTGTAGGAATAAAATGCCACCCGGTCCGGACCGTCCAGCGACCGCACGAACTCGGCAATCGCATCCTGCGCGTACACAAAACCCCGATACATATAGTTGCTGGTATCGAACAGGATGAAAACGTTGGCGCCCGCCATCATGGACCCGAGTTCCGACCCCAGCTCGGATGCCTCGGAAGAGTCCGACGAGCCATTCTGCGGGCGGGTTCGAAGTTCTCCGGCCTGGTCTGATTGGGCACTGCCGGAGGTAACGAGCCGGGTGGCTTCGTTGCCTTCTCCGAAGGTAGCAACCTTCTGCGAAATACCATCCTCGGTCACAACAAAGTCCGAGGGCCGGAGTCCGGTCACATAGTTTCCTTTATGATCCATTACCGCTACGTTCAACTGCACCATATCCACTTCGACGCGAATCTTGGTTTCGCTCTCCTGCGCCGCCGCCCGACGGGCGGAACCGGAGATGACCGCGACTAGAAGAAAGAGAAGGAATCGTTTTGCCATGTGCCTCTCGCCTGCGGGGCCGCTGATCGTCCGGCCCCGGAATCCTGATTGGTGTGTACAGCCAAAAACTGTTACTGCACTGCGGTAGTCAGCGCAACTTTCGGTAAAGTGGCAATCTTGCCGCGACGGAATTCGTCACCCGTTTCCCGCATGGCCCGCAGCATGGCCGGCCAGTCCTCAAAGTCGGTGGCAAAAATCTTCTCCACCATGCGATGGGTGAGTTCCGGAACCAGACGGTTCAGCATGGCCGGGGGATAACCCAGTTCATCCGCCAGTCGAGCCCAGTACAAATTGTTCGAATCCCAGGACTCGGCCAGCAGACGGCTGGAATAGCCCATGAAGGCGGGAAACGGTTTTACGTTGAGCAATTCTAGAGAGTAATTTTGCGCCAGTGCGGGATGAGGAACTCCGAAATCGTCGGACAGCCGTTTCCAGCTGACTTCGGCCGGATAGCGATTGGAGAGATCCGCCAGTTCCTCGCCGGCCTTTCCCCAGTGGCCGTCGTGCCCCGGAAACTTTTCCCGGAATTCTGCCGCCAGGAAAAAAGTCTCGCCTGGCATGACCCGGGAAAGCGCTTCCTGCAAGGCGCCGGTCGTAAGGGCCTTTTCGATTTGCTCGGAGCGCTGCGGCGCCATCCGTTCGGAAAGAATATCCAGTACATTGCGGCGCAGGGCCGCATCCTGTACGGCAGCCGCCAGAAGTTCCTCCCCGGTTCGCTGGTAGAGGGCTACCGCGTGCATTTCGTTCCGAGTCACGCCCCACCACCGCGGCAAAGTCGCGCTGCTGACCAGACCGGGCACCAGCTCATGCCAGATGAGGGCCTGAACATTTTCCGGGACAATAAAATCCTGCTCGGCTTCGGCCAGAACGAACGGCAGATCCGCCAGCGAACCGGCAAGATGAGCGCCTCCTCCCGCGGGCAGGCCGGAACCGAACACGTGCGGCACATGCCAGGACTGCCCTCCTCCGATCGCCATCTCTCCTGAAAAGTCGTGGGAGCGCACGAATAGAGGATTGTTCAGAAGAATCTGAGCTCCCGGCGGTTCGTAGTAGGCATAGTTCAAACCTACAAGTGTGTCGCGCAGGAAAGGGACGACCAGTCCGCGCGCGTCCGTCATCTCTTTTTTGGAGTTGGGGGACTTGATGATTTTGACCAGATCGGTTCGCGTCTGCAACGAACTGTGACGTGCATTGTAGAAACCCGCGGCCCATTCGCTGCGCTCGCTGCTGGTAAACATCGGCCGTGGCATTTCAAATTCCTTGAGCTGTCCGGCCAGCGGAATCAGAGTGTCGCCCTCAACTTTTCCCTGGGCCAGTTCGGTCAGTCCTTCTCCCAGCCCCAGCAAGGTGTCCAGCGAAACCAGCCGCTGGCCGTCGAGCACTGAGCGTATTCTGTCCGCCAGTTCTTGTCGCACTCTTTGGCCCTCCGCACGCGACTGACTCGGGCCAGCCAACAGCGCGATCACTTCATCCTGGGAGAGATTCGGCCGCCCGGCGGCGGCCTGCCACAGTTCTCGCACTGAGGTCCGGGCCGCGTCGAACAGTTGCGCCGCGGAAGGATTGCCGGATGCGAAAGGACCGATCACTGCCTGCCACGAATGATTCAAATCTGCAGGCGGAATCTCCCCCTGGCGCGCCAGTATCTGCCAGAGGCCGACATTCGCCTGAAAGATGCCCAGCGCATTGGCCCGCAGGGTGACATTGGAAATCCGGTCAATGGCGTCCGCAACCCCCAGAAAGCGGGTGATGGAATCGTCGTTCAAACCGGCAAACTCAGAGAAAGTGAGATATTGGTTGCCGTACCGGGAAAATTTCTGCGCCAGCAGGCGCACCGTCGGCGGACTCAAACGTCGCTCCGGTGGCCGCGCCCCATCGATTGCATTCAGCATCAGATAGATTTGCAGCGGCCCTTCTTCCGTGCTTTGCCGGGAGAATGCAAAAAACGCTTCCACCAGTTGATCGGGATTTTTCCAGTGGTCCGTGTGTTTGGCCCACTGGCGGACTACCCTGGAGTCGCTCTTCTGCCGAAGGATCTGTTCCCAGACCTCGAGATTTCCGGGAATGCGCGCCTGGCCCGACGAATCCACTTCCAGCCGCGTGACCAGCAACAAGAGGTCGGGGTCGGGCCGGAAGACCGGACGAGACGGGCTGGGCGTAATATCCCGTCCCCGCAGCGCCGAGTAGAAACGGGGCAACCGGTGAGCCTCCGTGAAATAAACCTGCTGCGCCGGAGTCAGCCGGGAGAGGGTATCGAAATAGGCCGCCAGCCATCCGTCGTCTTTGGCCAGCAGGCGGGCTACGAAATCCCTGGGCGACTGCGGACTCGCCCCAGCCAGTTCCTTCCAGGCAGCTTCCGCAGCCGCTCCCCCTGGTACGACCATGCGTCCGTTTCGAATCGAGATGTGACTGCCGTAAAAGTCGAGAACCGGGGCAAAGGCAACCAGCTTCGATATTCCCGCAAATTGCAGCAGGCTGGCGCCGGTTTCCGTGTCCATCCTGGCCATGGCCCAGTACAGCCTCGCCAGGCTGGGGTCGTCCAGCAACGAGTCCAGCACATCACCCCCCTTGGCATGCGGGTCGTTCGCCGCCGCCTGCGTCCAGTCGCTCGGCGAGAACAGGAGCGGGACCGGAGTTGGGGCGAAATGACAGGTAAACGGCTGGCCTCCCTGCAGTGTGTGCTCCAGTTCGGGCAAAGGAAATCCGGAATCAATGGTCAGAAAAGCCCGCTCCGGATCGGCGGTTTCCAGTGCAGCCTGGTGGCCACAGCCCTGGCGAAGACGGTATCCGAGAACTTCCAGCAGCGGACCGGCCTGGTCGCAGCTGGGGACTTGAATAACCCCGTCAGGGCCCGCCAGTTTAACCAGTTCCCTGGCTTGTTCGACATAGCGCTTCAACAAAATCAGGAACTCGGTTGGCCTGCCTTTCCTGTCTTTGCGCCCCTGATAGCCTTCCACCGCTACGTTGCGCGCCAAAAGCGGCAGCACTTCCTCCATCGATATCTTCTGACTGATACCGGCCATGCGCAAAAACGAGCGCAGGGGCCCCGGAATGGCAACGCTGGCCGCGGAAGCCGGCCCCGGCTGCGGGACGTCAGGAGCTTTTGCACTGGTCTGGGTGTCGGACGGCGAGCCCGATGAAGAATCAAGCGCCGCCGTGCTGCAAACGCTTGCAACGAGGCACAAAGAAATAGAGACAAAAGTCCTGAGCAGGAGGCGAGGAGGTTTCACGGCTGGCCCTTCTTTCGAATCCTCTAAGACTCGATATCCAACGAGCAGGATGCCAGGGACTGAAAGGAAATTCCGTGCCCCAGTGGCGTCAGGTTTCTACCCGGGCCCGAGAACCGCCACTGCGCCGAAATCGAACTAGGCTCGCTTCTATCCTCCGCCCCCGGAGCCTGGATTTTGTGCCTGCCAAGATAGATCATCTTGCGCACGATGCCAACCCCTTTTTCATGTTTTTGTAGAGCGTTCGTTCCAGAACGGCCGATCCCCTAGAAGTGGCTCTGAGAAAGCTGTTTCGGAGGGCTTGTCCCGGGCATGGGGAACCGGCTGCAGGCGCAAGCCCGGCATGCCGGCTGTGGAATTCTGGTACCTCCAGGAGTGAAAATGGCGGCGTCTCGACCGTCCCAGTCAAGCACGGGCGGGGCGCCCGCACCTGCATTTGACCTTCGTTACTGTCCGGCCTGGAAGCCGGCGACCGCCTCGCGCAATCCCTTCTCGTAGCTGTCGATCAGCCTGTCCCACTTCGCGTTGGCTTCGGCGTCAATCAGCTTCCGGGCAGGGTCCGCGTCAAACCAGGCCAGGGACTGGCGAATGCCCTGGTCAAAACGAGTCGTAGCCACATAATCGGGAACAAAGCGCTTGATCTTGCTGTTGTCGAACACCACGCTCACGGCTTTGTCGCCTGTTAGCGTGCCTTCCATATCGGGCAGGCACGCCACCATGAAATCTGACGGGATGTGGACAATGCGCGGCTCAACACCCACTGCCGCCCCCACGATGCGGTAGAGTTGGTCCCAACTCAACACTTCGTCCGTGGTGATGTGGAAGGCGTGCCCAATCGACTGTTCATGACCCAGCAAACCGACAAGCCCCTTGGCAAAATCGCTGTCGTGCGTAATCACCCACAGAGATGAGCCATCGCCCGGAACAATCACTTTCTGTCGCTTCAGCATCCGGTCCACCGCCGTGTAAGAACGCTCCCAGCTGTTGATCACCAGTGGAATCAGGTTCTCGCCATAAGTTAAAGACGGCCGGACAATCGTGATCGGGAATCCTTCTTCGCGATAGGCCTTCAGCAGACGCTCTTCGCAGGCAATCTTGTTTCTGGAATAGTCCCAATGGGGGTTGGACAGAGGCGTGGACTCGGTGATCCGGTAGTCGGTGGCCGGCTTCTGATAGGCGCTGGCGGAACTGATGAAAATGTACTGCCGGGTGTGTCCGCGGAAGAGTTCGAGATCACGCTCGATGTCGGCGGCCGTAAATGCAATCCAGTTGACCACGACATCAAACCGCCGCCCCCGCAGCGCCTGGGCCACAGCGGCGGGATCGTTGATGTTGGCGTGAACTGTTTCCGCGCCGGCCACCCACTCCGCTTCATGCTGTCCACGGGTCAGCAGCGTGAGGTTGATGCCGCGCCGCAACGCCAGGCGGGTGCAGGCACTGCTGACAATCCCGGTCCCGCCAATAAAGAGAACATTCATGCGCCGCCATTCTAAATGGAGGACGGGCGTCCCCGCCCGTCGGAGTTAGGGATCACCAGCGCTTCTGCACCAGAGGATGCTCGCTCCGCCAAACTCGAGAGTGGAGCAGCCCTTCAGGCTTGACGGGTAGAGCACGCCTTCAGGCATGACGGGTAGAGCAGGCCTTCAGGCTTGACGGGTAGAGCAGGCCTTTAGGCCTGACGGGTAGAGCAGGCCTTCAGGCTTGACGGGTGGAGCAGGCTTCACGCCTGACGGGTGGAGCAGGCCTTCAGGCTTGACGGGTAGAGCAGGCCTTCAGGCCTGACGGGTAGAGCAGGCCTTCAGGCCTGACGGGTAGAGCAGGCTTCAGGCCTGACGGGTGGAGCAGGCCTTCAGGCCTGCATTTAAGCCTGACAGTAGAGGGGCTTTAGCCCCTGAGGTACTTCATGACCATCCCGCACAGGGGGGTCACAGGCAGCGGCACAT
>JBOGLC010000142.1:0-8785 GCA_050746005.1 Terriglobales bacterium
GCTGAACGCTTCTGACGACAAACGGCAGCCCGATAAAAGTGAGCGCGATAGCAACTCCCAGCGGCGAGTAGGCCGCCTTGATTCCGATCGATGCGAGCGGCTTGCCCAGCCAGCCATTCGGAGCGTAGATCGTGGTCAGAGCGATACCGGCAACCGCCGTCGGCAGGGCGAATGGAAGATCGACCAGCGAGTCGAATAGACGTTTGCCGGGAAAGCTATAGCGGACCAGCACCCACGCCACCAGAACTCCGAAGACCAGATTGACCAGGGCGCCAATCAGCGACGCTCCGAAGGTCAGGCGATAGGAAGCCAGGGCGCGCGGGGAGGCCACGATGTGCCAGAACTGGTCCCAGCTCAGCGCCGACACTTTCAGAAAAGTAACAGCCAGCGGAATGAGGACAATCAGGCTGAGGTACAACACGGTGTACCCGAGCGCCAGTCCGAAGCCGGGAAGATTGCTGCGTTTTTTGAAAGTAAAGACCATAGTTACTGATTGGGCTGATAGATCTGGTCGAACACTCCGCCATCGGCAAAGTGTGTCTTCTGGGCTTTTTGCCAGCCTCCGAAAACTTCGTCAACGCTAACCAGCTTTAATTTCGGAAATGTCGCAGCGTATTTCTTGGCGACAGATTCAAGCCGCGGCCGGTAGTAATTCCTGGCGGCAATTTCCTGGCCTTCCGGCGTGTACAGGTACTCCAGATACGCTTGCGCCAGGTTGCGGGTGCCTTTTTTGTCGACGACTTTATCGACGACCGAGACTGGCGGTTCAGCCAGAATGCTGAGCGAGGGCACGACGATTTCAACTTTGTCCGGGCCGAGCTCCCTGATCGACAACAAAGCCTCATTCTCCCAGGCAATGAGCACGTCGCCGATCCCGCGCTGTACGAAAGTTGTGGTGGAGCCGCGCGCTCCGGAATCCAGTACCGGAACATTCCGGTAGAGGCGGCTCACGAAGTCCTGCGCCTTCTGTTCGCTTCCGCCGGGCTGTTTCAGAGCGTAGGCCCAGGCCGCGAGATAATTCCAGCGGGCTCCTCCCGAGGTCTTGGGATTGGGCGTGATGACCGAAATTCCCGGCTTCACCAGATCGTCCCAATCCTTGATCTGTTTCGGATTACCCTTGCGCACCAGAAATACGATGGTTGAGGTGTAGGGAGTGCTGTTATCGGGCAAGCGCTTTTGCCAGTCTGCGGGGAGAAGCCCAGCGTTCTGGGAGATTGCGTCGATGTCGTAGGCGAGAGCGAGAGTCACAACGTCAGCCTGCAAACCATCGATGACGCCGCGGGCCTGCTTGCTGGAGCCGCCATGCGACTGCTCGATGGCGACCGTCTGGCCGGTCTTTGCTTTCCAGTATTTGGCGAAAGCCTGGTTGAACTCCTGGTACAGCTCGCGGGTCGGGTCGTAGGAAACATTCAGCAATGTCACCTGGCCGCCCTGCGCCCGGCCCTGAATCGAAGACACGATCAGCAGTCCCGCAAGCCACAGCCCCGCGACCACCAGGAATTTTCGCTGCACTGGCTTCCCCTTTGAAGATTCAGGCGGCTGCACGAACCGGCCGTGGCCGCAAAACCTGCGCTGAAAAGCGAACGGCCCACGAATGCGATTCGTGGGCCGCTTGAGAAATTGAATGTCTTGCTTCGGCTACATTCCATCCCCATGCCCACGGCGACTGTGACACGTGCAACGACAGCACGGACAAGTACAGCGCATGGAGATGTGGATGGTTGCCATCGGGAAACAGTATACGACAATATTCCATAATAAGTCTACTAATATGATAGACATTATAGGAGTATTGTCAAGAATCGCATGGGACCGGGGCTGGTGGCGATCCCTACGGCTTGGCCGTCACGCCCGCTTTCAAGCGTTCGCGCCTGGCCTCCTCGGTTCGTCCTACGTGATCGTATGCCTGGGCAAGCAGGGCGTGGGCCTCGGCGAAATCGGGCAGCCGGTTGGACGCGATTTCCAGATGAACCAGGGCAGTTTTATAATCGCCGCTCTGCAGCAGGCAGGAACCCATTTCATAATGCGCCCAAGTCGAGTCGGGCTGGAGCTCAATGGCATGGCGCAAATACTCGATGGCCTGGGAATACTTTTGCTGGCGCGCCAGGGCAGCACCCATGACAAACTGGGCCAGATACATTTTTGCGCCGGCCCCCAGTACAGGTTCCAGGACGAGGACGGCCTTCTCCGGTTTTCCGTTGTTGAGCAGGGCCAGCGCGGACAGAATCTTGTTGGCGGTTGCAATCTCGTCTTTAGGATCAACTCCCGTCGCCGCTGCATTCACGGTGCCTGGGGATTTCTGCAGGCCGACGTATCCCAGCGAAGCCAGCTTCTGCATTTCGCTGGAAGTAAGTTCAGGTCCGCCGGAGCCGCCGGTCGGGTTGCTGAAGTGCCGGTCGAAGGCATCCAGTTGTCCGGCGATGGTGTCGAGCGTGGCCTTCGAAGTCTGCGCCAGGTTGCGGGTGGCGCCGGGATCGGCGGAGAGGTCATACAGCTCCGGCTGGGGCGCTTTTATGTACAAGTATTTGCCGGCTCGCCAGGATTCCAGCGCGCTCCATCCGAAGGCCCTCTGCGGAAAATCGCTCATCGAATAAACCGGCTGATCCGAGTTCGTCTTCGCGATTCGTAGTAATGATTGCCCTTGCATCTGTGACGGAACAGGTACGCCCGCGATTTCCAGAATGGTGGGAGCAACGTCCCCCAGGCGAGCCCGGGCCGCGACTCGTTTTCCCGCGCTTTGATTCTGGGGTAGTTTCAGCAGCAAGGGGACGTGGATGGTTTCATCGTAGAGAAACACTCCGTGGGTTTCCTCACCGTGCGCGCCCAGACTCTGGCCATGATCGGAGGCAATGACGATCAGCGCATCGTCATATACCTTACTGGTGCGCAGAGCGGCGATCAGCTTTCCGACTGCCGCGTCCGCAGCGGCCACCGCGGCGTTGTACGAAGCGCCGGATGCAGCCTGAGGATCATTCAATTGCACCCACAGGAAGATTGGTCTTTGGGGGTTGCGGGCCAGCCAGGCGCTGGCGCGAGCGACAACCTGGGCTGCCGGCCGAGCAGTCGAACTGTTTCGGCCTGGTCCGCTCTCCCACGGACGAAAACCGGCGTCATACGCCGTGAATCCGCGGTCGAAGCCGGGAGCCAATCCATTCTTCGGATCGAGCGCGATCGTACCGACAAAAGCCGCCGTGCGATATCCGCTGTGCTGCAGCAAATCGGGGAGGAATGGCAGCGTGGGCGCCAGCCTGGTCCCAAACTCGCTGACCCGGTGCGTCTGCGGATAAGTGCCCGAGAGCAGGGTCGCATGCGAGACCACCGTCAGCGGCGACTGGGAATAGGCTTGCTCGAAAACTATGCTCTGGCGAGCGACGCCGTCGAGACTGGTCGTAAGTCTGGTTTTTGAACCGAGAAAGTCCATGCGATCGGCGCGCGTTGAATCCAGCGTGATCAGGATGATGTTCGGTTTGGTGGCGGCAGGCGCCGCAAGCGAATGTGCGAAGCTCAGAGCAGCGAACAGGAGTGCGGGAACAATCCGCCGGAGCATGGAATCAAGTCTACCTCAGAGGTCGGAGGGGTGGATGCAACGCGGGCGAGGGCGCTTGCCGCGCCCAGGGCTTGCTTGACATCGACCTTCATGGGGGCGAAAATCACGGTCTACCTTGAGCTTTCGACGAATCCAGAAGCTGGGCCTCTTCCTGCTGGTGTGGGCCACTGCCGCGCTGCTGTTTTCCTGCCAGCCCCGAAAATGGCAGGGCGATCAGAAGCTCGTCATTCTCGGCATTGACGGTATGGACCCGCAGTTGCTGAAAAAGTTCATGGCCGAGGGGAAGATGCCTAATTTTTCCGCTCTGGCACAGAAGGGCTCGTTCCGACTGCTGACTACCAGCATCCCGCCGCAGAGTCCGGTAGCCTGGTCGAACCTGATCACGGGCATGAACGCGGGGGGACATGGCATCTTTGATTTCATCCACCGCGATCCTAAAACATTGCAACCTTACTTTTCGGCCTCGCGAGTGGAACCGCCAAAGCACGGCATCCACCTGGGCAGTTGGGTGATTCCGATTGGAGGCGGGACGGCCGAGCAACTTCGCCGGGGGAAAGCATTCTGGGAAACGCTCGACGACTACGGTGTGCCCAACACAATTTTTCGCATGCCGTCGAATTTTCCACCGGTGAAATCGAAGGGCAACACTTTGTCGGGCATGGGAACGCCTGACTTGCGTGGTAGCTACGGCACATTTTCGTTTTATACGGACGATCCGATGGCCGCCGCAGGAGTGGTGGAAGGCGGACAGATCATTCCGGTCACGGTCGAAGACTCGCAGGTGACGGTAAAGCTGATTGGTCCCGACAACACATTTCGCAAGGGGTCTGCGCCATCGCTTGAGCCCTTCACGGTTTCGATCGATCCGCTGGAGGCGGTCGCGAAGTTCGGTGTGCAGGACCAGAAATTCGTTCTTCGCGAAGGAGAATGGAGCGACTGGATCCACATACAGTTTCAATTGATTCCGTTCATCGCCAATGTCAAAGGAATTTGCCGCTTTTATCTCAAGCAGGCGCATCCGAGATTTGAGCTGTACGTGTCGCCCATCAATATCGATCCCGCCGATCCTGCGCTGCCGCTTTCCACTCCGAAGAATTATTCTCGCGAGCTGGTGGAAGAGGCGGGCGAGTTCTACACCCAGGGCATCTCCGAGGATACAAAGGCCCGGTCGGCCGGCGTGCTCAACGACAAGGAATATCTGGAACAGGCGAAGACCGTGCTGGCGGAACATCGGCGAATTTTCGACGCCGAGTTTCCCAAGTTCCACGCCGGCGTCTTCTTCTTTTATTTTTCCAGCCTCGACCTCAATTCCCACATGCTCTGGCGGCTGATTGATCCGCAGCACCCGGAATACGATGCTTCGCTGGCGGCCCAGTACGGATCGGCGCTGCCGGAGTTCTATCAGCAGATTGATCAGGTGCTCGGGGAAGTCCTGCGGCGTATGGACGATCGCACAACTCTGCTAGTGCTTTCCGATCATGGATTCGCGCCTTACAATCGGTCATTCAATCTGAATACCTGGCTGCTTGAAAATGGCTACATCACTCTGAGGAGCGCGCCGAACCCGGATCAGAGTGAAGCGTTCGCCAACGTGGACTGGAGCCGCACCCGCGCCTACGGACTGGGGCTGAACGGCCTTTATCTGAATCTGAAGGGCCGGGAGCGCGCAGGAATAGTTGAGCCGGGCGCGGCGGCGGATTTGTTGTTGGAGGAAATAAAAGAAAAGCTGCTGGCCGTGCGCGATCCGCAGAACAATCTGGCGGCGATTACGCGAGTCGATCGCGCCAGCGAAGTGTATCAGGGCCCGTACGCGCGGCAGGGGCCCGACCTTATCGTGGGCTACAATCGCGGCTATCGCGCAGGCTGGCAAACCATTCTCGGCAACTTCCCCGCCGATATCTTCGAGAACAACACCAATCCCTGGAGCGGCGACCATTGCATGGACTACACATTGGTCCCCGGCGTCCTGCTGAGCAATCGCGCCATTGATGCGGCCCATCCCGCGCTGACGGATATCGCGCCCACCATCTTTGCGCAATTTGGAATTCCCCAGCCGGGCGGTATGATGGGACATTCCGTTTTTTCATCCCGCCCGTGACGTGTATCGAAGCCGTCAGGCCATGGAGACAGGTGAATGTCCTCGACAAAGATCAAGATTGAAGGCGAGTTGCTGGAGAAAGCCAAGCAGTGTGCGGAGGCTTCGGGCTACGCATCGGTCGACGAATTTGTGCTGCACACGATTGAAAAAGAAATCAAGCGCCTGGCTCCCGACCAGGGCGGCGGCACGGAATCCAAGGAGAAAGTGACGAAGCGGCTGCAGGGGCTGGGCTACATCGATTAGTGAATTGGGTGGAGCAGTGAATTGGGTGGAGTAGTGAATTGGGCAGAGTAGTGAATTGGGCAGAGTGGTGAATTGGGCGGAGCAATGAATTGGGTGGAGCAGCGCTTTAGCGCTGCATTAGAGCCCTTTTTTGAGAGGCGGCTTCAGCCGCTGAGGTTCCTTGCCACTCCCGCGACCTACCCACCTGCCTGTAACCGCCGTCATCCATGATCGCTTCCTCCATGTCGTCAAACACCCCACTCCTGCTGGTGCTTGCACTTTCTATCGCAATCGGATTGCTGATGGTGATCGTGTTCCGCTATGCCTCCGACCAGAAGGCAATCGGCCAAGCCAAGGACCGACTAAAGGCAAACCTGCTGGCCGTCCGCTTGTTTCAGGACCAATTGCCGGTCGTGATGCGAGCGTATGGCAGAATCCTGCGGGGCACGGGCAGGTATCTGCGTCTCGCCTTTACTCCGTTCTTGATCGCCATACTGCCCATCACTTTTCTGATCGTTCAGTTAGACCGATACTTCGGCTGGATGCCGCTGCAGCCGGCGCAGACTTTCACGGTCGAGGCGCGTATCGACAATCCGAACGCATTAAACGAGGCTACGCTGCAGTTGCCTCCGGAATTGTCGAGTTCCGCTCCCGCTGTCCACGTTCCTAAGGAGAAAGAGATCGTGTGGCGCGTCGTAGCGGAGCGCGAGGGACAATATGATATTCACATCGCCGCCGCCGGCCAGACGGTCTCGAAGCAAGTCGTGATAGCGCCGGGACTGGCTCGGCTTTCGCCGGTTCGATTGAAAGACAATTTCTGGGAACGCATGTTTACGTCGGGTGAGCCGGCGCTGGCGGATAATAGTCCTGTGCAATCGATCGCAATCAGCTATCCCCCGCGTGTGATCGACTTCGCCTGGATGGAATGGAACTGGATTGCCTTATTCTTTGTGGTCTCTTTGATTGCAGGTTTCATTTTCAAAAGCATTTTGGGAATTCAAGTATGAAGCTGTTTTTGCCACGTGGAAATCCGTTCAGGACGATCCAGTTTCTTGTATTGGTCATTGCGCTGGTCGTGTTGTTCCCTCTGCGCAGCCAAGCCTACGCAGGGCCGGGTGCGGGCTTCGCGGTCCTGTCTTCTTTCTGGACCATCTTTGTCGCTTTTCTTTATTCCTTCTACGCGCTGGTGACCTGGCCCATTCGCCAACTCCTGCGTATGGTCCGGCGCCGCAAGGCATACGGCAGAGCACAGGTAAAGCGGGTGGTGATCGTCGGCTTCGACGGCATGGATCCTGAACTGGCCAATCGCTTCATGGGTGAAGGCAAGCTGCCGAATTTAGCGAAGCTGCGGGAGACCGGTACCTTTCGGCCGCTGCGAACCACATTCCCTGCGATTTCTCCCGTGGCATGGTCCACGTTTCAGACTGGAGTGAATCCGGGCAAGCATAATATTTATGATTTCCTGGCTCGCGATTTGAAAAACTATCTTCCGTTTCTTTCTTCGGCGCAAATCAGCGAGCCCAAACGTCACCTGCGCATCGGCAAATATTCGCTCCCACTCGGCAAGGCTGAGGTCAAGGGCCTGCGCAAGGGAACGCCGTTCTGGCACTGGCTGGGCAAGGCGGGGGTCTTCTGTTCGGTCATCCGCGTGCCGGTAACTTTTCCGCCGGAGAAGTTTCCTGGCGTGCTGCTTTCGGGCATGTGTGTTCCCGACCTGAAAGGAAGCCAGGGTACATTCTGTTTCTGCACCACGCGCGCGAGCGACGACAGGTTTCGCGAAGGGGGTGTACGGATTCCGATCGAACGGAATGGGGCAGGCTTCCATTCTTACATTCCCGGCCCGGAAAATCCTCTGGGCACGGGCAGCGAGTTGCGTGCCGACTTCAAGCTTCGTCCCGATGTAAAGCGCGGCCAGGCGCGCATTGAAATCGATTCCGAAACCTTCACCATTAAAGTCGGCCAGTACTCGGAATGGATTCCGGTGAAGTTCAAAGCCGGCATGGGCTTCACAGCCCGCGGTATCTGCCGCTTCTATCTGAAAGAAATCTCACCCGAGGTTGAGGTGTACGTGACCCCGGTAAATATCGATCCCGGACATCCCGATCTGCCGATTTCTCATCCCGTGACGTATTCGATCTATCTGGCAAAACTGTTTGGCCCCTACGCGACGCTGGGCCTGGCAGAAGACACCTGGGCGCTGAATGAAGAAGTGCTCGACGACGACGCGTTTCTGGCGCAGTGCTACGGCAATCATAAAGACCGCGAGCGCATGTTCTTCGACGCGCTGGAAAAAACTCCGCAGGGCCTGTGCGCTTGTGTCTTCGATACCACCGACCGCGTCCAGCACATGTTCTGGCGCTATCTGGACGAAGATCACCCGGCGGCAAGGGACGTGCCGCAAGATCAGAAGCCGCGCGTAATTCAGGACCTCTACGACCGCATGGACACTCTGGTCGGGCGGGTCATGCAGCAGATTGACGATCAGACCCTGCTGCTGGTGATTTCCGACCACGGCTTCCGCTCTTTCAACCGCTGCATGAATCTGAACGCGTGGCTGCATCAGAACGGCTACCTGGTTTTGAAAGACGGCAAAAGCGAAAGCGGAGACTGGTTCGAAGATGTCGACTGGTCGCGCACCCGCGCCTACACCATGGGCCTGAATGGCCTCTATATGAATATCAAGGGCCGCGAGCGCGAGGGCATCGTAGAAGCCGGAGCGGAAGCGGAGGCCCTAAAAGAAGACCTGCGCAGCAAGCTTGACGGGCTGGTCGATCCCGCGTCGGACAAGGTCGGCATCACCGGCATGTTCGACTGCGATGCCGTTTATGCCGGTCCGTATGTCGACAACGCCCCCGACCTGATCGTGGGCTACGGCGAAGGCTTCCGCGCTTCCTGGGATTCAGTCATGGGCAAAGTAA
>JBOGLC010000143.1:0-46704 GCA_050746005.1 Terriglobales bacterium
GAAAGCGAACTCTTCGGATACGAAAAAGGCGCCTTCACCGGCGCTTACGGCTCGAAACCAGGACGGGTGGAATTGGCCCATCGCGGCACCCTCTTTCTCGATGAAATCTCCGAACTCGATCTGGGCCTGCAGTCCAAGCTTCTGCAGTTGCTGCAGGACGGGCAGTTCTGCCGGATCGGCGCCCAGGAGGACAAGAAAGTTGAGGTGCGCGTAGTCTGCGCCACCAACCGGGTGCTGGAGGCGGAGATCGAAAGCGGTACTTTCCGCCAGGACCTGTTCTATCGCATCAACGTGGTCAATCTTCAGATGCCGCCGCTACGGGAGCGCAAAAGCGATATTCCGGACCTGGTCGCGTATTTCCTCGAGTACTACAACCATAAATACAACTGCCGCGCCCGCGCTCTTTCGGTAGACCTGATGTCGTCGTTGCAAAAGCATCATTGGCCGGGCAACATTCGCGAACTCGAGAACCTGATCAAGCGCTATGTGATCCTGGGCAACGAGGAAGTGATCAGCAGCGATCTGGTAGCCCACCGGCAGGAAATTTCTGTGCTCGACATCAATTTCGACGGACCGATCGCGCTCAAGACCATTACCCGCCAGGCCACCCGGGAGCTGGAACGCAAAGTCATTCTGAAGGTTTTGCAGGCCCATCACTGGAATCGCAAGCAGGCGGCTCGCGCCCTGAGTATCAGTTACCGCGCGCTTCTCTACAAGATTCGCGACGCCGGTCTGCCGCCCAATCGCTCCTCCCGCCGCCGCCCGGAATCGCTCCCACCCCAGGACGTCGCCGCCTGATCGATGCAGCCAACCCTGCGGAGCGGACCAGCCTGTCCGCCGCCAATGGCTGAACATGGGCGTCATCCTGAGGGACTTTAGTCCCGAAGGATCTCGCGCGGACCGTCCGACGGCGGACCGTCCGACGGCTGCCCATCCGATTCATCCGCTCCGCGCCAGATCCTTCGCAAGCTCAGGATGACACCTTGTAGGGGGCAGGCGCTCGAAGGAGAAGGACTGGGCCGAGCTTCGGTGCGACCAAACACTCACACCCGCGGTCATCCTGAGGGACTTCAGTCCCGAAGGATCTCGCGCGGACCGTCCGACGGCGGCCCATCCGACGGCGCCCAGGCGATTCATCCGCTCCGCGCCAGATCCTTCGCAAGCTCAGCATGACGCCCCGCTGAACGGCCACGTTCGCAGATCCAGCCACTGCCGATTGTCATCGGCTTGACGGGCTGCCGATGCCAACTGATAACCTAGTCTAAGCTGTGAAAGCCCAATGAGTCCGAAACCCTGGTTCACCCCTGCAACCCTCTCCGCTGCCCTGGTCATGATTTGTTTAGCTTCGCCGCTGGCGACGCGGGCCGATGAAGGCATGTGGACCTTCGACAACTTCCCGGCCAAGGCGGTCGCTGCAAAGTACGGCTTCGCGCCTTCACGTGCATGGCTCGACCACGTGCGCGCCTCGTCCTTGCGAATCGCAGGAGGCTGCTCCGCCTCGTTCATCTCTCCGCAGGGCCTAGTCCTGACCAATCACCACTGCGTCGTCGACTGTGTCCAGGCAATTTCGACCTCCCAGCAAAATCTGGTCGAAACCGGTTTCATCGCCCAGACCGCCGCCGAAGAGCGCAAGTGTGACACCTTCGAACTCGATCAACTGACAGAGATCCGCAACGTGACAGCCGAGGTGAAGCAGGCCATAGCGGGCAAAACCGGCGACGCCGCTAATACCGCGCTGCACGCCAAGGAGGCGGAGCTCCAGCAGAGCTGCGGCGCCAATCCCGGCATACGTTGCGACGTGATCTCGCTCTATCACGGCGGGGTCTACGATTTATACCGCTACAAACGCTACACCGATGTGCGCCTGGTATTCGCGCCGGAATTCGCGGTGGCGCAGTTCGGCGGCGATCCGGACAACTTTAACTTTCCCCGCTTCGACTACGACATCGGCCTTTTGCGCGTTTATGAAGACGGCCATCCCGCCGTCACCCCCGATTACCTGAAGTGGAGCAGCAACGGTTCGAAAGCAGGCGAACTGGTATTTGTATCGGGCAATCCCGGTGGCACCAGCCGCGAACTTACCGTTTCACAACTAGGTTTTGAGCGCGACAAAGTCTATCCCCTGCAACTGCCGCGGCTTGCCGAATACCGTGGTCAATTGGAGCGCTTCATCACGGAGGGTCCGGCGCAGGCGCGCGAGGCGGATGAAGACCTGTTTTTCATGGCCAACGCGTTCAAGGCATTTTACGGGGAGGAGCAGGCGCTTCTCGATCCGGAATTTTTCAATATCAAAGTGCGCGAAGAACAACGCCTGCGCCACGCCGTCGCGTCCAATCCAAAGCTCGCGGCCGATGCATCGGCGTGGGGCGACATTGCTCAGATCCAGAAGGTAAGGGCGCAGCTTTTCACCCGGCGCTCGGTGAGCACCGGCCTCTTTCTCAGATCGGGCCTTCTCGGTCACGCTATCCGGTTAGTGGAGGCGGCCGAAGAGCGTGCTAAACCCAACCGCCAGCGCTTGCCCGAGTTCACCGATCAGACGCTGTTCCAGGTGCAGCAGGAGATTTCGGCGCCTATTCCGATCCACAAGGATCTGGAAGAACTCAATCTGGCGTATCTGTTCACCTTCACCCGCCGCGACCTCGGCACCGATGATCCCTACGTGCGGAAAATGCTGGGCAAGGAATCGCCCGAACAATTGGCGCACCGGCTCGTGAGCGGAACTCATCTTGACGATTTCAAAGTCCGCGAGGAGTTGTACAACGGCGGCCAGGCCGCGATTGCGGCGTCAACCGATCCGATGATCCGGTTTGCCGCGACCATCGACCCCGATCTGCGGGCAGTGCGTAAGGAGTACGAAGCGCGGGTTGACGCGCCGACTCGAACGGCGGCGGAGAGGATCGCAAAGGCTCGTTTCGCGGTCTTCGGCACCAGCGTCGATCCCGACGCGACTTTCACCCTGCGGCTCAGTTACGGAACCGTAAAAGGCTTCACCGACGCGCAGGGACGCTTTGTAGAGCCCTACACGACCATCGGCGGACTTTTCGAACGGGCCACCGGTGCGCCCCCCTATGCCCTTCCGGAAAGTTGGATTTCCGCGAAACCTGCGTTGAACCTGGCGACACCCATGAACCTTTCGACCGCCACCGACGTGATCGGCGGCAACTCGGGCAGCCCGCTCATCGACAAAAACGCGGAAATTGTTGGTTTGGTTTTTGACGGCAATATCTTTTCGCTCGGCGGCGACTACGGCTACGATGCGGCAAAGAACCGTTCGATCGCGGTCGACAGCCGGGCGCTGCTGGAAGGTTTGCGCAAGGTCTACCACTTCAACCGCATCGTCGATGAGATCGAGTCCGCTCGTCGATAGGACAACTGCCGCCCTTTACGCCAAAGGGCCGGTGCTACACCCGCCAGTAGTCTGGCCGCCACTGCTGAACTGCTTTCTTGATGTCCGCCCTCGAGAGTTTCTCCGTCAGTGCCCGTGCTGCCAGTGCCGGCAGTTCCGCGTCGGAGGCAAAACGCAACGCCACGAGCTGTGTTTCCGTGAGTTCCGTCATGCGCGCACGCAAAGGTTTGTCCAGCAGAATGGCAAGCCGCAATCGTTCTTCGAGCCGGATCACGCGATCTTGCACTCTCAGGGAATACTGCCTCATCCTGACGACCGCCGTCGCAGCCGCGACGGTGAATACGACCAGCCAGGCCGCGGGCAAGCCAGGATGTCCGACCAGGTGCACGATGGCGGCGATCACGGTAATCGCAAATACGGGCAGGACGAAGAAATGAAACGGCGGATCAAAGCGGGTGTGATTGGCAAAACTTTGAGGCATCTTCTCGGCCATGAATCGCTCCTCGAATCTTGTCGATCTGCTGTGGGGTGGACAAGGGTCCGCCCCGCACGTCTGCTTACTGTTTTTTCTTCTTGCCGAAAATTCCGCCCAGCGCGTCCATGGGAGAAGGCGAGTTCCCGGAAGGCTTCTTTCCTCCCGTTAATCCCCCCAGCGCGCCGCCCAGGCCTCCTTTGAGCTGACTCCCTACCATCCCCTTCACATCCGGCATGAACTGCGGGTTGGAGGTTGTACCCTGGATGAAAAAAGGAATACTGCCGCCCTTGCCACCCAGGCCTGCGATCTGCGTAAGCCCGGTTACCACACCGCCCGAAAGACTGGCGTTCATCTTGTAGTTCAAAGCTCCGCCGGGACTAATGGTTCCATCTCCGGTGACGGTGCCCAGAGCGGGAATCGTCAGGTTGATGTTCTGCGTGCGCACCCCCTCGGGGGAGACGCGCGCATCCGTGCTCAGGTTTTGGATGGATGTGTCCGAACCGGTCTTCGCTCCCGACAATGCCGAGATGGCAGACATCTTGGAGGCAAGGTTGAAGCCCGCGAGTTTGGTCTGGCTCAGGCGAATCGGGCCGGTGATCACAAGTTTGTCAACCGGCCCCGTGATTCCCACGTTGACCGAAAGCGTCCCGCCTTGCAATTTCGATCCCGAAGGAAGCACGATGCCGAGAGAGGGCAGCATGGCCTGGAGGTCGTCGACCGGCATGCCGTCGGCGTTGAGTTTCATGTTCAGGATGGTGGACGGTCCCTCGCTCTGGTACGTGCCGGTAAGCTTGGCCAGGGCCTTGCCCAGCGTAACATCGCCCTGGGTCAGGGTTCCGGACTGCTTCTGCAGGTCGTAGTCGGTGGCGTACTTCACTTCCACCGGCTGCGTGGCCGGTGTCCCTTTTACCGCCAGCTTGAGCTTGTCGGCCTTCAGAGTGCCGCTGGTACGCAGCATGCGTCCGTCGGAATGGAGCGTGCCATCAAAGTCGGCGATGCCGGCAATCCCGGTGGCTGGATCTACGAATCCCGATGCGTCCAGGTCCAAGCCCTTGACGCTGATATTCGCCTCGATGGGACTCGCGGATACGTCGTCGGAGTTGATCGGGCCAGCCTTGCCGTCAAGCCTCGCCGTGCCCCCGGCGGGCAGATTCGCGCTTATGGTGAAGGGAAACTGCGAGGTCGGAGAAAAATCGCGAACGCTGATGTCCACTTTGTCATACACGTGAGGCTTGATCGAGGAATTCGCCCGGTTCACCGACAGGCGGCCATCTCTCACCTCGAGTTTGCTCACCGACAGGTTCGGCGAAGAGGATGAACCCGCGCTGGCGGGAGCCGGTTTCGCCGCGGCTTTGGACTTGTTGCCCAGGCTGGAGAAGTTCCATTTTCCCGAGGCGTCGCGCAGCAACGCAATCTCGGGCTTGTCCAGCGTGATATCGGTGACATGCAATGCCTTCGAAAAGATCAGCGGCATTACCTCGACGCCCACCTTCAGCGACTTGGCGCGAATGAAAGCATCCTTGCTGAACGCCGGGTCATCGGCGATCGAAAGATCCTCCGCTGAAACGCTCCCGGAGAGAATGGAGAGACTCAGATTGCCCACCTTGACCTCCCGGCCAAGAGACTCCGTAAGCGCGGACTCGAGCTTGGGGCGAAAGCTGTTTACATTGATCAAAAAGGGAAGCGCGATAATGATGACCAGCAGGATCGCAATGACGATCCCGGCGATTTTCAGTGCTTTCATGACAGGAACTCCTTCACCAACAATACCTTCTTGAGTGGGCCGGCGACACGGTGGAGTAGGCCGCGAGTGGCCTCCAGTCTACCAAAAGTCGGGCTATTGGGGCTCGGTCGCGAGTTCGGGATTGGGGGGGGGACCGCCATAGATTTCCTTCTGCCGCTTATCCCGTTGTTCGTTCATCATGCGCGTGGTGGCGTCCATCTCTGCCCGGGCTTCCTGGGTTCGCCCCAGGTGTTGCAGCAACTGTCCGCGCAGATAGTGAACGCTGGAATTGCCGGGATCGAGTTTGGCGGCGGCATCGATCTCCGCCAGTGCTTGAACGTATTTCCCTTCACGCTGGTAAACCTGTGCCAGCTGGTAATGAGAACTGGCCAGCCCGGAATCGAGCCGCAAGGCCTTGCGCAGATTCCATTCCGCTTCCAGATTGTTTCCCTGAAGGGAGTTCACCAGCCCCAACTGGTCGTAGTTGTATGCCACATCAGGCTCAAGCGCCGCGTCTTTCAGGAATTCCTCCTTGGCTCGCGCCAGATCCTGCTTCCTGAAGAAGGCTACTCCCAGATTGAAGTGAACGAAGGGAAGTCTGGGATTGGCCCGGGCGGCGAGCTCGAGTTCCTTGATCGCTTCGTCATACTCCTGACGGTTGATGTGCGCCTTGCCCAGCAGTAGATGCAACTCGGCCGAGTCCTGTCCGGTTTCAACCAGGCGGTCAAAAGCGCGCTGCTCCAGCTCGGGCCGGGCGGACTTTCCGGCTGCAATTCCCAAAACATATAAGTAGTTCAATTGTTTCGAAGCCTGGGGCCAGAGCGGTTCGAGCATGCGGGTCGCATCGGCGTAGCGTTCGGTAAAAAAGTAGCAGAGTCCCAGCAGATAACGCGCCTGGTAGGAATCCGGCACGTCGCGCACCACCGATTCGAAAGGAGTTATGGCCGCGCGGAAATCGTTTTGCCGGTAGTAGACCAGTCCGACGTTGAGGCGGATTCCCGCGAGCCGAGGCGCCAGACGATCCGCCTGGTGCAGCATTTCGAGCGCCTGCGGCCACTGCTTACGGCGCATGTAGATGACGCCTAGATTGGCGTAGGCGCCGGCGGCCTGCGGGTCCTGCGCCAACACGCCGCGAAACGAGCGCTCGGCCAGATCGAGGCTGTTCTTCTTGAGGGCGGCTTCACCCTGCTGAAATAGCTGCTGGGGGCCAGGCGCCGGCTGTATATGAGCAGTCTGCCCCCGGGCACGTGAGACAGCAGCGAACAGGACGATGGCAAGCAGCCTTGACAGTAATTTCACTCTGCTGTAGTGTCCGCCAACGACGGCCTGAAATTCAAGCTGGACGCCCGGAGAGCGATGTCCTTGGCGTCCTTTGCGAGTCCTTTGCGCCTTTGCGGTTTAAGGTTTTCGCTTTTCAAGCAGCGCGATGATTCGATGTAAGCGAAAAATTCACCTGATTCATTATGGTCAAGACTTCAGTCATCACCATCCGGGACGTGGCCAAAGAGAGCGGCTTTTCGTCGACTACAGTCTCCATCGTTCTCAACAATGCTCCCCTTGCGCGCTACATTCCGCCCGCGACCAAGAAGCGAATTGAGAAGGCGGCCAAGAAACTCGGCTACCGTCCCAACCTGTTTGCGCGCTCGCTGCGCAGCAAACGCAGTCACACCGTCGGCGTCATGGTATTCGACATGACCGACCCGTACTGCACTCTGATCCTGCGCGGCATTGAAAATTCTCTCTACCAGTCCTCCTACCTTCCCATCCTCACCGATGTGCACAACGAGCGCAGCCGGTTCGAACGTTATCTGGAGATGCTGCTCGATCGCCGGGTGGAAGCCCTGATCGTGCTGGCCAACTGGCTCTTTGTCGATATCGACGTGCTGGCGGACCTGGAGAAGAGCAGCATTCCGACGGTGATGATCGGACGTGAGCTGCAAACCGATAGCGTGAGCTCGGTGATTGTGGACAACGAAATGGGGGCGCATTTCGCGGTGGAACATCTGCACCAGTTGGGACACCGCAAAATTGCCTTCATCCGCGGACCCAAGACTCTGGCGGACAGCGCCCCGCGCTGGCACGGGGTTCGTTCCTTCGCGAAAAATACCGGTCTGGAGCTCGATCCCCGCCTGATTGTGGACCTGCCGGAATCGCAGGATCCGATTTCAAGTTTTGAAGCCGGCTACAAATTAACGGAGGAATTGATCAAGCGGAAACGGCCTTTCACTGCATTGATGGCATTTGACGACATGACCGCATTTGGCGCGATACGTGCACTGGTCAAGGCCGGTCTACGTGTGCCCGAACATTGTTCGGTCGTCGGCTTTGATGACGTTGCGGCCTGCAGTCTGTATACCCCGCCCCTCACCACAATCCGGCAACCGATGGAAGCCATGGGGGCGATGGCGGCGAACCTGGTGATCGAAGGCATCAATGCGGTCGTTGAAAAAAGGGAAATATCAGCAATACACCGCAAGATGGCACCCGAACTGGCGGTGCGTGAGTCTACACGCATCCTGCCCTAGGCAAAAACCGGATCAAAACTCCGCTTTTATGCCGATTATCCGGAAGGCCGATCGGCCTCATTTTCTGCCTTTTTTTCTTGACACTCACTGTCGAACTGACGCAATATCCAGGCTATTGATTCGTTTTAATAAATGCTTTCACTTATCCGGCGGGCGCTCCGGCGAAACCGTCGACAACAGATTTGCCGCGACGTGGTCCTTGACACGAAGCAATCCCGTTTTACCCTCAGATGCGAGCCATACCTATGGTTGTGCCTGCGGGGGGACAACAATACTTTAGGATTCCGGCTTGAAGCTGGCTCCAGCAAGTCTTCAGCCGTCGAAGGAATGATTTGAGGGTCTCTATGAAATCCCGCTTACTTTGGCTTGGTATTTTTCTATCTTTTTCGCTGGCGCTATGGGGGCAGGACTCCGCTTCCATTACCGGTACGGTGACCGATCAGAGTGGTGCGGCTGTGCCCGATGCGCAAGTCACGGTCAGCAGCCCGGACCGCGGAATTAACCGCCCCACGACGACCAACAGTAGTGGCGACTACCTGGTCGCCGGTTTGCCATCGGGGCCGATCAACGTGAGCGTAGCCGCGAAGGGGTTCAAGCGCTACGAGGCCAAGGGCGTGATTCTACAGGTGGGCCAGAAGGCGCGGGCCGACGTCTCGCTGCAAGTGGGCGCGACCAAAGAAGAGATCACCGTAGAAGGGACCGATGTGGCCCAGGTGGAGACCCAATCATCGGACTTGAGCGGCACAGTCAATGGAAAGCAGATTACGCGACTGCAATTGAACGGCAGAGACTTTGCCCAGCTCATCACCCTGGTACCCGGTGTGAGCAACCAGTCTGGCCAGGACGAAGGCACGGTCGGCATCAACGGCAGCGTGGCGTTCAGCGTCAATGGGGGTCGCACCGAATACAACAACTGGGAACTTGACGGTGGCGACAACATGGACAACGGCAGCAATGGGACGCTGAATGTCTATCCCAGCCTGGAGGCCATTGCCGAGTTCAAAGTCCTCACTTCAAACTACGGTGCCCAGTATGGCCGCAACGGTTCAGGCACGGTGGAAGTTGAAACCAAGTCCGGTACCAATGCCTTTCACGGCAATGCCTATGAGTTTCTGCGTAACGACGCCTTCAACGCTTTCAATTATTTTGACGATCCCACCTCGCCGAAACCGGGCTATAAGAAGAACGACTTCGGATATACCATCGGCGGACCCATCTGGAAGAATAAAACCTTCTTCTTCTGGTCCCAGGAATGGCGCCGCGACCGGGTGCCCGGCCAGGTGTTCAGCCAGTTTGTTCCGTCAGACGCCGAGCGGGCGGGGAATTTCAGCGATCTGTGTCCGAACCCTACAACCAACGACTTTTCCGATTGCCCGGCCGTGCCGGGATTCCTGGATGGGACCGGGCATACTCCGGATCTGACGATCGTTCCGGCATTTCAGGCCAACGCGGTCGTCGCCCAGGCTCTGCTCGGCATGATCCCGACCGCAAACGCCGGACAGCCAGGAGCTGCGCTGTTCAACGATTCTCCGATCCAGCCCACGAACTGGCGCGAGGAGCTGATTCGCATCGACCACAATTTGACCGACAAGCAGCGGCTGACCTTCCGCTACATACATGATTCATGGAGCACGGTCACCCCGGTTCCGTTGTGGACGAACCAGGGAAGTTTTCCGACCATTCAGACCGACTTCAGCGGACCCGGCGTGAGTCTGGTGGCCCGGTTGAGCTCGACCTTTTCACCGACGCTCCTGAACGAATTTGTAGCCAGCTACACCACCGACCATATTGTGCTGAATAATCTGGGTAATTGGCAGCGACCCTCTCCGTTCCCGATGGGAGACTTATTTCCGGGGAACGGAGACGGCATTTTGCCCGGCATCAATCTTTCGGGTGGCAACGCGTATGGTGGCGGTTTCGGGCAGGATGCGGGCTACATTCCGAATGGCCCGTACAACTCCAACCCGACCTACAGCTATCGGGACAACGTCAGCAAGATTGTGGGAAAACACAACCTGCAGTTCGGCGCATATTTCGTGGCGGCCCAGAAAAACGAACTGGGGGGAGAACTGGCCGCAGGTTCGATCCCGGGATATTTGACTTTTGATTCGTCCAACGGTCTTTCGACCGGCAATCCGTTCGCCGACTTGCTTTTGGGCACGATCAGCAGCTTTGGACAGCAAAACGTTCGGCTCAAGTACTACAACCGCTACAAGATACTGGAGCCGTACTTCCAGGACGACTGGCATGTCACCAGCCATCTGACCTTGAATCTGGGTCTGCGCTTGAGCCTGTTCGGTACTTACCGGGAAAAGCAGCAGCAAGCCTACAACTTCGATCCCGCCGCTTATGTCCAGGGCGACACTTCCGTGGACCCGGCAACCGGCATCGTTTCCGGCAATCTCTTCAATGGAATCGTTCAATGCGGCGTGGGCTCAGTGCCGGCGGGCTGCATGAAGGGGCATCTGTTCAATCCCGCTCCCCGCATCGGCTTTGCCTGGGATCCCAGGGGCAACGGGAAGACCGCGATTCGAGGCGGCTACGGCATTTTCTTCGAGCATGGCAACGGCAACGAGTCGAGCACGGAGTCGCTCGAGAACTCGCCGCCCCTGGCCTTTGCCTCGCAGCAAAACAACATCCAGAACTACGCTGCCATCGGAGGCGGCGCCGGTTCGGCCTCGCCGCCATTCCCGCTCAGCGTGACCGCAATTCCAACCAAGGCGATATGGCCGTATGTGCAGCAGTGGCACTTGGATGTGCAGCATGAGGTGCTGCCGAGCACGGTGGTAACCGTTTCCTACGTGGGAAGTAAAGGTACAAAGCTGGCGCGCGAGACCGACATCAACCAGTTGCGCCCGGTTCCGCTGAGCCAGAATCCCTATAAGCCGGGCGAACCCATTGATGGCGGAGTCGATACCTTTGGAAATCCTATCCATGACGACTGCGGCACGCTGACCACGCCCAGCGGCGTCCCCATCACAGGCCAGGCCGCCATCAATCTGTCGGTGGCGTGCGGGGGCAGCGCCGATCCTTTCCGCCATTATTTGGGCTTCGCTGACATCGCGAGTCTGCAGAATGCAGCGTCCTCTACGTACCACGCTCTGCAGGTGTCCGTACGACGAAGCGTAGGCAGTCTGCAGATAAGCGGCGCTTACACCTACAGCCACTCCATCGACGACGCTTCGGATCGATTTGACGCGAGCTTCGTCGATTCGGAAAATCCTTCCGCCAATCGGGCCAGCTCCAACTTTGACGAGAGGCACATCTTTACAGGAAGTTACATCTGGGACCTGCCATTCTTTAAGGCCCCGGGACTCACCAACAAGCTACTCGGCGGATGGGGATTCTCCGGTATCGCCAGCCTGCAGAGCGGAACTCCGTTCAGTGCGATCGCCAGCGGATCGAGCGGCAGCTTTACCGACAATGCGGGCGTGGGCAACGGACTGGCCTCATCCGGGTCGCGCCCCGATCTGATTGGCGATCCGCGGTCCGGTGTGGTTCAACCGGCGATTCTTCCGGAAGGATTTGGTCCCCTGCTTTACAACCCGGCTGCGTTCGCGCTTCCCCGCGGCCTCACGTTTGGGGATTCCGGCCGGAATATTCTGAACAATCCACGCCGCATCAACTTTGACATGGCCTTGTCCAAGCGTTTTGCCATCCGGGAAGCTATGGCATTCGAATTCCGCGCCGAGGCCTTCAACGTATTCAACCATACGCAATTTGGGGCGATCGCCGGGGATTCCGGCTCGGGGGCAAACGCGGTGAATTCCGATAGCAACAAGTTCCCCTCAAACAACTACCTGTTTACCGGCACTGCACACAATGCGCGCATCTTGCAGCTGAGTCTGAAATTTGTTTTCTAGAGTCGGCGATGGGTAGTTAGGAATCCTGGCGTCAGAAAGGGCGCCAGGATTTTTTTATGCGGCGCTCGAACCTTCGCGAGATGAATGGCGTATAACCGGCGGCATCTTGCGGGAATGCACAGAAGAAACGCCTATCCCACTTGGGCGTGCTGCCGGGCACTACTCACGACGCTCAGCGCCTGTTCCAGATCGGCAATCAAATCTCCGGCATTTTCAATTCCTACCGAAAGACGAATCAACTGCTCGGTCACACCCATCCTGGCGCGCTGCTCGGCGGAGATCATGCCGTGCGAGGTCAGCACCGGGATTGTGACCAGGGAATCCACGCCGCCCAGACTGGGCGCCAGGGTGAACAGGTGGAGCGCTTCCGCCAACCGCCGGGCATCTTCTCCCGTGCCTTCGACCTCGAAGCTCAGGACGCCGCCGCCGCCGTGCATTTGCTCCATCGCCAAAGCGCGCTGCGGATGGCCTTCGACGAAAGGATAATTCACGCTTCGAACCTTGGCGTGTTGCGCCAGAAACCGGGCGACGCGCAAAGCGTTTTCGTTCTGCCGCTGCACTCTCACAGCCAGCGTCTTGATGCCGCGCAGAAGCAGCCAGGCAGCGTGAGGGTCCATCGTGCCTCCCAGCGTGGTGCGGGTCTCGTGGATGGTCTCGATCAAATCCTGACGCCCGGCCACGATGCCGCAGATAAGGTCTGAGTGCCCGGCGAAGTACTTTGTCCCCGAGTGCATGATGAGATCGATGCCGAAATCCGCCGGGCGCTGGTTGATGGGCGTGGCAAAAGTGCTGTCAATAAACGTGATCAGACTGTGCTGCTTCGCCAGGTCGGTCACTTTGCGCAAGTCAACCACGCGCAGGGTCGGATTGGTCGGCGATTCGAGATAAAGCAGCCTGGTATTTGGCCGGATGGCGCGGGCGTGCTGATCGTATTCCGTGGTGTCCACGAACGTGGTTTCAATGCCGAGCTTGGGCAGCCATTGGCTGAAGAATTTTGTCGCCCCACCGTAGATGTCGCGCTGGGCAACCACGTGGTCGCCGCTTTTCAGCAGGGCCAGGGCTGACGTGGTAATGGCGTTCATGCCGGAGGCGAAGAGCAGAGCGGCATCCGCGCCCTCGAGGTCCGCGATCGCCTTTTCCGCTACGGTGTGGGTGGGATTGCCGTAACGGGTGTAGAACATGTCGGTAGAGACCGCGCGCACCTGCTGATCGCTGTCCGTGACTTCGAACGTGGAAGTCTGGTAAATCGGAGTAGTCAGCGGTCCGTTTTTCTTGTGAAGATCGGTGCCTCCGCGAACCGCCTCGGTTTCGGGATGATGCTGATGCTTTTTCATGCCTGCTCCTTCGGTTACGCCTGCGCCAGAGCGGCGTCAAATGCCGGTACGGGCGAGAGCCACGCCACGGAGCGCGCATGGCGTCCGCTGGTGAGCTGCTCGAATTCAGCCTGCAGGACGCGGGTGACCGGGCCGGTTTTCCCATTGCCGATGGTGCGGAAATCGATCTCCCGCAGGCCCACCACTTCGGCGGCGGTGCCGCACACGAACACTTCGTCCGCGATATATAACTGGTCGCGGGAAATTGGTTCTTCGATGATGGTGTGACCCAGGTCCCGGGCCAGCGTGATTAAACTGTCGCGCGTGATGCCCTCGAGAATCGCTCCCCGTCCCGGGGTGTAGATCAGATTGTTGCGCACCACAAAAATGTTCTCGCCGGTACATTCGGCCACGTAGCCTTGGGGATCGAGCATGATGGCTTCATCGAAGCCGGCGCGCTGCGATTCGGTCTTGGCCAGGATCGAACTGACGTAGTTTCCCGCCACCTTGGCCTTGGTCATCATGATGTTTGGGTGCAGCCGGGTGAACGAAGCAATGTTCGCCCGGATACCTTGTTCCTTCGCTTCCGCACCGAGAAACGCTGTCCACTCCCACACCGCGACGATCAGGCGCGGCTGGCCGCTGTCCACCACCAGGTTCATGGCGCCGTCCAGGTAAATGACCGGGCGAATGTAGCAGGAGGAAAATTTATTGGCGGCAATGGTCTTGTAGATGGCGTCGATCAGTTTGTCGCGAGTCCAGGGAAGATCGCGGAAGCCGACGATGAGGGCGGAGTCGAGCAACCGGTCGACATGCTCTTCCAGGCGAAACACGGCCGGACCGCGGTCCGTGAAATAGCAACGAATGCCTTCAAAGACGGTGAAACCATAGTGCAAGCCGGCGTTGACCACGGGAACTCCACTGCGCGCGGCATCCTTTAACTCGTCATCAAGCCATACATACTTGGCGGCATTTGCCATCGAGGCCTCGGTTGGAATGAATCGGACGTGCGAGCTCAAGCGAACCTGCTCCAAGGGTAACGTTCGCGCGCAAACTGAGCAAGGGATTTGCACGATTGTCCACGCGCCATTTGATCCATCTATAATTCGAATCCTATGAATCTAGGCTTGAAGGGTAAAGTTGCGATTGTGGCTGCATCCAGCCAGGGCATAGGCCGGGCGACGGCCGGGGCTTTCGCTGCCGAGGGATGCAAGGTCGCCATGTGCGCGCGCAACCAGGAGACGCTCTCTCGGGCGGCGGAAGAAATAAGGAAACAGTACAGCGCGGAAGTGTTTGACCAGGCCCTGGATGTGACCGACGCGGCCGCGGTGCGCACGTTTGTGGAAGCGGTGGTGGCAAAATTCGGCGCAGCGGATATTTGTGTGGCCAACGCCGGAGGGCCGCCAGCCAAGGGGTTTCTGGCGGCCAGTGTCGAGGACTGGCACAAGGCCATCGAGGCCAACTTCATGAGCACGGTGCATTTTGCCCGCGAGGTTATCCCGCATATGCAACGCAAGCGGTGGGGCCGAATCATCACTATTACTTCCATTACCGCCAAACAGCCGCTAGCCGACCTGGTGCTTTCGAACGCGGTTCGGGCTGGAGTGGTTGGCCTGGTCAAGAGCCTGGCCAATGAATTTGGCAAGGACGGCATTCTGGTGAATAACGTCGGTCCGGGCTTTACAGCCACCGACCGGCTCAAGGAGTTGGCCAGGAGCCGTGCCACCGCTTCGGGAACGACCGAAAAAGAGATCTTCAACGGATGGACCGCGGATGCACCGCTGCACCGACTGGGCGAGCCAGGAGAAATCGCCGATGTCATCGTTTGGCTGGCGTCAGAGCGCGCATCGTATGTAACCGGACAGACCGTGCTCGTAGATGGCGGAATGTACAAAGGTTTGTAACAAATGTTTCACAGGGCCTGCGGCGAGTTCAAGGGAGAGGCGCACTAAAATGGCAAAAGCAAAGGCGAAGCCTGCAGCGAAGAAACGGAGCCTCAAATCAAGAGTCGCGGGGCGCAAGGCCGCTGGGCGTAAGAAGGGTGCTCGCAAAGTCGCGGCCACCACCGGCGCCGGCAAGATGCACCTGAGACACGTTCCCTGGCACACCGTCGATCTGGAAGACTTGAACCCGCTGCTGCAACGGCAGTTTGTGGTGGGTCACGACATTATGGTGGCCCGCGTCCTGATGAAAAAGGGCTGCATCATTCCTCTGCATAGTCACTACAACGAGCAATTCACCTACATTCTCGAAGGCGCATTGAAGTTCTGGGTTGATGGAAAAGTTATCGTGGTGAACGCCGGCGAGGTATTGACCATCCCTCCCCACATGCCGCACAAGGCCGAAGCCCTGGCGGACACGGTCGATCTGGATGTGTTCAACCCGCCGCGCGCCGACTGGATTAACAAGACTGATCAATACCTGCGTGACGACAATTAATTCATTCATCCCGTATGCTAATACCTGAATGACCGACCTGGCCGCATCGCCATCAAAACTGGAATCAGCCGTAGCGCAGTTGCGCTGCATTGGGTGCGGAGCCCTGGGCGAAAGCGGGGCCAAGAATGTCCGGTGCGGGCAATGCGGCGATCTGCTGGAAGTGGTTTATCCCGGTTGGAACACGGAGAGCGGGATGCGCGCGGGCGGCCTGGATGCGGCTGGGCTCAGGAAACTCTGGCTGGCGCGCCGCGCTTCCCGCAATGCCCTGGATGAGAGCGGGGTCTGGCGCTTTCGCGAAATGCTGCCCGCGTTGAACGACTGGAGCCGGGTCACGACCCTGCGAGAAGGGAACACGCCGCTGTATGAACTGCCGGGCTGCGGTCGCGCCGCGGGAGTGGAGCGGCTCTTCGCCAAACATCAGGGTATGAATCCTACCGGTTCGTTCAAGGACACCGGGATGACCGCGGCCGCGTCTTTCGCCCGGCAGGGAGGCTTTCGCTGGGTGGCCTGTGCCTCAACCGGAAACACGTCAGCTTCGATGGCCGCCTATGCCGCGCGCGCGGGAATGCGCAGCCTGGTGCTCATTCCGCAAGGTCAGATCACCTGGGGAAAGCTTTCGCAAGCGCTCGACTACGGCGCCGTCACCTGTCAGCTGAAGACTGATTTCGACGGTTGCATGCGCGTGCTGGATGAAGTGGTGCAGCGCATGCCGGTTTATCTTTTGAACTCGGTGAACCCGTACCGGCTCGAAGGTCAAAAGACCGCCGCGATCGAATTGATGGAGCGTCTGGACTGGCAACCGCCGGATCACATCATCGTACCGGGAGGAAACCTGGGGAACTCTTCGGCCATCGGCAAGGCATTGCTTGAGATGAAAGAACTCGGTCTGATCGCGCGCCTGCCCAAGCTTTCCGTGATTCAGGCCGAGGGAGCGAACGCGCTGGTGCGAACCATGCGCGAGACCGGAGGCAAGAAGCTGATCCCGGTACACGCAGAAACCATGGCGACGGCGATTCGCATCGGAAGTCCCGCGTCATGGAAAAAAGCGGCGCGCGTGCTCGAGGCCACGGGAGGCGCGGTGGAGCAGGTGAGTGAAGTTGAAATCGCACTGGCCAAGGCGGAAATCGGGGCGGACGGCATCGGCTGCGAGCCCGCATCGGCGGTCACGCTCGCCGGCTTGAAAAAGCTGGTGCAACAGGGCTTCGTGAAGCCGAACGAAACCGTGGTGCTGATCCTGACCGGCAATTTGCTTAAGGACCCGGACTTCACACTCAAGTTCCATCGCGGAGACCTGTTCGCCGGTACCGAGCACGAGGAGGAAGCGGCAGAGGTTCTGTCCTCTCGACAGCATGCTCCCATGGTGCTTGACGCCACCGCCAATGCGGTCGTGAAGGTGTTGGAGTATGCGGAGCAGACCACTCCGCGGCCACGCTAGAAATCGTCCTGAGGGAGTTCAGTCCCGAAGAGCCTGCCCTGAGCGAAGTCGAAGGGATCCTGCGCGCATCTGCACAGCCATACCGGCCGAACAAGCGCTACGCGCAAGATGCTTCGCAAGCTCAGCATGACGTTCTGAATAAGGGGAAGGATTCAGGTCCGTCGATAATTCCAAACCAATGAGAACTGCAAAAAGCAGTCACGCCCGCGCCACCTCAGCCCTGGAACTGGTGCTGCCCGCTACATCCGCCAATCTTGGCCCGGCATTTGACGCCGCGGCGCTTGCTCTCGGATTGTTTCTGAGAGTGCGCGCCCAGGCGGCGGCTGAATTTTCCATTACCGCGCGTGGTCGTGATACTGAAATCTGCAACCGGGTGGAGAACCATCTCATCCTGACGACCTATCATGAGGTGCTGCAGGAGGCCGGCAAACCGGTAACGCCGCTCCGCTTGCACATGGACAACCAGATTCCGATCGGCAAGGGGTGCGGGTCTTCGGCAGCAGCGCGCCTGGCTGGGATCGCTCTGGCGGTGCACTTTGGAAAATTGCGCTGGTCCGACAGCCGCATCGTCGGAGAAGCCTCGCGGCGTGAACATCATCCCGATAACGCCGCGGCGTGCTGGATGGGTGGGCTGGCCGTGGCCAAGATGACAGCCGGGAGCGAGGCCCAAGTCGCCTGCGTGATTCCCAAAGGAAAGTGGCCCCTGCTGCTGGTGGTGCCCGAAGAGGCGCTGCCTACCGAAGAAGCTCGCCGCGTCCTTCCCTCGCAATATTCCCGGGAAGACGCGGTGACCAACGTCCAGAATTCCATGCTGCTCCTGGCCGCTTTCATGCAGGGTCGCAGGGATCTGCTGGCGGCGGCGCTCGAAGACCGTCTGCATCAGCCCTATCGCGCTCAGCTGTGTCCGTTATTGCCGGCGCTCCAGGATCTCGCGGCGGACACTCGCGGTGTTCTGGGGGCAGTGTTAAGCGGAGCGGGACCTTCGGTCCTGGTTTTTCTGGATAACAAGATTGGTGCGGAACGCGCCAGGGCGCAGGTGCGGAGGAAGATTCAGGCCCGCGGACTGAAGGCCGAACTGGTGGCTACCGCGATCACAAGCCAGGGCGCCAGCCGGGGAAAAGCCTGGATGCTACGACGCGCTTAGGAGCGGCGGCGCTCTTCTCCATCCGCCAGCCGGTTTGTGGCTGCCAGGCGGAACCAATGCTGTTCAAAACTGAGATGAGGTTCGCGCGCAAAGCGATCCGCATAGGAATTGACAGCTCGTTGAAAGTGTTCGATCTCGCGCCGCACCTCGCGCTCGAAGGCAGCGCTCGATGACAACGGCGTGATCCGACGATGTTTGCTGGTTTTCATTTCCTCCACTCCCTGGGACTCGCCCTGCGGCCGCGCGACATCGACTTCGACTTCGACGCTCACGGCATCCTCCTGTGGAAGTACCATACTTGTCAGGTAATCTTCTCTAAGGGGAAGGCAGTAAAGGTATGTTCTATGCAAAAAAGTGTAAATGGCACTCTCGTGCCATGGGGAAAGGAAAGCCGGTTGAGGGGCAAGGACCACTGTCTCCTCAACCGGCAAGGCACAAATTACCGGCGGCTGGCCGGCGGAATAATGCCATTCATGCGCAGGTATTCGACCATTTGCCCGTAGTGATCGAAGCAGTGGCCCACAGCGCCCGATGCCAGGGCGAGGCGGGTGGCGTTGCCTTCGCCAAAGGGATCGTGGACGGGAGCAACCAGATTTCGTTCGTTAATGCTTTCTGTAGCCTTATGAAGGTATACAAATGAATCCTTCAAGTATTTCATGATGTCTGCCTTGCTCTTCACCGAGTCCGGACCACTTTCTTTCCCGGTATCGACCGGTGGCTTTTCTCCCAGAATAGCGGCGGCCATTACATAGTTGACGGCGGCCACGTGTTTCACCTGCTGTTCGAAGCTGCGGACGCCTTTGAACTCGCCGTTGGTTGGGGCGAAGGAGTACTTGTCCTCGGGCATAGCATCGGCTGCGGGGACGAATTCACCTTCGACATTGGTGACGGAGCTGTCCAAAACCTGGCTTACCGTACGAGTTTCCACAGGTTTGGCGGCTTGAGCGAGCGCGATGCCGCTCAGTAAAAGCAAAGAAGCAACTACGGCGTGAAGGTTTTTCACTGAGTTTTTCCTTTTGGTGCTGGAATTTCCGAATCTAGTGTAGGCGCGAGCGCCCCCGCTCGTGCGGGAGCTATAGTTGTCCTGGTTCGTACTCACTGCCGCACGAGCGGGGGCGCTCGCGCCTACATTGAGACCTAGTCTCGAACGACCGACGGAGTTAAATCCAACTGATCCGACGTAAGCCGATAGCGCCGGACCGCAAGCAGGCCCACTACCATCGCGATCGCGGAACACAGCAAGGCTGTCGGAACTCCAGCACGAGTCGCCAGGAGTCCCCATGCCGCGCTGCCCACGGCCATGCCTCCCTGCAAGACCAGCAGATACATGGAAAGCGCCCGCGCCCGCAGAAACGATGGGCACATGGTCTGCGCCGCCACGTTCAGGCAGGCCAGGATTCCGATCCACGCCGTCCCGCTGGCAAACAATACCAGACAGAGCAGGGAAAAGGTTTGGACTCGTCCGGCGGCGAAGGTCATGGCGGCAAAGAGCAGGATGTCAAAGGCTACCAGTCGATCCACGGAGAAATGGGTGCGCACCCGAGGCAAAACCGCCGCGCCGGACAGGGCCCCGAGACCGAAGAATCCCAGAAGCAGGCCGTATCCGGTAGCGCCATGGGGTCGAGCCAGAATCGGCAGCAGCGCGGGCAGGGAACTCGCCGCCAGACTGAACGCGCCCGTGCGGATCAGGATGGACCGCACCAGGGGAGCGCCGCGAACGTAGCGCAGGCCCGCCAGCAGGGCGTCGCGCACACGCCCGCTTTCGACGCGCTCGATGTGCGGACGTTTCCAGCGATAGAGAAAGAATATGACCCCGAAGAAAGACGCCGCATTGAGCAGGAACGCCACTCCCGAGCCCGCCGCGGCGATCACCAAACCGCCCAGCGCCGGGCCGACGGCGCGGGCGACATTGAAGCCGGCAGAATTCAGGGCCACCGCCGGCGCATGATTTTCCGGACGGACAACTTCCGGGGTGATGGCCTGCCAGGCGGGATCGTTCATCACCGCACCCAGCCCAAGGATGAAGGTAAACAGCAGAAGCATCCACGGAGTGACCTGATGATAGAGGGTGAGCACGCCCAGTAAGCCGGCGGCCACGACCATCCAGCTTTGAGTGATGAGCAGGAATCTTCGGCGGTCCACCATGTCCGCCAGAGCGCCCGCCGGCAGAATTACCAGAAATACCGGAAGGGTAGTGGCGGCGGTGACCAGGCTGATCATCAACGGCGACAGGGTGAGCTGAGTCATCAGCCAGCCGGCGCCCACGTTCTGCATCCAGGTTCCGGTGTAGGAAATTACGGCAGCGATCCAGAGGGAGCGGAACAGGGGCTCTCCCAGCGGAGACCAGGCTGAAGGCGCCAGCTGGTGAGGCAGGGTCTCGGGCGCCGATGTTTTGATCGCTTCCGCCATGTTCATCAGGTCGCAGTTCCATCCGCGACCGCGCCGCCGGCGAAGGGCCACTCCCGATTTCGCCACGCCCGCACCATGTAAATGGCGATGCCGGTAATGAGGATAACCGCTGCGTAGCGGACCTGCTTCAAAGAGTTGGTGCGGGAGACCAAGACAAAAACGAATCCGACCGACGCCAGCAAAGCCGGCAGGGGATACAGCCACATGCGAAACGGACGAGGCAAATCGGGCCGTCGGATACGCAACACGATCACTCCAATGGCTTGGACCAGGAACTGCAGAGTAATCCTGATCACCACCAGCGCCGCGATCACATCGGCCAGGGCAAAGAAGCAGAATAATGCCGCCATCCCGCCCAGGGCCAGCAGGGACACATAAGGGAAGCGGTGTTGCGGATGCACGCGGGCGAATGCGCGGAAGTAATTGCCGTCAAGCGCCGCGGCGTAGGGCACGCGAGAGTATCCGAGCAGCAGCGAGAAGACCGAGGCAAAGGCCGTCCACATCACCAGGGCAGTGACCAGATTTGCCGCCCAGGCCCCGTAAATCTTTTGCATGAAAATAGAAACCACGTACAAACCCCGATTGGACTGCCCTGAACGGGTGATCTCCTGCCATGGCACCACCCCCAGAATGCTCACGTTCATCAACACGTATAGACAACCGACCAGCAGAATGGATAGCAGCAGCGCGCGCGGGATCGTCCTGCCCGGGTCCTTCACTTCATCGCCGAGAAAACAGACATTGTAGTAACCCCAATAATCGTAAGTGGCGATGAGCATGGCCGAGCCCAGGCCCAGGAAAAAATTGTGCGACAGGGTGAACGCCCCCGGAGGGAAGCTGAAGGCCCGTGCGGCATCGAAATGGCCGAATCCCGCGATGATGATCCAGCCCATGGTGATCAACACCCCGGCCAGCAGGAGTTTGGACATCCATCCGATGCTGGTGATTTTGCGATAGAGCAGCGCCACCGCGAGCAGGACAATTCCGATGGCGACAAATGTCGCGCCCGACATCAACCAGCGCATTTGGAGAGTGCCCAACAAGGGCAGATGCAATTCCCAGAGATGATCGAAGTATTGGTGTTCCAGCCCGGGCCAGAAATACGAAGCGTAGCCCGCCAGCCCGATTGCCCCCGAGGCCACCGAAAGAGGAGCGCTGAAAGAAAGTTGCCAGATAAAAAGAAAAGAAATCAGCCGCCCCAGAGTGCGCGAGCCGTAGATCTCGCGCAGGTAATTGTACGATCCGCCCGACCCGGGCATAGCCGCGCCCAATTCCGCCCACACCAGGCCGTCGCAGATGGCGAAGATTGCGCCCAGGACCCAGCCCAGCATGGCCTGCGGTCCACCCATCGCGCCGACGATCAGCGGGATGGTGATGAACGGCCCCACGCCGATCATGTCGATCATGTTCAGCGCAGTGGCGCTGCTGAGTCCGACGCCACGGATCAGAGGCTGTGAAGGGTCGTTGGTCGTTCGTCGTTGGTTGTTGGCTGGGACCATAAGATGCATTGTCATCCTGAGGGACTTCAGTCCCGAAGGATCTGGCGCGTAGCTCCGTGTGCCAGGAGGAGCGCGGACCCGCTCCACGCCAGATGCTTCGCAAGCTCAGCATGACGCCTACGGGTGAGAGAGCGGGAGGCACCTCGCCCCAGACCTTAGCGGCAGCGCAGACCTCGAACTCCCTCCCCAAGATCGGCGTCATCCTGAGGGACTTCAGTCCCGAAGGACCTGGCGCGCAGCGCTGACGTGGACGCGCACTGCATTTCCGCTTCACGCCGGATCCTTCACGGCCTAAAGGCCGTTCAGGATGACGCCTCTCAAAAAATACGAAACGGGTGTCCCGCCCCGGTGTGCAATAAGCGATGCGATCGCCAATAGCCAACGACCAACGACCAACGGCCAACGACCAACGGCCAACGACCAACGACCAACGGCCAACGACCGCCTTAGTGACTGCTCTCGTGCCCCGCCCCCAGCAGATTCACGTACAGCCGAATGGCGCCCGATACGCCTGCAGGGAGTTGGCGGAAGAAAGCATATCCGGTGTAGATGTATGTGCCTTTGCCGTACTGCGCCCGCAGCAGCCCGCCTTTGAGCGCCGGCTCGCCCGGATCGTGAGAGGAAAGCAGAGGGCGGAAGTGACTGTCCCAGTTTTCCATGAAATACAGACCACGCTCCTGCACCCAGCCCTCAAAGTCGCGTTGCGTGATCTGGTTCGGATAGTGAAACACGCTGTCCTCGGGGGCCAGAATCTCAACCGGAGCTTCCTCGACTGAAACTCTCCCCCGGCCCAAGGTTGTAGGGAAAGGGGTGAAGTGGCCGCCATTGAAGTCGCCGGTGCCGGCGTTGTACTGCACGATCAGGGTGCCACCCGCCGAGACGTAATCCAGGAGCTTCTGGTTGTTCGCCGTGACATCTTTCTGGGTGTCGTAAGCGCGGATGCCGAGAACTATGGTTCCGTAGCGACTCAGATCTTCGCTGCTGAGTCTCTCCGCCGGGAGCACCGTCAAGTCGATGCCAATCTGCTGCAGCACGGTTGGAATCTCGTCCCCGGCGCCGGGAACATAAGCCACCTTGAGATCCTTCGGGATCTTTACGTCCACGATGCTGATGCGCTGCAACGCCGGCTGGTAATAGTAGGCGCTGGCCAGGTCTTCGCGAGTCACCAGAGTGTAGCCTTCACCGTAATTCTTTCCGCCGGCCGTCAACACCGCGCGAATCTGGGTGTGCCCTTCTTTCAGGCTGCCGGGAACAACCTTGAATTCAAAGTGTTTCTTGTCTCCCCGCGGGCGCAACTCCACAGGAATCTCCGCGGGCTCGATCCGCCAGCCGGCTGGAGCCTCCAGGCGCAGACCGCCATTTGAAGGACCCGTCAGGTTGGAACTTACACCTGCTCTGACGGTGCGTTCGGAACCGTTGGCGATGGGAATGATCTGTTCACCCGGCTCCAGTTCGACGGAATAAGGCGGCACAATGGCCAGAGGGCGTTCCTGCGTCTTACCTTTCTCATCGACGAACGATACCAGCACAGGTTGCGAGATTTCCGGCAGGGTCTCGGTTGCGGCGCCGTGAGTTTGTGGGGCGAGGTCAGGGACTTCGTAATGCACACTCAGTCGAAAAGGTGGCGGCGGAAACGGCAATGTCTGAAAGCGGGGTTCGTCAACGGTGTAGACGCCGTCCCGCTCGGGATCGTTGCGGTGCAACGCTGGCCTCGTAGGCGGAGTGTTCGCCGGCAGCACTACCTGGAAGTCAGTCTGATAATCCCGCCCGGGCTGCAATGGAGGAATGCGCTGCCTGGCCTCGCTATTGGTCACCTGGCCCTCGAGAAACAGGGAGCGGAGTTGCACCGGGTGGGTCGAGCCGTTGTGGAGCTTTACCCTGACGGTGAACTTCTGTCCGGGAGAAATTGCAGCCAGCGGGTCCTGCCCGGCTGGAGGTTGCGCGGCGGAGCCTTGGGGCGAAAGCAGCGAAGCCTGAAGGGAAAGATTCAGCGCCAGATTGAGCGCGCTCCGGGCTTGTGACTCTTTCTCCCGCAACCGCGTCAGGATGTCCTGCTTCTGCTGACCGCTGCGAACCTGAGTTTCCAGCCGGCCGAGCGAGTCGATGGCCGACAACAGAGGACGGGCTGCGCTGCCCGGATCTTTTTCCGCAGCTTTTGCCGCCGCGGTCACGTCATTCTCAATCCTGGCCAGCTCTTTGGTTCCGGCCGCATCGAATCCGGAGCTCAAGCCTTGCAGGGTGGTGTCGATCCCGTCAAAGAAATCCTTTTCATGGCCGTCTTTATCTGTAGTTGGCGGCAGCACTGAATCCACCAGCTTGTAATAGGTGTAGCGATCTCCCGGCTCCACCGTCCAGCCACCCGCGCCCTGCGAAAGCTGGTGTCTCAAGCCTTCCATCGAGAACTGGATATACGACATGCCCAGCAATGGATCGACATGTCCCGTATTCAGCTTGACGGTATAGTTTTCCGCCGGGCAACTGGTTGCTCCAAAACCGCACACGTTGCCTATGTAAAGCTTTTTCGCCTGCCAGGGTTGCAGCCCCTCCTTGATCTGCTCGGGAAAGCGCTTCGGGTCTGCTGCCGCCCGGAACGCCTCCCGGGTGAGGATGGCGGAAGCCTGGTGATGTCCGTGTCCGTCGCGGCCGGTGCCGGAGAAGCGCGCAATCAGTACGTCGGGATGAAAGGTGCGGATCACGCGCACCATATCGCTGAGCGGGATATCGTGCCCACCCCACTTCTGGAATGTTTCCTCCGCACTTTTCGAGTAGCCGAAATCCGCTACCCGGCTGAAGCGCTGTTCCACCCCGTAGTAGCGATCGGAAGCCGTAAGCTCCAGCGTGCGCAGCACGCCCAGCACATCGAATAGATTACTGCCGATTTTGTTCTGGCCGCCTTCGCCGCGGGTGAGGGTCATCAGCAGCACCGTGTCTCCCTTGCCGCGGGACTCCAGGGTCAACATGCCTCCATCTTCGTCGTCGGGATGGGCCGTGGTCTGCATGAGGCGGGCGGTGGTTTGCAGGCGCAGCAGCATCTGCTTCAAACCTGCGGCGCCGGTGTCCGGGGGAAGAGGCTCCTCCGGACTCGGCCAGTTGGCTGGGGTCTGCGCCAGAACCGGTCTCGCCAACGCGAGCGAAAAGGCAAGCAGGACGAGCATCAGCAAGCGAATCAGGTGTCTTTTCAGTGGGCGCTCAGGATGAGCCGTGCGGGCGCATGGACGCAGAAATTCCGGCTCGGGAAATGCACGACCGCCATTTTTCATTCCTACGGGATTGCAGGTGTCGGGGATCAGAGGCAAGATTTTTCCTGGTGTTCCGCTTCTATTATTTGTACGGACTGCGCGGGAAACAAAGAGTTAGCCGCCTGCTGCTAATCCTACCTGAGTCATCGGTTCGGCGGGTTCGGGTTCTGAACCGCCTGCTGGCAGGCGTGGGCCGCGGTCAGCAACTCATCAAACCTCCGGTCGCTGTGCAGGTCTCGCAGCAGGGGATCGGAGAGCAGGTTGGAGTAGGCGCAGTAGTTCAGTTCGATCGCTGTCTTGAGCATGTGGAAGGCGGCGTCTTTCTTGCCGACGTAGGCAAAAACCGCTCCCTGATGATAAGAAATCTCGGGATCGGGATCCGAAGGCTGGCTGGTTTCAGCTTCGTGCGCCATGCGGTCCAGTTCAGACGGCGGCCTAAGTCCGACGATGGCTTCCATCAGGTCGCGGTGGTAGTGGGGAGCATTCGACATGCGCTTCACCGCCTCGCGCGCTTCCGTCAGGTTCCCTTCGCGCAGCAAAAGAAAAGGAGTCACGTAGTTGGCCCATTCGGAGCCCGCATCCAGGCGGATAAAGTCACGCGCCCGATCGAAGTGCCCCAGAAACATGAAGGGCCAGGCGCAGGAACGGAATTGATAGTTGCCCGGGGCCAGAGTAAGAGCTGTGTCACACTGACGGGTCGATTCCTCCAGCATGCCGGCATAACGCTGCACATACCCGAGAGTGAAATGCACCTGGGCATTCTGGGGACGGCGTTTAGCCAGCGCCGTCGCCTCTTCGTAAGCCTTGCCTAACTCCCCTCGGTCCACCCGGTTCACGATCAGTTGGGAAGCCGCGGCAATGAGATTGGGATCAAGCGCCAGCGCCCGTTCCAATGCGACGTTCGAGCGCTGGAACATCTGCTCGCCGCCATTCGAATAAGTGGAGTCGTAGTAGTCACGCTGTCCAAGTTCCGCCCAGGCCGGGGCGTAGTTGGGATCCAGTTCGACCACATGTTCCAGCGTCTTGATGGCTTCCCGATTGGGAGCGGCATCGTGGGAGGCGGACACGCTGCGCAAATAAAGATCGTAGGCCTCCTGATTATTGGGCCGCGTGCTGGTCTCGATGAAGCCGTTGGCCGCCCCCATCATGGGCAGCAACCCCTCCCGGACTTGCTTGGCGAGCTGCTGTTGCAAGCCGATCAAGTCCTGCGTGGAGCCCGTCAGATTGGTTTGCCAGACCAGCCGTTCACTTCCGGTATCGATGGCCTCCAGTGTCACCAGGAGCTTGTTTCCCTGCTTCTGGAAGTGCCCGCTCAGCACGGTCGCCACGTGCAGTTCTTTTCCCACCCGTTGGGGATCAAGATCGGCGCTCACATATTTTCTGGTGACGGCGGAGGGACGAACGTCCAGGGATCGCGAATAAGTCAGTACGTTGGCAATCTCATCGGCCAGGGCAAAGCGCAGATAGTCCACGCTCGCGTCTCCGTTGAGGTTCTGCAGCGGCAGCACCGCAATCGCGTTCTTGTTTTCTCCTGCTGTAGCGCCGGCGCGATGTTTGAGGAACCAAATCCCGACCGCCGCCAGCACCGTGATCAGCAAAGCCGTTACCGCCAGCAGAACGTAGTTTTGCCGTTTTCCCGTGGTCTCAAAAGTCTTGGTGACGAACCGCATCGGGGAGCTTTCACGGGGGCCGGTCCGGGTCAATCCTGATTCGGTTTCTCTCTTCAGATGCTGCAGGGCGGCCCTCATCTCCGCCGCGGTGGCGTAGCGTTTGTCGCGGTCTTTCTCCATCGCCTTCCCGATAATGCCTTCCAATTCCTTGGGAATCTCGGGATTCAGAGTCAGGGGCGATGGCGGTTTGGTGTGCAGCACGGCATCCAGGGTCATGACCACGTTGTTGCCGGAAAACGGCTTTTTCCCCGTGGCCATTTCATAGAGCACAACCCCGAAAGAAAACAGATCGGTCCGCGCGTCAAGCTCCTCGCTACGGGCCTGCTCCGGAGACATGTAAACCGCAGTTCCCGGAATCACGCCCACCACAGTCAACGAATCTTCGATCGGCGTTTCATCGCTGGTCGCCATCCGTTCATTCCGCAGGAGCTTGGCCAGCCCAAAATCGAGCACCTTGACCTGTCCGGTAGACGTAATAAAGATGTTCGCCGGCTTGATGTCGCGATGAATGATGCCCTTGTCGTGGGAGGCGGCAAGGGCGTCTGCCACATGGATGGCCACCTCGAGCAGGTCTTCCGTCTCCATGGCCTTGCCGCGGATGCGTTGCTTCAGGCTCACTCCCTCGAGCTTCTCCATGACGATGAAGGGGTGGCCGTTGTGATCCTCGACTTCGTGGATGGTGCAGATGCTGGGGTGATTCAGCAGGGAAGCGGCGCGAGCCTCACGCTCGAAACGTTCCATGGCCTTGGGGTCGCCGCTAAGATTGTCGGGGAGAAACTTGATGGCCACGTGGCGGCCCAGCCGGGTGTCCTCGGCTTCGTACACGACCCCCATGCCGCCGCCGCCGAGCTTGCCCAGAATCTTGTAATGGGAGACTGTCTGACCGACCATGGTCACACTACTCGAACTTTGGCCAGACCTTTCGCGATCCATGGCTACGCTCAGCCCCTTTAGGCGGTCAATGTTAGGCCTGGGGGAGTATCTGGTCAACTGTCCTGGCGTGCGGGCAGCGACGGCAGAGAGAAGATGGTCGCAACCATGCTACACAATCATGCTATAGACAATCATGGCGGTGCCGATAACGCCCGCGAAAAGCAGACATCGGCCCATTCTCTCGCATTGCGGTGTGGCCCTAGCGGGCGCTGACTGGGTCCGCCGTTCCATCCGACCACCAGCCCGCGGGAACCATGAATACATCGATTGCTTCCGGAGCACCCCTGAACTGTGGATTCAGCATGACGGGAGAGTTAGGCAGATCTGCACCCCAAACGGCGCCGTCCATGAGTGGCGTGTAAAACATCAGGTGAGCTATCCAGTTGTGGTGGTCGTGATCGGTAAGGTACTGTTCTTTCGACATCATGTAAGACATGGCCCCAGGCTCCAGGGGCGGCAGCTCTTGCTTGATGAAGGTCTTGATGCCGTCGATCATCTGAGCTTTGGATTGGCCGGCCAATACCATCTCCGTTCTTTTATACGTCATGGGCAGGATGGAACGGGCAGCCGGCGGATTGAAGCAGACCGGGCCGCGAATTTTAGGGTTCCAAAAATTAGCCCCGCTATCACCGTCGAATGGGGACATCCACCCTCGCTCCACGACACACACGAAGCCGTTCTTGCCTTTGACTGCGGTTTCGTAGCCATGGCGTCCAAGGACGAGAACATCGGCATCGCGCGAGATCGCCTCCGGCGCCGCACTCCGCGCCATGGCAATCTCGGCATTTCGATCCGTCATCAGGTACTGGTCAAGCGGGGCCATGCTCGGATACGAAGCTTGGACGTCCTGTGCTTGCGCTCGCCCCGCCGTGCTCAGCACGACCACCAGCGCGAAGCTTCCTAGCGCGATCATCCTGACTATCTTTCGGCCCATTGATTTTCCTCCCAGTGTCTTCGGCCTTGTACACGACACCCGGCCCGCCGCCTCCGACTCTCTCGACGATGCGGTAGTGCGCGATATGGTTTCGCCGACCATGCCGCAAGCATGCTATGGCCGAAGCGTAGGCAAGTCAATGAAAGCTGCGGAGTTGGCGGTGTCTCCAGAGGGTTGTTGGCGTAGAATCCCCGTTACGCTCATTGACCTTGGCTTTTGGCGAACGCCGAAATCGCTCAACCTAGTGGGCACGGTGGGGGGTGGACTGCAGGGTCGCCCACTTGCGTGTCCTGCTACATGTCGTTGAGAAACAGTCAGACCATTGCTGCTTCGGCTGGTACGATAGTTACCCTCAATTGGGGAGGACAGATTATTTGCAGTTGAGCTGGAAGTTTCTATTCCAGACGGGGGAAGCAGCCCCGTTTTGTCCTACAGCCCCATCCAGCACGACTACCCTCGAAATCCTCTGCCATTCCCATGCAGAGTTTCCTCATTCTTTGATGCGGTGCGCAATGCCAAGGCACATAAGGAAGAAGATTTGATCAAAGATAACGGAAATGGGACTGGAAGCCAGCCTCGCACGTGGCGTCATTCTGAGGGACTTCAGTCCCGAAGGATCTGGCGTGGACCGTCCGACAGCGGCCCAGGGTCGATCCGCTACGCGCCAGATCCTTCGCAAGCTCAGGATGACGGCGTGTAGGTGTGGAACCGCTCGAAGGGGAAAGGCTGGAATGCGCTTCGGCAAACCTGCACACACACATGGCGTCATCCTGAGGGACTTGAGTCCCGAAGGATCTGGCGTAGACCGTCCAACAGCGGCCCAGGGTCGATCCTCCGCTACGCGCCAGATCCTTCGCAAGCTCAGGATGACGGCGTGCAGGGGCAGCGCAGGCCCTTGAAGGGGAAGGTCGCGCTTCACATCTGCATATGGCACCGTCTGTTACTCTTAACCAGAATCTTACGGCAGGCCAGCAAATCGGCGTTCTTGACAATTCTGGGTGCCAGAGCGGTGCGCACCTACATGTCGGACGTAAAGACGCTTCAAACAATCCGGTGAATTTCACAATTCCCTGTGTCAACCCGCTCCCAACGACTAACTTCTTCGACGGAGTAGTCGGCTGTAGTGCACCCCCGTAGAACTGGACACGGAAGTTAGTTAGGCTTGGGGCCTCCGCCAGGAGGCGAGAATGTCGAGAAAGCCGAGAGTGCAGAGAACCCCGGAAGAGAAGTGGCAGATTGTGTTGGAAGGACTGAAGAGCGGCAACGTGGCGGAGACCTGCCGCAAGTACGAGATCGCTCCCAACCTCTATTACCGTTGGAAGGACGAAGTGGAAGCGGGAGCCAGGGCTGCGCTTGGGGGGAGAAGCGCAGCCGTGCAGCCCGATGTGGAGCAAGAGAAACGGATCAAACAACTGGAGCGGGCGCTGGGACGCTCGCATTTGCAGATCGAGATCTTAAAAAACGTGCTGGGCGAGTGAACTGCGGGCCAGCGCATTCGTCGGCACGGGAGTTAGTGGCCCAAGGGAAGGAAGCGAAGTTGGTGGCGGAGACGCTGGCGATCAGCCGGTCGAGCCTCTACTACCAGCGGCGGCCGCGGGGAGACCGTGCGGATCGTTCACGGGACCAGGAGATCATTCTGGCCTGTGGCGAGAAGCCGGCGTATGGCTATCGCCGCGTGGTGTGGTGGTTGGGGCGCAAGCAAGGTCTACGAGTGAACGGCAAGCGGGCACTGCGCGTGATGCGGGAACGCGGCCTGTTGGTACGCCAACGCCGCTTCCAGGTCTCGCGCAGAAAGGACTGGGGCAAGGTGGAAGCGCTGTATCCGAATCTCTCTGGCAATCGGACATGACCAAGGTCTGGGCGGGACCGAGTGTGGGCTGGGCCTATCTGGTGTCGGTGATCGACTGCTGTACGCGGGAGATCGTGGGCTGGGACTTGAGTCGGCGCTGCCGCAGCGAAGAAGCTCTGGCCACGCTGAACCGCGCTGTGTTGGAGGTTTTGCCTTTCGGTCCTCGTGGAACGGGTTTGACTTTGACGACTGACAACGGCACGCAGTTTACTTCGGCACGGTATGTCGAAACCTTGAACCGGCTGGGCATCACGCATCGGCGCACCGCTTACAACCATCTCGAGGGCAATAGTTACATCGAAAGGTTCCATCGCAGCTTAAAAGAAGAGGAGGTGTGGCTCAATGAGTACCAGAACTTCGACCAGGCCCAGCACAGCATCGCGGGCTGGATCGAGGAGTACAATCACGACCGTCCGCATCGCGGACTGAAGGGGCGAACCCCGCACGACGCTCGTGCCCGGTTCGCTCAAACCCTTACTTCAAACACGGCCCCTTGTGTCTAGTTCTGAGGGGTGCACTACACATGAGACTCATCAGTTTATCGTCACGTTCAACGTTGAGGCCGGTCCGCGATATCGTTTGGGAGAAATCACATTCAAGAACAATCACGCGATCAGCGATCCAAAACCCCTGCGTAACCTATTTCCGATCAAAGATGGTGACATCTTCGACCGAAACGCAATCGCGAAAGGACTGGAAAGTCTTCGCTACGCCTACGGAGGGCTGGGTTGCATCAACTTCACTTCGGTTCCCAATGCCACATTCGACGATAAAAAGAAACTAGCTGTTCTCAAAATCGATATGGATGAGGGCAAGCAATTTCATGTAAGTAGCATCGACATTGTCGGCGCGGACCCAGGACTGTTGAATGATTTGCCTCTCAAACCGGGTCAGGTCTACAACGTTCGACTGGTCGACCTGTTCCTGCAAAGGCATCTGCGCACAGCAGACGTGAACGATCCAACAATTCTGCACCGCTTGTTAGACGAACGAAACGGGACGGTAGCGCTTACCTTCGATTTCCGAAGCAAGCCAGAGTGAATACGGGGCCTTCTCTAGCTCGTTGGCGATAAATCGCATTACACGCATTGACCTGGATCATTGAACCTGATTGGGCTGGGGTTTTGAGTGCAATCGCCTGTTAGCGCCACTGATCGAACAAACCACTATTCATCGTTCATATTTTTCAAGAAAATAGCGGCTATGAGCACCGGGAAGAAGATCGCCGTGGTGAACGGCGCAGGAGTGGTAGGAATCATAATCTCGCTCTTCATAGTTTCGCCCCGCACACCGATGTGGTTGTTCGCGGCTCTGTCAGCAGCCGTGCTGGCAACGCTGAACTATGCCTGCTTCGGGCGGCGACAAACGGCTAGTGGAGAGCGCAAGATCGGGATCAATGGCACGGTTCTAACAGCTCTCGGTTTCGGCGTGCTGCTCTTGGAACTGTTCTTCCGGTTCTGGCATCGATGACGCGAGGAGTACGCCCTCGCCTCAGTTGACGTAATATCGCGATTACACGCATTGACTTGGACCATTGACCCTGGTCGGACTGGGGTTTTGAGCGTAAATGCTATTTACATCAATTATGAAGCCTCGTTGTCGGTAAGGAGAGAGGATGGGTCTGTTTCACACGGATTCGGTGGCCCTCAGTTATTCGAACGTTGAGGCGGCGAAACAGTGGTGGATCGACAAATTCGATTGCAAGGTCGGGAAAGTTCCACAAGACTGGGACAATCCGCTGCCTTCAGATGTGGCCCTGACACTTCCAGGTGACAGCGAGCCGACGATCCTGCTGAGCGCTCAGTCGGAGGTAGAGCAAGCTCGCTTCGACAGGCCCTCACCGGTTGCAACCGTTATCTTCTGCGACAATCTGAAGAAGGCCTACGAGCGTCTCTCCAGCCGCGGCGTTCTCCCAGGACCCTTCCAGGATGGCGGCGATATGAAGTTCTTTGAACTCCGCGATACCGAAGGGCACCTGCTCGAAATCTGCAAAGAACCATGATTTGCATAGAATCATGATTTGCGATGAACCATGATTAACGATGGTTGCCCGCACTGTGGCGACGTCAATCTCCTGTAAGGATCGTATCTTCCGTAATCTGGGATATGGCCCCGGAATCAACTAGATTCCAGGTATTAGGGGGTGCTTTAACCATGAAATCATCGGCTATCCTGGGCACATCAATACTGGTTTTGGCTTTAGGTGCGACGGCGCTTGCTGCCGGGCACGAGGGTAAAGAACACGAAGGCCGGCAGGACGGCAAGGTCCACCAGCAGGAGCACGGACGCGGCTCCTCACCGCAGCATGAAGGACGCGATGCTCATGGGCCCGAGCAGCGGCACCAGGAACGTCGCGAACCCCGGGAAGCAGTGCAAAGGGGACCCGAGCATCAATCCCACGGCGCATATGCCGGTGGACATCTGCGCGAGGCTCGAAGGGACGAGCCGGAGGCACGATATGGACGCCAGGACATCTGGCAACGCCAGCGCGCACGAGATTGGAAACATGAGCATCATAGCTGGCACGAACGCGGCGGATATCACGGATACCGTATTCCCGAAGATCGCTTCCGTGCGCATTTTGGCCGTGGACACTGGTTTCGCGTTCACGACGTCCCCGTCGTTGTGGTCGAACGCTCTCCCCGTTTCCAGTTTGGGGGCTACTGGTTCAGCGTGGTTGATCCCTGCCCGGAAAGCTGGTCGCCGGCGTGGTATAGAACCGATGACGTTTACGTCGACTACGTGAATGACGGATATTACATGTACAACCGTCAACATCCCGGAATTGCGATTGCTCTCAACGTGACGTTGTAACCGAGACAACTCTGCGGAAGGCGTCGCAGCTCTCGCTGGAATCATCCCGGAAGCCCGGCCGGTGAAATCGGTTGTGAACCGACCCCGGCCGGTATCTGGGCAACAGCCACGGAAGGCTGAAACGCTCCACCCACCCTGCCTTACATTCGGCGTGCATCTTGCAGCAAAAATAAAGCTATAATTGCCATCCACGCATGGCACTCTCCACCGGAACCAAACTGGGGCCTTACGAGATTCAATCTCTCGTCGGCGCGGGCGGAATGGGCGAGGTATATCGCGCGCACGATGCCCGGCTGGATCGAACTGTAGCCATCAAGGTGCTGCCCGCATCATTTTCGGCGGACCGCGACCGGATGCAACGCTTCGCGCAGGAAGCACGCGCGGCGGCGGCGCTCAATCATCCCAACATTCTTTCCATTTTTGACATTGGCGATGAACAGGGCTCGCCCTACGTGGTGTCCGAACTGTTGGAAGGGGAAACCCTGCGCGAGCGCCTGCGGAGTGGCGCGCTCTCCGTCCGGAAGACGATTGAGTACGGCTTGCAGGTGGCGCGCGGGCTGGCGGCGGCGCACGAGAAGGGCATCGTGCATCGCGACCTGAAGCCGGAAAACCTGTTCATCACCAGCGACGGCCGGGTGAAGATTCTGGATTTCGGCCTGGCCAAGCTGACCCGTCCGGAAGGCCCTGGCGGTGCGGATGCGCCGACCCTGCAGGCCGTGACCGAACCGGGCCTGATCATGGGCACGGCCGGTTATATGTCGCCGGAACAGGTGCGCGGACAAGTGGCCGACCCGCGCTCGGATATTTTTTCCTTCGGAGCGATTCTCTTCGAGATGATTTCCGGCAAGCGCGCCTTCCACGGCGAAACCTCAGCCGACACCATGAGCGCGATTTTGAAAGAGGAAGTGCCTGAGCTTTCTGAAACTGCGCGCAACGTTCCTGCCGGCCTGGAACGAATTGTGCGGCACTGCCTGGAAAAGAATCCGTCGCAGCGCTTTCACTCCGCGGGTGACCTGGCGTTCGATCTGGAATCGCTGACCGAGATTTCCGCCGGCAGCAGCAAATCAGGCGCACAAGCGGCGGTGGCACAAGCCCGAGGCGCGGAATCGCGCCGCAAACTGGGAAGCATTGCGGGAGCGATGGTAGTGGCGGCGGTCCTGGTCGGTCTGGGCTGGTGGCTGGGACACGGCCGCGGCGATCTGCCTGTGCCTCAGTATCAACAGATCACGTTTCGGACCGGATCGATTGGCAATGCCCGTTTCACTCCTGACGGCAGCATTGTTTACGACGCCTCCTGGGAGGGTGGTCCGCATCAGCTATATCTGGCTCGCACGGATGACAATGGAGCCCGCGAGTTGGGTCTGAAGGACGCCGCCTTGCTTTCGATCTCAAAAAGCGGAGTACTGGCGATCCGGGTCAACACCGTCTACCACGGCGGGTATGCGCGGGTTGGAACCCTGGCGCGGGTGCCGTTGAGCGGAGGCACTCCGCGGGAAGAGCTGGAGAACGTGCAGGACGCAGACTGGGCTGCGGACGGCGAAAACATGGCGGTCGTGCGCTTTGTGCCGGAGAACGGCCATTGGCGGCTCGAGTATCCGGTGGGCAAGGTGTTGTTCGACAGCATTAACTGGATCAGCCATCCCAAGATTTCGCCAGATGGCAAAAGGGTGGCATTTTTGGATCACGAGAACCCAAGTGGCGACGACCGGGGCACGGTCGCGGTGATCGAGCCGGACGGGCACGAGCAGAAGCTCTCGACCGGCTGGTCGTCGGCGCAAGGGATCCTGTGGTCGCCCGCGGGCGACGAGATATGGTTCACCGCCTCCGACAGTGGCAGCGCATCGAATTTACGGGGAGTAACTCTCACCGGGAAGGTGCGCACCATCATTAATGTACCGGGGGGCATGTGGCTGCAGGACGCGCGCGGGCCCCTGACGCTGATGGTGACTCACCAGGCACGTCTCGGAATTCGTGCCATGCCGCCCGGGGGGAAACAGGAAGTGGAACTGGGATGGTTCGGGTGGTCGTTGCCACGCGATATAAGTCGCGATGGCAAGAAGGTGCTGTTCGAAGAAGAAGCAGAAGGCGGCGGCCCGAACTACACAGTGTTTCTCCGCGATACCGACGGGTCGCCTCCGGTGCGGATCGGCGAAGGGACGGGCGAGGCGATTTCGCCCGACGATAAATGGGTGATCACCAAGCCGGCAAAAGGCGGCGCCCTCAGCCTGGTACCAACCGGCGCAGGAGAAGCCCGGCAATTGACTCACGATAACATCAGCTACGGATCGGTCCACTACCTACCCGATGGCGAGCAACTGCTGGCCTCAGGAATCGAGCCGGGTCACGGAGTCCGCGATTATCTGATCGATCTGAGCAACGGTAATGCCAAGCCCGTCACACCCGAGGGCACCGCCGGGGTTCAGCTGTCCCCGGATGGCCGCAGTGTCGCAGTGCTGGGTCCGGATGGCAAATGGGGTATCTGGCCGCTGGACGGAAGTGGTTTGCGGCCGGTTCCGGGACTCGATTCCAAGTATTACGTCACTGGCTGGACGCCGGACGGCACGTCTCTGTATGCGATCTCCAGCCAGCTCCGCGAAGGCGCGGCCAGGGTCAACCGGGTCAACGTCATCACGGGCAAAATGGAATACTGGAAGACCTTCGGGGAGAACCTTCCCGCGGGAGTGGCCAGCGTCGGCGGGCCGCATTTTTCCAGCGACGGCAGTGCCTATGGGTATGTCTATTCTCAAGTATTGTCGCAGGCCTATGTCGTCAAAGGATTGAAGTAGCAAAGCTTCTCATAGAAGCCCGCCGAAGAACCCACCCACTCCATATTGCGATTGTGGTCCACGCCCATCATCAGCCCGCGTCCCATGCGGATGATTGTCATCACCGGCAGCAGTTCGTCGAGCCAGATGTACATGATGCGCACTTCCGCTTTATTAGCGCCGAAGGGCGTTTCCACCACCGGTTCGAAATTAACGCGCTCCTGAAGAATGTACTGCGACCGCTGGTCTTTCGGGATGGCCGCCAGGTCCCCGGGCTTAAGATTGATGATCACGCCGATGCCGGCAAACGAGAATAACGGTTTGACCACATAGTTCTCGAGGTCCTTCGGTATTTTCTCCACACGATCGAGGAACCAGGTTTTGGGCACGCACTGGTGACGCAGATAGGGCAGTGAGAATTTGCTCAGGCGGAAAAACCAGTTGGGATGTCCGGCCCATTCCACTTCGATCTCATCGGTGAGCTGGAAAGCCAGTTTCAGATCTTTGCGCACCATCTCGTCGACGATGGCGCGGTTGTAGATGCGCATGATCGGGACCCGTTTGCCGTCCTTCTCGTAGAACAGGAACTTGCCGACCTTCCTGACGTCGGTGATTGCTACAGTCTTTATGCCCAGCAATTTCTCGGTCAGGAGAAAGTCGGGAAGGGTTTTCTGATGCAGCGGATCGATCTCCATCAGAATCACATGAGCGGGGTCGTGGTCGGCGACAATGGCCCTGCGCAATAATTTCTTGTAGCCCTCCCAATCCAGGCCGCTCAGTAGGTATTTCAGGTTCAGGTCGAGGCCAAAAACCTCTCCGTAGCATTGCGACAGCATGGCCTGGTAGGCGTAAAGAGAAGGGAAGCCCTGCAGTTCAACCAGCCTGGGTTGAAGCTTGCCTGACGGGTCGCGCACCAGGCCGAAATCCACCTGGACAAAAAGAGGACGAGCCGGCTCGCGTGGGACCCGAAACTCATCCGGAATCGCCTGGGAGGAAGCCTTACGGTACTCGATCCCGTTGAGCTGCTGGATCAGTTCCTTGCCGCACTCCGACATCAGGTCGAGCAACGGCTTCGGCAGGAAACAAGGCGTCTCGCAAACCCGAAATTTAACCGGCGTCCCGCAGCGTTCTTCCAGCAGTTTGAGGAGCCGCTGATATTTTTCCGGGGTGTAGTTGGCGTTGAACTGCTGTCGAAGGGCGGAGATCATAGGCCTACAACGTTGTCATCCTGAGCGGAGCGGCTGCTTCGCGTCGCGAAGCAGCTGCGAAGTCGAAGGACCCCTGTAACCGTCACCTGTATGACTGAAAATCTGGTTGCTCGGACAGGTGTCGGAAAAAGGCCTTCGAGCCCTGAAGTATATAAGACACTAGGGGTCCTTCGACTGCGCCTGTCCATTCGCAAGCGAATGGATGGGCTCCGCTCAGGATGACTCAAGTAAATAAAAACTGGCCATTCTGCATGATCTGTTCCGCGTCTACCCAGATGTCGAAATTCCTGCCCACTACATCGATGTGCGTGGAAGAGTACCATTCCGCGCCGGTGTGCGCGCCGTAGGGATTGCCGAAGGCAATGTGCACGCCGGGATACTTTTCATCCTGCAGGATCTGTCCGATCACATCTTTGAGTTCAATGTTGGTGCCGATAGCAAACTCGCCCACGCGATCGCTATTTTCGTCGGTGTGGGTGTAGCGCCAGAAGTCGTCTTCCAGCTCGCGGTTCACGGAATGGGCTTCGGTCAGGCGGTTGCCTTTTATCTGAATGGTCAGCGGGTTCTCCCGCAGGCTGCCGAACTTCGCGCACAGCCAGTCGCCCACGACGCCATCGACAACGAATGTCCCGTTGACTTCGCCAGGAGTGGTAAACACTTCGCCGCCGGGTAAGTTTCCCCATTTGTCGGGGCTGATGATGCCGCTGGTTTTGAGCCAGCGATATTCCGGGTTGAGGTCGGCGGTAAGATCCGTTCCGGCGGAAGTCCGGGCCCGCACCTGCTTCGCTCGCCGCACCTTCTCGATCACTTTCGTGCTGATGCGATCCACCTTGAGGAAGTCGGCCCGCATCCCCTCCACCATGATCTGATGATTGATGTTGACCATGTGGGCGTGCCGGATCTTGCGGCGGTTCACCACGTCCGTCATCTGCATCCGTGAGCGCAGTTCGTTGGCCTGCGCCTGCACCGCAAAGATGCTGACCTGGCTGCTCTCCAGGTCATCCATGATTGCCCGCGGCAGATCGGTTAAGGGCCGGGGAGCCAGTTCTTCGAGAATCCACGCGTGGTAGGGAGCCCCCAGAATATCCAGCTCGCGCACCAGGCTGGCGGCGATCTCCCGGGTCGCGTCATCGGTAATCACTGTAACTTTCTCGCCGGGCTGGATGCGCAGGCACACATTCACGGCGTTGCGTGCGCCGGGAGTAAGTTCAGGATCGAAAGGAAGCGTGCTCAGTTCACGCTTGGCTTGACTGGCGGGAACGTTCATTACCCTACTTTTCTAGCGGGAGCCTGGGCTAGCGATTCTTCCAGGCCCACTTCCGTCTCGTCGATGATGTAGTCCACAACTTTTTTCAGATCTCCGGTCTCTTTAAACACTCGCAGCTGACGGTCCGCCCCGGTGCCATGATCCAGGATCGTATGAATGTAGTTTAGTTCTTCGCGGGAATCGAGTTCGTCCACCACATCGTCGATGAACTCGAGATACTCCAGCACCAGCTCGCGGGCGGGAATTTCGGTCTGCTTGCCAAAATCGATCAGCTTGCCTTCGAGCCCGTAGCGCGCCGCCCGCCATTTGTTCTCCATGATCAAAGCGCGGCGGTAGAGGCGAAATCCCTGGTTCGCGGTGTAGAGCTTGTACAGCTTGGCCACTGTGGCCTGGATGAGCGCTGCCAGCGCAATGGTTTCGTCCACGCGCATGGGAATGTCGCATACCCGGAATTCCAGGGTATTGAAGAACGGGTGTGGGCGAATGTCCCACCAGATCTTTTTGGCATTGTCGATGCAATTGGTCTTGATCAGCAACTTGATGAAATTTTCGTATTCGCCCCAGCTGGGGAAGTAGTCGGGAATATTGGTGCGCGGGAACTTGTCGAAAACTTTACAGCGATAGGATTTCAGTCCGGTATCCATGCCCAGCCAGAACGGGGAATTGGTTGAAAGCGCCAGGATGTGCGGCACAAAATAGCGCGCATGGTTCATTAACTGGATCGCGGTCTCGCGGTCTTCCACCCCAATGTGGACGTGCAGGCCGAAGATGAGATTCGCCCGCGCCACCAGTTGCAGGTCTTCAACAATATTCTTGTAACGGACGTCCTCCGTAATCTCCTGCACTCGCCAGTCCGCAAAAGGATGAGTGGCGGCCGAGGCCAGCCGAAGGCCATTCTCCCGAGCCAAGGCAATCATGTCGCGGCGGAGTTTCTTTACCTCTTCCCTGGCATCCTTTATGTTGCTGCAAACTGAGGTTCCAACTTCGACCACCGACTGGTGCATCTCGGCTTTCACCCGCTCCTGCAAGAGCAGTTTGCCCTTCTCGATGATCTCGGCGTGGATGTGGGAGCGCAGATCGCGCGTGACCGGATCAACGGTCTGATATTCCTCTTCGATCCCGATGGTGAAAGTCGGAAGCATGGGTACGGCCCTTCCGGGGGACTCGCGGTCAGCCTGATGGCGGCAGCCTGGCTGAAGCGGGGATCAGTATAGCAATCCAGCTCTGAAAGACGAAGCTGTGTTCACCCCGGGTAGCGGGCTAGTTTGAACCCCCTAAACCCGGCGTCATCCTGAGGGACTTTAGTCCCGAAGGATCTGGCGCGGGCCTTGCCGATGGCTGACGCGGCAGCGGATCCGCTCCACGCCAGATGCTTCGCAAGCTCAGCATGACGCCTGCGGGTGGGAGCGCGAGCAGTAAGTTGCCCCAGACCTGAGCTGGCAGCCGGCAGCGCCGACCTCGAGCTCCCCCTAAACCCGGCGTCATCCTGAGGGACTTTAGTCCCGAAGGATCTGGCGCGGGCGTTGGCAATGGCCAACACGGCTGCGGATCCGCTCCACGCCAGATGCTTCGCAAGCTCAGCATGACGCCTCATGAGAGGGACACTGACCCGCCAAGGCATCGCAAGTTCGCGACCACAAAGCCCGAACCCGAGCATGCTCAAGCTTTTGCTTTCTTCTTCGCGGGAGCCTTCAGCTTGGGAACGCCAGCCGGTTTCCCACCCGCGAGAAACGACGCCCAGCGCAAGTCTGTTGCCGGATTCTCGTCGCTAAGAGCTTTACCTACAGCCATTTCCGCGACCGCATTTACGATCCAATCGAAATTTTCTTTACCCACGGAATGGACGTCCGCGTCCGGCGCCGGGTTCAGAAAGTCGATGGCATAGGGGACACCATCTTCGACGGCAAACTCAACCGTGTTCAGGTCATATCCCAGCGCTCGGCACAGGGTCTGCGAATCTTTTACCACCCGCTCAAGAAGTTTCGGATCGGCAGGTGCAGGATTTTTCACATAGCGCTCATGAAACGGCGCCCTGGGGTCGTAATGCATGATGTGGACATTTTCCTGCCCGACCACGTAGCAACGAAAGTACTCTTTGAACTCGACGCCATGCTGCAGGGTCATGCACAGGTCGCCGGTCTGGTTGTAGTGATGGAAGAACTCCTCCGGCGAGTGGACCTTGTACACATGCTTCCAACCCCCGCCGGAATAGGGCTTGAGGAATGCCGGGAAACCCACGTAGGCAAAAATCTCCTCCCAGTTCAGCGGATAAATAAGGTTGCGCATGGACTGGTCGGTGGTGCCCTCGGGATGCTTCTGGTGAGGCAGAATCACCGTTGGCGGAATCGCAATCCCCAGCCGGGACGCGAGCGCGTAATTGAAGAATTTGTCATCGGCGCTCCACCAGAACGGATTGTTGACCACGATGGTTCCACCCAGCGCGGCATTCTTCAGATAGGCGCGATAAAAAGGGATGTCCTGCGAAATGCGATCGATGATGACGCGATAGCCGCTGGGCTCGGCCATCTTGACTCCGCCTAACTTGACGAATTCCGCGCTCACCTCCCCGGCCTTCGTGCTGTTGATTTTCTCTACCAGGGCTGAAGGAAAAGTGTTCTCCATGCCGAACATGATGCCGATTTTCTTCACGATCATCCCCCTCGTTCAGGCAAAATATTTTACCGCCATCCTCAGCCACAGGGGCCAGTCGTGCTTCAAATTGTCTCCCCACACATCCAGCCAGTGGGGAATTCCCTTGGCATTCAGAATGGCCGAGAACTTGACGTTCTGATCCAGACAAATGTCCCAGTCGGCCGAGCCGAGCACGATATTCATTCTTCGATAGCGGCTCAGAAACCAGTCATCGACCGTGTTGGGCAGGAAATCAGGCGGACAATTGAAATAGCAGTCGTCGTCGTAAAAGCCATCCAGAAACTGGTGGATGTCGAAAGCCCCGCTCATGCTCACGCAGTAAGTCACCACGTCGGGATGCTTGAGCGCAAAATTCATGGCGTGGTAGCCGCCGAAACTGCAGCCGGTCACCGCCAGCCGGGGCGCATTGTTCTTCCAGCGCAGGAAAGGAATCATTTCGTGCAGAATGTACCGTTGGTACTGAAGGTGGCGCAGCACTCGCACCCGGGGATGGACACTTTTGTTGTACCAGCTCTCGCTGTCGACAGAATCTGGGCAGAAAACCTGCAACTCACCGGCATCGATCTTGGCCGCTAGCACGCTGGGCACGTTCCGGTCTTCGTATTCGAAAAACCGGCCCTGGGAGGTGGGAAATACGAGCAGGGGCGTGCCGGCGTGTCCGAAGACCAGCAATTCCATATCGCGATGCAATTCGGAGCTGTATCCCTTGTGGTATTCGCGATTCATGGTGGGCGAGACCGCTGCTTGCCGAGCGGCGCGATGTATCTTACCTGATATCCTCGCTGCCGGTAGCGGAGTGGTTTGAACCCCGCGTCATTCTTGCGTCATCCTGAGGAACTTTAGTTCCGAAGGATCTGGCGCGGGCCCTCCCGGATGCTGGGCGGCAGCAAATCCGCTTCGCGCCAGGTGCTTCGCAAGCTCCGCATGACACCTCGGGGAGCGCGCGACAGTTCAAACCGATCAACCACCGGCTGTCACACTTCCTTTCCCCGAACCTCCAGATGATCTAAAATAACCAGTTCCTTCTCTGATGACCTGCCTAGTCAAATCATGAACGTCGCGAGTTTGAAGCTCCTGACGCGCCGTCCTCCCGTGATCGTCGCGAGCCTGGTATTGGTGGCGATATTGGCGTTTCTAGGCGTGAATCGCCTGGTCAACCGCTATCGTGAACAGGAGAAGGCGTTGGCCCGTCATCTCTATGACCACGGCGTAGAGGCGCAGAATTCAGGACAGCCGGAGCGCGCGGTGGACGATTTTCGGGCCGCGCTCGGTTATGCCCGTAACAACTTTGATTACCAGCTCAGCCTGGCGCGCGCCCTGCGTGACACTGGAAGGACCGCCGAGTCCGAAACCTATCTCATCAACCTGTGGGAGCGCACACCGCAGGAAGGGGCCGTGAACCTGGCTCTGGGACGATTGTTCGCGCGGGAAAAACAGTTCGACAAGGCCATCCAGTATTACCACAATGCCATCTATGGTTTCTGGCCTGGCGATCCGGACACAAAACGGCGCGATACCGAATTTGAGTTGATTGCGTTTCTGTTGCAGCGCCAGGCGTATCCCCAGGCCCAGGCCGAGCTGATTACCACGGCTGCTGCCTTGCCCAAAGATCCCAGCCTGCGGGTACGAGTAGCCCAGTTGTTCGCGCAGACCCAGGACTATGAGCATGCCCTGGCCCAGTTCCAGGAGGTGCTGCGAGCCGATCATGACAATCAGGCGGCCTTGTATGGCGCCGGCCAGGCGGCTTTCCAGTTGGGCCGTTACCGGACGGCGCAAGGCTATCTGCGCAGCGCCGTACGCGGCGACCCAAAGAATACGCAGGCGTCGCAGGCTCTGAATATGGCCACTCTGGTTTTGCAGGCCGATCCCTTCGCGACCCGGATTTCAGATGCGGAGCGCAATCGTCGCGTGCGCTCGGCCTTTCAGGCCGCGGGTGAACGCCTGGACAGCTGCGCCAAGAGCAAGGAGATTGACTTGAGTCCGAGGTCGCCGTCGAACGGCTTGCCTGCCCTGAAGGCGCAGTGGCTGGAAAGGGCGCCGAAGCTTACACGGTCGCGTCAGCCGCGTGATGGCGCAGCCCTGGACGAGATCATGGATCTGGTTTTCGAAATCGAGCAGGAGACTCAAACCGTCTGTGGCCCACCTGAGGGTCTGGATCGCGCGCTCCTCCTTCTTTCCCAGGAGCGCACCGGAGTGGAACGATGACCAGCACTGGCGTACCCGTCAGTCCGGGGGGAAGTCCCCGCACGCCGGTGCCCTCCGATGTCTCGGCTTCCCCGCGTGGAAGCCGATCGTGGTTCACCCTCAGCACATCCCGCGAAGAGCGCTTCTTCCTGCTCCTGGCCGTATTTATCGGACTGTTCTCGGGACTTGCAGTGGTGTGTTTCCGTCTGGCGATTGACTGGACGCGGATCTCATTGCTCGGGCCGGTGCTGGAACCCCACAGCTGGCGCCTGATTGCGACGCCCACGATCGTCGGCCTGATCGTGGCGGTCCTGGTGGTGCATGTTTTTCCCCTGGTGCGCGGCAGCGGAGTCAATCAGACCAAGGCGGCGCTCTACATCTACAACGGCTATATTCCGTTCCGCACGGCGGTCGGAAAATTCATCACCGCCGCCATGGCCATCGGCTCGGGGCAGTCTCTGGGCCCGGAAGACCCGTCGCTGCAGATCGGAGCCAGCCTGGCTTCGGCCCTGGGGCGCCGGCTCGACCTTTCGCGCGAGCGCTTACGTTTGCTGGCGCCGGTGGGCGCGGCCGCGGGTCTGGCGGCGGCCTTTAACGCTCCCATTTCTGCGGTCCTGTTCGTGATTGAAGAAGTAATCGGGCGCTGGAGCGCCGGCATACTCGGTTCCGTGGTGCTGTCGGCGGTTTCGAGTGTCGTGGTGGTGCGCTGGTTTCTGGGGTCGGAACCTCTTTTTCGCATTCCGGCTGTAGGCCTGGTGCGGCCCACGGAGTTGCTGGCCTACGCGGTACTGGGAGTCGTGGGCGGATTAGCCGCGGTTATCTTCGCCAAGGCGATCGGTTATTTTCGCCCGATCCTTCGAGCGCAGCCGCGCTGGACCCAATATCTGCAACCTGCCGTGGCCGGCCTGATCATCGGCCTGATCGGCTTTCTGGGCGCTCCGCAGGTGATGGGCGCAGGCTACGAGTTTATGGACCAGGCCATGCACGACCAGTTCACCTGGAAAATGCTGGCCATCCTGGCGCTGCTGAAAATCGTGGCGACAACGCTTTCGTTCGTCAGCGGCGCCCCGGGCGGCATGTTCGCTCCCACCCTCTTTGTCGGGGCCATGCTGGGAGGAGCGGTCGGCGGTCTGGAGCGCGCCCTGTATCCCGGTCTTACCGGTTCGACCGCCACCTACGCGCTGGTCGGCATGGGGGTGCTGTTCGCGGCATTTCTTCGCGTGCCCATGACTTCGGTTTTCATGGTGCTTGAAGTCAGTGGAAACTATTCCATCATCGTGCCGGTAATCGTGGCCAACACGCTGGCGTATGTGATCTCCCGGGGACTCGAGCCCACCCCGATTTTCGATCTGCTGACTCGTCAGGACGGCCTCGACTTGCCTTCTCTTGAAGAACAGCGGGAGCAGACTGTCTTGCGCGTGGAAGATGCTATGAAACCCGCCCCGACTCCGGTGTTGGACGCCCAGAATTCCGTGGAGCAGGCGCTGCGCCGGGTGCAGGACCTGCCCGGAATTTTTCTTGTCCGCATGAACCCAAGCGGATGGAGCAGCATCACCTCCGAAACGCTCCAGCGGCTGGCCGGCGAGGGCAAGGGAGAAATGACGCTCGGCTCCACTTTGCCCATACGGAATTTGCCTTATCTTCATCCCGACCTGACCCTGGAAGCGGCGCTCCGCCATGTCTACCAGGTGCCGCTGGTGCCGGTGGTGCACCGCGCAGATTTCCGGCGCCTGGAAGGCGTGATCTCGCGCGAAGATGTGCTCGAAAAATACAAACGGTTGGAAGAGGATTGAAGCGGGCGGGAGTGCGAGCGTCGATCTCTTGAACCGCAAAGGCCGCAAAGGATCGCGCAAAGGCCGCAAAGAAAATCTTGTATTGAAAACCTGCTTGAGGCGACGCTGGTTTGACTGTGTGTGGCCTGTTCTACACATCATGTTGTGTAAGAATACACACATGGCAACGAACCTCGCCCTCGACGACCATTTGATCGAGGAGGCGCGCCGCGTCGGTCGACACAAAACCAAAAGAGAGGCTGTGTCTGCGGCCTTGGCCGAGTACGTGAAACGCAGAAAACAACTCGGCATCCTGGATGCTTTCGGCACCTTTGACTTCGATCCAAAATATGACTATAAGACCGAACGCCGCCGGAAGCGCTCGTGATGGTGCTGGTGGACACCTCCGTCTGGTCACTGGCACTGCGCCGAAAGCAGACGGATCTGAGCGCCGGAGAACATGCTCTCAGAGAGGCGCTGGGGAAATTGATACGGGAAGGTCGTGCTCAGATCATGGGCCCGGTTCGCCAGGAATTGCTTTCTGGAATCCGGGAGGATGCCAGCTTCCGGAGATTGCGCGACTACTTGCGCGCGTTCGATGACCCCTCGCTTCGAGTCGAGGATTACGAAGAAACTGCCCGGATGAACAATCTGTGCCGGACTCGCGGCATCGCAGGGTCGCCTGTGGATTTCCTGATTTGCGCCGTGGCTCAGCTTCGAAACTGGCCAGTCTTTACCGCTGATCGTGCTTTCGGCCGCTACGCTAAGGTGCTCTCGCTCCGGCTTTATTGCGGGGAGTCAGTTGATACCTGTTCCTTTTCAATAGCTTACGCACCGCCCAATGCGCCATTTACCCGCTAAGGCCCCATTTTTCCCCTTTCGTTGACATATGCGTGTACTTCTCCCATGCCCTCAATAACATAAGGTCAGGTGAATCCATCGGGCGGATGACGCTAACCGGCGCTCCCCGGGTGAAGGTCTAACAAAGGCAGGACAATTCCGGGTTCAGCCCGGGAATCCACGGTAAAGCTGTTTATTTGCCGTGGCATTCCAGCACAGGAAAGCGAGAACGCATGCACAAGCCAGTGAAGTACGTGGAAAAAGCAGTTACCGTCGCCGCCAAAGGCGCGTTGGTGGTGTTCAATGGACTGAACCGCATCAGGCAGAACCCCTCGCCAACGCCCAAATGGTCGGAGAAGCCGCTGCTGAAGTCCTACGAGAAGACCAAGCCGCCTCTCGGCTGGCC
>JBOGLC010000144.1:0-28049 GCA_050746005.1 Terriglobales bacterium
GTGCGGCACCATCCGTAGTGCCGCAGCACAAACTGGACGCTCGTGCGGCAGCATCCGAACGCCGCAGCACGAGCGGGGGCGCTCGCGCCTACATGTCCGGTTTGACAACCTACCATCCCCTTGCTACCGTCACCAGTTTCCCCTAGATGCGTCAGCGACTCGAGTACGCGCTTGCGTGGCCTTTCATTAAAGCTTTGAGCCTGTTGCCCCGGCCGCTGTCGCGGGCGGCCGCCATTTCTCTTGCCTGGATGGTCTACCTGCTGCACGGGCGGCTGCGGCGGGTGGGCATACGCAATCTGGCCATGGCTCTGCCCGAGAAGAGCCGCAGCGAGCATGCCCGCATCCTGCGCGGAGAATTTACTTCGCTGGGCCGCCAGCTGGCCGAGGTTTGCCAGTTTCCCAGATATACGAAGGAAAACGTGAGCCGGGTGGTGGTCTACGACGGCTTTGAAAACTACGAGCGCGCCCTGGCCCGCGGCAAAGGGGTATTGTTTCTTACCGCCCACTTTGGTGGTTGGGAGCTTTCTGCTTTTGTCCACTCCCTTTATGGCCACACCATGCACGTTGTGGTGCGTAACCTGGACAACATCTACCTGGACCGCCTGATTCAGCGCTATCGCTCGATGCACGGCAACACGACCGTGAGCAAAGACGATTTCGTGCGTGGACTTCTGGCCGCGATGAAGGCTGGAGAAGTCGTCGGTATTCTGATGGATACCAACATGACTCCGCCGCAAGGAATATTTGTGAATTTCTTCGGCATTCCCGCCTGCACTGCCAGCGGCCTGGCCCGAATCGCGCTGCGCACTAACGCGGCTGTGATTCCCGGTTTTACCATCTGGGATCCGGCCCTGCGCAAATACCGGTTGCGATTCGATCCTGCCGTCAACCTGGTGCGGACCGGCAACGACGAGCAGGACATCGTCACCAACACCCAGATATTTACAAAAATTACGGAGGACTACGTTCGCCGCTATCCCGACCAGTGGTTGTGGGTACACCGGCGTTGGAAGACGCGGCCGCCGGGAGAGGCCGGGCTGTACTGAAGGCAGCTTCTAGCTTCTGGCTACTAGCTTCTAGCTTCTAGCTCCTGACCGTAGTAGTTTTGGCCGGGTTTCACTTGCGGAATGCCAGGAGCCAGAAGCTAGGAGCTAGGAGCTAGAAGCTGCTCTTCAGAACCAGTCGCTGCGGTACGCCACCCACCAACTGGCATACGCAATGGGAATGGTGGCCACCAGCGCCCACCACAAGGGCATGACGAAATCCGCGAACAGCCCAAGTATGGTGAACGTGATCCAGAAAACTTTCTTCTCCATGCCAATATTCTAGACCCGGCCCGGCTTTTCTTTCCCTGGCCAAACGTATACAAAGGTGCCATGAAGAGGTCACTCCTTTCGGTTGCCCGGGCGGTGCAGGCGCAAGTGATAGGAGATGGTGCGCTCGAAATCAGCGGTATCGCCAGCATCGCGCAGGCCACCGCGGCGGACCTGGTGTTTGTCGAAGACAAACCCGCTTTAGCGGCGGCGCTCGGATCACATGCCGCGGCGATAGTCGCGGGTGAGTTCGCCAATGCTGAGTTTTCGAAGGAAAAGCCTGGTTCCAAACCACTGCTCATTTCCAGCCATCCCAGGCTGGCCTTTGCACGGGCCGCACGACTTCTTTGTCCAGCGCCGGAACGCCCGGCCGGGATTCATCCCGCCGCGGCCGTGCATGCTTCGGCGCGCCTGGGCCAAAACGTGATGGTGGCGGACCGAGCCGTCATCGGCGAGAAAGCCGAAATCGGCGATCGGACATGGATTGGGGCTGGAGCCGTAATCGGGGCAGAGGTTCATATGGGCCGCGATTGCGAGATATATCCCAATGTGACCATTTACCCGGGGGCGCGGCTCGGCGATTGCGTGGTGGTGCACGCCGGAGCTGTGCTGGGCAGCGATGGCTTTGGCTATGTCCGGGATGCTGCCGATGGGCACTACGAAAAATTTCCCCAGGTAGGACGCCTCGAAATCGGAGATGAAGTGGAGATCGGAGCCAACTCGACGATCGACCGGGGAGCGCTGGAAGTGACTCGCATCGGGCGCGGCGCCAAGATCGACAATCTGGTGCACATCGGGCACAACTGCCAGATCGGCGAAGACGTGGTGATCGCGGCTCAAACCGGGCTCTCCGGCAGCATCGTGATCGAGAAAAATGTCGTCCTCGGTGGGCAGGTGGGCATCGGAGAGCACGCCCGCATCGAAGAGGGTGTCATGCTGGGCGGACAAGGCGGTGTTCTGCCTCACAGGGTTCTGCGCGGCAAGGGCGTCGCGTTCTGGGGAACTCCGGCGCGCCCGGTGCGCGAGTATTTGAAACAACTGGCGGCGTTAGCGCGGCTGGCTAGGAAGAAATAGTCATGTGGCGCGGCCACCCCGGCCGCGCAGCCGGCTTGCCGAATCAGGTTTTCTGAATCAGGCTTTGCGTGCAGGCTCGCGGGCGAGGGCGCCCGCGCCACATCAAATTCATGGCTCTCATCGTGATTGGCGGACACACGCGCAGTGTGGGCAAGACCAGCGTGGTTGCCGGGCTGATCGCTGCTTTGCCCGAGTACAACTGGACGGCGCTGAAAATCACCCAATATGGGCACGGCGTGTGCTCGATGGACGGGAAGCCCTGTCACTGCGGGACTGACGATCATAGCTGGGCGATTTCGGAAGAGACGGATCGCTCCGGCGATTCCGATACCTCGCGTTTTCTGGCCGCGGGGGCGGCCCGGGCATGGTGGGTGCGGACCGAGCAGGGACGACTGGCTGAGGCCATCCCCACGATCCGTCGCAAGCTCAGCGATTCCGGGAATGCGATCCTGGAGTCAAATAGCATTCTCAAATTTTTGCGCCCTGATCTCTACTTGACCGTGCTCGATCCCGCGACCGTGGACTTCAAGAAATCAGCCCAGGAATTTCTTGACCGGGCGGACGCGGTCATCCTGCACCAAAGCTCGGCCCTAGTGCCGGCATGGCAGGAGACGTCCCTGAAGCCGGTATTTGACCGACCCACGTTTCGGATTTGTCCGCCCCAATACGTCACCTCCCAGATCGTCGAATTTGTAAGGTTGAAACTAACCACGGAGGACACCGGGGAAACAGAGAAGACCTGAACGCTTTTCCTCTGTGTCCTCAGTGCTCTCCGTGTTTATCTTGTTCCTATGACGCCCGCGCCCATCAAACCGGCAGTTTCCATGGAAGTCCTGAGTCAGCTTGACGTTCGTGTCGGGACCATCCTCGCGGTAAACGACGTGCCTAACTCCGACAAACTGGTCCAGTTGCGCGTGAGCTTCGGCGATCACGAGCGCACGATCGTGGCCGGCCTCAAGACCGAACGCGCCCATCCCAGCGAGATTGCGGGCAAGCAGGCGCTGTTCGTGGTCAACCTGGAGCCCCGCAAAATGCGCGGAGTCCTGTCGGAGGGGATGCTGTTCGATATCGGCTATGCCGACGGAGTGCGTCCGGTGCTCGCGATGCCCGAGAGTCCGGTCCCGGACGGAACCAGGGCAGGTTAGGATTTGCGGGAGCGCGCCAGTTCCCACACCTTGGCGTATTTCCAGGAGACGTACACTGCGTGGTAGAGGTGTAGCAGCAGTCCTTCGCGACCGTCGAGAAATCCCAGACGAAAAAAATAGTTATAGATGAACGTCAGCAGCGGCCGTACCGCGATGTTGATGACGCTGAATCCGGTGCGTCCTTCGGCGACCGCCATTTCAGCCCCGAGCGAAGAGTAGCGGTTCATGTGCTCAATGTAGTCGGAGAGCGTGGGATAAGAGTGGTGGATCAGTGCAATATCGTCGCCGAGTTTGAAATCGCGATCGGCGATTGCCGTGCGGCCATCGGTTACCACGGTTTCATGCACCGCACGCGGGGAAAGCCTGGCCTGGCCTCGCCGAAAAAACCGAAGCTTGCGGTCGGGATAGAAGCCACCATGCCGGATCCAGCGTCCCAGGAAATGATTCTTGCGGGCAAACCAGACGCCCGCTACCGCTCGATATTTCTGCGAGTCGGGTCCGAGAATTCGCTCGATCGCCTGCGCCGCGCCCGGACTGAGTTCTTCGTCGGCATCCAGGCTGAGGATCCAGTCGCCGGTTGCCTTCTCAATCGCTGAATTCTTTTGCCCGGCGTAACCCTTCCACTCCTCGGTGAATACTTTTGCGCCGAATGATTTTGCGATCTCCACGGTTCGATCCGTAGAGCCTGAATCGACCACGATGATTTCACCCTGGCCGTTATGCACCAGCCCGCGAATGCTTTCAAGAGTGCGCCCCAGGTTCGATTCCTCGGTGTGTGTGATCAGAACGATGGAGATGTGCACGCCGAGAGAATAAACCGGAACATGGGTACGGCGGAATGGCCGCAGGGATGCCTTGTCTACCATGACGGCTATTCCCGAACGGCGTGGGCGGACAATTCTGTCCGTCCCACAAAACTTCCGGCGATGACGACATCCTCCGACTTCGCCCAGGACAGGCCCTGCCCCCGCGTGCGCTGTTCAAACTACTGCGGCGGCGGAGTTGTCGGTGGCTCCGGCTGCGGAGTCGCCGGCGGCGGCATTAGAGGTTCTTGCCGCGGCGTCACGTACGGAATATTCGGCGCGTGGGTCACCTCGCCGCGTTCGGCATCGGAGATCAGGATTCCCGCATGGTCCAGCAGAAGGCCGGTGGCGCGGTCCAGTTCAACCTTCGCCTTTTCATAAGCCGCCATCGCCGACACCAAGGTGGACTCGGCTTGGGCCAAGGCAGTCCGGTTCTGCAGAACCAGAGTAGTGGTCGAGGCGCCGAGGGCGTATTTCTTCTGCTCCGCGTCCAACGACTGTTTGCCCAGGTCAACGGCCGCCTGCGCAGAGGCCACGCTGGCGCGGTTCTGTTGCACCGCAAACTGGGCATTGCGCACTTCGATGCGGACCTGGTTCTCGAGTTGTTGCAGCCGCATCTGGGCCTGACGGTATTCCAGCTCCGACCGGATTTGCGTGGCCTGCGCGACCCGGTTGCGCAGTGGAATGGTCAACTGCAGTCCAACTCCCTTATCCGGAGCGGTTGAATTGACCAGTTGGTTGAGCGTGCTGCCATAACCCACGGGTGAGACTGAAACCGGACGACAGCCGAAAGGTTGCGCTGCCGGCAGAGGCGGACAGAGATTGGCGTCGTTCTGCGCCCCGCCCAGGCCGGAGCCGCCATAGTAGGCGTAAAGATCGAGTGCAGGCAGCAACGAACTGCGGATGGCCTTGTTGCTGATTTCCGTGTTGGACAAATTGATGCGAGCTTCGGCCAGTTCGGCGCGGTGGCTAAGGCCATCTGTGACCAGATCTTCAGTGGGTACCACCGATTCCTGCGGAGGCAGCAGCATGGTGGAAGTCGGAATCACTTCCGCATCCGCCAGACGGGGATCCACAAGAGTACGGCTGATGGCATTCTTGATCAGCAATTGTTGCAGCTGAAGGTTGGTTTGTGCCAGGGTCAGTTGCTGCTGGTCGCTGGCTACGGTGCTCTGCGCCCGCACGACTTCAATCGGCGCCAGGGTGCCGATTTCTACCTGCTTCTGGGTGTCCGAAAGCGTTTTATCGGCAAAAGCCACAGATTCCTGCTGCACCCGGACGTTTTCGTAGGCGTACACCAGGTCCCAGTAGATGTTCTGGATCTGATCAATCGTGGTGATGGTTTGCAACCGGAAGGCAACGTCCGAGATCTCGCGGTCGTTCTTCGCGATGCGGATAAAGCGCGTGTTGGGCGCGAGGCCAAAGCCCTGCAGGAGGTGTTGAGTGATTCTTGCCTGGAAATTCGAGCCCAGATTCGGGCTCAGGGTGGCAAAGGGAGAACTGGTAGTCTGGCGGGTGTTATTAAATCCCACCGACACATTCGAGCCCCACTTGAAACCCTGCAAGTAGGAGAAGTTCGCCGTCGTAGTGTTGGAGGCGGTCACGGGCGCAGCAAACGTGCTGCTCGACAGCAAATTGTTATGGTCGAACTGCAGGTTGCCGGTCAGCAAGGGATCGAAGCTGGTGATCTGCGGACCACTGCCGAGGGTGGAGATAACCAGGCCTCCGGAACCGGTGCCGGCGCCCCCGGCCCCGGCGGTGGTGCCGCCCGTTCCCGAGCCGATGATACCGCTCAGTCCGCCCGTTCCGCCTCCCGGCGTGCCCTGGACCAGGCCGGAATTTACACCCAGCGTGCTGGCGCCTGCGCTGGCCCGAAGGATGTCGGTGTCGGCAATGTTCAGGTTATAGCGGGCAATGGCGATATCGAGATTGTTCTCCAGGGCCAGTGTGACCGCATCGTCCATCGAGAGATATAGCTTCCCGTTCTGCAGCAACTGGTCGATGCGCGGCGTATTGCTCAAGTCGGGCGGCGGCAGATGCCGCGGCATATAAGGCCCGATCGGGTTAGGGAAATGGGAGACTGGCTTGGCGTAGTTCAGGACGCCGGAGCGCTGCGGTTTCGGACCGTCGGGCACAGCTGAATTCGGCTGGGCCGCAGTTTGGGCCCAACCCATGGCGGTCAGAGTACCGGCGAGGACGACCGCAAGAGTCCGCCGAATCACGCACTGCAATGCAGACAAAAACATTCGATTCTCTCCCTGCATAAGACTGATGGTGAAGAGCACAAAGGTTTCTGAGTCAAGCGATGGTACGCAAAATATGCGCGCCAGGTTTCATATTTGTGCTCACGGGCGCCATTTCTGCTTTTCGTCCCTGGGTCGCGAAATGAATGCCATAGTATAGCTGACACGCCCGTCCGGATTTGATGCCCCAGCCCGGCGCGCCAGGTAAAACTTTGTAAAGATTCGCAGTCGGATTGGATGACACCCGCTGCCGGGAAGACTCCAAAGAATCATCATGCGCAATCTCAAATTGGTGCTGGCCTACGACGGCACGGACTTCTCTGGCTGGCAGGTCCAGCCTGAAGCAGCCACCATCCAGGGTGAATTGGCATCAGCTATTGGACGGGTGACGGGCGAAAAAGTCCTGCCTCAAGGTTCCGGAAGAACCGACGCGGGGGTGCATGCGTTGGGCCAGGTGGCGACTTTCATCACCCGATCGCCCATTCCTCCCGAGAACCTGGTCGTCGCGCTGAATGACGTTCTGCCGGCTGCGATTCGGGTGCTTGAAGCGGCCGAAATGCCCGCCGAATTTCACGCCCGGAAGTCCGCCCGCTCCAAGATCTACCGCTACCGGGTATTTCGCGGCAGCATCTGCCCGCCTTTCCTGGCCCGCTCTGTGTGGCATTATCCTTACCCCCTGGATGAAAATGCGATGCAGGAGGTAGCGGGCCTAGTCGTGGGCGAGCATGATTTCACCTCCTTTGCCGCCGTAGACCCGGAACGGAGACGCGAAGAAGAGGTGTCGAAGGTTCGTCGGGTTTTCGCTTCAAGCTGGGAGCGCCAGGAAGCTGAATTTGTCTACACCGTCTGCGGCAATGGCTTCCTGCACCACATGGTGCGCAACCTGGTAGGAACCTTTGTGCTGGCAGGCAAGGGAACTTTGAGCGCTTCCGGTCTGCTGCGGATTCTGGAAGCGCGTTCGCGCTCGGCCGCGGGCGCGACTGCGCCGGCCAGCGGTTTGTGCCTGGTGAGCGTCGAGTATTAGTGTGGCAAATTGGGGTTAGCATGGTTTGTGTGGTCGCCGGGTTTGTGTAGTCGGGCGACTCGCCCGCGCCCTCAGTTCTCGGATGCTTTGAATTATGGCCGTCGATCTTCAAATCGCTCACCGGATAGTCTCGACCAATCCTGCCACCGGCGAAACGCTGCGCGAATTCGAATGCGCCTCTGAGGCCGAGGTCCACGCAACCATCGCCCGCGCCCATGCCGCCCAGCCGAAGTGGGCGGAGTTGGGGCTCAGGAAGAGAATCGTAGTCCTGCGTGCTTTCCAGAAGCGGCTACACGAAAAGAAATCCGAAGTAGCGCAACTGGTAACCCGCGAAGTCGGCAAACCCTACGTTGAAGCTCTGCTGACGGAAGTCCTGGTGGTGCTCGATGCGGCGCGCTTCCTGATCGACAACGCCTACCGGTTGCTGCGGGACGAACCCGTCCCCCATGGCAATCTGGCTATGAAAACCAAATCCGGGCGTCTGATCCGGGAGCCGTATGGGGTGATCGGCATCGTCTCGCCCTGGAATTATCCCTTCTCGATTCCGGCCACGGAAAGCCTGGCGGCGTTGGTTGCGGGAAATGCGGTCGTGGTTAAGCCCTCGGAGTTTGCCTCGCTCACCGCCATTGAATTGGCGTCTCTGCTGCACCAGGCGGGCGTGCCCGAGGGAATCTTTCAGGTGATCGCAGGCGACGGCGCAACCGGAGCGGCCCTGGTAAATGCCGGCATCGACAAGCTGGTTTTCACTGGCAGCGTGGCCACGGGAAGGCGCATCGCGCAGGCCGCGGCAGTGCGGCTTCTGCCCGTTGTGCTGGAACTGGGCGGCAAGGACCCCATGTTGGTTCTCGACGATGCCGACGTCGAAATTGCGTCCCGTGGCGCGGTCTGGGGTGCATTCGTAAACGCGGGACAGGCCTGCCTTTCCGTCGAGCGTTGCTATGTACACCGCAGCTTGTATGGCCGGTTTCTCGACGCCTGCGTGCGTCACACTCAGCAATTGCGAGTAGGCAACGGCATGGATTCTGAAACGGATGTAGGCCCGCTGATCTACGAACGTCAATTGCGGAATGTCGAATCGCAGGTGGAAGATGCCCGGGCGCTGGGAGCCCGCGTGCTCACGGGCGGAAAGCGACTGCCGGAAATCGGGGCAAACTATTACGCGCCGACGGTTTTGGCGGATGCCACCCATGGCATGCGCATCATGCGCGAAGAGACTTTCGGGCCGGTGTTGCCGGTAATGCCGTTCGACGCAGACGATGACGCAATCCGCGTGGCCAACGATTCGGAATACGGTCTTGCGGCCAGTGTGTGGACAAAAGATCGAACCCGCGGGGAAGCCGTGGCGCGGCGCATCCAGGCAGGAACCGTCATGGTGAACGATGTCGTCTCGTGCTTTGGTATCAGTGAAGCCCCGCACGGAGGCGTAAAGGCCAGCGGCATCGGCCGCTCGCACGGCCGCTTTGGCCTGGAAGAGATGGTGCGGCTAAAATATCTAGACTCCGACCGGCTGCCGGGAATTGAAAAAATCTGGTGGTACGGATACGGAGGGGCTTTTGCGCGGCAGATGGAAGGTCTGCTCGATTGGCAGTTTGCTGCCGACCTGAGCCAGCGACTTCGCGGCGCGCTGAGAGCAGCCGGAGCGCTGCGCCAGAAGCGCAGGTAGCGCCCTGCTCTATAAGTCTGTCATCAAGTCTGTCATCCTGAGCGCAGCCAGGCGACTCGCTGGCGAATCGCCTGGCGGAGTCGAAGGACCCCTACCTGACCTCAGGCGCAGCGAGTCTGATGGATTCCGCCGCCGGTTTGATGGCAGGGGAACAAGCGCGTCCCTCGACTCGCCGCACATTCGCGGGCGAACGTGCGGACCCGCTCGGTACAGAGCTTTAAATCGGAAAGGACACAGCAATGACAACGACTTCTGATCCGAAACGCGAACTCCCGCGGCACACCGTGGCGACGCTGGCTTACCGCGGCGGTAAAGCTGTTCGCAACGCGCCCGCCGGGTTTGCCGAATTTCGCGGCTGCGAGTCGGGACGCAGCGTAGGCCAAATACTGGCTCATCTGGGCGACTTGCTCGATTGGGGCCTCTCCACCGCGCAAGGCAGGCAAACCTGGAAGAATTCCGAGCCCTTGCCCTGGGAGCAGGAAACTCAGCGCTTTTTCTCCGCGCTCCGGAAGTTCGACGACTATCTGGCATCGGCCGAGCCGTTGCAGGTTTCGGCGGAAAAGCTTTTTCAGGGCCCCGTGGCCGATTCCCTGACCCATGTAGGGCAGATCGCCATGCTGCGGCGCATGGCAGGCGGCCCCATGAAGGGCGAGAGCTATTTCGTCGCTGAAATCGTAAGCGGGCGCGTAGGACCGGAGCAGGCCGCGCCTAAAAAAGAATTCGATTGATCCACGTGGGCCCGGCGAAAAGCGGTTCGAGTAAAATGAATTCGTAAATCCGGCAGACACTCTTGCGACCCGACGAGGAACGCCTTTGGCAACCACTGAAACCGCGACCGCTCCTGCGCAGCTTCCCCCTCACAAAGTGAAGATCAAGAAGCCGGTGCAGCGCTCCTGCAACGAAAAAGACGCCAAGGGCAAGTTCTGCGGCGGACACCTGAAGCGCTGGTTCTACACCACGGACGTGGTCGAGCAGGCCTGCGGCGACGCGGAACAGGCCTGGGGGCCAGACGCCGAAGTCTATCGCTGCGAGCATTGCAAGACGCTCTACCTGCCGAACCAGGAAGGATTGCGCGGGCTCAACGTGGCCGGACAGGGGCAGACGTCAATCTTTGGCCTGACCGTGCCTCCGAAGAAATAGAGAGATGCAGCTTCTAGCTTCTAGCTTCTGGCTCATCCCGTGGAACTGGCCGGCCCAAGGCTTAAGGTAGAAGCCAGCAGTGAAATAGAAAAATGCAGCTTCTAGCTTCCGTGGAATTATGCAACCAAGGGCTTAAGCTAGAAGCTAGCAGCTAGAAGCCAGCAGCTACACGCCGCCTGTGAACACCTCCGAACTCATTTACGACTGGAACCGCATAGATACGGCCAAGCTGCGTCCGACCGGGCAAGTTCTGCTTAACGATGAGACCCTGCGCGACGGTTTGCAGTCGCCTTCGGTGCGCGATCCCTCGATTGCGGAGAAGATCCAGATCCTGCACTTGATGGAAGCCCTGGGCATCGACTCGCTGGACCTGGGGCTGCCCGGAGCAGGGACGCGGGCCGCCGCCGATTGCGAGGCGCTGGCGAACGAGATCGTCCGGCACAAAATGAAGATTCGCGCCAACTGCGCGGCGCGTACCCACGAGAACGACATACGGCCGATCGCCGAGATCGCGCAGCGCACGGGGCTGAATATCCAGGCCGCTACGTTCATCGGATCAAGCCCGATTCGCCGCTACACCGAAGGCTGGACTGATGACTTCCTGCTTGAGACCACGGAAAAGGCCGTGAAGTACACGGTCTCGCTGGGCCTCGATTCGATGTACGTGACCGAGGACACGAGCCGCTGCGATCCGACAATGATCAAGCGTCTTTACTCCACCGCCATCAACTGCGGGGCCCGCGCCATCGTGATTTGCGACACCGCGGGACATGCGACTCCGATGGGCGCATTTGCCCTGGTCCGCTTCGTGCTCGACGAGGTGGTGAAGCCTTCAGGAGAAAAGATTCGCGTGGACTGGCACGGACACTGCGACCGGGGCCTGGCCGTTGCCAACTCGATGGCGGCGCTGATGGCAGGCGCGGAATGCGTTCACGCCTGCGCCCTCGGAATCGGTGAGCGCGTCGGCAACACGCAGATGGACCAGATGCTGGTGAACCTGAAACTCATGGGCATCCCTCCCTGGGTCGATCAGGACCTCACCAAGCTGAAGGAGTATTGCCAGGCGGTGTCGAAGGCCACGGGTGTTCCCATTCCGGCGAACTATCCGGTGGTGGGCGAAGATGCCTTCCGTACCGCTACCGGGGTGCACGCCGCCGCCCTCATCAAGGCCTACAAGAAGAAAGACATCGAACTGGCCAACGCCGTGTACTCCGGCGTGCCTTCGCAGATGTTCGGGCTGGAACAGATCATCGACATCGGTCCCATGAGCGGGAAGTCCAACGTCCTGTTCTGGCTGGAACGCCACGGCGTGCCCGCAACCGATGATGTAGTGGAGCGAATTTACCAGCGCGCCAAAGCCTCTAATCACACCCTCAGCGAGACCGAAATCCGCCAATGCCTGAACGCGATGTAGGCGCGGGCGCCCCGCCCGTGCGACACTACGTAAACCCTGCACCGGCGTCATCCTGAGGGACTTTAGTCCCGTAGAGCCTGCCCTGAGCGAAGTCGAAGGGATCTGGCGCGTGTCGTTACGATTGCCCAGCCGAGGTGCGTATCCGCTGCACGCCGGATCCTTCACGGCCTGAAGGCCGTTCAGGATGACGCCTTCGGGTGAGACAGCGGGCTGTAACCGTCCCCGGACCTCAGCCGGCTGATCACAGCCCGCAGACCTCGGACTCCCTCCCCAATACCGGCGTCATCCTGAGGGACTTCAGTCCCGAAGAGCCTGCCCTGAGCGAAGTCGAAGGGATCTGGCGCGTGTCGTTACGATTGCCCAGGCGAGGTGCGTATCCGCTGCACGCCGGATCCTTCACGGCCTGAAGGCCGTTCAGGATGACGCCTTCCATTAAGAGGCGTCAGTTATCCGGGGCGAAAGCGGGTTGGAATTCGTTCCGTCGGCCCCTGCCTATCTTTCCAAGCCGGGTAGACCGGCGTCATCCTGAGGGACTTCAGTCCCGAAGGATCTGGCGCGCGCCTGGCCAACTGCTGACGCGGCTGCATATCCGCTGCACGCCAGATCCTTCGCAAGCTCAGGATGACGTTCCAAGGGAAGGAGGCACAGTTTTGCAGACTCCAAATATGTAGTAATATCTATACATCATTGGAGTAGCCAAAAATATGACTACCGTCCCGAACATCCAGATCGCCGGAGTTCCCCTGGAAAAACCGGCCGACCTCTCCAACCGGAAAACCCAGGAGAGCCTCAGCCCGTCCGCTCTGGTAGGCTTTTTCCGCCTCGCCGACCTGTGGAATTTGCGCGATGAAGATGCCCGCGGCCTGCTGGGCGGGATTTCCAATGGCGCTTATTACAGCCTGAAGCGGCGTCCGTCGAAAACTCTCGATCAGGACAAGCTCACTCGCATTTCGCTGCTGCTTGGTATTTTCAAGGCCTTGAACATTCTGTACAGCAAAAAGCTGGCCGACGCCTGGGTGCGATTGCCCAACAGCAATCCCATGTTCGATGGCGACTCGCCGCTGAACTCGATGATCAAGGGTGGAGTGCCGGCGATGCTCAGAGTACGGCAGCTGGTGGACGCGCGCCGCGGCGGTCGCTAGTGACTCCGCGCCTTACGCAGCTCCACCAGGACGATACCCATCGCCTCATTCCCGCGCGCTACAGCGAGGACGGCGCGAGCGTGCTGGCCCGGCTCACTTCGGGTCTTCGGTCGGACCAGCAGCATCTGCACGATCTTTTCCAGCTTGAGGGCGCGACCAATGAGCGTCTGCTGGGAGAGTCGAATCTGCTGCCCGGCGTGACCGTTCACGAACTGGTGTTCGGAATTCCCAACTGGCTTATCGTAAACGCCGCCTTCACCCATGCCCGCCCGGAGGGCAGCCGGTTCAATGGTCCGCAGCGCGGGGCATGGTATGCCGCCTTCGCGCTCGAAACCGCGCAGGCTGAAGTTGCCTTCCACTTTGCCCAGAGTTTGCAGGAAGTGAACTGGGAAGAGAGCGAAACCGCGACCTACCGGGAATACCGGGCCGACTTCCGCGCTGGATTCCACGACATTCGGAAGAGTCCTGAATACTCAAAGTGCCTCGATCCGGGCAGCTACCTTGCGTCACAACAACTGGCGCGGGAGCTTCTGCATCAAGGATCGGCCGGAGTGATCTATCCCAGTGTTCGCCATCGCGGGGGCACGTGCCTGGCCTGCTTTCGGCCCGCGCTGGTGACCAATGTCCGAAAAGGGTGGATGGTCACGCTCGAGTTTTCCGACGCCTTCGCCGTGCCCCGGGTCCACATCGACAAAAGACCGAAGAAGACCTAACAGGCGCTGCCGCCTGCCTTAATGATTAATGACCTGCCGTAATCCACCGGCGTCCTCGGTACCACCTCCCAGCCGGGCCCTAGCGTTATAAGATGGAAGATCAATTATCAGTTATCAGTCGTCAGCCTTTGGACGTTGGCCAATTCGTGTGACTGCGTTTTCTGGTGAAGGCTGACGACAAACGAGTGACGACCGAAGACCAGGGGACCAGCGCTCAACTCATGCCTCGCTCGCAAGCCGAAGTATCGGAGCTGTTTCCTGGAGTGCAACAGGAGGTGTCGCATCTTTGCTCGTTGCCCGAGATTCGCTCGGCTTTCACCTGGTTTCGCTCCCAGGAACCACAATTCGCGCAGTGGCAACTGGAACTGGCGCGGATCGCGGCCCCTCCGTTTGGCGAGAGCGCCCGGGCGCAGTGGCTGGCGGACAAATTTTGTGAACTGGGTCTGGAATCGGTTTACACCGACGAGGTGGGCAATGTGTTTGGCACGCACGCAGGCTACGGACACGGGCACGTCTCGCTCAGCGCGCACCTGGACACGGTTTTTCCTGCCGGCACACCCCTGAACGTCCGGCAGCAGGGCAGCCGTCTTTACGGGCCGGGAGTGTCGGACAACGGGGCCGGGGTGGCCGCCATGCTGGCCATTGTCGCCGCCTTGCGCGCGCTGAGCATCCGGCACGCGTTGCCCCTGCTGTTTATCGGCAACGTTGGAGAGGAAGGCGAAGGCGACCTGCGCGGCATGCGCCACATTTTCTCCCAGCCGCACTGGAAGGATGCGATTCATTACAGCCTGGTGCTGGACGGCGCAGGCGCGGACACGATCGTAGCCGAAGCCCTGGGCAGCCGCCGTTTCGAGGTAATCGTGCGCGGTCCGGGCGGACACTCCTGGAGTGACTTCGGCGCACCTAATCCCATCGTGGTGTTGTCCCGTGCCGTGAATACATTCGCGCAAACTCAGGTGCCGTCCTCGCCCAAGACTACCTTCAACGTGGGGGTGATTCGCGGAGGGACTTCGGTGAATTCAATTCCGGAGTCGGCGAGCATGCGGGTGGATATCCGTTCTACATCGATGGCGGAAATGGAACGCCTGGAGCGCGCCCTGCGGCAGGCCATCGATCAGGCGGTGGAAGAGGAAACCCGCGCCACGGAATCACGCACGGCTGCGCGCCGGCGGCCCTTTGGGTTGAGTAGCGAGATCGTGGTGATCGGGAATCGTCCGGCGGGAGAGCTTTATCCTCAGGCCCGTATCCTGCAGGTCATTCGGGCGGTGGACCTGCAGTTGGGCAATGCGGCCCAGGTACAACGCGCGTCCACAGATGCCAACATACCTCTATCGCTCGGTCTCGAGGCCATCGCCATCGGGGGCGGCGGCACCGGCGGCGGGGCCCATACCCTGCAGGAGTGGTTTGACTGCAGCGGGCGCGAGCTGGGGCTGAAGCGCATCCTGCTGACTCTTCTCGGGCTCGCGGGTGTTGCGCTATGAAACTCTTTCCCCTGGCGTCATCCTGAGAAACTTTAGTCTCGAAGGATCTAGCGCGCATCGGCTCAATCGTGACCCGGGCGCAAAGACGCTGCACGCCCGATGTTTCGCCAGCTGCACGACTCTTAGCTGAAAGGGCCGTCGACCCAGGTCATCGGGCGGTTGGGCGACGCCACAACACTTTTCACGCAATCTGCGTCTAACGTACTTGCAAAGCAGGTTGGTGACTGCCGATGCCGGAAAGGTATAATCACCCAGGCAGATCACATTTGGAGGAAGTCATTATGAATCAGCGCGCAAGCGCTCTTTGGGTACGTTTGAGAGCCAACCGCCTCGCGTACAGCATTTCTATCCTGGTTACCCTGACCGTCGGTATTTTGATTGGAACGGTCATCTCCTCTGGAGTCAAGGGCCAGGACAAGAAATCATCTTCCTCCGATGCGGCGATGTTAACCGTGCCTTCTCCACAGGTGCTTTCCAACCAGTTCTCGCAGATCTCGAAGCAGCTCGAGCCCAGCGTGGTCAATATCAACACTGAATCGACCATCAAGACACCCCGCCGGCGTCGCGGCGCTCCCAATGGCGACGACGATGCGAACCCGTTCGACGACTTCTTCGACCGCTTTTTCGGCGGTCAGGGCCAGGGTGGTCAAGGTGGTTCGGGCGGCGGTGCGATCCGCGAGAAATCGCTGGGATCAGGTGTGATTGTGGATCCGAAGGGTTACATCGTTACCAATCGGCACGTAGTCGAGAAAGCCGACCGGATTCGGGTCAAGCTGCAAGACGATCCGCCGGGTCTGCTGCGTGACGCCAAAGTAGTCGGATCGGACCAGGAAACCGATCTGGCCGTAATCAAGATTGAAGGGGACAAGCCGTTTCCGATTGCGAAGCTGGGCAATTCCGACAGCATGCAGGTAGGAGACTGGGTGCTGGCCGTCGGCAGTCCGTTTGGATTGCAGGAAACCGTCACCGCTGGCATCGTTTCCGCCAAGGGCCGGAACATTGTGCCACAACGCCAGTTCCAGTCGTTTATCCAGACCGACGCCGCCATTAACCCGGGCAATTCGGGAGGCCCGCTGGTGAATATGGCGGGCGAGGTGATCGGCATCAACACTGCGATCCTCACCGACACCAACGGCTATGCCGGGGTGGGTTTTGCCCTGCCGTCAAATACCGTGGCGCAGGTCTACAACCAGCTGGTCGGTCCCGATCATCGGGTTTCCCGTGGTTCCATCGGAATCATGTTTAACGCGCTGGACAATCCCGCGATCGCGAGAGTCTATGGCACCGGCTCTGGCGTCACGGTTTCGGATGTGACCGCCGGCAGTCCGGCGGAACAGGCTGGACTCAAAGTGGGCGATACCATCGTTTCCATCGACGGCAAGAATGTCAAGAACGGCGATGAACTGGTGGCCGACATCGCCTCGCGCAAGCCGGGCTCGAAAATAACCGTCGGATTCATCCGCAACGGGAAGAAGCAGGAAGCGACTGCCACCGTAGCCGACCGGGCCAAGCTGTTTGCCGCCCGCCTGGGCGATGAGGATGAAAGCGGTCCCGAGGCCGGTCCCAAGGAAAGCAAGCTCGGTATAAGCGTTCGTACCCTGAACCAGGAGATGTCTGACCGCCTCGATGTCCCTGCCGGCAAAGGTGTAATCGTGCAGGATGTGAAGGTCGGTTCGTTCGCTGAGGATGTCGGCCTGAGCCGGGGCGATATCATCTTGGAAGTGAACAAGCAGGCGGTGGACAACGAAGATCAGTTCAACCGCGTAGCCGCCACCTTGAAAAGCGGGCAGGATGTAGTATTCCTGGTCCGCCAGCGCGGCGCGGGCCGCCAGGGGGGAACCATCTTTCTGGCCGGTACACTTCCGTAACCCGAAGCTGGCACAAAGAGGGCTGGTACTCGAGGCGGGGATGGTTTACCCTGCCTGCTCGATCAGGAATTGTCAGGGAACAGCACCAGGTTACTACAGGACATCATTTTGAAATTTGGCGCGTCCATTTCGGAAACCTGCCTCAGCGCCGGTTGCATTGTGCTCCTGGCCTGTGGCACGCTTGCGGCGCAAAGCAGCCGCAAAACGTCAGTCCCGGCGGGAAAGAAGTCCACCCCGAAACTGCACGCTGTGTCCGCGCATTCGACTTCCGGTAGAAGCCAGAAATCGCGCAAGCGCGCGAGTTCGCGCAAGCGGGGGCAGCAGAAGATCGATTCCACCCGCGCGCGTGAAATCCAGGAAGCCCTGATCCGCGAACATTACATGGAGGGCACTGCCTCCGGAACCTGGGACGCGAAATCGCAAAGCGCGATGCAGCGTTATCAGGAAGACAATGGCTGGCAAAGTAAAACCGTTCCCGATTCCCGGGCACTGATCAAAATGGGATTAGGCCCCAATCATGACCATCTGCTGAATCCGGAAAGTGCGATGACCTCACAGCCGGCAGTTCCCCACGCCGCACCCATGTTAGACCCGACCTCGGCGCTGGAAGCCCATCCCCAGAAGTAGATCCGGCCTTCGATGCAAGCCTTCGCTGATGGCGGCTGGTAAGTTGAGCCGATGTCCTAGGTCAGGTTCTGCGCCCGTTCTTCATCACTGGATTGGGAAAATACGGCATGGGTTTGTCGCCGATAATGGCGCGGGGATTGTCATCGACCAGAGCCTTGGCGATCTGGTTGCCGTACAACTTAGCCACCTTGTCCCTGGCCGCCGAGAGCGATGGTATGCGGTGCTTGGTGTCATGGGCATCGGTAGCCAGTACGTGCACGGCGTCCCGTTCGAACAGCCATTCGGCGGCGCGCGCCACCTTTAGTCCCCACCCTCCGGTCACGGCGGAAGCGGTCACCTGCACGGCGCAGCCCTGATCGACCCATTGCAGAACCCGCTGGGGCGTCTGTTGCAGAATCGGATTGCGCTCGGGATGAGTGATCACGGGCGTAATGCCCACATCGGCCATGCGAGTAAAGCATTCATTGATTTGCGTCGGGATGCTGTAGTTGCTCAACTCCACCAGTAAATAATGGCTGCCTTCGATGGTGTAGCGTTCCGGGGAAATCACGACGTCCTGCAAGTTATCGTAAGACAGATGAAAATCGCAGCCCAGGCTCAGTTGTGGAGTCCGGCCCACCAACACCCTGAGATACTCCAGGTTGCTGGACAAATGCTGCCGATCATACTGATAACGTTCGTTGGCATGCGGGGTGGCGACGATGTGTTCGATGCCGTCATCCGCCGCCATGCGACACATCTCCAAAGACGTGTCCCAGGACTTGGGCCCGTCGTCCACTTTCGGCAGGATATGGCAATGGATATCGATCACGTGAACTGCCGAGAGGAGGGCGCCAGATAAGTTAAGCAGATTTTCGGCGAAAGGCCAATCATGGAAGCCATACAAACCCTATATTGTCACGAAACTCTTGTCATTACAGTAATCTTGCCATTCCCGGTTACCCGTGGGCTAGCTTCCAGCACGACGGCATCGCAGACATCGGAACCCATTCCCCCAATCCATCCCCCCTACCCCGGCGTCATCCTGAGGGACTTTAGTCCCGAAGAGCCCGCCCTGAGCGGAGTCGAAGGGATCTGGCGCGTACGCTCACTGTGCCCCGTGCGGCACTGATCCGCTTCACGCCAGATGCTTCGCCAGCTCAGCATGACGCCTTCGGCTGAGAGCGTGGGGCGTAACTCGCTGCGGACCTCAGCCGGCAGACGGCACCGCAGACATCGGATTCCATCCCCCCCATCCCCCCAATCCCGGCGTCATCCTGAGGGACTTTAGTCCCGAAGGATCTGGCGCGTACCCTCACGTGCCCCGTGCGGCACTGATCCGCTTCACGCCAGATGCTTCGCAAGCTCAGCATGACGCCTTCGGGTGAGAGCGTGGGGCGCGACTCGCTGCGGACCTCAGCCGGCAGACGGGATCGCAGACATCGGATTCGATCCCCCCAACCCCCCCCAATCCCGGCGTCATCCTGAGGGACTTTAGTCCCGAAGGGATCCGGCGCGTACGCTCACGTGCCCCGTGCGGCACTGATCCGCTTCACGCCGGATGCTTCGGCTCAGCATGACGCCTTCGGGTGAGACAGGCCGAGCGGGGCGCTCGCGCCTACATTGGTCAGCGGTATCTCTCCGCGATGAACTCACTGATGGACCGATAGGCTCTGGTCAGAGTCGCTTCATCCGGCAGGAAGACGATGCGGAAGTGGCGAGTGCCGGGTTTTTGGCCGAAGCCGGAGCCGTGGACCACCAGCACGTGTCTGGCCCGGCACAGTTCCTTGACGAAGATGTCGTCGCCTTCCGTGATCTCGATGCGAGGAAAGGCGTAAAACGCGCCGCGGGGAGGCACACAGCTCAGGCGCGGAGTTGAATTGCACCACGAGACGGTCAGATCGCGGCGGGCGCGCAGCTTGTTGCAGACCTCCGCCAGGTGATCCTGTGGCCCATCGAGCGCGGGACTGATCGCATACTGTTCGGGGTGATTGGCGCACAGGCGCGCCCGCAGCAGACGATGAATGCCTTCGATATACGGCTTCACGGCGGCCGCGTCGCCGCTCACCACGCCCCATCCGATGCGCCAGCCCGGGGCCAGATAATTTTTCGACAGCCCCCCGAAAGTCACCACCGGCACATCGGGGGCGATGGCTGCGATGGAAACGTGTTTACCTTTTTCCCCGTCGTCCAGAATCAGCTTGTCGTAGATTTCATCGGCAAAAATAACCAGATTGTTGCGTCGTGCCAGCTCCGCCAGTTGTTCCAGCATGCGGCCAGAGCACATCGCGCCGGTAGGATTGTTGGGATTGATCAGAACGATGGCCCGGGTGCGCGCATTGATCTTGCGCTGGAGGTCGACCAGGTCGGGCTGCCAGCCGTCGTCTTCGTTCAAATCGTAAGGCGTGACCGCAATGCCGAGCTTGCACAGCACGGCGGAGTACAGCGGGTAATCCGGACTGGGAGTCAGAATGTGTTCGCCCGGATTGACCAGGGCGGTGAGACAAACATCGACCGCCTCGCTCGCGCCCGACGTCACGAATACATCCTGCACCGTGGAAATGCCCTTGCGTGCGGCTTCGCCACGAATGGCTTCAAGAGCTTCCGGAATGCCCGGGGACGGCGCGTAGCCGTTCTTTCCATCCCGCATCGCCTGGTGGACCGCTTCGACCAGATGCGGAGGAGTTTTGAAATCAAAAATATTGGGATCGCCTACGTTGAGAGCCAGCACCTTGTGGCCCTGACGGATGACCTCGTCGGCAATGCAAGCCAGATCGCGAATGGCGTAGCGCACATTGTCGAGACGCTGGGCGGCGGCGATTTCGCGAGCAGGGGTAAGAGGCATCGTCTTCGTAAGCCGTCCCGGCGGGTGGCGGTCATCCCGCCCGCCCCAGGCCCGGGGTGGTGCAGGCCTTGAGGCCTGCAGTAAAAAGTCGGGGTGGAGCAGGCCTTCAGGCCTGCAGTAAAAGCCGATCACCCGTGGGCTTCAGCCCCTGAGGTAACCTCAGCGGCTAAAGCCGCCACTCCAAACCGGCTGCAATGCAGCGCTAAAGCGCTGCTCCACCCAAAATCAACTGGGCCGAATGCAGCGCTAAAGCGCTGCTCCATCCAGATCGGGGTGAGCCTGCAGTACAAGCCGATCACTCGTGGGCTTCAGTCCCTGAGGTACCTCAGCGGCTAAAGCCGCCACTCCGAACCGGCTGCATGCAGCGCTAAAGCGCTGCTCCACCCAAAATCAGCCGGGCCGAATGCAGTGCTAAAGCGCTGCTCCATTCAGATCGGGTGGAGCAGGCCTTCAGGCCTGCAGTAAAAGCCAATCGCTCGTGGGCTTCAGCCCCTGAGGTACCGCAGCGGCTAAAGCCGCCACTCCGAACCGGGCTGCATGCAGCGCTAAAGCGCTGCTCCACCCAACATCAAACCGAGCCGAATGCAGCGCTAAAGCGCTGCTCCATCCAGATCGGGGTGGAGCAGGCCTTCAGGCCTGTAGTAAAAGCCGATCACTCGTGGGCTTCAGCCCCTGAGGTACCTCAGCGGCTAAAGCCGCCACTCCGAGCCGGCTGTAATGCAGCGCTAAAGCGCTGCTCCACCCAAAATCAACTGGCCGAATGCAGCGCTAAAGCGCTGCTCCACCCAAAATCAACCGGGCCGAATGCAGCGCTAAAGCGCTGCTCCATCCAAAATCAATCTACGCGATCGATCTGGGCTTTCTGCAGGCGGTCGGAATAATCCACATACACAGCCTTCCATTCTGTGTAGAAATCAATCGCGCCCATGCCGCCTTCGCGATGGCCGTTGCCGGTGGCCTTCACCCCGCCAAAGGGTAAATGCACCTCGGCCCCAATCGTGGGAGCGTTGATGTAAGTGATGCCGGCATCCAGATCGCGCATGGCGACGAACGCTTTGTTCACGTCCCGGGTATAGAGCGCAGACGACAGACCGTACTCGATTCCGTTGGCGATGGCGATCGCGTCTTCCAGATCTTCGCAGGGGAGGATGGAAACCACCGGCCCGAAAATTTCTTCCTGCGCGATGCGCATCTTGGGATCGACATCCACGAACACGGTTGGTTCCATGAAAAAGCCGTGCTGAAAGTCGCCCTGGTCGAGGCGGTTGCCGCCGCACTTCATCTTGGCGCCCTCGGACTTCCCGATTCCCACGTAGTCGAGGTCGGTCTTGAGCTGGGCTTCATTGATCGCCGGGCCCATCTCGGTGCTTTCATCCAGGCCGTTCCCCACTTTCAAACGCCTGGCGCGATCCACATAGCGCTCGACGAATTCGGCGTAAACCCCTTTCTGAACGATGATCCGGCTGGTGGCGGTGCAACGCTGGCCGGTGGTGCCGAAGCCGCCCCAGATGCCGCCTTCGATGGCGAGGTCGAGGTTGGCGTCATCCAGCACGATCATGGGATTCTTTCCGCCCAGTTCGAGCGAGCAGTGTTTGAAACTCTTGGCTGCCGTGGTGCCGACGATGCGTCCGACTGCGGTCGAACCGGTAAGCGCAATAGCGCGCACTTCCGGATGCTCCATCAGCGGGCCTCCCACCTGGGGACCGAATCCGCTGACAATATTGATCACGCCCTTCGGGATGCCCGCGTCGGACAGAGTGCGCACCAGGTTGTAAGTCGAGAGCGGCGTATCCTGCGCCGGCTTGATCACACAGGTATTGCCGCAGACGATGGCGGGAAGCAGCTTCCAGGACGGAATGGCCATGGGAAAGTTCCACGGCGTGATCATGCCGCAGACCCCGATTGGAGTCCGCACCGCCATCGCGAATTTGTTAGGCAGCTCCGAAGGCGTGGTGGGCCCGAACATACGGCGGCCTTCACCGGCAAAGTAGTAGGCGGTGTCGATGGCTTCCTGGGTGTCACCGCGAGTTTCCTTGAGGATCTTGCCCATCTCGCGGGTCATATCGCGGGAGTATTCTTCCTTGCGCTCGAGCAGCATTTCGGCGGCGCGGAAGACGATTTCGGCGCGCCGCGGGGCCGGCACCAGACGCCACTTGGCAAAAGCGTTGCGGGCCGCCTCAACCGCGGCGTCTACGTCCGCTTTCGCCGATTTCTGGAAGATGCCGACCACGTCTCGCGTGTCGGCGGGATTGCGGTTTTCAAAAGTCTCTCCGGTCGAGGATTCCACCCACTCGCCGTCAATGAAGTTCTTGTAAACCTTGGGAGCGGTGCTGCTGCCGAGCATGGCTGGACTGGTCAAAGTATCGGTTGCCATAAGTCTCCTGAGTCGTAGGGAAAAAATGCCGTGAACCTCTATGCTACAGGCGGGGTTGAGGGTGCGGCAAGGGGCAGGCCGATCCGGAAGCCCCGTGAACCGGCCCAAGACGCTTCCCGCCAGACGCTTCCCGCCAGATGCTTCGAAGCTCAACATGACGCCGGACATAGCCCCGGGAACTCACTGGTCATGCAGTTATTGCGAGGCATCGGGCCCGAGGCCTCGCGAGGCATGGTTTCCAAATCTACTGAGTGCCCTCGCCCGCGAGGGCCTGAAAACTTCGCCGGGTATCCGGCGACCAGCCCGAGATCAGCTGCTCGACTCGGCCGTTCTGGTCGATCACCAGGGACAACGGAACCGTCAGTTCATCGGTGGCAAACAGTTGGCTGATCGCCGGCACTCCGCCCACATAAATTGGATAGTTCACCGGCACCTTCTTGAGGAATTGCTGGACGTGCCCATCGGGCTCGGCATCGACGTTTAGCCCGATCAGGTCGACGCCATTCTTCTTCAAACTGGCCTGCAGTCGGTCCAGTTCCGGCATTTCCTTCAGGCACGGAACGCACCATGTAGCCCATAAGTTGATTACGGTCCGACGGCGCGGTCGCAGAACGGATTGCAGGCTGGAACTTGTGCCCGAAATCGTCTGCACCTGGATCGAGGGAAGTCTTTCTCCCACTTTGAACTTCAAACCCCGCGCCAGAGATTCTGTCCTGGTCAGCGGGTTGGGCAAGGTCGTCTTTGCCACCTCGATCGATTGCGCGATTCCGGTTCCATAACGCAGCAACAGCGTATTGCCTGCCCGCGCATCGCCGGAGAAAGCTTCCACCCGCCCGTTGGGCCAGGTGACTTCGACGTTCCGGGCTGCAGGATCCTGACCCAGGCCAAACAGAAGCCGGGGATCGCTTTGCGAAAGATAGCCTGAGCCTCCGGCTTTAATCCGGGTGAGGGTTCCGGCAGAGGTCTTGACCCGAACCACCGCGCCATAGGCGTCGCGGCCGGTTTCTTTGCCGCCCTCAAGGATGATGCGAAGCCAGTGATTGTCCTGGCCGACATTGTTGCGGAACAGGAGATGTCCTGAACCCTGGATGGTGGTCAGGAACACATCCTCGTCCCCGTCGTTGTCGAAATCGGCAAACACGGCAGCCCGGCCGTCGCTGATCGAATCGATTCCAGAGACGCCGGAAATGTCGGTAAATTTCTTGCCTTCGCGATTGAGGAACAAAGTGTCGCGTTCGTATCCGCTGAACGAAAATCCGTTGTTGAAGATCAGGCGGTTCTGATCGTTGCGCAGCGTGCCAGTTGCCTTCTGCGTGTTGTTCTGCGTCACGACCTGACGCCAGAACTGGCTTCAGGTATCTTTCATCGACTTGCCGGAGATGAAGCCGTTGGGCGTGTAGAGATCGCTCCAGCCATCGTTGTCGAAGTCGGTGAAGCCGCCGCCCCAAGCCCACCCCGCGGAGAGACCGCCTACATCGGCGGTCACGTCTTTGTACTGGCCATTCCCCAGATTCTGGTAAAGGCTGTTCCCGGCGGCGAGTTTCTTCAGCACGTTCTCCTTCACCGAAGACTTGGGGAACAGGCGGGTCAAAATCCGGTTGCCCGCGGTCGATGACATGTTGGTGACATGGAGATCGAGCAGCCCGTCGTTATTGAAATCGCCGAACGATACTCCCATGCCGTTGCCGGGGTCGAGAACGCCGCGCTGGGTGGCTTCATCTTCGAAGTGGTCGCCTTTATTGATGTAAAGCGCTTTGTCGCCGAAGTCGTTCACCACGTACAGGTCGAGCTTGCCGTCGCCGTTGACGTCCGCGAATTCGGCGGCATAACTCCAGCGGTGGTCGTCCACTCCCCACTGGTGGGCTTCCTCCTTGAAAGTGCCATCCCCCTGGTTGATGAAAAGCAGGTTGGCCGTGCCATTGGTGGCGTTGAACCAGGAGTTGGGCACGACCTTGCCGTAATAGTTGTAACTGGTCACATACACGTCAGGCAGGCCGTCGCCATTCACGTCGCCGACGGCTGCGCTGAACGCGATGGCATCGCGCGACACATGGGCCTCGTCTGAGACATCGCTGAAGGACAGGCGTCCGTCTTCCTTCAGTCGATTCCGCAGGAGCATCTGGGGACCGACATTGGTCAGGAAGACGTCCGTATCGCCGTCGTTGTCATAATCGAATGCGACCACTCCGATGCAAGGCGGAACGAACTCCAGCCCTGCTTCTTTCGAGGCGTCGCGAAAATGCCCGTGGCCGTCGTTCAGGTACAGGTAATTGTGGTCGATGCCACAGACGAAGAGATCGATCCATCCGTCATTGTTGAAGTCAGCCGCGGCCGCGCCGTGGTATGTGAAATTCCCATTTCCGGCCGAGCCGAACGGGGGCACGGACACGGCTACGCCGGCGGCATCCGATACTTCCGAAAAGATGTCGGTCGTGGCCAGCATGGAATCGAAGCTGGTCAGCTTGAACGACAGGAATTGCCAGTGCTTGTTGTCGCCGTAACGAAGTTCCGCTTCGATAACGCCGCGGGCCCATTCCCGGCGGTTCTCATGATCGCGCCCAATGACGAAGAACGCGACCCGGGCATGCCCCGACGCCCCGAGTACGGCGGTGGGAACCTCGGCGCCGATCACGGCCTGCGCGGAATCGTCAAAATTGGCTACTTTTACCTTGAAGCGGGCATCTTCCACTTCACTGAAGTGGTCCAGAAAGGCCGACCAGCCCTGGAGAAAATCGGCAGCCTTGATGCTTCCTGGTTTATCCGATGAGGTTGCGGCTGCCGGCTTGGCGGTCCAACCATGCGACACGATCCATTTGACCTCGGGCTTAATCTCGCCAGGTTCGGACGGGAACGGGTCGGCCAGCAACACTGTGGGAAAGAATTGCGCCGTCTTCTCCAGATCGCGATCCTTGGTGACTACCGAAAGTTCGAGCAGATCATTCGCCAGCGACTCCGAGAGCTCTTCAGAGATTTCGAGGCGCCGTGCATCTACCGACGCGGGCGAGGGCGCGCTTTCTTGCGCAACCGCCCGGCCTCTGGACAACACGACACTCAGCAAAAGGGCACAGAGACAGACTAGGTGAGTTCGCTTCATGGGATCTGGGTCAGAGCGCCGCTTTCACTAAACAAGATTCGCCGAGCGCAGCTTGCTTTGAACTTTAACATGTCCGGCTTTCGCATCCGTGGCCAAGAACCCATTCTTGATTCTTCCGCCAGGGAATAATTCCAGTCGCCCGAGAGCCGAACGAACCAGACCGAAGCCGCCTGGCGGTAAATACCCATCGTCCTGGAAAAGCGGACCAATGAAGGGCCGCAGACACCGACTCTCGGCATTCGTCTTCGCACCACCGGACATGGCCACCTGGGTGCGACCCAAGGTAATCAACGGTCCCCTGCCAGTTATGCTTGTGATACTCTCGCCAGTACCCCATATTCTTAGGGTTTGACTTGTGTCTGGTGGCCCTTTGTGTCTTCTTCGAGCACCAAACCAGGGATCCATGTAGCGTGGAAGACGGTCACCTACCGTAGCGTGGCCATGGCAGTTTTGCTTGCCGTGACGGCGCTGCTGGTGGGCATGAATTTTGCCTTTCCCCAGTTCACACAAAAGGGCGTCAAGTCGGTGGGCAAGCTGGGCAGCAGTCTGCTGGAGATGATCGCGGGCGCAGGGGGTAAGCCAAAGTCGGGCACGGCCAACTCGCAGCAAGCCCATATCACCGCGCTCGACGGAACCGTACGGGTGAAAAAGGCCACCAGCAACAGTTGGGTGACCGCTGATTACAACGTGCCGCTGGAAAAAGGCGATGTGGTGCAGACCGGGTCGGAAGGCATGGCCAAGATCGTCTTCAGCGACGGCACCAATTACACGGTGAAGCAGGATTCGTTGATCGTGATTGAAGAAAATTCAGCCAACGACCAGCAGCAAACCAACGTGTCGGTGGCGGTGAGCACGGGCACGGTGGATCTGACCACCGCCACTTACGTTCAGGGATCGAAGTCCCAGGTCATCGTCGCGGGAGCGACTGCCTCTCTGGCGCCGGACAGTTCGGCCATGGTGCACAATGACCCCAAAGCCGACCAGCACGAAATTCTGGTGAAAAAGGGTTCCGGAGAAATCAGCCGTAATGGCGAGGTGGTGCATTTGGCGGAGTGGGAAAAAGTCGGCTTTCGGGCGGAGTCTCCGCGCATGGCCAAGTTGAAAGAAATCGGGCCACCCACGCCGATATCGCCGGCCAACATGATGCCGATCTTTACCTCGGGGGTGTCGAAACCGGTGGAGTTTTCCTGGACCGCGATGGCCAACGCGGTGGGATACCGTCTGCGTATCTCGCATAACCCGTATTTTTCTTCGACGATCGTGGATCGCAAAGTAAATACCGCGGATGTGATCGTCTCGGGATTGGGCGAGGGGGCCTATTACTGGCTGGTTCAGTCCTTCGACGCGGAAGACAAGGAATCGGTGGAAAGCCAGAAGAACCGCTTTACCATTATTCCCAAGGGCCAGAACACGGCGGCCATCGACCTGGAGCTCGACCCCTTCATGCAGCACGGGCACGTGATTGAATTGACCGGAAAGACCGAGGTGGGGGCGCGGGTGATGGTGAACGGCAGAGAGGTGCCGGTAGTCGGCTCCGATGGCAGTTTTCACTACTTTATGCCGCCGCTTCCGCCCGGCCAGAGCCTGGTGACCATTACCGCGCAGAATGCCAAGGGCGGGGTGAATACCGTCCAGAAAAAGATCGTGATTCAGTAGGAAGAAGGCGGGCTTGGGGCAGAACACCTGAGGTGCTGGAACTTTGGTTTCAGGGAGATGTAGCCGTTATCCCATAGAATTGGGGCACGGCCCCCCACCCGCACGGCGATAACCGGGTACGCCCGGCAATGACAGCGGTTCGAGAGAGCTAAATCGCGTATGTCAGCTAACGGATTCCATTCTTCGACGCGCCTGCACAACCTGAGATCGCTGTTCAGCATTTTTTCCAGCGATCTTGCCATTGACCTGGGGACCGCCAACACGCTGGTGTACGCGCGCGGCAAGGGCATCGTGGTCAACGAGCCCTCCATCGTGGCCATCAACAAGAACACCGGCGAGGTGGAAGCGGTGGGCAAAGAGGCCAAAGAAATGCTGGGCCGCACGCCCGGCAACATCGTGGCCATCAAGCCCATGAAAGATGGCGTCATCGCCGACTTCAAGGTCACCGAGA
>JBOGLC010000145.1:0-17921 GCA_050746005.1 Terriglobales bacterium
GCGCAATCCTCGTGGGTAACGCCGCCCGGCTTGTCGATGAAGATGCGGAGCATGCGGGCGTTACCCCCACCGCGCAACTCGACTTCCACCACCTCAAGCCCGCTGGAAGTGGCTACGCGCTCCGCGATTTTTCGGACCTCATCGCCGTCAAATACCATGAAACCAGTAATTTACTGGCCCGTGCGCAGCTCCAAAAACCGGCTGAAACTAAAAAGTGGGCTTGCGCCCACTGGTGTGTCTCGCCACGTGCTGGTAACTACACAACAGTTCCCAATGACAAATATACGCTGGTCGAATGCAAAAGACAAACCTCCGCGGACACGAACTGAGAGGTAGAAACGGCAGGTTGGATGATGCGCAAATCTGCGATCAATCCCGCAAAACGCCCGCGGCTTCACGCGAATCCAGACCGCGAAATCTGCTTCGCGGGCTCCTGCTACTGCGGCATCGGAGCTGCGAGAGATCCTACCAGACCGGTTCGGTTGTCTTGCACTCCAAGCTTGAGTTGATTGCTGCCGGTCTGAGGATCAAGGTCCATGTGCAATAGCAGCCCGTGCTCTTCAAGTTGCTGGTAGGTTTTTGCATCGAACGTTTGATCCACCTTCATGCTGCGGTTGCCCAGCAGCTTGCCCGCCGGGGAAAAGACCGCGGCAAAAAAACCAAGATTCAAATGTTTACCGCCGCCAGAGGCATCTTCCGCGGAAATCGTGCTGGCATCCACGAGAAAATCCACTCCCACCTTGCCCTTGGCGGCGCGATTCTCAGCCGCAGGCACTACGCGGGCGGTGAAGGCCACCAGGGTCGATGGAACTGCATCCCCCAGCGCCGAGACCACCTCCCGCTCCGAGTTATAGCCTTTGAGTTCAGCGGGGTTCACCGCAAAGTAACCTCGCCGGTATTGCGTCTCCGCTCCGTCGCGCTTTACTTTCACTTTGATCTGGCGATACTTGCCGTCGTATTTCTTGTTCTCTGGATAGTAACCCAGCGTGTATGAGGCGGCGCTGTCCGCGAAAGCCCGCTCTACCCCGAACTTGATTTCATTCTGATTGACATAGGCGCGGCCGCCGGTCTCACGCGCAATGTCGAGCATAGTCTCCTGCGAATCGATTGAGGTCGACAGGGTCAGACCCCGGGCGTCCACGGGATAGACCGCAATCTGCCCGCTGGCCAGCCTAGCCTCAAGTTCCCGAATGTCCTCGGCGTGGGACTGGCGGAAAAGGGCGGCCTGGTTTCCGGCGGCATGCTCTCCCACCCGACGGGTATCCAGGCTGGGCAAAGTTTCCTCCAGTTCCGCGTCGGTCATGGCTCGATTTTCCGGAACTAACGAGAACGGAAGGTTCCCTGTAACCCAGATGATGCTCTTGCGGCCCGGAAGCCCTCCCAGTATGCGGGCCAGGCTGTTAAGCGCGTTCAGACTCAATACCGCCCTCTGATCCTCCGCGTAAGAAGCTTGCGCGCCCGCGAAGGCAGCGATAACTGCCTGTGCCGAAGCGTATGCCGCTGCCCCGGCGGGACCGTTACTGCCATCGGCAACGTGGAGTGGAGGAGTGGCTGCATCGAGAGCCGCTACCGTCGAACCGGTAGTGGGGTTGGCGGAGGCGGTGGTTACCGCGTGGTTGGCACTGGCAAACTCCTGAGACTGAGGATTGAAACGCTGTAAAGCGGCTGCCAGTATCTGGGGATCGCTGGTGAAGTCCTGCAACACGTTCAGCGAGCCGGTAAGAGTAAAAATCGCCATGCGCTGTCCGGTCTTGAGTTGCTGCTGAACAAAACTGAGCATCTGCCGGCGCGCATAACCCTGGTCTGTAAAACCGGTATTGACGGCATCGAGCAGCATGACCGTCACCGGTCCCCCAGGGTCACGATATTGCGGGCGGTTCGAATAGATGCCGGGCGGCAAGGCCTGGGCCTCGGGCTGTTTTTCTCCCGCGGGCACAAACGTAGAGATCTTCTGGGCTTTGCCGTTCTCGTCGACCTCGAAGTCTTCGGGACGCAGCCCGGTGATGGCTTTACCTTGCTTGTCCGTCACAACTACGTCGACCAGTACCAGATGTGTAGTGACGCGTATCGTGGGTGCTGGAACCTCCCCTGGAGCGGTCGATGGAGCTTGAAACCATCCTCCGGCGGCAACGGTCACCAGCGCCAGGGCGGACAGCAACGGCCAACGCCTTGCCAAATGCCTGCTCATGAGACAGCCTCCCTCAAATCCCCCTCGCAACGTATGCACCAGGTGCGGACAAAACTTAGTATGTTTCTTCACCCGGCGCAAGTGATTTGCCTCATTCGCCACCGCTCTCTAGAATAGAATGCTTACCTTGCACACCCAAGAGACTTTATGATTCATTTTCCTGTCCCTGAAGCACTTACCTTCGACGACGTGTTGCTGTTGCCGGCGCGCTCCGACGTCGTACCGGCGCTGGCCAACACTCAGACCCAGCTCACGCGCAATATCCGCCTGAATATTCCGGTCATCAGCGCGGCCATGGACACGGTAACGGAATCGCACATGGCGATTGCGCTCGCCCAGCAGGGCGGAATCGGAATCATCCATCGCAACCTGACGCCGGAGCAGCAGGCCAACGAAGTGGACAAAGTAAAGCGCTCGGAAAGTGGCATGATCGTCGACCCGGTCACCATGTCGCCCGACGCCAAAGTTGCAGACGCGCTCGAAATGATGCGCAAATACAAGATCTCCGGAGTCCCCATCACCAAGAATGGAAAGCTGGTGGGAATTCTGACCAACCGCGACCTGCGCTTCGAGACCCGCTTCGATATTCCGATCAGCAAGGTGATGACCAAGGAAAATCTGATTACGGTTCCGGTGGGAACCACGCTCGAAGACGCGGAGAACATCCTGCATGAACATCGCGTGGAAAAACTGCTGGTGGTCGATGACAACTACAACCTCAAAGGCCTGATCACGGTCAAGGACATTCAGAAAAAGTTGAAGTATCCCAACGCTGCCAAGGATTCCCAGGGCCGGCTGCGAGTGGGCGCGGCCATCGGCGCCACCGGCGACTTTCTCGAGCGCGCCCAGGAAATGGTGAAGTGCAAGGTAGACCTGCTGGCCATCGACAGCGCCCACGGACACTCAACCCGCGTGCTCGATGCCATCAAGATGGTGAAGGCGAAGCTGCCCGAGGTGGACTTGATCGCCGGCAACGTTGGAACTTTCGACGGAGCCTGCGAACTGGCCCGCGCCGGCGCTGACGCCATCAAGGTCGGGATTGGTCCGGGATCGATCTGCACCACGCGCGTCGTGACCGGGGCGGGCATGCCGCAGATAACGGCCATCGCGGAGGCGTACCGCGCCACCAAGGATGCCGGCGTTCCGGTGGTCGCCGACGGCGGCATCAAGTACTCCGGCGATATTACAAAAGCGCTGGCCGCCGGCGCTTCCGGGGTGATGATCGGGTCTTTGTTTGCGGGAACCGACGAGAGTCCCGGCGAATTGATTCTCTATCAGGGCCGCTCCTTCAAATCCTACCGCGGCATGGGCTCGTTGGGAGCGATGGCATCGGGTTCGAGCGAGCGTTATTTCCAGAACACCGATGGAGATGCCTCGACCGCGATGTCGGGCGGAGCCGACGATGCCAACCGCCTGGGGAAACTTGTTCCCGAAGGAATCGAAGGGCGTGTTCCCTATCGTGGCTCCGTCGCCATGATTGTGCACCAGATGGTGGGAGGCTTGAAATCCGGCATGGGTTATTGCGGTTGCGCCACTATCCCGGAGTTGTTACAGAAGACGCGTTTTGTACGCATCAGCGGGGCCGGGCTGCGCGAAAGTCATGTGCACGATGTCATGATCACCCGCGAGGCGCCGAACTATGCCGTGGAGTAGCTGGCGGGAAGACCGCGCTTGAATCCCGCGCAAAAGCACCTGCTGAAAACCTGGGTCGCTGCGGTTCTGTGGCTCGGCATCATTGCGATCGAGTCCACCACTTTTGCTTCCGCCGCTAATACGAGCAGACTTTTTTATCCGCTGCTGCACTTCCTTTTTGGGCTGGAGGCTGCGCATTTTCCCGTCTGGCACTTCCTGATCCGGAAAAGCGGCCATTTCCTGGGGTATTTCACGCTGAGTTGGCTCCTGTTCCGCGCCTGGCGGGACACTTTTCCCCTTCCCGGCAGGGCCTGGTCAATCCGGTGGGCGCGGATCTCATTCTTCATGGCTGCCCTGGCAGCTTGCCTGGACGAATGGCATCAGACCTACCTCCCCGGCCGCACGGGAAATCTCCACGACGTCATGCTGGACAGCACCGCCGCCCTGGTCGCGCAGGTGGTGATCTTTCTTTTTCTACGGAACCGAAGCTTGGATCTCGGCCTCAACTGAAGGTGCCGTATTTGTGAACGCAAGATTTGGGTAGGCGCTCAGTTTGAACTGTCTCCTCCGCTTATCGAGGCGTCATGCTGAGCTTGCGAAGCATCTGGCGCGGAGCGGATATACTGCCGCGCCAGGCATTGGCAAGGCGTGGGCTCAGGGACAGGCTCTTCGGGACCCAGGTCCCTGAGGATGACGCCACGGGGATGCGCATTTCAAACTGAGCCACTACCCAGATTTGTGGATGCTTGACGCGAATTCAAACCCTTTGACCGCAAAGGACGCGAAACAAGGCCGCAAAGTTCGCGAAGCAGTGAATAACCGGAAAAAATTAACGACCAACGCCCGTTCTAGTACATTGAGTCGTATTTGGTTACCAGCCAATCGCCGCCCTTGTTTTCAAGCGTGACCGAGAACAGTTCTTTGTAGGTTTTCTTTTGGTCAGGAGCATAACGGCGCTTGCCGCGGTAGTGCAGGATGCGCAGCGGTGGAGTGTCTTCCCAGTCCGCAACCTCCCATGAGACCAATGGATGCTGTGTCTCCGAGTCGCAGATGAACGCAGCGTATTTCTTGCGATAATCCTTGAACCAATCGGCAAGCTCTTCCTTGCAGTTCCCATCTCGCATGCCGCGGATAAACTTGGCCGCCTCCCGCTCTGAAGTTCGGTCCCGCAGCGGATTCAACGAAATCGAATTAGGGATTCCGGAGAGGGGATCGCGGCCTTCCGATCGGCCCAGCACCGGGCCTTCGCCATTCAGATGAATGAGATAGCCGAAAAAAACGATCAGCAGCAGCACCCCGGCTCCGGCTGCAATGCCGATTTGGTTGCGCGAAAGCTCCATGGTCCTGACACCAGTCTAACGTCAGGTTAAGCGAGGACAAGGTTACGGCGGATAGACGCCAGGGGACATGTACGACCGGGACGGTGGAGGGAGGAAAGGGCGGGCAATTGTACCCGCCCTGCTTGCGCTACTCTTTTTCGTCTTTGACTTTGTCGGCGCCTTCGGCCTGGTCGGCAGGATGCTCCACTCCCTGCTGCGCTTCGGCTTCGTCCATTGCCCTCTTGGCCTCTGCGGCACGTTTGGATCGGGCCTCCGCTCGCTTTTCGCGCTTTTCCTCCTGCAGCTTTTCACTGCCCAGGAGTTCGACGAATGCGGTGTCGGCGCCGTCGCCTTTTCGCCAGCCCAGGCGAACAATGCGGAGATATCCGCCTTCGCGGTCTCCGAAACGGGGAGCGATGGTGTCAAACAGTTTGTCCACGGCGGCGCTCGTCATCAGGTATGCGAGAGCCTGGCGGCGCGCCGAGAGATCGCCGCGCTTGCCCAAGGTGATCATCTTTTCCACCAGGGGACGCATGGCCTTGGCTTTGGGCACCGTGGTTTCGATACGTTCTTCAAGCATGAGCGAAGTCACCAGGTTTCGCAGCAATGAGCGGCGATGGCTGGTGTTTCGTCCCAGTTTCCATCCTGCAACTTTGTGACGCATGGCAAACCCCAAGTTTCAAGGTTTCAAAGTTTCAAGGTTTCATCGCTTCAGGCCACAGCCACCGCCTTAAACGCGAAACCTTGAAACCTCTGAAACCTGATTTCTATAAATCGTTATCCGGACCGTACGCCGATGCCGGCAAGACCTGGTTCGAAGTCGGACCAGGCACGGCATTGCCGTGCTCGTCGATCTTCATGCCCAGACTCAATCCCATCGAGGAGAGGATTTCCTTGATCTCGTTCAGAGACTTGCGGCCAAAGTTCTTGGTCTTCAGCATTTCGGCTTCGGTCTTCTGCACCAGCTCTCCGATGGTCTGGATGTTCGCGTTTTTCAGGCAGTTGTAGCTGCGCACCGAAAGCTCCAACTCCTCGACTGAACGGTTCAGGTTCTCATTCTTGATTTCCGGCTTGCGGTCGTCGGTGGAAGTGGAAGTCTCGATGTCCTCTTCAAAGTTGATGAAGATGTTCATGTGGTCCTTCAACAGCTTCGCCGCCAGGCCGATGGAATCAGCCGGGGTAATGGAGCCGTTGGTCCACACTTCGAGAGTCAGCTTGTCGTAGTCGGTGATCTGACCGAGACGGGCCGCTTCCACGGTGTAGTTGCACTTGCGCACCGGAGAATGGACGGAGTCGATCGGAATGAAACCGATGCCCAGATCTTCGTCGAAGTTCTTGTCCGCCGCAACATAACCGCGGCCGCGTTTGAGGCGCATCTCCATATCGAGCTTGCCGCCTTCGCTGACGGTTGCGATGTAGACGTCTTTGTCGAGCACTTCGACGTCGGCGTCCGCTTCGATCATGCCCGAGGTCACGACGCCGGGCTGCTCGCTGCGCAGGTAGATGGCCTTGGGGGCGTCTCCGCTCAACTTGAATGGAATCTGCTTCAGGTTGAGGATGATATCGGTGGCATCTTCGACCACGCCGGGAATCGACTGAAACTCGTGCAGAACGCCCTCGATCTTCACCGCGGTGACCGCAGCTCCTTCGATCGAAGAGAGCATGACGCGCCGCAGGGCATTGCCGATGGTAGTGCCGAAGCCGCGTTCAAACGGCTGCGCCCAAAAGATTCCGTACTTGTCGGTTAGGGTTGAAGTGTCGACGGCGAGACGTTTAGGTTTTTGAAATCCCTTCCAAAGCATTACGTTGTTCTCCTTCGGCCGTGTGGCTAAGTCCTGACATCCCTGAAGAGGTCCACGTGCATTTCAGGTCAAGCGTCAGAGACAGGCTGATCTGGCTCGAATTAAAGGACCGGTAAAATCGGTCGTTGGTCGTTGGCCGTTCGTTGTTGGTCGTTGGCCAAACCACACCGAAACAGCCACCGCTGGTCCTGGGCCTTTGATCTTAGCCAACGACCAAGGGCCAACGACTACTTGCTGTACAACTCCACAATCAACTGCTCGTTCACCGGCAGGTTGATGTCTTCGCGCTTGGGCAAAGCCAGCACCTTGCCTTTGAAATTGTCGCGATCGATCTCCAGCCAGTTGGGTGCATTCTGGTGGCTGGCAAACTCCTTCGCCGGCTCCAGAATGGGCAGCTTCTTGCTGCCCTCGCGGATTGCAATCTCCTCGCCCACGCTGACCTGAAACGAGGGAATGTTCACCTTGCGTCCGTTCACCTGGATGTGTCCGTGGCGCACCAACTGGCGCGCCTGGCGGCGGGACATCCCGAAGCCGAGGCGATAGACCACATTGTCCAGGCGGCGCTCCAGTTGCTGCAACAGCATTTCACCGGTGACACCGCGGGTGCGCGCCGCTTTTTCGAAGTAATTGCGGAACTGTCCTTCCTGGGTGAAGTAAATTCGCTTGGCTTTCTGCTTCTCGCGCAGTTGCAGACCATAGCCAACGATTTTGGCTTTACGGTCCTTGCCATGCTGTCCAGGAGCGAAGTTTCGCTTCTCGATGGGACATTTATCGCTGAAACACTTTGTGCCTTTGAGGAACAGCTTCATGCCCTCGCGGCGGCATAGTCGGCAGACAGGATCGGTATAACGGGCCAAGTTGTTTTCTCCTTATTAGATGACCGGTTTACAGGTTTGGCTTCACCCTTCGTCCCGGACCACAATCTGGTTTCGTGTTTCCGGTTTTTAGCTTCGGTTCCGCTGAGAACTGGGAACCAAAAGCTGAAAACTGGCTTTCTAGACTCGTCTCCGCTTCGGCGGACGGCAACCGTTGTGCGGAATAGGCGTAGCATCTTTAATGTTGCGAACTTCGATTCCTGCCGCAGCCAGGGCGCGGATCGCGGATTCACGTCCGGAACCGGGACCGCTTACCCGCACTTCCACGCTGCGCACGCCGTGATCGCGCGCCATGCTGGCGGCATTCTGGGCGGCCTGCTGGGCGGCAAAGGGCGTCCCTTTGCGCGACCCTCGAAAACCCAGCGAGCCTGAACTCTTCCAGGCCAGCACGTTTCCCGCCTGATCGGCGATGGTCACAATCGTGTTGTTGAACGAGGCCTGGATGTGGGCAATGCCGTGCGGAACGTGCTTCCGCTCCTTCTTTTTGAAGGTTTTCTTTTTGCCCTTTTTATCCGGCGCCGCCGCTCCGGTTCCCGCTGCCGATGGTGCTGCTGTTGCTTTTGCCATGTTCGCTTCTAGCTCCTGGCCTTTAGCTTCTAGCCAGGAGCTAGAAGCTAGCAGCCGATTTTCTAAGTTTTGGCCGCCGATTTCTTCTTGGCTGCCACGGTACCCTTGCGCGGGCCTTTCCGGGTGCGCGCGTTAGTGTGCGTCCGTTGTCCGCGGACCGGCAAGTTCCGGCGATGACGGTAGCCGCGGTAGGAACCGATTTCGATGAGGCGCTTGATGTTCATCGAAACTTCCTTGCGCAGATCGCCTTCCACCATGCCTTCCGCTTCGATGACCTGGCGGATGCGATTCACTTCGTCCTCGCCCAGGTCCTGGACCTTCTTCATCGGGTCCACTTTGGCCGCGTCCAGAATGCGGGCCGCGCGCGGAGTGCCGATGCCGTAGATATAAGTCAGCGCGATATTGGTCCGCTTGTTGCGCGGAAGATCGACGCCTGCAATGCGTGCCATAGTGCTCCTCTAATGTTCTCTTAGCCCTGACGTTGCTTGTGCTTGGAGTTGACGCAGATCACCCGCACCACACCCTTGCGGTGGATGACCTTGCACTTATCGCAAATCTTCTTTACCGATGCTCGCACTTTCATGAACCCAGCCTTCAGCTTTCCGCCATCAGCCCGCAGCCAATTCAGCTGCTGGACGAGGCGTTTATTTGTAGCGATACACGATGCGCCCGCGGTTCAGGTCATAGGGCGAAAGCTCGACCGCGACCTTGTCGCCGGGAAGAATGCGAATGAAGTTCTTGCGCATCTTTCCCGAGACGTGCGCCAGCACCTGGTGCTTGCTTTCCAGTTCCACCCGGAACATGGCATTGGGCAGCGGCTCGACCACCGTTGCCATTACTTCAATTGCGTCCTCTTTGCTCATCGACTCCTTAAGAAAGCTGTCAGCTTTCAGCTATCAGCCATCAGTGAAAACTGAGAGCTGAGAGCTGACGGCTGAAAGCTGCCCTACTGCGTCAAAATCATCGGGCCATCTTTTGTAACCGCGACACAATGTTCAAAGTGGGCGCTGTAGCTGCCGTCGGCGGTTACGGCGGTCCACTTGTCGTCGAGAACCCTGGTACCGGGGCTGCCGGAATTCACCATAGGCTCGATGGCCAGCACCATGCCTTCGCGCAGGCGGGCTCCGTGTCCGCGGGTACCGTAGTTCGGCACCTGCGGCTCCTCATGCAGGCGGGTTCCGATGCCGTGCCCCACAAATTCCCGGACCACGCTGAAGCCGTTGGCTTCGACAAATTCCTGGACGGAAGCGCCGACATCTCCTACGGCGTTGCCGATCCGCGCCGCCTCGATACCCCGGTACAGCGACGCCTCCGTGATCTCGAGCAGCTTGGCTAATTCCGGCGTGATCGAACCATCCACCGGAACCGTGATGGCGGCGTCGCCGTAATAGCCGTCCAGCACCACGCCACAATCGATGGAAACAATGTCTCCCGCTTTCAGCACCCTCTTCTCCGACGGGATGCCGTGAACAATCTCTTCATTGATCGAGGTGCAAAGCACACAGGGATAATCGTAGTATCCCTTAAAGGCGGGCGTAACGCCCAGCGCCTTGATTCTCTCTTCGGCGGCGCGTTCCAGGTCCATGGTGGTCGCGCCCGGCACCACCAGGGCGCGAACGTGGTTCAGCACCTCGCGCACGATGCCGCCACTGCGTCGCATCTTTTCAATCTCGGCCGCCGATTTGCAGACAATCGCCATAATTCAACGGTCAACGGCTGCGTCGTTACCCTGAGCCACGCCGCGCTGGCTCTCGATCACTGTGAAAATCTGTGCTGTAACCTGCTCCACCGGCAGGTCGCCATCCACCGAAACCAGACGCCCTTTGCGTGCGTAGTACTCGGCTACAGGCTTGGTCTGCAGTTCGTAGGCCGCCAGTCGTTCGCGGATGACTTCTTCACGGTCATCCTCGCGGGTCACCAGCGTAGAACCATCAACATCGCATCGATCTGCGATTCGGGGCGGCTGGGAGTAGACGTTGTAGATCCGTCCACAGACAGGACAAGAGCGGCGTCCGGTAATCCGACGCAACAACCGATTATAGTCCACGTTAATTCGGATCACAATGGGCAGACACTGGCCGCGCTGCACGTTGTCAAAGAACTCGTTCTCCAGAAACGCATCCAGCCATCCGGCCTGGGCCGGATTGCGGGGAAACCCGTCGAGAATGAAACCCGGTTCGCAGTCTGCCTGGCGCAAACGTTGCGCCACCATGTCATACATCAAATCGTCAGGCACGAACTCTCCCCGTGCCATCACGTCCTTGACCAGCATCCCCAGCGGAGTGCCGCGCTGCACATGCTCTCGCAGCAGGTCTCCCGTAGAAATCTGAGGGATGCGGTAGCGCTCCACGATCAGCTTGGCCTGCGTACCCTTGCCGGCGCCCGGAGAGCCGAGCAGAATAACCGGTCCGATGCCGCGTGAGGCCGCCTCCGCCATCGAACTGGTCCTCCGCCTCCCGATTGCAATTTCATTCAACCAGCGCGACGACTGCGGGCCCGTATCAAACTCTGCTTATCCCGAAACCAGTGCCCAGGACGAGGACCAAGTCCAGGTCCGTGCCACTTCAGCACGAGCGTGGGCGCTCGCGCCCACATTTAGACCCTCAAGACCACGTGCGGCGGCCGCGAATCCGTCCGCTACGCGGAGTGAAGCCGTCGTAGTGGCGCATCACCAGCTGGGCCTCGATCTGGGTCACCGTGTCCATGGCCACGCCGACCACAATCAGCAGCGACGTACCGCCAAAATAGAAATTTACGCCCAGCCCGTTAGTCACCCAGGTCGGCAACCGTTCGAAGAAAGCTCCAATCGGCCCATACAGGTGGTTCAGGTGAATGCCGGTGATCATCCATTCCGGAATGAAGGAGATGATGATCAGGTACAGCGCTCCCACCAGCGTGATCCGGGTCAGGATCTCGTTGATGTGGTCGGCGGTACGCTTGCCGGGACGAATCCCGGGAATGAATCCGCCATACTTCCGCATATTGTCGGCAACCTCGTTGGGGTTGAAGACAATCGAAACGTAGAAATAGGCGAAGAAGATAATGCCCACGGCGTACAAAAAGGTGTAAAGCGGCTCTCCCCATCCCAGATTGCGGATCAGTTCGCCGAAATAGCGGTTGTTGCGCAGGCTGTAGCCCACGGTTTGCGGCAGGGTCAGGATCGACGAGGCAAAAATCACCGGCATGACGCCGCCCGAGTTCACCCGTAAGGGCAGATGCGTGGATTGTCCGCCCATCACCTTGCGGCCCACTACGCGTTTGGCGTACTGCACCGGAATGCGGCGCTCGCAGCGCTCCACGTAGACGATGAATCCCACCACCAGGATCATCACGACCACCAGCAGAATGGTCGCCGGCGCAGTGAAAGCGCCCCAGGCATCGGTGCGGACCTTGTCGAAGAGGTCGATCACCGCCCGCGGCAGGCCCACCACGATGCCCGCGAAAATCAGCAGCGACATGCCGTTGCCGACTCCGCGCTCGGTAATCTGTTCGCCCAGCCACATGATGAAAACGCTGCCCGTGGTCAAAGTCAGCATGGTCATCAGAATGAACGGCCAGCCCGGATGGATCACGAAATCTCCGCCCCGCTGCAACTGCCAGGCGATACCGAACGACTGCACCGCGCTCAGGCCAAAGGTCAGATAGCGAGTCCACTGGGTAATCTTCTTGCGTCCCAGTTCGCCTTCCTTCTGCAACTTGGCGAGCGGCTCGTAAACCACGGTCAGCAACTGCAGGATGATCGACGCGGTGATATAGGGCATGATGCCCAGGGCAAAAATCGTGAGACGGCGGAGCTGGCCCCCAGAAAACAGATCCACGAATCCCAGCAGGCTGCCTTTGTTCTGCTCGAAGAATTGCTGCAGCTTGTCGGCATTCACGCCCGGCGTGGGAATGTGCCCGCCCAGGCGGTACACGGCCAGAAGCGCCAGCGTAAACATAATGCGCTTGCGCAGGTCCGGGATACGAAAGACGTTGGCCAGTTTCTCCAGCATCGCTTACAACACCTCGAACTTGCCGCCGGCCTGGGTGATCTTTTCCTGGGCCGACTTGGAAAATTTGTGGGCGTGCACGGTCAGCGCGATGGACAACTCGCCGTCTCCCAGCACCTTCACCGGACGCTTGCTCTTGATCACTCCCGCCTTGCGTAAAACCTCGGGCGTGATGGTGGTTTCGCCCAGCGCCGCCAGCTTCTCCAGGTTCACGATATTGAACTCCTGGCGAAAGATGTTGGTGAATCCGCGCTTAGGCATGCGGCGATGCAAGGGCATCTGGCCACCTTCAAAGCCGCGCATCATACGCGAGCCGCTGCGCGAACGCTGGCCTTTGTGCCCCCGGGCCGACGTCTTGCCCATGCCCGACCCCATGCCGCGGCCCACCCGCTTCTTGCTTTCCGCAGCCTTCTTTGGTGCGCGAATATTTGAAAGATTCATAAATAAGCTCTCAGCTCTCAGCTTTCAGCTTTCAGCACCCAGGGACTAGCTGAGAGCTGATGGCTGAGAGCTGACGGCTTTCTTAGTTCACGATTTCCACCAGGTGCGGCACCTTGGCCACCATGCCACGAATGGCGGGATTGTCCGGCCGCTCGATCACCTGGTTCAATCGCGTGAAACCCAAACCCTTGACCACCAGTTTCTGCTGGATGGGGGCGCAAATCGCCGAGCGTACCCACTTCAGGTGGAGCTTGGCGCCGCCGGCATACGGTTTCTTGGCCAGTTTGTTAGGCATGATTACAGTTCCTCGACCGACTTGCCGCGCATGGCAGCCACGTCGCTCCGGTTCTTCAAATGTTTCAGGGCGTCAAAGGTCGCCTTGATCACGTTGTGCGGATTGGTTGTGCCGATGGATTTGGTCAGCACATTCTGAATTCCCGCCGAGGTCATGACCGCGCGCACCGCGCCGCCCGCAATCACCCCAGTACCTTCAGGAGCCGGCTTCAGCAGCACTCTGCCCGAGCCGTAACGTCCCAGCACCAGGTGCGGGATCGAGGTTTGAGTAAGGTTCACCCGCATCAAATTTTTCTTCGCCGATTCGATTCCCTTGCGAATGGCCTGGGGGACTTCCTTCGCCTTCCCGGAGCCATACCCGACGACCGCCGCGCTGGGATCGCCCACCACGACCAGGGCTGCGAAAGACAGATTCTTGCCGCCCTTGACCACTTTGGTCACGCGGTTGATGGAGACCACTTGGTCTTTCAACTGGTACGTATTCGCATCAAGCTTTTTAATGACTGTTGGCATCATGCCTCATTTTGTAATTGCGTAATTCAGTAATCGGGCAAATTAGAACCAGGCCGGAGGCTCCTCAATTTCCCAATTTCTCAATTCCCCGACTGCTCAATCCACTAGAACTTAAGCCCGGCTTCGCGGGCGGAATCGGCCAGCGCCTTCACCCGGCCGTGATAGATGTAACCGCCGCGATCGAAAACCACCTTCTCGATGCCTTTGGCCTTGGCGCGTTCCGCAATGTTTTTCCCTACATTCTTGGCCGCCGCCAGATTGCCTCCCACCCGCCGCTCGCCTTTTTTACCTTCCGCGGAGTTCGCGGATACCAGGGTCTGGCCTTGGTGGTCGTCGATCAACTGGACGTAAATGTGATTCAACGAGCGGTACACGTTCAATCGTGGACGTTCGGAGGTGCCGAGCACCTTCTTGCGGATGCGTTTGTGAACATGCCGCCGATTCTGGTTCTTCGATGTTTGGGTCAGCATTTTTTCTAGTCCTTGGTCGTGGGTCTTTAGTCGTTGGGTCGTTGGCAAAAGCCAGTGATCACGACTCTCAAATATTGCCGATGGGATCACCCTTCCTTCGCCGTTCGGGGTTGGCCAACGACCAAGAGCCAACCACCAACGACGGTTACTTCGCTCCGGTCTTTCCCACCTTTTTCTTCAGCCGCTCGCCGGCATAGCGCACGCCCTTGTTCTTGTAAGGATCGGGCGGCCGCAGGCTGCGCATTTCTGCCGCCACCTGCCCAACTTTTTGCCGGTCGATGCCGGTAACGCTGAGCTTGGTCTGCTTGGGGTCGACGGCCGCTTCGATTCCAGCCGGCAGCGGATACTCAATCGGGTGGGAATATCCCAGGCTGAAGACTACCGTGTTCTTACCCTTCAGCTCCGCCCGATATCCGATCCCCACAATTTCAAGTTCCCGGGTCCAGCCCTTGGTCACCCCTTCCACCGCATTGTTGACCAGGGCGCGGGCCAGACCATGGACAGCGGCTTGCGAATCGTTCTCCCGAATCGCCACCAGGTTGCCGTCTTGCTGCTCCATGCGGATACCCCGCGGCAGTTGCGTATCCAGCTTGCCCTTGGGGCCCTGGACATTAATCATGTCGCCTTCAATTTTGACCGCAACTCCCTTGGGGAGCGGGATCGGCTTTCTTCCAATTCTTGACATAGGCTTCTAGCTTCTAGCTCCTGGCTTCTAGCCAAGTCGCATTTATGCGCTCACAACAATTGTTTCCAACTTGTTCCTGCTGTTCTAGCCCGTAGCCAGAAGCTAGTAGCTAGAAGCTCTCCTACCAAATCTCGCACAACACTTCGCCGCCCACGCCCTGCTTGCGGGCCTGGCGTCCGGTCATGACTCCGCGGGGCGTGGTCAGAATATTGATGCCCATGCCGCCCAGCACGCGGGGAATCTCACTGCGCCGCACATAGACGCGGCAACCCGGCCGGGAAACGCGCTCCACGTTCGAGATCGCGGCTTCATTGTTATTGCCGTACTTCAGATAGATGCGCAGGACCTTGTGGCCTTCCTCTTCCGCCGGCTTGAAATTGGAGATGTAGCCTTCCTCTTTGAGGATGCGGGCAATCTCCACCTTCAGCTTGGAAGCGGGAACATCCACCTTCTGGTGGCGGGCGCGTATCGCATTGCGAATGCGCGTCAGCATGTCTGCGACCGGATCGGTCAAATTCATCGTTTGCTTCTCCTCCGCCGCCCGTTTGCTTCGGCCCAACCTGCTGTGCACCGAAGAACCCGCGACGACGATTTCACCCCGACTACGGGTGACCCAGACTCGGGTGCCCCACCGTTGCGCGCCTTTTGCGCAAAAGCGGGAATTCTCTAGCGATTCCCTACCACGACGACTTCGAAACTCCCGGAATCTCTCCGCGCAGCGCCAAGCCACGGAAACAGAGCCGGCAAATGCCGAACTTGCGCAGGTACGCGCGCGGGCGTCCGCACAGTTTGCAGCGGTTATGCCGGCGCGTGGAAAATTTGGGTCTTGCCTGTTTTTCGTTGCGCGCGGTCTCAAACGTTTTTTGGATCTTCGCGTCTTTGACTCGTTTTGCGGTAGTCAATTTACTTTTCGCTCCTAGCTTCTGGCTGCTAGCTCTCAGCTTTCAGCCGTCAGCACTCAGTTAAGACTTGTATATCTCGATCTCTTCCAAGCCCATCAATTCGCGCGAAAGGGCATGCCCAGGTGCTTGAGCAGGACCCGCGCCTGATCGTCGCTGGCCGCGGTGGTGACGATGGTGACGTTCATGCCTTTCGTCTTGTCCACCCTGGCATAGTCAATCTCGGGAAAAATCAGCTGATCGTGCAAACCCAGCGTATAGTTGCCGCGCCCGTCAAACGATTTGGTCGATACGCCCTTGAAGTCGCGCACCCGGGGCAGCGCCACGTTCAGCAGCCGGTCGAGAAATTCCCACATCCGGTCGCCGCGCAGGGTCACCATGGCGCCGATGGCCTGTCCTTCACGCACCTTGAAGGCCGCAATCGATTTCTTGGCCTTGGTCGTAATCGGCTTCTGGCCGGTGATCTGGCCCAGTTCGTTGACCGCGGGGTCGAGGATCTTGGCGTTCTGCGTGGCTTCGCCCACTCCCATGTTGACCACGATCTTGTGCAGATGCGGAACCGCCATGGGATTCTTCAGGTCGAATTCCTTCATCAGCGCGGGCGCCACTTCGGCCTTGAAACGGCCCTTGAGCCGCGGCGTTTCCTTGGCGCTGTGATGCGCCACGGCCGGCGGCTTCGCCTCCGCCTGCTTGTCGCCCGCTCGATCTCTTTTTTCTTTTGCCATGGCTTCCCTCAAATTCAGCTTCTAGCTTCTAGCTGCTGGCTTCTAGCTTCCTGCGACTTGCTCTTTCCGGTTCCAGCTTCTGCTGCTCGGGCATTCGCTAGTAGGTAGCAGCTAGTAGCTAGTAGCTATTTATCCAGCGTTGCTCCGCACGTGCGGCACACCCGGACTTTGCGCTCGCCCTGGAACTCGTGTCCGATGCGCACCGGGCGCTTGCAGCTGGGACACATCAGTCCCACATTCGAGATCGCAATCCGGCTTTCCTGCTCGGCGATTCCGCCCTTCACGTTGCGCTGCGGATTGGGGCGCACATGCTTTTTCACCAGCATCACGTGCTCCACCAGCACCTTGGCATCGTTGGGAAAAATGCGCAGCACCCGCCCTTCTTTTCCCTTGTCGCGCCCGGTGATGACTCTCACCGTATCGTTGCGCCGCAAGTCCACCCGTTTTTTGGCTCTCACCACTGTTTTCATCATTCTCGGTTCCCGGCTCGCTCAAATTAGAAATTCTTCAAAGTACCTCGGGCGCCAAAGACACAATCTTCAAAAACTTGCGCTCGCGCAGTTCGCGGGCCACGGGCCCGAAGACGCGGGTCCCCACCGGCTCGCCGGCATCGTTGATCAGCACCGCGGCATTGCTGTCGAAGCGGATATAGGTCCCATCGCGCCGCCGCTGTTCCTTTCGGGTGCGCACGATGACGGCCTTCACCACTTTGCCCTTCTGCACCTGGCCTTCCGGGGCCGCCTCTTTGACGCTGGCGGTGATGACATCTCCCAGCCCGGCATTCAGGCCAGTCGAACCGCCCAGCGGCAGAATCATCTGCAGCTTGCGGGCGCCGGAGTTATCGGCGACCTCGAGCATCGATCTCATCATCACGGCCATAATCGAATCTCCCTGTTTTCCCTGGCCAGAATGCCGGCTCAGCTGGCTTCCGCGACCGTCGTTTCCGGCGCCAGCGCGGTCTTGCGGACCACTTCTTTCAAGCGCCAGCGCTTGAGCTTGGACAGCGGACGAGTCTCTTCCAGCCGCACCACGTCGCCCACGTGGGCCACATTCTTTTCGTCATGCGCGTAAAACTTCTTGGCCTTCGAAACCACGCGGCCGTAGAAGGGATGCGCCTTCTTGCGCACCACCTGCACCACGATGGTCTTGTGCATGCGGCTGGAGACCACTTCGCCGACCACGATCTTGCGCCGTCCCGCCTGCGCAGGTTGTTCTGCGTGCTCCGGGGATTGTGCCCTGTTTTCAGCCATACTACTTTTTCTCCGTTCCGCCGGGGGCAGCCAGTTCGCGCTCGCGAGCGATGGTCTTGACCCGCGCAATGTCCCGGCGCAGGCCGCTAATCTTCTTTAAACTTTCGGTCTGTCCCATGTTGAGCTGGAACTTCAGCTTGAACAGCTGGTCGCTGAGGTCGCGCTCCTGGGAGATCAGTTCTTCCGCAGTCAGGTTGCGTACCTTTTCCGATTTCAGATCAGTTCTCAGTTTCTAGGTTCTCAGTTCTCGGTTCCACTTTTCTAGTGCGCCC
>JBOGLC010000146.1:0-13988 GCA_050746005.1 Terriglobales bacterium
GGGTCCGCTTCCTCAGGATGACAATTCTGGAGGAATCGATTCAGAGGCCTCAACTACCGAAAACCTCCCACACTCGCCTATAATCTGTCTTCTTTCCAATTTCTCGTTCCTCTGCGCCTGCATAATAATTTTTCCGGCGAGCCAGATATGGAGCAGGAGCTGAATGAACCGTCCTAAACCACTTGTTCTGATCATTCTCGACGGATGGGGCTATCGAGCCGAGACCAAAGCCAACGCCATTGCCCTGGCTCGGAAGCCGGCTTACGACCGCCTGCTGCGCGAATATCCCAACACTCTGATTCAGACCAGCGGCCACTACGTCGGCCTGCCCGACGGGCAGATGGGAAACAGCGAAGTCGGCCACCTCAACATCGGGGCCGGGCGCATCGTGTCCATGGACAGCACCCGCATTGAGCGGATGATCCAGAACGGCGAGTTTTTTTCCCATCCGGCCTTGCTTGACGCCATGAAAAATGCGCGCGCCGGCGGCCGGCGGTTGCATCTTTTCGGACTGCTCTCCGACGGCGGTGTGCACTCCTATCAGACTCATCTCTACGCTCTTTTGAAAATGGCCAAACAGAACGGGGTTGACCGTGTCTTCGTCCACGCCTTCATGGATGGTCGCGATACCTTGCCCACCAATGGCGCCGGCTATCTGCAACAGCTGCAGCAGAAGATTCGCGAGTACAACACGGGGAAGATAGCCTCGGTGAACGGACGCTACTACGCCATGGACCGCGATCGCCGCTGGGAGCGCATCGCCAAGGCATTCAATGCCATGGTTTTGGGCGATGGAGAAGGTGGCAAGTACGTGGACCCGGTGCAGGGCGTGAAAGCGTCCTACAACAACGATGTGACCGATGAATTCATCGTACCCTTCGTTTGTGTGGACAATCGTGGCGAACCGCTGGCCACGATACGCGACGAGGATTCGTGCATCTGCTTTAACTTTCGCGCCGATCGGGTTCGCCAGATCACCCGCGCTCTCGCCCGCAACAGCGGACTCAATGGGCAGGGAGGGAGCGACCTGCCCGGCGCTGCCGATCTCGACGCTGCTATTCCTCGCGACCGTGTCCCCAGGGACCTGCACTACTTGTGCATGACTCGCTATGACAAACAATTTTCGCTTCCGGTGGTGGTGCAGCCGGAATCGATGGACAACATTCTTGCCAATGTGATGGGTCAGGCGAATCTGCGTAATCTGCGGGTGGCGGAGACCGAGAAGTATGCCCACGTGACCTATTTCTTCAACGGTGGAATCGAACAACCATTTCCGGGAGAAGATCGCATTCTGGTGCCGTCGCCCAAAGTTGCAACCTACGATCTGAAGCCTGAGATGAGCGCGGCCGGAATTGCCGACACCGTGATCAAGGCGGTGGAGGATGACACGTTCGACGTCATCATCGTCAATTTTGCCAACGCCGACATGGTCGGACACTCCGGGAAGATCGAGCCTACGATCAAGGCGGTCGAGACCGTGGACGCCTGCCTGGGCCGCATCGAACCGGTGGTCCGTGCGAAGGGCGGAGCCATGCTGATCACCGCCGATCATGGCAATGCCGAAATGATGATCGATCCCGCGACCGGCGGTCCGCACACCGCCCACACCACCAATCCTGTGCCCTTTATTGTGGTCGCGGAAAATGAAAAGAAATTCTCTCTCAAGGCAGGCGGCTCTCTGCGCGATATCTCGCCCACGGTGCTGGGCATGCTGGAAATTCCGCAACCGAAAGAGATGACTGGACAGGACCTGCGTGTGACCCGGAAAAGTAATTAACCGGCCACAAAGAAGAAGAAGGCTCTCCTGTCCTCCGTTCGCTTTGCCCTATGAAGCTAGTCATCGTCCTCCGCCACTCCTTCGAGCTATGGAACGCACCCGCATGGCTCTCTGCGCGCCTGCATACGGACTTTCCGGCCGTGGAAGCAGTTCAGCGTTCGAGCTACGACGGAATCGAAGACGATCTCCGCGAAGCGGAAGTGGTCATTGCCTGGTCGCTCCGTCCGGAGCAGTTCAAGGCCGCTGAAAAGTTGCGCTGGATTCATTCTCCCGCGGCCGCTGTGCACCAGCTTCTATTTCCAGAGTTGGTCCGCAGCGGCGTCATCCTCACGAACGCTCGTGAAGTCCACGGCGCGGTCGTCGCCGAGCATGTTCTGGCATTGATCTTCGCTTTGGCGAAACGCCTGCCTCAGGCTGTCCGCCTGCAGACGAAGCACGCCTGGGGACAAGACGCCATGTGGAACGCGCGCCCGCGTCCCCGCGAACTCGCCGGTGCAACCATTGGACTGGTGGGCCTGGGCAGTATCGGACGGGAAGTCGCGAAGCTGGCTTCCCGCGTGAAGATGCGAGTGATCGCGACGCGGGACCATGCCGAAAGAGAGGTCCCCGACGGCGTGCAGCAGGTTTTCCACGCCACCCAGCTCGACGACCTGTTATCGCAATCCGACTACGTGGTCCTGGCCGTTCCGGTTACACCCAATACCGTCGGATTGATGAACGCAGCCCGCCTGTCCCGCATGAAACCGGATGCCTGCCTCATTAACGTGGGCCGGGGTCCCCTGGTTGACGAAGAGGCACTCGCTCAAGCCCTGCGCGAGCGCAGGATCGGAGGAGCTGCACTGGATGTATTCGAGGCGGAACCTCTGCCTGCCGACTCTTCGCTCTGGGATTTGGAGGATCTTCTCATCACTCCCCATACCGCCGGCCTGACAGAAAAACTTTGGGAGCGGCACTACGCGTTAATCTCTGAAAACCTGCGGCGGTATTTGGCAGGTCAGCCACTTCATTCTGTAGTAGAGAAGCAACAAGGCTATTGAATAGTTTCTCGCACCTGGCAGGTTCCCGGCGTTGTTCGGCGCAAAAATAAAACAAACCCCTCATCGCTGAGGGGTTCGGTTTTGCTGCACGCGTTCCTAGCTGGCACGCGGCATCGGCTTGTCGGTCTTCTGAAAGTCGGCCCTCGCCTCGCCGGTGGAAGTTACATCCTGCGCTCCGCTGTTCTCGAGTATCACCTTCGCCTTCTTGGTCCAGTCCGAATCGTCGCAATGTACCGAGAGCAGAATGCCGCCCTCTTTGATCCGGCCTTCGTAGCGCTTGGCCTCGAACTCAGGAATGCCCATGCCGATCAGGGCTCCAGTCAGACCGCCAATCGCTCCGCCTACGCCAACACCAGCCAGTGCCGCCACGATCGGACCCGCGGCGATGAACGGACCCACCCCCGGAATTGCCAGTGCGCCAATTCCAGCCAGCCAGCCCAGGGTGCCGCCTACAACCGCGCCGGTGCCAGCCCCTGCCGCGGTGCCTTCGGGAGCCTTGGTGTTTTTCTGCGTGGCAAAATCCTTGGTGCCTTCATTGTGCGGAAACAACACCGAAATATCGGTATTTCGGAAACCTTCCCGGCGCAACATATCCACGGCTGTTTCCACTCCGGCCCGGTCCTGATAAATTCCGAATGCTGCTGTATTTTTGCCTGCCATGCTGATCTCCTTTTATGTATTTGATGTAGGTTTGAAGGCCGACTACTGCCGGCCCGGTTATTTGGATGCAACCTGAATTTCGTTTGTCACCTTGTCAGTTCCGGCAATCTGCGCAGCTTTCGCCTCGATCGCCTGTTTCTCTTCTTCGGACTTCACCGGCCCCTTCAGAGTCACCATGCCGTTCTGGGCGATGACCTTGATGTTGTGGGCGTCGGTTGAAAGCGACTTGTCTTTGACCAACGCCTTTCGGATTTGCTGTGCCAGCTGACGATCCGCCGGATTCGCTTTTTGCTGGTCGGCTGTAGGTTCGGACTTGTTCCGGTCGCGCTGATTGACTTTGGTGTTGTCCGCCGCCGGTTGATCCTGCGCGGTTGAAGTGTCCTGTTGAGCCCACAACATGCTGAGAGCGCCTAGCAGCACGAACTGCGCAAGCAATACTTTGATGCCGAGTCGTTTCATACGAGAATTTACCTCCAACTTTATTAAGTTCATGCATTGGATGGCATGGCCAGGTCGAAGGGATGGCTCAGATGAACGGACAAATATCCGGGGGGGGTGAGATCAAATATCAAATTAAGAGCGGCCGTGGACTTTTGCAGCGACACGCGGATGAACCCAGAGGAGCTCATCTCTACAATCGGTAAAAATCCGTGGTCCAGGGTTCAGGCTGCCGCAGAAATTCTTCGGATCAAATCTTCCTGCTCCGCCTTGCTCTCGGCGCCGATGGTGAAGGCATCGAGCACGCCCAGCGAAAGCGCATACTTCAAGGCTTCGTCCTGCCGATCGCGGAGATCGCCCTGGCCCAGAATCTTCATGCCGACAATTCCTTTTCCTGCCGCTTTCATTTCGCGGAGGACGCTCACGACCGTGTCGGGATCGGCATCCATATGCGAACCAATCGGATTGATGCGCACTAGGTCGACTTCGACCCAGGGAGATTTGGCCGCCGCTCGCAACGCCTCAATGCTGTGGCAGGAGCAGCCGTGAGCCCGAATGATTCCTTTTTCCTTGGCTTCGGAAAAGACGTCCATCACTCCCCGGTAGCGCTCGGTCCAGTCGCCTTCCGTGAGGCAGTGCATCAGGCAGATATCGAGATAGTCAGTCCCCAGTTCTTTGCGAAAACGGTCGAGATCGGCGCGGGCCTCGGCCGGGTCACGCGCCCAGGTTTTGGTAAGCACGGTAACCTTGTCGCGAGAAAGATGTTTGAGCGCCTCGGCCACGTGAGGATGGCTGCCATAGGCATCGGCGGCGTCGAAAAATCTCAGGCCATTGTCGTGTCCATTGAGCAGCAGGTCGGACAGACCCTTTACCCCCAGAGCAGTCTGGTGGGAGTGATGTCCGCTACCGACTGTTCCGGTTCCCATGGCGAGACGGCTGGTGGTGATCCCGGTCTTGCCCAGCGTTACCGTGTCTGCCGCGGTGAACTTGCGGGGCAGTGCCGGCAAGGCGCCCATGGCCCGGGCCAAACCGCGCGAACCGATCCACGTCGCTCCCACGCCGGCGGCCGCTGCTCCAAAGATAAAATCTCTGCGCTTCATGGCCTCTCCTTATGGACGAGAGTCTCAATCAGTTTGACGCAATCGCCACACCCTGGATATCGACAGATAGTGAAATTCCGGCAGTGCTTCAGTTCGAATAGATCTCTCCCTGCCGTCATCGAGAGCAGACTCTTTCCCTGGCGTCATCCTGAGAGACTTTAGTCTCGAAGGATCTGGCGCGCACCATCACAATTGCCCAAGGAAACTGTATATCCGCTCCACGCCAGATGTTTCGCAAGCTCAACATGACGCCTCAAATAGGGGATGCAATTCCTTCTCTGAACATTTCGTGCCTAAAAGCGAAAACGCGGTTCAATCAATTGCAGCGGCATTCCAGCTAACCCTACCCCTCCACTCCGGTGAATTCAAGCGCCGAATCGGCGGTTGGTTTTCTCTTTGGAGTTTCATGCCGTCTACAGTGCTTCCTGTATCTGCAGAAGCAAGACACTGGACATCTCCCGGTCTCGTGCAACTCCGAGATCGTAACGGGGATCACAGTGGAGTCATTCGGCCAGGGTTTTTGAATCCACCGACGGAGGTGACGAAATGCTTTGGACAATATTTGTGGTCCTGTTAGTTCTGTGGCTGCTTGGACTGGTGAGTTCGTACACGCTGGGCGGGTTCATCCACATTCTTCTGGTGCTGGCGGTGATCGTATTGCTGATCCAGCTGTTTTCGGGTCGAAGAGCGGCGCTTTAACCCCGCATCCGCACGCCAGATCTGGCGAGGATAACGGGCCCCGGCGACACATTCAAATTCCGTTTTCCAGGGAGGATCCATTGAAGAGATTTCTTATTGCACTGACAATCAGTCTGGTGGCATTGGGCACAATGGCTTCCGCCAGCGCCAAAGAGGATTCTGTCGAGCGCTTGCAGAATGCCGGGGACGTGCTCAAGCAAATCATGAGCGCACCCGATAAAGGCATACCCGAAGAGGTTTTGGACAATGCGAAATGCATCATGGTGGTGCCGCACCTGATCAAGGCCGGCTTCATTTTCGGAGGCAAGCACGGTCGCGGTGTCGCCAGCTGCCGCGTCGGAAACGGCTGGAGCGCTCCCGCATTCGTTTCCGTTGGCGGCGGAAGCTGGGGTCTCCAGATCGGCGCCGAAGGCGTGGACCTGGTCATGCTGGTGATGAACGACAAGGGCCTGCAACATCTGCTTTCCAGCAAATTCCAGCTCAGCGGAGAAGGTTCCGCTGCGGCCGGACCAGTGGGACGACATGCTTCCGCCGGCACCGACTGGAAAATGAATGCTGAGTTGCTCACTTACTCACGTTCCAAAGGCGCGTTTGCCGGATTGACTCTTGAGGGCGCGGTGATCGAACCGGATTCAGATTCGACTACTGCCGTCTATGGCACGGACGTACCGTTCCGCAAGATCCTCACTGGCGGCGTGAAACCCCCGGCGGCTGCCGCCCCCTTCATGGCTGCGGTTTCCATGGCTGGTCATCAGGCCACAGCGCACGAAGCCAAGGAAGAAATGCAGGAGAAGAAATAGCGCTGCTCTCGATAGCGAGCTCGCCGCTTCGTCCATGAGCCCCGTTCCACCAACGGGGCTCTTTCTTTGCCTGCTCTGCCCGGCGCCCTCATATATGCGGACTGCAACCTGCTATGTTTGAATCGTCGCATGGACCAGATTGGCAACTTCCATCGTCTGTTCGCTTATGACGGATGGGCGAATCTTGAAGTGCTCTCCGGCTTGCGCGCTGTCACAATCTCGCTGCCTCGCACCCTCATGCTGATGGCGCACATTCTTTCCTCGCAGCGGCTGTGGATGGAACGCTTGCAGCAAAAGCCGCAGACCTTTCCGGTGTGGCCTGAGTTCACCGCCGAACAATGCCAACAGCAAGCATCGGAGTTGCCTGTCCTCTGGAGGAACTACCTGGCCAGCAGCAGTGAAACTGAATTGGCCAGGCCCGTCAGCTATCGGAACAGCAAGGGCGAGACCTGGAGCAGTCGCAAGGATGACATTCTGATGCACCTGATCACGCACTCCGCTTACCATCGTGGTCAGGTGGCCATGGCGGTGCGGGCGGCCGGATTGACTCCCGCTTACACCGATTTTATCCATAGCGTGCGCCAGGGATTCGTAAAATAGAACCGATGCCAGCCTCGGTCCTCCATCACGAAAAGATCACTCCGCTCTTCATCCTGCAATTTTGCGCGGTCCTGATCGTCATCTCGGTGGTGGGGCTCCGGCCCGGTCCGTGGAACAAAGCCCGAGTAGCGGGTCTGTGCCTCGCAGTCCCGGCTGCCGTTCTGATGTTCACCGCGCGCTGGCAGTTGGGACAATCGTTTTCTGTGACTCCGCAAGCCCGGGCGCTGGTGACCCGCGGGGTCTATGCAAAGATCCGGAATCCGATCTATGTGTTCAGCGCGCTGGTCGTGGTGGGTGTCCTGATCACCTTGCAGTTTTGGTATGCGTTCTTTTGGCTGCTGGTGGTGGTTCCGATCCAGCTCGCCCGCGCCCATCGGGAGGCCAAGGTTCTCGAGGCCAGATTTGGCGATGAATACAGGAAATATCGGGCAGGCACGTGGTTCTAGGAGAGCGCATCTTACGTAAGAGCCGCCCACATCATGAACCTGGAGTTGAAGAATGAATAAGAAACTTTTCTGGACCAGCGCCATCGTCGCCCTGGCTGGGATTTCACTGGCGCAGGCTCCGGCTGCTGCGCCAGTAGCTCTTGAACCCGGAACCGTCCTGTCGGTCGAATTATCGAAGTCGCTGGACGCCAGGAAGAGCAAGCAGAACGACAAGGTGGAAGCCCGGACCGCAACCGATATGTTGTCCCACGGACGGATCGTGGTCCCGAGAAACACGAAAATCACAGGCCATGTGACCGAAGCCAAAGCCCACAGCAAGGCTTCTCCAGGTTCGCTGTTAGGAATTACTTTTGACCGCATGCTGGTGAAGGGTGGCGGTGAAATGCCATTGCACGCGACGGTGCAGGCCATTGCGCGCCCTCTGCAGATCGAACGTCTGGGCGATCAGCCTGAAACGGATTCGGCATCGGGCTTGCCAGGACAGCGGCCCGCCCCGATGGGGGACCCCTCCGCGGGAACGGTCGCACCCAGGTATCCAGGCAGCGCCATCCCTGAACCACCGTCGCTCAACGGGCCAAACACTTCAACCGTCAGCCCGCTCGGCCCCACGAGCCGGGGAGTAGTCGGGATCAAAGATCTCTCTCTGGATACGTCAGGCCCGGCAGCGGTCCTGAGCTCGAAAACCGGCAATGTGCATCTGGACAATGGAACCCAGCTGATTTTGCGCGTTCAGTAAGCTGCTGTTCATTACTGCACTCAGGACGCAAGGGCGTAGCGGCTGTCAGCGTGGCCAAGCAACGCCATCATTTCGTCGAGTGAGGCAATGTCGAATTCCGACATCGCATTGGTATGGTCGAGCTTTTCCCGGACGAACCTGGAAGGGTTGAACAGCTTAAACCGTATATCGTGGTCGCGCGCCCAGCGCTGCAGAAATACCAGGACTCCCACAGCCCCACCTCCGATGGCGCGCATCTCGGTAAGGTCCAGCACAACCACATCGGCATCGTCTTGAGCGGTAACGGCGTCGCGCAATTTAAACGCCTCGTCGCTACGGACAAACCTGCCTTCACACTCCACCACCGCCATGTCACCGACCTTATCAACATGTATGTTTGCCATGATTTCCTCCCGTTTCGATCTGGCTATCCTCAGTGCACGAAAGCTGCCAAGCCTCAGGCTGTGTGTTTTCTGGGGGATACGAGGCTCAGAAGTCCGGAACAGGAAATTTCGGTCGATCTCCGTGAAAATGTGCGCTACAGGGAAGGCTGTATGAGCGGTGGCCAAGTATGTTTCGCAGGAAGCCCCAGATAAAAAAGCCCCGCGCTTGCGCGCAGGGCTTTCGGTTCCAACTGAGAGCTGACAACTGAGAGCTGACAGCTGCTCTTAGTACATCCCTTCCATACCGCCGCCGCCGTGTCCGCCACCGGCAGGAGCTCCCTTTTTCTCTTCCGGGATCTCCGCGACCAGCGCTTCGGTGGTCAGCATCAACGACGCAATCGAGCCGGCGTTCTGCAGTGTATGTGTATGTCCTACAATGAGCCATGCCCCTGGTTCGGCCACGTCTCACCGACTACTACGGCATCCTCATCTCCCAGGCCGAGGCCGACTTCGCCATCCCTTTTCTCGACGAAGATATCCCGCTCTATCTCGACCCGTTCCTCCTCTGGCGCTCGCCTTCCCAGCAGGACAACGCCCTTCATACCGCACTCATCAATTCCTTCAATCACCTCGGATATCTGGAAAAGCAAGGCAAACGCTCGCAAGCGACTGACATTCTGACGGCGCTCAGCGAGTGCGATGAAGTCGGATTCGGACACTCCCACACTCGTGAGGGCCGCCGCATAGGAACTACGACGGCAGGCGAGATTCTGGAGCTCTTTCACACCATTCCGGAGTATGACAAGCGAGGCTTTGTCCACTTCGAAGAAATCCAGTTTTTCGTCGACCACATCTCGAAGGACCGGATTAGCGACATTGCCTGCAATCTCCTGAAGTCGTTTCTCATCGATTACACCATCCAGCAGTGCGAGTCATACCACATTCCCGCGAGCAAGGTCTCGGCGCCCGTTTACAGCTATCGCGAGAACAAACTGGTCATCGAACGTGATCTAACTCTTCCCAGCAACCCCGAGACCAACAGGCCCATCATCTTCGTTCCTAAACGCTGGCTGCGTTTTAAACCCTGGCTGGACTTCAGCGAGTACATCACTGAGTACTTTCCCAAAGAAAAGCTGCGGGCCGAAGCGGACCAGTCGAGAATCGGGGTCCTCACCTTCAATCGGCAAAACTACGGTGCGGTGCGGGACTACATCGCCGTTAAAGAGCGCACCGCTGAGGATTGCAAGAACGATCCCCTTTTCAGCCAGATCCCCATTACCTCGGCTAAGAGCAGTTTGAAAGTGATCAAGGAGCTTCCGACGGGCCTCAAGGAGGAAAATGATAAGAAATACGAGCGCGAACTCTCCCGCCTTCTCGCCTCAACCTTTTATCCGCAGCTCGACTTCGCAAAGTCGCAATCCCGAACTGAATCCGGCGTGCTCATCCGCGATCTGATTTTTTACAACAACCGCTCCCACGAATTTCTCGACGAGATATTCCAGAAGTACGACTGCCGCCAGATCGTCATGGAGATGAAAAACGTGCCCGAACTTTCGGGGAGCCATCTCAACCAACTCAATCGCTACATGACCGAACAGTTCGGACGTTTCGGACTGATTCTCACCCGGCGATTCCCCCTGCCCAAAGTATTCCGCAACACCATCGACTTGTGGGCCGGCCAGCGCCGCTGCATCCTCATCCTCGACGATTATGACCTGGAGCAGATCGTGACTCTCTACGAATCCAGGCAACGCGACCCCCTCGACGTGCTCAAGAAAAAGTACGTAGAGTTCATAAGAGCCTGCCCCAGCTGAGGAGCGACCTAATGCTGACCAAAAAAGAAGATGCTTCAGAATTTGAGAAGCTAGAGCAACAACTCCATTCATTTCTGGCCGAGATCGCCGAATTGTCCCGCAAAAAGCCCAACGATCCGGTTAACAGATTCAAGCTGAAGTTCATTAACGCGACCCTCGACAAAATGAACACACTCCTTGCCGATATGCGGCCTTTCGGCGACTTCCAACAATTTGATGTCGACGAAATTCCGTCTAACAGCGATGTGGTCGTAATCCTGTCACAGTACGCCGCTTCGATGTACCGATTCCGCCTAGGACATACGGAATTCGGTATCCGAGATCGCCGCTGGTATTGGATTGTGCGTGGGAAGGTGTCAGATATCTCGACGAAAAGTCCTGGTGATTCGAAATATCATCCGAAGTGATGCGCGCGGCCTGCTCATCTTGTCGCAACAAAGCCAAATTCAGAGTTAGGCTGTCGACCTCATTCGGGTACAATTCGCATATGAGCAACCTTCTTGGCGAACTCGACAAACAGTCCTCTCAAATTAGATTTGAGGTCATCGACTTCTCCGCCGGAGAGCTGATACGCTTGCATCAAGATAAAGAAATACTCATTCAGCCTGCATTTCAGCGGATGTTTCGGTGGACGCAGGCTCAACAAAGCAGGTTCATCGAATCAATGTTATTGGGCTTGCCGGTGCCGCAGATAGTGCTGTTTCAGCGAGAGGACGGCGTGCTCGAACTAATTGATGGTTTGCAGCGAGTGAGCTCGATTATCAGATTCATAACTGGCAAGACTCCGCATGAAGCCAAAGGCGACCAAGAGGAGACGACTAAGCTCACGGGCTGCGATATCCTACTTTCCCTGAATGGAAAGGTATTTAATGATTTTGAGCCTGTCCTACAACTTGAACTCAAGCGCAAGACACTTCGAGCGATAGTTATTCGACGCACAAACGATCCGAACCTAAGGTACGAGATGTTCAAGAGGCTGAACGCTGGCGGCTCACCTGCAGAGCCGCATGAGGTGCGGAACGCATCATTGAGGATTGTTGGCCCTGCCGGAGAAAAGTTTCTCCAATTTCTTGACGGCTGCTCCAAGAATCGTCCCTTTGAGGATTTGACCGACACGCTATCGGATCAAGCGAAACGTCGACTTGGAAGACAAGAACTAGTACTGCGATTTTTTGCCCTCAAGAATTCGATAGATACTTATAAGGGCAACATTTCTGACTGGCTCGACGATTACAGCGAAGCTGTCGCTAAGGGCGAGGTAAAGTTCGATTATGACCACGAATCGCCCCTTTTCAACAGGGTTTTTACGGTCTTAAGCGAAAAGCTTGGCTCTGAAGCATTCCTCAAGCATAAGAACAACCGTGCCTTGGGTGGGCTAGCCCCGGCTTACTTCGATGCGGTGACTATGGGCATTTTGCCATTGGTGGATCGACTCGCTGCTGCCAAGTCTGAAGATGCCAAGTCTATACTGAACCAGGCTGTGGGGCATGAGAATGATGACTTCCGGGAGAATGTCGGGCCTGGGGCCAACGCAGTACCGCGGCTCCATAACAGAATAGCGGAGGTGAGGCGGGTCTTTCAGGAGAATCTGCCAGAGTAGTCAGCTTTCATGCCAACCTTTGAAGAACGAATCCAGAGCCACTATGACTCACGCGCGAGGACTCTTGGAGGTATCAAGGCGCGCAGCCTAGGCGCCGATAGCTTGACCTTAACCGCGTTGAGCGTTCTCGTATATGCGCAATTGGAAGGTGGAATCAAAGACTTGGCTGCTTGCGTAATTCGAGATCTCAATCTTCGCAACATGTCAATCGGAAACATAAGGCCAGAACTCCTTAAATGGCGAAATCCGAATGACATCAACCGGTTCAAGTCCATGGTCGATTTCAAGATGATCACTTCTGTCTCACCATTCGCACCAGCCCTAGGGAAAAGGCTCAAAGTTAGAGGGATTAATAGGAAAGCCGAGCTGAATCAAATGGGCTGGGAGACAATCAAGCGCGTGTACAGAGGGCTAGGTTTGGACCAGACCGAGATCGAGCGCTCAAGGGTGAAGATCGACCAGATTGTTGAGGACCGCAATGAAGCTGCTCACCGCGGGGTCTTACCGTCGATTGGGGCGACTTACATGGAGAAGCACGTTCGGGATAACGTCGCCGTTGTTGAAAACGTATTGACCGATCTCAGCCTTCAACTTCTTTCATTTTTTACGAACCAATTACACATGCGGTAGTCCCGTGCACGACTAAACAATTGCTGTAGGTTCCTCCAAGCAAAAAGCCCCGCTCGAAAGCAGGGCTTTTGCTGAGGTCCGAAGTCCGACGCCAGACGCCGCCCAAGCAAGCCGACGACTGACGACTGACGACTGATTTAGTACATCCCTTCCATGCCGCCGCCGTGTCCGCCACCGGCAGGAGCTCCCTTTTTCTCTTCCGGGATCTCCGCGACCAGCGCTTCGGTGGTCAGCATCAGCGACGCGATCGAGCCGGCGTTCTGCAGTGCGGTGCGCACTACCTTGGTCGGATCGAGCACGCCTGCCTTGACCAGATCCTCGTACTCTCCGGACAGGGCGTTGTAGCCGTAGTTGTTGTCCTTGGCGTCGTTCACTTTGCCCAGGACGATTGCGCCTTCTTCTCCGGCATTCTCGGAGATCTGACGCAAGGGCTCGACCAGGGCGCGCTTCACGATGTTGACACCGATCTGCTCATCCCCTTCGAGCTTCAGCTTGTCCAGAGCCGCGACGCAACGGGCCAGGGCCACGCCGCCGCCGGGGACAATGCCTTCTTCCACGGCCGCACGGGTTGCGTGCATGGCATCTTCGACGCGAGCCTTCTTCTCTTTCATTTCGGTCTCGGTCGCAGCGCCTACCTTGATCACAGCCACACCGCCAACCAGTTTCGCCAACCGCTCCTGCAGCTTCTCGCGGTCGTAGTCGCTGGTGGTCTTTTCGATCTGGCTGCGGATTTCCTTCACCCGGCCTTCAATCTCCGAGTGTTTGCCCTTGCCTTCGACCAGCGTGGTGTTGTCCTTGTCCACGGTAATCTTCTTGACTTGGCCGAGGTCGCTGATCTGCACGTTTTCCAGCTTGATGCCCAGGTCTTCGGTGATGGCCTTGCCGCCGGTGAGGGTGGCAATGTCCTGCAGCATGGCTTTGCGGCGATCGCCGAAGCCGGGAGCCTTGACGGCCGCGACTTGCAACGTGCCCCGCAGTTTGTTGACCACGAGAGTGGCCAGCGCTTCGCCCTCGACGTCTTCAGCCACGATCAGAAGCGGCTTGCCGCTCTTGGCGATCTGCTCCAGCAGCGGCAGCAGGTCTTTCATCGAGCTGATTTTCTTTTCGTTAATCAGGATGTACGCGTTCTCGAGCGCCACTTCCATGCGCTCGGGATCGGTCACGAAGTAGGGAGACAGGTAACCGCGGTCGAACTGCATGCCTTCGACCACTTCCAGCTGGGTCTCGAGGGTCTTGGCTTCCTCGACGGTGATGACGCCATCCTTGCCGACCTTGTTCATGGCCTGCGC
>JBOGLC010000147.1:0-5841 GCA_050746005.1 Terriglobales bacterium
GGATCTGGCGTGGACCGTCCAACAGCTGCCCAGGGTCGATCCGCTGCGCGCCATTTCCTTCGCAAGCTCAGGATGACGCCTCCTAGGGGCGGAAGCGTTTGAAGGGGAAGGCCGCGCTTCACACTCAGACCCGGCGTCATCCTGAGGGACTTCAGTCCCGAAGAGCCTGCCCTGAGCGATGTCGAAGGGATCTGGCGTGTAGCGCTCCTTCTGCCGCAGGATTTGCGGATCCGCTCCACAAGAGATGATTGTCATCCTTCCAGCTTGGCCGTCATCGTGATGTTGGCCTTGAGCAGCTTGGACACGGGGCACCCGCTCTTGGCATTCTCCGCCGCCTTTTGGAAGGCCTCGTCGTTCGTGCCGGGCACTCGTCCCACGACGTCGAGATGAACTGTGGTGATGGTCCAGCCCGAGTCCAGCTTCTCCAGAGTCAGGGTAGCCGTGGTCTCGATGCTCGAGGCGGTAAGGTTCGCGGCTCCCAATTGGCCCGAGAGCGCCATGGAGAAACAGCCTGCGTGCGCCGCTGCGATCAGTTCTTCGGGATTGGTTCCGGGGGTGTTCTCGAAACGGGTCGCAAACGAGTACGGAGTATTGGACAGCACGCCGCTACTGGCGGAGACAACTCCTTTGCCGTCTTTTAGCCCGCCCTTCCATATTGCGCTTGCCTTGCGTTGCATGCGACTCTCCTAATGTCTTGAAGTGAATTGCGTCCTGACTATTGTAGACGCAGCCAAGGTCAACTGTCAGGCGACCGGTGTGGCGCACGCGCCCTCGCCCGCGGCCTTTAGCGTTGACGCGAAGTAGAGGCGAGGGCACGCTCGTGCGGCAGACATCGCGATCCTCGCACGGGCTTCAGACCGGAACGGACGGAATGCCGAATCCCCAACCCCCATGGCCCTGGCGTCATCCTGAGGGACTTCAGTCCCGAAGGATCTGGCGCGTAGCGTTCCTTCTGCCGCAGGGAGTGCGGATCCGCTTCACGCCAGATGCTTCGCAAGCTCAGCATGACGCCTTCGGGTGAAGAGTTGGGTGTAACTCGCCCCGGACCTCAAATGGCAGACCGCAGCCCTCGAAACTCTCCCCTGGCGTCATCCTGAGGGACTTCAGTCCCGAAGGATCTGGCGTGCATCGTTCCTCCTGCCGCAGGGAGTGCATATCCGCTCCACGCCAGATGCTTCGCAAACTCAGCATGACGCCTTCGGTTGAGAGAGCAGGCTATGACTCGCCCCGGACCTCAAACAGCAGACCGCAGCCCCTCGAACTCTCCCCTGGCGTCATCCTGAGGGACTTCAGTCCCGAAGGATCTTGCGTGCATCGTTCCACCTGCCGCTGGGAGTGCGGATCCGCTCCACGCCAGATGCTTCGCAAGCTCAGCATGACGCCTTCGGTTGAGAGCGTAGGCTATAACTCGCCCCGGACCTCAAACAGCAGACCGCAGAACCTCGAATTCTCCCCATCCCGGCGTCATCCTGAGGGACTTCAGTCCCGAAGGATCTTGCGTGCATCGTTCCACCTGTAGCTGGGAGTGCGGATCCGCTCCACGCCAGATACTTCGCAAGCTCAGCATGACGCCTCCATAAGCGGAAGACAGTTCAAACTGATCCACAATCGCTTTGCTGTGATCAGATCACGGTATCAGTCCGGAGTTATCGTAGAATGTTCTTTGGGAATCGAGGTCGTTTCATGTACTTCGAACAGTTTTATCTGGGCTGCCTGGCTCACGCTTCCTATCTGCTGGGCTCGGAAGGCGAAGGGGTGGTGGTCGATCCTCAGCGCGACGTGGATCTCTACCTGAAGGCGGCTGAAGAACACGGGCTGACCATCCGTCACATTTTTGAAACCCACCTGCACGCCGATTTTGTTTCCGGACATAAGGAGCTCGCCGCCCGCACCGGAGCGCAAATCTATTTCGGCGCCCAGGCGGGAGTCACCTTCGCGCACGTGGCCGTCCACGACGGTTTCGAATTGCCTTTCGGCCAGGCTCGGATCAACGTACTCGAAACTCCGGGGCACACTCTGGAGAGCATTTGCCTGGTCGTCACCGACGATGAGAAGACGCAGAAACCCTGGGCTGTCCTCACCGGGGACACGCTGTTCATCGGCGACGTCGGCCGGCCCGATCTCTCCCCGACGCTTACTCCCGAGCAGTTGGCGGGCAGGCTCTATGACAGCCTGCACGGCAAGGTTTTGCAGTTGCCCGACGAAGTGCTGGTCTATCCCGCGCACGGCGCCGGTTCGCTCTGCGGTCGCAACATGCGCGCTGATCGCTTTTCCACCATCGGCACCGAGCGCCTCACCAACTACGCGCTGCAAATCCAATCCCGGGAGGAATTCGTCAGACAGTTGACCAGCAATCTGCCCGCTCGTCCCGACTATTTCCTGCAGGATGCAGAAATGAATCGAGAGGGAGCGCCTGCGCTCTCCGAGTTGGCGGAGCTGAAAGCGATATCTCCCGCGGAACTGAAAGCCATGCTGGAAGAAGGAGTGATCGCGCTCGATATCCGCCCCGGAGATCTGTTTGCTTCCGGCCACGTGCCCGGTTCCATCAACATTCCCTTGTCCGGACAATTCGCTTCCTGGGCGGGAACGATTCTTGGTTTGTCATCGTCTCCCGTGCTCATCGCCGATGCGCCAGAGCAGTTATCCGAGGCTCGCCTTCGCCTGGCGCGGGTGGGCATCGAAGCCGAACGCGGATACCTGGAAGGCGGCGTCGCCGGATGGCGGCGGGCTGGATTCGAGCTGGCCACGCTCTCCGAAATCAGCGTGCAAGAACTGCAGCGGCGGCTGGCGGCGAACCAAACCCAGCTGCTCGACGTACGCCGCGAAGCAGAATGGATGGCGGGTCACGTCGAAGGAGCCGCGTGGTGGCCCCTGGACCGCTTCCGGATCGCTCCTCCCGAAGTGGATCTCAATGTTCCTTTGGCAGTCCATTGCCAGAGCGGATATCGCAGCATGATCGCCTGCAGCCTTCTGCAACGGGCGGGCTTTCAGAATGTCGTCAATGTCAGCGGCGGACTCGGCGCCTGGCAAGAGGCAAAACTGCCGGTAGCAACGGGCGCGCCGGTAGAGGCATAGCGTCCGTGTGGCGCGGGCGCCCTCGCCCGCGGCTTTTGACTTTGACTGCCGGCATGCGCGGGCGGGCTCCCGCGCCCGGGACGACAGGGATGTGGAACTGAGCCCTCAGACCCTGAACTTTAGCCTCGTCCCAACACCAGGCTTATTCCAGCGCCTCCCCATAGTGTCATCTTGAGCGGAGAGAAGGGACTCGCTTGCGAGTCCGTTCGCGGAGTCGAAAGACCCGCTGTTTGCTTGCAGCATCGTCAGCGCCGGCAAAAAGCAGGTCCCTCGACTGCGCGGATCGCTCAAGAGCGATCCGGCGACCGCGTCACACCTGCTCCATTGAGTCCTCTCTCCCTGTAGAATGCCACCAGATCAATGATCACCCTTGCTGACGTTCAAGCTGCCCTGGAGCGCATCCGCCCCTCCATCTATCTTTCGCCCTGCACCCTCTCTGCCACCTTTTCGCAGCTTACCGGCAATTCCATTTACCTGAAACTCGACAATTTGCAGCGCACCGGAGCCTTCAAGGAGCGCGGAGCCCTGAACAAGCTCTTGACCATGACTGCGGAAGAGCGCGACCGGGGAGTAATTGCGGCGTCGGCTGGAAATCATGCCCAGGGACTCGCCTATCATGCCGGCCGCCGCGGCATTAAGGCCCAGATTTGCATGCCGCTCACAACCCCGCTTATCAAAGTGTCGGCCACGAAATCATACGGCGCGGACGTCATCCTCTATGGCGCCAATTACGATGATGCCTGTGAAGAAGCCGTCCGGCGCGGCCGCGAACAGCATCTCACGTTCATCCACCCGTTCGATGACGACGCGGTCATCGCCGGTCAGGGCACGCTCGGCCTTGAAATGCTGCAGCAGCATCCCGCGCTTGAGGTGGTGGTGGTTCCCATCGGTGGAGGCGGACTGATCGGTGGCATCGCCTGCGCCATAAAAGAAACCAAACCGCAGGTCCAGATCATCGGAGTGCAGACCACCCGGCTCCCATCGATGAAAGCTGCCGTGGCTGAGGGCAAACCCGTCACCCTGGCCCCGGCTGCCACCATCGCCGACGGCATTGCCGTCCGCCGGGCCGGCGACCGCACCCTGCCCCTGGTCCAGAAATATGTCGACGATATTGTCACCGTCGACGAAGAAGAAATTGCTAATGCCGTGCTGCTTCTGCTGGAGCGCGAAAAAACCATGGCCGAAGGCGCCGGGGCCGCCGCCATTGCCGCGCTGATCAACCGCAAGATACACATGGCGGGAAAGAAAATAGCGGTGCTGGTCTGCGGCGGCAACATGGACGTGACCCTGCTGTCGCGAATCATCGAACGCGGTCTGGTAAAAGATGGACGCCTGGTCCGTTTGCGGGTCCATCTTCCCGACTACCCTGGAGCTCTGCATCGCCTCACCGGAATTCTTGCCGACCATCGGGCAAATATAGTTGAGACGTCTTACGATCGCGCCTACTACGGGGTAAATCTGGGAGAAACCGCCATCGACATTACCATGGAGACCCGTGGTCCCGATCAGATTGCCGAATTGCTCCGCGCTCTCGAGGCCGCCGGATATTCACACGAAAGAGTTCTCTGAACCACCGTGCGGTGCGGACATTTTTGTCCGCACCGCAGCAGCGGCAGCAGGATACCGTCAATTCCCGCCGGTCAGTTCACGAATGATCTGCGCTTCCCGCTCCCGGTACGGCTTGCCGTCCGGATGGAAAACTTCGTGGAACCACACCGGAGGCTTCTGCAGAACATATGGTTTTTCCCAGGAGTCCCACGGCAGATAAGTCTGGGTCTTTCCTGCCACCAGTCCCCAGTTGATCGCAGCCACGCGGTGCTTTTTCGCGATCGGCAGAATCAGATCGAAAGTACTTCCCATGGGACGAGCCATATATTCGGTGCACAAAATCGGCCGGTGATAACCCTCCAGCCACGCCACCCGCTTCTCGAAATCCTCCGGCCAACTATAGTTATGAAACGAGATCACGTCTGACTGTTCGAGCTGAATTCTCTCCATCGCAGACAGCTTTTCCGGCGACGACCAATCGCCGTCCCAAACCCCGCTGGTCAGAGGTTGCGAAGGATTCGCCGAACGCGCCCAGGTGAACACCTGGGGCAATAAGGCCAATACCAGTTCCCCTTTATTTTTCAATTCCACAGCCCCATAAGCGCTTCCGTTGCCGTTGCCGGGTTCATTCCACAAATCCCAGGCCAGGACGCGCGGATCGGCGGCGAATGCTCCAACCACGCCCTCCACATACTCTTTGAGTCGCGGATATTGCGCGTCGTCCCGCAGCGCAGTCGCTCCCGGACTCTGCACCCAACCCGAATTGTGCACGCCGGGAATCGGCGGATGTTGCGGACCGAGCTTGGGGAAAGGGTCCCAGCAGGAATCGAAGAGCACGAAGACGGGCCGGATGCGATGTTTGGCCGCGATGGTGAGGAAGGTGTCGATTCTGTGCTTGAAGCCGGCCGCATCCTGCTGCCACAACAAATCGTGGAGAAAGACCCGCATGGTGTTCATGCCCAGCCCCTGGGCCCAACCCAACTCCTTGTCGATTTCCTGCGGATCGAAAGTATCGGCCTGCCACATTTCGAGTTCGTTGATGGCCGTGGCTGGAATGTAGTTGGCGCCCACCAGCCAGGGCTGCTGGGCATACCAGGCACTTGCGTGCGCCTCGCTCCAGCGCTGCGGCGAAGAGGGTGGAGGCGCTTGCGCCCTCGCAAATGACGGCAGAAGCATGCCGAACGCGGCTGCGAAAACCAGCAAAACATAAGATTGAAC
>JBOGLC010000148.1:0-25203 GCA_050746005.1 Terriglobales bacterium
GAAAAGAGAAGTCCACTTCCAGGTCGCGCGCGGTCCAGTTGGTCATAGCGCCTACATACCAGTCTTTACCGCTTCTTCTTGCGACCAATGCATACTCGGCGATGCGGGCGTCGAGCACTTTCGTGTCATCCCACACCGACGGAACAGGCGCGAGGAACTCCATCATCTCCGGCTCGCGCAAATAATTCGACGGACTGTCGGCCAGCATTTGCAGCGGGCTCTCAAACACCACGTACATGCCCAACTGGTGACAACGCGTGCCCAGGCTCATGGGGTGATCGAAGACGGGAGAGAAGTCCTTTTTGGTTGCGTTCAGCATGGCGCCGGGAGTGAAATCCATCGGTCCCAGAAACATGCGGGTGAAAGGCAGTGTGACGTTGTGCTGGGGCTCGGTTTCAGCGCTCCACTTGCTCCATTCGAGACCCTTGACCCCTTCGCCGCTGATCATGTTGGGCCAGGTGCGAGTCATCGTGACCTGGCTTTGTCCGCCATGAAAATCGACCAGCATGTGGCGCCTGGCGGCCTCCCGCGAGGTCTTGAAGTAGAAATTGATCAGTTTCTGATCGTTGCGCTGCATGAAATCAATCTTCAGGCCCTTGACGCCCCATTTCTGGAATTCGTCGAACGCCGCATCGAACTGGTCATCCAATGTTTTCCAGACCATCCATAAGATGATGCCGACATTTTTCTGTTTGGCGTACGTTGTCAGTTCTTCCATGTTGACTTCGGGGACGACTTCGAGGACGTTGCCGAGCTTGTACCAGCCCTCATCGAGGATGATGTAAGGAATGCCATACTTGGCGGCGAAATCGATGTAGTACTTATAGGTCTGAGTGTTGACTCCGGATTTGAAATCCACGCCTTCGACGTTGAGCGCGTTCCACCAGTCCCATGCCACTTTGCCGGGCTTGATCCATGAGGTGTCCTGTACCTGCGACGGCTTGGCCAGGAGCCAGACCAGTTGGTTGGTGATGAGGTCGCCATCTTTTTCGGCAATCCCCATCAACCGCCAGGGATAACTGCGCGTGCCGCGGGTTACGGCGATGTAGTCGGCGGCTTCGGTGACCTTGAAGTCGCGGTCCTTTTCCAGAGTCTCCTTGAGCGGATAGGGTGGGAAGGTTGCCGCCAGCCCATTGCCGCCGGTGCCGCGCAGCCAAAGTCCGGGATAATCTTCGATATCCGATTCGGCAATCGCTACCTTCACGCCATTGGCCGCCTCGACCACGGCCGGCAGGCTGGCAATGGCGGTGGGGGCGATGGTGTTCAGATTCATGGGCAGGTAATGGCGTTCGTTGTGCGAGAAGAAACTTTCTTCGAGAGGATAGAAAACGCGATAGTCATCGGGGAAAGTGAAGATGGATTCTTCGCTGTAAACTTTCACTTCGGCTTGCGGCAACGACGTTTCCAGACGATAGGCTACACCTTCGTTGTAGGCGCGGAAGACGATCGCATAGTTGCCTTCCATGGTCAGGCGCAGTTCGTTGTAGTTTTCGCGTACCTTGGCGAATTTCTGCCGCACCGGCGGCTCAAGCGTGCCGTCATAGCTGCGTTCTTTGGCCGTCTTAACCTTGGGCTGCATTCCCAGAGTGTTGTGATCGATATTGATGGAGAAGGTGGAATTCTGCATCAGAGGCGTTCCCTTGAAGAGAACGTCATACTGGAAGCGATCGCCGGTCCGGATTTCCACCTCGATCCGCTTGTCGGGAGAGAGCAGGCTAAAGCTGGTTTGGGTCAGCGCGGGCCCGGCCGAGCCGAGCAGTAGAATCAGAATGAGCGCTGTGTTGTTCCAGAAAGATTTCATCCGACGTTCTCCTCTTGTTCAGAAACTCGACCGAAACCTGGCGGCAATTCCCCGTACGGACCTGCTCGGCATTTTATGGCACTACGGAGAGCTGCTTTCCGGAATAAGCCACGGTCTTGTCCGGTAGTGCCTCCGGATTGATACCTGCACCATGGTTCTCGCCGACGAATACGATCCGGAAGGTACGGTTCCCGGTCATACCCGGGAATTGGCCCTTGCGATCACCGATGGTCAGTTTGTGATTGGCGTCATCCCAATGCAAGGGAATAGTTGCGTAGACACCTTTCTCATAGTTGTAGGTGTCGTTTTCGTCCTCGTAGAGAGTGAAATCTCCATCTGCGCCAGGGTAGATTCTGAGTTCGATCGGGTCGGCGGGCTTTTCCGTGGACCATTCTTCGTCCGGGCCGAGGGGAAGAATCGATCCGGCGCGGATGTAGAGCGGTAGTCGCTCGAGCGGAGCACTGGCATCGACAGTTTTGCCCCCGGCAAAGGCCGATCCGGTCCAGAAGTCATACCACTTCGACTGCGGCAGGTAGAGACGCCGGGTGGTCGCGTCGGGTTCGGTGACCGGGTTGACCAGGAACGCCGGGCCGTACATGAACTGGTCGCCAATGTTCTGGGCGCGAACGTCGGAGCGGAAGTCCATCACCAGGGGCCGCATCGGAGTGTAGCTCTCGCTGGTTGTCATCCAGGCCAGAGAATAGATGTAAGGCAGCATGCGATAGCGCAGGCGATCGTAGCTCACCAGGATTTTCTGTGCGTCCGGTCCGTAGGACCAGAGTTCGTTCTGATCGGTTTTACGCGTGCCGTGAACGCGCAGAATGGGGCAGAAGGTGCCGTACTGGAACCAGCGGATGAATAGCTCGCGATAGGCGGGGTCATCGGGATCACCGGAAACGAAGCCGCCAATGTCGGTGGTCCAGTAGGGAATGCCGGAGAGCGCGAAATTCAAACCGGCCGGAATCTGCCGGCGGAAGCTGAAAAAATCGGAGTTGATGTCGCCGGACCACGCCGTGACTCCGTAGCGCTGGTCGCCGGAAAATGCCGAGCGCGAGAGAATGAAGACGCGTTTCTTGTCGGAAGCGCCGCGCTGGCCGTCATAAACCGCGCCGGTGGTCATGAGCGGATAAATGTTTACGTAGCGGTCGCCGCTGCCGACAGCGAGTTTGTGGCCTAGCAGGATATTTTCTTCCTGGCCCTCGGTCTCCGGTTCGGTGGTGTCCAGCCACCAGGCATCGATGCCGATGTTGAACAGGGCCTTGTCCATCAGTTGCCAGTAGTATTTGCGGGCTTCGGGATTGGTGGCGTCATACACCGCCATGCCGTTGGTGTGGTAAGGCGGCTTGGCAAACTTGAATTTGTCTACGAACCAGCCGCGTTTATCCATCTCGTCGTAAACCGCCGAGCCGGGCTCGAAGAAGGGCCAGACCGAGATCATGAGATGGAAATTCTCGGCGTGCAGCTGATCGACCATGCCCTTCGGGTCGGGATAATTCTTGTTGAAAACATGCTCGCCTTTGCGATTCCACCAGAACCAGTCCTGCACAATGTTGTCGACCGGAATATGCAAGTCGCGGTATTTCTTCGCGACTCCCAGGATTTCTGCCTGTGACTTGTAGCGGTTCTTGCACTGCCAGAATCCGTACGCCCACTTGCCAAACATGGGCGCTTGCCCTGTCAGTTCGCGATAGGCGGCGATGATGCGGTCGAAATCCGGACCGTAGAAAAAGTAGTAGTCGATGTTGTCGGCCACTTCGGAGCTGATGTACAGGTAATTGGCAAAGCGGTTATTGAACCGGCTGCGCGAGTCATTGTTCCAGTAGATGCCATAGCCCTGGCTCGAGAGCAGGAAGGGGATCGAAATGTTGGTATTGTCCTGGGAAATATCCACCGACTCGCCGCGATAGTTCCACACCCCGGCCTGGTGCTGACCAAGCCCGTAGAGAGCTTCGCGAGATCCGTAGATGTTGATGAACGACTCCGCGCGATAGGTGTCCTCGCCGTTGACTTTAACCGGAGTCAATTTCCGGGTCGCTTCCTGAACAAGCTGTTTGCCCTCAAGATCGCGATACGTGATGCCGCCATCTTTGCGAGCGACCGACACGGACAGACGCGCAGTCGTCAACGTTACATCTTCGCCGGTGGACTGCATCGTCCATTTGGTTTCGGGCCAACTGGTTTTGGTGACCACGTAAAGAGGTCGGTCGGAAAACGTCGATGTCGCGGAGTAACGAACACGAATGATGGAATCGTTGCAGACCTGCACTTTCAGCGTGCCCTTCTGCATGGTAAAAAGCACGCCGTCAGGTTGTTGCTGCACGGCGGTGACGGGATTCATTGGAGCCCATTGCGCGTGGACGGCCTGACATAACAGCAATGCCAGAACGCAAAACACAACCGTTCGAACGACGAGCCGTGAATGCTTTTGCATAATTGACATGAAGGTTTGAAATTGTCGGAAGCAAAAGTAACATAAAAGCAAGCAGCCGGTTGGGGCTCATCCGAGGGACGAAGCGACCCCCATCTGGTCACTGTCCCGTACTCCAGTAACACGCGCATAATAAGCAGGACAACCGGCACGGCGCCGTCTTCTATGCGGATGTCCCACACGATTCGCTGCGTGACTTACGAATTCGCCGATCTTAAGGAATTGCTGGCGAAGGCGTCGCCCCTTCGATCGGGGGACGAACTCGCGGGCATCTGTGCGGCCGCCGCGGAAGAACGGGTGGCTGCCCGGTTCGCTCTGGCGGACCTCCCGCTGCGCCACTTCCTGGATGAGCTGGTCATTCCCTATGAAATCGACGAAGTCAGCCGGTTGGTTGTCGACTCCCATGACAGCGCTGCCTTTGCGCCGCTCGCGTCATTTACAGTCGGCGAGTTTCGCAACTGGCTGCTGGATGACCAGGTCTCCGGCGAGACGTTGGCCGCGCTGGCGCCTGGTTTGACCCCGGAAATGGCCGCTGCGGTGTCGAAACTCATGCAGGCGCAGGACCTGATCGCCGTGGCCCGCAAGATTAGGGTGGTGACACGCTTCCGGACCACGGTCGGATTGAGCGGGCGCCTCTCGACGCGACTGCAGCCCAACCATCCCACCGACGATCCGCTTGGAATCGCGGCATCCATCGTCGACGGGCTTTCGCTGGGGTCGGGCGATGCCGTGATCGGAATCAACCCGGCCAGCGACAGCGTTGCTTCGGTGTGCACATTGCTCAGGCTCGTCGACTATGCGCGGGAGAAATTTGCCATTCCGGCGCAGAGCTGCGTGCTCGCGCATATCACCACACAGATGGAGGCCATGCGGCAAGGCGCGCCCATCGACCTGGTGTTTCAATCGATCGGCGGCACTGAGGCGACCAACAAATCGTTTGGGATAAATCTTACGCAGCTGGATGAAGCGCATGAGGCGGCACGCGAGCTTCGACGGGGGACAGTCGGAGACAACATCATGTACTTCGAGACCGGCCAGGGCAGCGCGCTCTCGGCGGGGGCGCACCAGGGCTGCGATCAGCAGACGCTCGAAGCCCGCGCCTATGCGGTCGCCCGACGCTACCGGCCCATGCTGGTGAACACCGTGGTGGGATTCATCGGGCCCGAATATCTTTATGACGGAAAGCAGATCATTCGCGCCGGGCTCGAAGATCATTTCTGCGGCAAGCTGCTGGGACTGCCCATGGGATGCGACGTTTGCTACACCAACCACGCCGAAGCCGATCAGGATGACTTGGACACACTGCTCACCCTGCTGGGCGTGGCGGGTGTGAACTACATTATGGGGGTGCCCGGCGCGGATGACGTCATGTTGAACTACCAGAGCACATCTTTCCACGACGCTCTCTACCTGCGCTCGGTGCTGGGACTGCGGCCGGCTCCGGAATTCGAAGCCTGGCTGGAGCGCGGCGAATTCCGCCGCCTCACGGTGAACGAACTGTTGCCTGCGGCCAATCCGGTGTCCTGATATGGCGGCAGACTTGACCAGAAGTCTTCGGCAATACACTTCGGCACGCGTGGGGCTGAAGCGCGCAGGTTCCAGCCTTGCGACCGGCGAAGTGCTGGATTTCCAATTGGCCCATGCGCAGGCGCGAGACGCTGTTCACGCCGCGCTGGATGTGCCGGCCCTGGTCGACGGAATGCGGGAACGCGGCCTGCCGGTTTGCGCCCTCAGGAGCGCGTCCCCCGACCGGGCCACGTATCTGCGGCATCCAGACCTGGGGCGCGTGCTGGAGCCTGAGTCGGCTGCAAAACTGCTCGCCGCTCCGTGCGACGTAGTATTTGTGATTGCGGATGGTCTTTCCGCGCTCGCCGTGGCGCGGCATACGCTGCCCCTGCTGGACGAGCTACTGCCCCTGATCGATAGACGGCTGACGGTTGGCCCAGTCTGTATCGTGGTGCAAGGCCGGGTGGCAATTGGCGATGTGATCGGGACAGCCCTCCAGGCGAAGCTTTCGGTTGTACTGATTGGCGAGCGGCCCGGCCTGAGCTCGCCGGACAGTCTGGGCGCGTACATCACATGGGCGCCCCGGCTCGGCCGTACCGACGCCGAGCGAAATTGCATTTCGAATGTCCGCCCCGAAGGGCTGGAATACGCCGTCGCCGCGAGGATGCTCGCCTTCTATATCCACGAAGCGATGCGACAGAAATTGACCGGGATCGGCCTGAAGCTGGTGGGCGACTTTCACAGCGGCGGGATCCCGTTCTCACTGCCGGAGGCCGGAACATGAACCGATGGAATAATCAGCCGGGGAGGGCACGAACCTGAGTCTGGACTATGCAGCGATGCTCGCTGTTGCCCTAGCCGAAGCCCGCAGGGGGCTGGCTGAAGGCGGCATTCCCATCGGCGCGGCGATATTCGATGCGCGCGGCTTGCTGGTCGGCGCCGGTCACAATCGCAGGGTGCAGAATGGAGATCCGTCGATGCACGGGGAGACCGATGCTTTCCGCAACGCCGGGCGGCAGCGCAGCTATCGCGATCTCATCATGGTCACCACCCTGGCGCCGTGCTGGTATTGCAGCGGGCTGGTGCGGCAGTTTGGATTCGGCACTGTAGTGGTCGGCGAAAGCCGTAATTTTCAGGGTGGGGTGGAATGGCTGCGCTCGTTGGGCGTGAAGGTCATCGATCTGGATTCAGAAGAATGTGTTGGGTTGCTGAGTGAATACATCCGGCAGAATCCCGAAGTGTGGAACGAGGACATTGGGGAAGAGTGATTTGCCGGAACGCGGTTTATGGGCTAATGACCAGCAGCGTCCGTTCCGGAGCAACGAAGCCTCTACGCTGGCAGCTTTCTCCGGTGCCAGGCCAGCATAAGAGCTGAGCCAATGATTATGAGGCCGCCACATAATCCGATCCACACTCCGATCGCTCCCCATCCCAGATGGAAACATAAGAAATAGCCGACGGGAAGCCCGATCAGCCAGTAAGAGATGAAGTTCGCCAGCATGGGCGTTTTGGTGTCGCCGGTGCCGCGCAGGGCTCCGGTCGCGACGGTCTGTAAGCCGTCGAACAACTGGAAGGCGGCGGCGACCAGCAGCAGCCTGGCGCCGGTGCGTATCACCATGGGATCGGGAGAGAACAAGCGGGCAATCAAAGTCGGAACCGATACAAAGAGCAGGCCCGAGCAGGTCATGAATCCTCCGCCCAGCACGATGGCGGACCATCCCGCGCGCCGCGCTCCCGCGGGATCTTTCCGTCCCAGTTGCTGTCCTACGCGGACGGCAGCGGCGGAGCTGATCCCGAGCGGCACCATGAACGACAAGGCGGCGCAATTCAAGGCGATTTCGTGACCGGAGAGAGGCACTGGGCCGAGCTTCGCCACCAGCGCGGTGGCCGCCGAGAAAGCTCCGATTTCGCAAAGAATTTGGGTTGCGGCCGGCGCTCCGAGCTTCAGCAAGGCTGAGATTCTGTGGAGATCGATGCGGATCGCGCCCACCCACCTTGGCGTCGAGCGTTTCGGCTCTACCCACAGCAGAGTGACGGCCAGCACTCCCGCCATGTAGATGCGGGCCACGCAGGTTGACCAGCCGGAACCGGTGATGCCCATGGCGGGGAGACCGAGATGGCCGTAGATCAGCGCCCAATCTCCAACCAGGTTCACAATGTTGGCGGAGATGAGAGCGAACATGATCGGAATCACGACGTTCATGGCCTGCAAATATCGCCGCAGGGCAAAGTAAGCGAGCAGCGGCAACGTACCCCAGTTGAGCGCGTACAGGAAGGGGCGCATCGGCTGCACCAGTTCCGCGCCGATTCCAAAATGCTGCATCAGAGGCGGCCAGAACGATACCGCCAGCATGAGGACAGGCGTCAGAGCGAAGGCGAGAAACAGTCCGTTCACCAGCGAGAGTCGCGCGTCGTTCAGATCTTCGCGGCCGTAGGCGTGCGCGACGAAAGTGTCCAGGCCAAGCAGCAGGCCCCCGCCGAAGATGGCGATGCTGTGATAGAGGCTCTGACCCAGGCCGGTCGCCCCGATGGCGATGGCGCTGTCGGGCAAGCGCCCCACCATGATGGTGTCGACGATGCCCATGCTCATCCAGCCGACCTCGGCGATGATGAGCGGGAGGGCGAGGCGCAGCGTGAGGACAAAGTCTGCGCGCAGCGGACTGAGAGAGACGGGATGAGATTCGACGGGCATCGTTTCATTTTGACTATATCAACTGGGAAAGCTGGTGGGGCGAGGGCGCCCTCACCCGCGCCACACTTTCCAAGGGGTTGGATGCTGCACCCTCCGCTATACTGGCTGGCTCAACCGGCCTCCGGGAGCACATTCACATGAGCAATCCTTTCATGGCGCGCGCGATTCAGCTTTCAATTGAGAACGTGCGTTCGGGACGCGGCGGCCCTTTCGGTTCGGTGATTGTGCAAGCCGGCAGCGTGGTTGCGGAAGGAGTGAACCAGGTGACCTCGACCAATGATCCCACCGCCCACGCCGAAGTACTCGCCATCCGCCAGGCTTGCCGGAAGCTTGGAGTGTTCGAACTGAAAGACTGCGAACTTTATAGCTCCTGCGAGCCATGTCCCATGTGTCTGGGGGCAATCTACTGGGCGCGCCTTTCACGGGTGTATTTCGGAGCGGTCGCAGCCGATGCATCGAAAAGCGGATTCGACGATTCGTTTATCTACGGCGAAATGGCGAAGCCGCTCGCACAGCGCAGGATTCCGATGATGCAAATGATGCGTGAGGAAGCGCTGGCGGCGTTTCAGGAATGGCAGGCGAAACCGGACAAGACCAGCTACTGAGCTGGCGCGCCGAAACGTCTTTGTGCCGGAACATCAGGAGACCGATTGATCGAACGTTACTTCAGACTGGCCGAGAACCATACCACGGTGAGGCAAGAGATGCTGGGCGGCCTCACCACCTTCCTGACGATGGCGTACATCGTCGTGGTGAATCCGCAAATTCTGGCACAGGCGGGAATGCCGGTCGAAGGCGTGGTGTTTGCAACCTGCCTTTCGGCAGCGGTCGCGACCCTGGTGATGGGGCTTTACGCCAACTATCCCATTGCGCTGGCGCCGGGCATGTCGCTCAATGCCTACTTCACTTATTCAGTTTGCCTGAACATGCACATACCGTGGCGCACCGCGCTGGGCGTGGTTTTTCTCTCCGGCGTTCTCTTCCTGGCGCTCACGGTCACGCGGGTGCGCGAGCAGATCGTTAACGGCATGCCCGATTGCCTGAAACATTCCACGGCCACCGGAATAGGGTTCTTCATCGCGTTTGTAGGGCTGCGGAATGCGAAACTGGTCGTGGCCAATGCGGCGACATTTGTCGGCCTGGGCAGCTTTGCCGATAAAGAAGTGCAGACGGCATGCTTCGGAATCGTGCTCACCCTGTTCCTGATGGCGCGGAAGGTCAATGGCGCGATCCTGCTTGGGATTGCAGGCACCACGCTGCTGGGGATGCTTCGCGGCATCTCGCAGTGGCCGGCGGCGATTTTTTCGATGCCGCACCCTTCATCGACTTTTCTGCAACTCGATTTGCGCGGCGCCATTCATCTGGGCTTGCTCGAAATCCTGTTCGCCTTCCTGTTCGTGGACCTTTTCGATAATGTCGGCACCCTGGTGGGAGTGTGCGAGCAAGGCGGCTTCATCAAGGACGGGAAAATTCCGCGCGTGGGACGGGCGCTGGTGGCGGATGCGACCGGAACCATCTTCGGAGCGATCGCGGGCACATCCACGGTGACCAGCTACATTGAAAGCGTGGCCGGGATCGCGGCTGGAGCACGCACCGGACTCAGCAATATGGTGGTGGCCGCGCTGTTCGTGGCGGCCATGTTTTGCTCTCCCCTGGCAAGTGCCATTCCCGGCTACGCGACCGCTCCGGCGCTGATTCTGGTCGGTGCGCTCATGACGCAATCGATCGCTCACATTGCCTGGGCGGACTTCAGCGAAGCAGTGCCGGCGTTTGTCACCATGCTGGCGACGCCTCTGACCTTCAGTATTGCAACTGGCCTCAGCCTGGGGCTGATTTCATACACAGTAGTAAAGGTCGCGGCGGGCAAAGCCCGCGAGATCAACCTGCTGGTCTGGATTCTCACAGTGTTGTTTATTTTGCGCTATGTGTACCTTGCCGCGGCCTGAAGAGGCGCCTGATGTAGGCGCGAGCGCCCGCGCTCGTGCGGTCGAGGCAGCTCGACAAGGTTTTCCGAGGTGTACGCCTTCCCACCAGCGCTCGAGGAGTTCGATGCACGGGCGGGGCGCCCGCGCCCACAGCAAGAGATAATCGTTTGTCGGTTGTTATGTTGCGGTGATCGACCGGCACAAAACCGTCTTAACTCTGCTATCCAAACTCACATGCTCTACGTCTAGCCAGAACGGGGCAGCAGAAATCCGGCCTCACAGTCCCAGACCCGGACACGGACAAGACAGCTCGCTCGTGGCGAGGCTGTCTACTTTCCTGCAAAATTCGAAGGAGTGAGCTTATGCGCCGAAATGGCTTCAATCGTTTGGTGTTGGCTGTGGTGGTGTTAGGCGTCGCGGCCTGGAGCGCCTGTGAAAAGACGAATAGCGCGGGCACATCCGAGGCTCTGGACTCCGCTGGCAAGATCCCCGTTACCACCAAATCCGAAGATGCGCGCAAGGAGTTTCTGCTGGGACGTGATCTCTCGGAAAAACTTCTGGCGCAGGATTCAGTGCAGCATTTTGACAAGGCCATTGCGCTGGATCCCGAGTTCGCTTCCGCGGAGCTGGCGCGGGCCACCGTGGCCGCGACCGCCAAGGAATTCTTCGAGCATCTGAACAAGGCGGTAGGTTTAGCGGACAAGGCTTCGGAGGGAGAGAAGCTGGTGATCCTGGCCAACCAGGCGGGAGCAAACGGCGAAGTCGTGAAACAGAACGAATATCTCGAGAAACTGGTGGCTGCATATCCAAATGATGAGCGGGCGCACTTTACTCTGGGCACGTTCGACTTTGGTCAACAGAACTACCCCCAGGCCATCGAGCAGTTGAAGAAATCAGCAGAGGTGGCTCCGAGCTACTCCTCCGCCTACAACCTGCTGGGCTATGCCTACCGGCAGGTGGGTGATTACGCGAATGCCGAGCAGGCCTTCCAGAAATACATCGAACTGATTCCTAACGATCCGAATCCCTATGATTCCTACGGAGAACTCCTGCTGAAGATGGGCAGGTTCGACGAATCGATCACGCAGTACCGCAAAGCGCTCATGATCGATCCGCACTTCGTGCCGTCGCATTTCGGGATTGCGGCCGACCTGCTCTATATGGGCAAGCCCGCAGATGCGGCAGCCGAGCTGCAGAAGATGGCGGAGGTGGCGCGCAATGACGGAGAGCTCCGGACTGCGCTGTTCGGCATGGCGGTCGTGGACTCGGACAGCGGCAAGCTGGACAAGGCATCGGAGGCCATCGACAAAGAATTTGCCGTAGCCGAAAAGAAGAACGACGTGGCCGCCATGGCGGCCGACCTCCAGGCCAAAGGCAACATTATTGCCGAGATGGCGAAGTATGACCTGGCTGCAAAGCAGTTCGATCGCTCCCTGCAGATGGTGGAGGGCTCAAGCCTGTCGCAGGAAATCAAAGACAACGCAAAGCTGTTGCATCACTTCAACCTGGCAGCAATGGCTATAGGGAAGAAGGACTACGACGCGGCGAAGAGTCACGCCGAAGCATACCGGCAGGGGGCTGAAGCGTCGAAGAATCCGGCGCAGCTGAAGCTGGCCCACGAATTGGCGGGCCGGCTGGCCCTGGCTCAGAAAGATTACGACGGCGCGATTAAGGAACTGGAGCAAGCTAACCAGCAGGACCCTCGCAACCTCTATCGTCTCGGCCAGGCCTATCAGGCCAAGGGTGATGCCGCCAATGCGCAGAAGCTCTACGCGAAGGCGGCTGGATTCAACTCGCTGCCGGCGCTGAACTATGCCTTCATCCGTTCCAAGGCGCAGATGGCATCTGTAAGCAAGGGATAGCTTTTGTCTCGATTCACCCGGCGTCATCCTGAGCGACTTCAGTCGCGAAGGATCTTGCGTGCAGCGGCAGGTCTGCCGGGGCAATGTGCATATGAGCTTCGCGCCAGATCCTTCGCAAGCTCAGGATGACGCCTAAGGTCTTTCAAGTCTTGTCATCCTGAGCGAAATCAGTCCGTTCGATTGCGAACGGACTGATGCAGTCGAAGGACCCCTATGCTCTTATGTGCTGCGGCAGTGAAAGGGTCGTAAAGGCAGCCAGAGAGGTTCCAGCCCGTTCGCAGACATGCGCGGTAGGGGTCCTTCGACTACGAAACTGCTCCGCTACGCGGAGCAGTTTCTCCGCTCAGGATGACACCTCCAAGGAATAGTTTATTTTGAGCGATTCACCAAACCCGGCGTCATCCTGAGCGACTTCAGTCGCGAAGGATCTTGCGCGCAGCGGCAGGTCTGCCGAGGCAATGTGCGTATCCGCTTCGCGCCAGATCCTTCGCAAGCTCAGGATGACGGCTTTATGGTGTCAGGATGACGCCTTTATTGCATCAGGATGACACCGGATAACAGGCGCAAGCCCCCACGCCTTGCCGCTTTCCGTGGCTTCATTGCCTTTCACTCCCAATCCTGCAACCGCCCCGGGGCGGAGTGTAGGATAATGGACTGGCTCCGGTCTCCTTTTCGTCAAGGCCGGGCAAGTTACTCGAATGCCAACGGCATATCTTGAAGAAGTGAATCCGTGGGAAGCGCAGGTTGCGCGGTCCGATGTGGCCGCGCAGAAGCTTAAGCTCGACGACGGCCTGTGGAGAATACTGCGCGAGCCTAGCCGGGAATTTATCGTCCATATCCCGGTGCAGTTGGAAGATGGGCGCCTGGAGGTGTTCACCGGATTTCGGGTGCAGCATTCCATCGATCGCGGTCCGGCCAAAGGCGGCATTCGCTACACCCCCAACGTCACTCTGGACGAAACGCGCGCACTGGCGAGTTGGATGACGTGGAAATGCGCCGTAGTGAACGTCCCGTTCGGGGGCGCGGCCGGGGGAGTGATCTGCGATCCCGACCACATGTCCAGGCGTGAAATCGAGCGGCTTACCCGCCGTTACACGGCGGAGCTGATGGAGGTGCTGGGGCCGGAAAAAGATGTTCCGGGCCCGGACATCAATACCGACGAGCAGATCATGGCCTGGATCATGGATACCTATTCCATGCACGTGCACCATACCGTCACTGCGGTCGTAACCGGCAAACCACTGGGGTTGGGCGGCTCGCACGGACGGGTTGAAGCCACCGGCCGCGGCCTGATGATCGTTTGTGATGAAGCAGTCAAACGGCTGGGCATGAGCCCGGACCGCACCCGGGTCGTGATTCAGGGCTTCGGCAATGTGGGCTCAAATGCTGCCCGCCTCATGCGCCGGCGAGGATACAAGATTGTCGGGGTATCCACCAGCAAGGGCGGTCTCTATAACAACAACGGTATCGATATCGATGCGCTCTCGCAGCATTACCGGCGCGAGCACACGCTGGAAGGCTTTCCCGACACCGAACCGACCGCTTCTGCGGACCTGCTTCTGGCGGACTGCGACATTCTTATCCCGGCGGCGACGGAGAATCAGATCACCAGCCGCAATGCCGAACAGGTGCGGGCCAAAGTCCTTTGTGAGGGAGCCAATGGTCCGACCACCGCCGAGGCCGATGAAATTCTGGTGGAAAAGGGCGTGTTCGTGATTCCCGACATCCTGGCGAACTCGGGCGGGGTCACGGTTTCCTACTTCGAGTGGGTGCAGGACCGTCAGGGATATTTCTGGACGGAATCGATGGTGAACGATCATCTGCAACACACCATGCGAACCGCCTTCGCGGAAGTTCTTAGGTACGCCGAAACCCACAGCGTCAGCAACCGCATTGCGGCGTACATGCTGGCTATCGATCGCGTCGCCTACACCCTTCGGCAGCGCGGAATCTACGCCTAAAATCTGGACTGGTGGATGAAGCCATCGTCTCCATGGCGGCGCGTCGCGAATCTTGCGGGACGCGGATTCGCCCTGCTCGCAGTTATCGCGCTGACCGGCTGGGCGGTGGCGGCGCTGTATTTCGACCTGCTGTCCGGCGGTTCGCTGCGAACCGTTGGTGCATCCGGATACGGCGTTGCCATGGCGGGAACTCTGCTGGCCTTCCGCGGGCGCGGGAAAGGCATTGCAATTTGTATCGCAGGATTCGCCCTGGTGCTGGCCTGGTGGCTTTCTCTGAAGCCATCGAATGATCGAAACTGGCAACCGGATGTGGCCCAGACCGCATGGGCGGAAATAGATGGCGATCGCGTCACCATCCACAACGTTCGTAACTGCGACTACCGCACCGAAGGCGACTACACCCCGCACTGGGAGACCCGCTCCTACGATCTTTCGCAAATACGGGGCATGGATATTTTTCTTACCTATTGGGGCTCACCCTGGATTGCGCATCCTATCGTAAGTTTCCAGTTCGGCGACAACGACTTCGTTGCCATATCGATCGAAACCCGGAAAGAGGTAGGAGAGCACTATTCGGCGATTCGCGGTTTCTTCCGCTACTACGAACTCATTTATACGGTCAGCGACGAGCGCGACGTGGTTCGCCTCCGGACCAATTACCGCAAGGGGGAAGAAACCTATCTCTACCACACGCGGGCGACGCCACTGCGTGCCCGGACCACCTTTATGAACTATATTAAAAAAATTAACCAGATACGAAATCACCCGGAGTGGTACAACGCGCTGACCAACAACTGCACCACGAATATCACCCGGCTGGCGGGAGAACCGGAGTGGGACTGGCGCGTCCTGCTGAATGGGCATGCGGACCGGATGCTTTACGACCGCGGAGACCTGGCCACGGGGAACCTTCCATTTGATCAATTCAAGAAGCAGGCACATATCAACGCGGCGGCAAAGGCGGCGGACGACGCTCCGGATTTCTCTCGCCGTATCCGGGAAGGGCGAGTCGGATTTTAAAACTTCGAGCACTAAATCGAGCATGAAGTTCGGAATTGGGGCTTTCAGGTTGCCCCATCCTTTCGCGTTCTGTGCGAAAGGGTGGATATCTTAATCTTCTCTCAGTCACGGGAAGCCGAATCTTCATCCGCAGCACGCGGTCGTTGTTGATTTGCATTCCTTCGGGCAACAAATTGAGCGCCGTGAAATCTCCGGGGCATGCAGATTTTGTCCAGGAGAGAGTTCTGTGGCAGACTCCTTGGGGCATTTATAGAACTATGTTTGGTGCGATTGAAGCAGGTGGAACGAAATTCGTTTGCGGCGTGGGAACCGGGCCGGCGGACCTGAAGACCATGCAGTTCCCGACCACCACGCCCGCGGCCACGCTGGCGATCGCTATTGCCTTCCTGCGCGAGGAGTCCAGAGGCGAACTGAAAGCCGTGGGAATCGGTTCGTTTGGGCCGATCGATCTGCATAGGACGTCGCTCACATTCGGTTATGTCACGTCCACGCCGAAGGCAGGATGGCAGAATTACAATCTGGCCGGCACCGTTCGCGACGCCCTGGACGTGCCGGTGGGTTTCGATACGGACGTGGACGCGGCCGCGCTCGGCGAAGCCCGCTGGGGCGCGGCCCAGAACCTGACCGACCTTCTCTATCTCACGGTGGGTACGGGCATCGGCGGCGGCGCCATCATCAACGGCCGGGTGCTGCATGGGTTGGTGCATCCGGAGATGGGACACATACGAGTTCCGCATGACCTGGCACGCGATCCCTACCCCGGGGGCTGTCCTTATCATGGCGACTGCCTGGAAGGATTGGCTTCCGGTCCGGCGATGCAGGCGCGCTGGGGCAAAGCCGCCCAGGAGCTTGCACCCGACCATCCAGCGTGGGCCCTGGAAGCACACTACCTGGCGAATGGGTTGGCCAACTGGGTGCTGACTCTGTCACCGCAGCGCATTCTGCTGGGCGGGGGAGTGTTGCGGCAGACGCATCTTTTTCCTCGGATCCGGAAAGATCTGGCGGAGCTGCTCAATGGATATGTCCGGGCGACCGAAGTGATGCGCGACTTGGACCAGTATGTGGTTCCTCCGGATCTCGGTGGCCGGGCCGGGGTTCTGGGCGGGCTGGTGTTGGCCGAGGAAGCCTATACCCGTCTTGAGCGCGAATAACTTGGGCGTCTTTTGAGTGGGGTATGCTCTCCAGGCATCCTCTGAACGTACACACATAGTCTTTGCTGCTGACGAGAGAATTCCGCGCAGGAAATTCAGGAGTTATCTTCAGGCTTTGAGGGTTTGTTCGACGAATGGAGATGCGGCGTTGGACAAGGCTCTGAATCAGGAGTGAGCGGATTCTTTCTCCGTAAATGGACCCCGATCTCTCACGTCTGTGCACACTTCTTCTCCGACGCACGCCCGCAACAGGTTTCTCCAGCCCAAACGATGTTCCAGCCACTTGGCCACCACTGTGTTTCTTTCGACGTGGAGGCTTAATTGGTCGGGGGTCAGGGTCGACCAGGCATCTTCAACCTGGCGATCGAATTCGCCTTCGGGAGCAAGAGATCTCGCTTCGACGTGTCCGTCGACTACGCGATATTCCTTCTCCGGAAATCCTTCATTAGATTTGATTCGAAGCCGTCGGCTTGCCGCCATATCATGCCTCCATAGGCGACAATGCCACTGGACGCAGTTCGGGGGCAATACACCGTGCCCCTTAGATTCCTCCTAACGATTATGTAGGGGCTTCCGGCCCGACTCGCGGCGCGGGAAAGACCCGATGGCCAGCCGGGCCGATAACGAATGTGATCTGTAGCGATGTTCTCCTGCGGGGGCGGGCGTCGCGTCCTTCGAGCCGGGCGAAAACGCACTACCTCTACGGGTTGAAGGAGTTAGGCTGTTCTCGATCTTATGCGAGGGGGCGGACCGCAGGGTGCTAGTTGGATGGCTCCAGAACACCTTCTGTGGTAATCCGGCTGGCCTTGCGGATTTCGGCGGCCACTTTCACCAGGGCCTCATCGGCGCGGGCCGGCCCGTCATCTGAAATCATTGAACTGGCGGCCAGGGTAAAGAGCAGCGCGTCTTCCTGCCGGTCAAAATACAGAACCACCTGACTCGCTGCCATGTGAAAACCTCCCGGGTTAATCTTCGAAATCATAGGCCGAATCGGCGGGGGATTGGAGATACTCTCTTGATGCCTCCCGGGGGCCGGAGCCTGGGTATGACGGGCGGGAAGCCGGTCTTCCGTTCCCGCGGTCTCCATTCCCGCCTTCCCGGTGCGGCTGGCGGCATGATGCTACATTTAACGAGTCAATGTCAGCTCCCGAATCCCGCTTCGTGAAGGCTTGCCGGGCGCTTCCGGTGGACCGGACTCCAGTCTGGTTCATGCGTCAGGCCGGCCGGTACATGCCGGAATATCGCGCCGTGCGCAAGCAATATTCGCTGATCGAGATATGCAAACGGCCGGAAGTGGCGGCCGAAGTCACGATCACGGCCGCGGAAGCGCTGGGGGTAGATGCGGCCATCGTCTTTGCCGACCTGCTGCTTCCGCTCGAAGTCATGGGATTGCCCTTTCACTTTTCCCCCGGGGAAGGCCCGGTAATCGAGAAACCGGTGCGCACCCCGGCGGACATTTCTCAACTGGGGACCGACCGCGCCGCCGATCTGGGATATGTTTCCGAGGCGGTGCGGCTGGTGAGCAAGCACTTCGGAGCGCGCCTGCCCGTGATTGGTTTCTGCGGCGCGCCATTCACGCTGGCCAGCTACATGATCGAGGGTGGCAGTTCGCGCAATTATGTGAACACCAAGAAAATGATGTATTCCTCACCCGCGGCCTGGGACGAGCTGCTGGGCAAACTGGTGGCCGTGATCTCTGAGTATGTGGTGGAACAAGTGCGAGCGGGCGCGGACGTGATCCAGGTATTCGACAGTTGGGTAGGATGCCTCAGCGTGGCCGACTATCGGCGCCATGTGCTCCCGCGCACTGCCGAACTGATCAAGGCCTTGCAGAAGTCTGGAGTGCCGATCATTTACTTTGGCACCGACAGCGCCACGCTTCTGCCGTCGATGAAAGAGACCGGCGCTGAAGTGATTGGCCTGGACTGGCGGATTCCTCTGGATCAGGGCTGGGAAGCGGTCGGGGCCGGCGCGGTGCAGGGAAACCTCGATCCGGTTCTGCTTTTTGCCGATTGGAAGGAAGTCAAGGCGGGCGCGGCTGACATCTTAAGGCGTGCCGGCGGACGTCCCGGGCATATTTTTAATCTCGGGCATGGCATTCTGCCGGAGACGCCGGTGGAAAACGTCAAGGCGCTGGCGAGATTCGTTCAGGAGTACCCGGAGCAGAGACGGCAGTAAATATGGGTCGGGCTGCGATTAAGGCGATGCTGCGCAGGCGAGTCGCCCGCGACCACATAAAACCCGGAGTATGAATTTGTCTGCTGATGTCAGAGATGCGGTTTTGCTTTTGGCTCACGGTAGCCCCGACTCCGTGGATGAGGTGCCGGAATTTCTGAATCAGATCACGCGGGGGCGTCCGGTGCCGCCGGAAGTGGTTGAAGAAGTGAAGCACCGGTACGGCCTGATTGGCCGGTCTCCCCTGACCGATCTCACACTGCAGCAGGGCAAACTGTTGGGAGAAGCAGTGCAGTTGCCGGTCTACGTGGGAATGCGTAACTGGAAGCCTTTCATTGCGGACACAATTGCCGCCATGAAGCGGGACGGCGTGGGGCGCGCCACGGTCATCTGCCTGGCTCCGCAGAACTCGCGCACCAGCGTGGGGCTGTATCGCCAGGCCCTCAATGTGGAGGGCGGCGCGCCTTTCGCCGTCGAGTTCGTCGAGTCATGGCACGATCATCCGCTTCTGATTGCCGCTTTTGCTGAAAAATTTCGTGCGGGATGGGCACCAGCCTGCATCGAGATGTCCGCCCAGTTGCCCGTCATCTTTACCGCGCACAGCGTTCCTCAGCGCACCATCGCCGATGGCGACCCCTACGACACTCAGACCAGGGAAACCGCCAGACTGGTGGCGCTCAGGGCGGGGCTGGCGCCGGAGAACTGGAACTTTGCTTTTCAGAGCCAGGGGATGTCGGGCGGGGCCTGGCTGGGACCCAGAGTCGAAGATACGATTCTGGAATTGAAAGCCAAAGGGCATCGCGGTGTGTTTGTACAGCCCATCGGATTTCTCTGCGACCACGTTGAGGTGCTGTACGACATCGATATCGGCTTCAGGGACTTTGCCGAGAAGGAAGGACTGCGACTGTGGCGCGCGGAATCGCTGAACGATTCGCCGTTGTTGACCGGAGCATTGGCGGACCTGGCGCGGTTGCGGATCGCAAAGTGACGGCCGAGATTGGCCTGAGCGAGGTCGAATGAATTCTGGTCGCAAGATTGACAGGGCATGAAGCGGATCGCCATCGTCGGCGGAGGCATCTCGGGACTGGCCGCGGCGTTCGCGCTTGAGGAACGCCGCCGGGCGGGCGAGTCGCTGGAGTTTGTGGTTTATGAATCGGGCCCGCGCTTTGGTGGCGTACTGGCCTCGGAGCAGGTGGGCGGCTGCCTGGTGGAGGCCGGTCCCGATTCCTTTCTGACGGAAAAGCCGTGGGCCGCGGACCTCTGCCGCCGGCTCGGTATGGAAGATCAACTTATCGGTTCCAATGACCGCGAACGCAAGACCTACATTCTTGTGAAGGGCAGGCTCGTGCCTCTGCCCGACGGGCTGATGTTCATGGTGCCCACCGAACTCACGCCGGCACTTCTGTCTACGCTTTTCTCGCCTGCCACAAAGCTGCGAATGGTGCGGGAGTGGAGGCTGGCGCCGCGCCAGTCGAATGGGGACGAAAGTGTGGCGTCGCTGGTGGAGCGGCACTACGGGAGGGAAATGGTGGATCGCCTGGCGGACCCGTTGCTCTCCGGCGTGTACGGCGGTGAAGCCTCGCAGCTAAGCGCGCGCGCGGTGCTGCCCAGATTTGTGGAAATGGAATTGAAGTATGGCAGCCTGGGGCGAGGGATGCTGGCGTCGCGCAAGAACATTAAACAATCGACGCCGGGATTTCCTATTTTTACTTCCCTCAAGGAAGGAATGCAGCAACTGGCGGAAAGGGTCGTGGCCAGCCTCCCGGCGGAGTCGTTACGGGCGAATTCTTTTGTGCAGGCCGTGCAGAGACAAGATCGGGGATGGGTTGTGTCCGCCGGATATGCTTCCGATCACTTCGATGCCGCGATCGTGGCGACGCCGGCCACCGCCGCCGCTCGTGTGGTCGAGATTGCCAGCGCGGATCTTGCCCTCGAACTCAGAGCCATTCCGTATACTTCGTCGGTGACGGTTGTGCTGGGTTTTGACAAGACTGTGCGAGCCAGTTTGCCGGCGGGCTTCGGCTTTCTGGTGCCGCGCAGCCAGGGCAAGCGCATGCTGGCTGCGACTTTTGTGCACAACAAGTTTCCGTACCGCGCTCCGCCAGACCGCGCCCTGGTGCGCTGCTTTCTCGGGGGAAGCCGCGACGAACAGGTGCTGGATCTCGCCGACGAAGAAATCCTGGGCATCGTACGCGACGAACTCCGGCAAATCCTTGCAGTGAAAGCAGAACCGCTTTTCACTCGCGTTTACCGATGGAAAGGCGCCATGGCCCAATATACTGTCGGCCACCTGGAGCGATTGGGACGAATCCAGCACCTGCTGAAGCAGCATCCGGGACTGGCTTTGGCCGGCAATGCCTATCGCGGGATCGGAGTGCCTGATTGCGTGCGATCGGGCGAGGCGGCAGTTCAGGAAGTGCTGGCAGTGACTGGGTAAGACAGCCGCAGTGTCCTGTGGTTACGGCCGTAATACCGGTAGCATCTCTCCTGTTGCAGAAACATTCCCCGTCCGTCAGGGTTAGTACAAACCGGAACCTATGAGCAGACGTATTCTGGCCCTGCTTTCGCTCGCTGTGTTCGCACTCGCGCCCTTGTGGGCGCAGGAACAGAAATCTCCGGGGAACATTTCAGCTGGGGACAAATCGGCACAGGGTTCACCGGCTGAGGTTGCGCACTCGCCTTCTACAGAGTCACCCTCCGAATCCCCTGTCGATGCGTCGCATGACACAGCAGGCCCTTCACCCAAGATGAGCGGCATGAGCATGCCCAACATGGCGGGGATGAACAACGACGGCAGCGCCCACGCCTTGCTCTCCATGTCAAACCGGCAAATGGACATGGGGCCGCATATGAAGATGACGACCCTGCGCGAGTTGAAGCCAGGCGACCAGGAGAAAGCGGATCAGGTGGTAGCCGCCGCCCGCAAGGCCGCCGAGAAATACACCGACTACAAAGTCGCTCTGGTCGACGGTTACAAGATTTTCCTTCCCAACCTGCCGCAAAAGCAATATCACTTCACCAATTACCGCTACGCTTTTGAGGCGGCCATTCAGTTCGATCCCGAGCATCCAACCTCGTTGCTCTATGAGAAGAATGGCGATGGCTACAAGCTCATCGGCGTGATGTACACCGCCCCCAAGAATTCGAACTGGAACGATCTGGACCAGCGAATCCCGTTGAGTATTGCCCAGTGGCACGCCCATATCAACCTGTGCCTGCCGCCTTCCGACAGAAGGAAAGAAGCCTGGGGACCGAATGCGAAATTCGGGCTGGCCGGCTCAATCACGACCCGTGAAGCCTGTGATAATGCCGGCGGAAAATTCATCCCGCAAATCTTCGGCTGGATGGTGCACGTTTATCCGTTTGAGCAGAAGCCTGAAGATATCTGGTCGGTCGAGCGCCAGGCAGACCATCACCTGGATTGAATTTCCGTCCGGTCTGCGGCAAACACAAAGCCATCGCTAACCAGAAAGTTGACCGCGGAGCATGCCGTGATCGTCATCGCATTGGCCAGCAGATAGTTCATGTGACTGAAGCCGACCAGCAGCGTCATCAGCCCCAGGTTCCCGGCGATAGAGAACAACCCGGTCGTCAGGTTGAACCTGAAGAAGCGAGTGAACCCCCCGTCGGCCCGGTCCGCCCAGGTAAAGCGTTCGTGCCAGAAGAAGTTGTGGATTACGGCGATCTCTACTGCCAGAGCGGTTGCGATCAGATAGTTAAAATGCAAAGCGGTTTTCAGCAGGATAAGAACGAGTAACTGTACGGCAACGCCGATTCCGCCCACCAGATTGAACTTGAGCCAGCGCAACCCGGTGGAACGCCAGGCGACTGGCGTCATCGGATTCTCTCCCGCACATAAAGCCGGCGAGTATTGCGCGCGGTGAAGAAAATAAGCATCGCGGCCATGCCCAGGAGACCAACCGCGCCGCCCACATCAAACAGGCGGTAGTGTCCGTGAAGGACCATGGGGCGATACAACAGTGCAGCGTTGCCGATGGACAACAGAATGCGCAGTTCGGTGGGACCGAAGTTCCAGAACGAAAGCTGGAATTCTCCCAGCGTGTAGGTCGCCAGGTAGGACTGAATGGAGAGCAGAAGGAACGCTGTCAGAAGACCGATCGCGATGTAGGGATGCATGTATCCCGAAAGAGCGAGCCCGCCCATGAGCGCCAGTCCGCCGACGCTATCCACCATGTGATCAATATAGAAACCGTAACGCGGACGCTGCTGCTGCCGCACCCGGGCCAACGTGCCGTCAAGACTGTCCCCCAGCCAGTTGAGCGCCAGAAAGACGATACCGGCGAGCAGCCAGTAACGGCTCCATGCCGCCAGGGCATAGCTGGCTCCGGCCATCACCTGAGCCAGAAATCCCAGCAAGGTAAGGTGATCGGAGTTGATCCAGCGCGGGGTGCGTTTGGCCATCCAGATCAGGACTTGCTTTTCAAGGTTGCTGGTCAGGCCATTGTGGATTCGGGTTGCGTTCTCGAAACGCATCAGCCGGCGCCCTGCGGTCAGCCCGCCGGGGTTTGCCTGTTCGCACAAATCAATCAGTGGACTTGCCATTCTTTGCTCCCGTTGCTGGTGTGGTGCGGGCGCCCCGCCCGCGACTGCCGCATTCCGAGCCAGTCTCGCTCCCGGAGGCGACAGGCGCAATGCACAGCGGGTAAACTGCAGCTAAATTGGAGATCACCTGCTAAGTGATTGACAGATTTGAGATAACGGCAGAGGCAAGTGAGGCGAAAACCAAGTGATCTTCTCCGGAGTGCGGCGGTGGGACGCCGTCGCTACCTTGAGCTGTCTCTCGCTTCGCTGATGGATTCTTTCAACTGCTCAACTACGCAATCGATCTGCTCGGCCGTGATGACTGCCGGGGGTGCAATCAACAGGTGATCGCCGGAAATTCCGTCGACACATCCTTGAACGGGATAGACCAGCAGGCCGCGCCGCAAGGCGGCGCTGGTTACACGCCCAGCAAAATTCAATTCCGGAGCAAATGGCTTTTTGCTTTGCTTGTCGGTCACGAACTCGACGCCGCGCAGTAACCCGATGCCGCGGACTTCGCCGACATTTTCCAGGTCGAGCAGAGAGGCGAGCGCCCGCTCGAGCGTCACGGCGATGGTTCCGTCGCGGCCGGAGTCGGCGGCCTGGACCAGATTTTTTCGTTGCAAACGGTGCAGCACGGCGCGTCCGGCTGCGAGCGAAATGGGATGGGCGTTGTAGGTGAAGCCGTGCAGGAACGCTCCGGAGGCGATGCCATCCACCACTTTCTTCGTGGCGATGACCGCGCCCAGCGGGGCATAGCCGCTGGAGAGACCTTTGGCCGCGATCAGGATGTCGGGCGTTAGGCTCCAGTGTTCGACGGCGAAATTTCTTCCGGTGCGCCCCATGCCGGTCATCACTTCATCGGCGATCAGCAGGAGGCCGTGGCGCCGGCAAACTTTGGCAATCTTTTGCAAATATCCGGGAGGGGGGACCACCGCGCCCAGAGTGGCTCCGCTGACCGGCTCGAAGATAAAAGCGGCAGCTTCGCCGTTTGACGATTCAATTGCGGTCTCCAACTCGGCGGCGTATTCGATACCGCAGTTCCGGCAGCCGTCGGTGCAGTCGTAGTGGCAGCGATAGCAGTAGGGAATTCCTACATGCGCGAACTCCCGCACCATAGGCAGATAAATCTCGCGCCGGCGCCGGTTGCCGGAGACTGAAAGCGCGCCCAGGGTCGAACCGTGATAACTCTGCGTCCGGCTCAGTACCTGGTGGCGTTTGGTCTGGCCGATCTCCACCTGATATTGGCGCGCCATTTTCAGCGCGGTCTCGACCGATTCTGAACCGCCGCAGGTGAAGTACACAGCGCCGCCGCGAAAATTCTCGCCGGCAAATTCGAGCAATTCTTGCGCGTAGTCTTCCGCCACCGGAGTGGTGAACTGGCTGGTGTGTACGAACTCCAGTTGCGTGGCTTGCTCGGTCATGGCGGAGGCGATCTCGGGCACGCCGTGCCCGATAAGATTCACCGCCGCGGAACCGGAAAAATCCAGGTAGCGCTTGCCTTCGCTATCCCACACATAGACCCCTTCGCCACGAACCGCCGAAGGGAATGTCTTGCGGAACGAGCGCCGAAAAACCGGGGAGCGAACGGAAGTCTGCGCTGCGGTGGGGTCGGACACAGAGTGGATTATCCGGCGGCGTCGGCGCAGTGTCAAAAGTGGGGGGTGGGCTGTTTGAACTGCTTCCCGCACATGGAGACGTCATGCTGAGCTTTGCGAAGCATCTGGCGCGAAGTGGATGTGCAGCCGCCTCAGCAGACCCCAGACCTCGGCCCTCCTCCCCCAATACTGGCGTCATCCTGAGGGACTTCAGTCCCGAAGGATCTCGCGCGAAGCTCAACGTACCAGGAGCGAGGGCGGATCCGCTGCACGCCAGATGCTTCGCAAGCTCAGCATGACGCCTTTGGGGGATCGGTGGCTCAACTCGCCCCGGAGCTCGGCCGGCAGAAGGCCCGCAGATCGCAGACCTCGGCCCTCCTCCCCCAATACCGGCGTCATCCTGAGGGACTTCAGTCCCGAAGGATCTTGCGTGTACTGCCACGTACCAGGAGCGAGAGCGGATCCGCTGCACGCCAGATGCTTCGCAAGCTCAGCATGACTCCTTTGGGGGATCGGTGGCGCAACTCGCCCCAGAGTTCGGC
>JBOGLC010000149.1:0-81069 GCA_050746005.1 Terriglobales bacterium
GATGAACTATGAAGTGGTAGGAGTCTGGTATTCATCCGCCAAGCCGGATTCCGGAAGCTCAAGCCCCCAGTTTTCACCGACGGAACCAATCCCTTCCAAACCGACCTGATACTCGCTTGTCCCCTCCATCGGTTTAACCCAGACCACCCGGAATTGGATCCTGCGTTGCCGGTATTGCAAGGTGAGCTTGTCGCCGGTTTTCAAGGCATGGTGAATGGCGCCCAACCGGGCCCCGTTGGGCGTAATGTCCAGAGTGTGCGCTAGTTCGTTTACCGGATTGTTGGCCGAATCCTTCCCCGATATCCGTACGGGCAAGACCATTTTGATCCGCTTGTGTCGTCGATTACCTTTTCCCAAAAAAAGCCCCCCGTGCGGCTATCTGCGGTCTACTTATCGGCTAACTGGCGGCCGCACTTTAGGGGCCACCACGCCACCCGACGACCAAAGAGAGCCCCCATGCAGAATCAGAGGTTTAGGGGCGTTCTTTGGCCACGATTGGGAGCGTATCGCAGGCGATTGACGCTCTGGATCAACCGGTTGACAGTTTTTGTCAATGGTCAACTGCCCTGAGGGGCGCGCCGATCCCCGTGCCCGACGGCGAAGTCCAAGAGCCTTGACTCTTCCGCGCGCGGAGCCATTGATCGACCTGCGGTTTCAAGTAAGCAAGTCGGGAAGAACAAAAATCGTTTTCGCCAGATCGGAGGCGAGGGTTTCGGCGCGATAGTAGCGAGTCAGGATTCCGTCCTTCCAGGTCAGAAGGTCGGGATTGTTCCGCGCAAACTCCTCCCAGCCCGGTTTGCTGGCAGCGCGCGCCATGCGCTCGTGGATAAGAAAAACGTAGGCCCAGGTTACAGTCGCATGGTAGAGCTGCGGCTTCCCATGGACCTCGGCGAATTTCCGCAAAGCCCTGGAAAACGCCTGCAGGGCCTCCAGCACAGGGTATTCCGTCAGATATAGAAACGCCGCCCGAAGGTGCTCGCGATGATGAAAGTGCTCACTCGAAAGCGTGCCATCTTCAAAGCGTTCCATCAGTTCATGGTCTGTCATTTTGAGCTAGGAATTGCGTTTGTGTGACGAACGCGCGCGCTTCGCTTCCTTCAGGCGATGACTGGCGCTGGAGTCCAGATCCAGGCCATAGAACTTCTTCAACTCCCTGATCTGGTCAAGCGACGCCTGGCCAAAAGGGGTCTTGCCATCGAAGGCGTGCAGGACAATTCCCTCCAGCAGATCGCCCAGCGTCAAGTCGTGATACTCGCCGAAGGCTTTGAGTACTTTGAGCAAACGCCTTTCGATTCGAACTCCGGTCTGTACCCTCTCGACCAGGAATCCCTCCTCGCTCTTCATGGTACCAATATACCACGGTACCTACGTGAGCGGGCAAATGTCAGGGGCGGGCGCGAGGGCCCAATAAATTTCTCTTATCTCCTCCATAAATTAATGTTTTTAAAAGTATTTGTGATAGGGGCGAAAAGAATTATGCATTGGACTCTCACAGAGGCGGGGCGGTACTGTGCACCACGCTGGTAACGGGGCGGGTGTGGTTCATTCCACACCTGACCGGGGGAGAAAGAGAGTCGTCTAGATGAATAGTGCCTTCCGTTGGAGGGTTTTGGTTCTCGCTGTCACTCTCGGAATTGTTTGCGGCTCGTGGAATCGAGCATTGGCTCAGACCGAGCCGGCTCCGGATCTTGCCAGCCGCATCGACTCTTTGGAAAAGCAGCTGGCTGATCTGCGAAGCCAGATGGAGGCGCAGAAAACTGCCGCGCCCGCGCCCGTACCTGCCACAGCCGCACTGGCCAGTACGGCGCCGGCTGCCACTCCTGCGCCCACCGGCCTCGCCGGCTTGCTGGGGCCAACCACCCTCAGCGGATTCGTCGATGTCTACTACGGATACAACTCGAACCAGCCCATCGGCCGCACCAACCAGTTTCGCAACTTCGACATCAACTCGGGTCAGTTTGGACTGAACATGATCGAACTGGTGGCGGACAAGGCACCGGACGCCACCGCCAGCCGTCTCGGCTATCACGTGGCCCTGGGCTTCGGGCAGGCGATCAACGCCGTCAACTCCACCGAACTCGGTTTCGATCAATACCTTAAGGAAGGTTATCTGGAATACCTTGCGCCCGTGGGCAAGGGCTTGCAGATCAACGTCGGCAAGTTCGTAACGCCGGCAGGCGCAGAAGTCATCGAGACCAAGGACAACTGGAACTACTCTCGCGGCCTGCTCTTTGCCTTGGCCATTCCGTACTTTCACTTCGGAGCCAGCGCGAAGTACGCGTTCAATCCAAAGTTCGCCCTCACCGGATACCTGGTGAATGGCTGGAACAACAGCGTCGACAACAACAGCGGCAAGACCACCGGCTTCAGCGCCGCCTGGACTCCGAACAGCAAATTCAGCCTGGTCCAGAACTACCTGGTTGGCCCGGAACAATTGAACGACAACGGCGATTTCAGGCATCTGTTTGACACGGTGGCGACATATTCGCCGAACAGCAAGCTCTCGCTGATGGCGAACTACGACTACGGTCAGGACCATTTGCCCAGCGGGATTCCCTCGGTGAGTTCGGCTTCCGTGCATTGGAGCGGAATTGCCGGATACATCAAATACGCTCCGAATGACAAATGGGCGCTGGCTACGCGCGGCGAATACTTCAGCGACAACGGTGGCACTCAGACTGGGACGGCACAGAAGTTGAGCGAATTCACCCTCACCCTACAGCGCATGGTGGCCAGCAAGCTCATGACCCGGCTGGAATTCCGGCGCGACATGACGGACCAGGATGGTTTACCGGACCAAGTGACGTGACTCAAGGAAGCACCGAACCCGGTGACCCTGGGCATGCTGTATGCGTTCAGAAGTGCGGATGCCAAGTAGGCGGGACGAGGCAATGGACTTGAAACAAATATGGCTTCGGCCGATCACCGGTAGCAATCGTCTGAAAGCACAACGATTTTTGTCCGGCGGCAGCGATGCCGCTGATATGTGGGCTAACGGCTTGGGCTCAACTCAAACCACCCCTAGTACCAGCGCCCAAGCCGCGCCCGCGCCAGAAACGAATTCGAAAACGGCAACCCGATTTCGCGGGAGGCGAGGTTGGCTTTTATCTCCAGTCAACACCATGGACGGGGTCCGAAGCTTGCCCCAGTTCAAATCCTCGATGTAAGGAGCAAAGCAATGGGCGCTAATGCAAAACAGGGAATGTATCTGGGCACGACCTTGGTGGGTTTCACTTCCTTTGTGGCAGGTATGCACAGCGGCGGTGGCCTGGGCATCGTCTTTGCCATTGTGGGAGCGGGGTTGCTGGTTGCTTCCGCGGCGGGCTTTCACAAGATCAAAACTATCTAGATCAATTCGAGAGGGGAACAACATGAAGCTGGTTGGAGTTTTGCTGGCAGTCTTCGGATGGCTGCTTCCGGTGGTCGCGCTCAACATGACATCGTCCACTGGGGTGAGGATGTTGGTCTGCATCCTGGGAATAGGGATCACCCTGGTGGCGATTCTCAGTGTGCTGAACAAGGCTCATCAGAAGCAAGCGGTCTGGAAACAGTAGCACGGCATCAGGGGCAGCCCGGCTGGATGATCGAGAGATCGAGGGCGCGGCGACGATTAAGCTCGCGTTCAACCTCACTAGGAGATATGCAATGACACGTTGCACATGGTTGAAACCATGTTTGTGGGTGGCGATTGTGACGCTGCTCGTATGTGGTCTTCCGGCCTGGGCCCAGGGTCAAACCGCTGCGCCCAGCGCTCCGGCCGCCGCTTCACCGCCACCGCTCGCCGTGGACGCGCCTCTGCCCGTCAGCGGGCCTTCCGCGGATGATCTGGCGGCAGGCGATCCCAGCGGCACCAAGACGGGAACCGCGAACGATGTGGTCCACGCGGATCCTGCCAAACCTCTCACCCTCATAGACCTGGTGAACCAGGCGGGACAGAACCGGATCGCCATCAACTTTGTCTGGACGCTGGTCACTGGCTTTCTGGTGATGTTCATGCAGGCCGGATTCGCCATCGTTGAAACCGGACTCTGTCGAGCGAAAAACGCCAATCACACCATGATGATGAATTTCATGGTCTATGGCTTCGGCTTGTTCGCCTACTGGGTGTGCGGCTTCGCCATTCAGATGGGTGGCGCCTCTGGCGCCTCCATTCTCGGTGGCGTGAACCCGCTCAGCCACGAGTTCGCCATTCATCTGCTGGGACACGATTGGGGCCTATGGGGCACCAAGGGCTTCTTTCTTTCCGGCGCGACCTACGACGTAGGCGTCATGGTCCTGTTCCTGTTCCAGATGGTCTTCATGGACACTGCGCTGACCATCGTAACCGGCGCAGCAGCCGAGCGCTGGAAGTATGTTGCGTTTGCAATTTCTTCCGTCGTTCTGGGAGCGGTCATCTATCCTCTCTACGGTAACTGGGCCTGGGGCGGGGGCTGGCTGTCGAAACTAGGCACGAACTACGGATTGGGCGCGGGCTACGCGGATTTCGCCGGATCGGGGGTGGTGCACGCTGTCGGCGGACTCAGCGCTCTGGCGCTCTCCATCATCATCGGCCCTCGCATCGGCAAGTACAACCGGGATGGCTCCTCGAATGCCATGCCCGGGCACGACATGGTCATCGTGCTGACCGGTTGCTTCATCCTCGCCTTCGGCTGGTTCGGGTTTAATCCGGGCAGCACGCTGGGCGCATCGGGGGCGCTGCGCATCGGCACCATCGCCGTCGACACCATGCTGGCGGGCTGCACCGGCTCTTTCGGCGCGCTCTTTTTCATGTGGATCAAATATGGAAAGCCGGACGCTTCCATGGCCGGCAACGGACTGCTGGCCGGCCTGGTGGCGATTACAGCTCCCAGCGGCTACGTAAACACCTTGGGCGCCGTGATCATTGGTTTCGCGGCCGGACTGCTGGTCTGCCTGAGCGTCGAGTTCGTCGACCGTGTTCTGCGCGTAGACGATCCCGTAGGAGCCATCTCGGTTCACGGAACCTGCGGACTCTGGGGAGTCATCTCCGTCGGTTTGTTCGCAGACGGCACCAACGGCGTCAAGGGATTGTTCTACGGAGATCCCACGCAACTCCCGGCTCAACTCATCGGCGTAGGCACGCTGCTGGGATTCGTGTTCACTGCCTCGTATGTCGCGAACCTGGCGATTCACGCGATCATCGGACAGCGGGTCTCCGCTGAAGCCGAACTCGAAGGCCTGGACATCCCCGAAATGGGCGCCCTGTGCTATCCCGAGTTCGTGCTGAAACCTGACATCACCCACGGCGGTGCGGCGGCTGATTTCAAGGCTGGCTTGCAGGTGGCAAGGGAGACAGCGTAATGAACACCGCGATTCCTATTGATGGCCAGTTGGGCGGACATTCTCTTACCTGGCAGTGTCCGCCCGCCCTCGACTTTCCTCGTGAAGCCATCGACTGCTTCCGGGAAGGCGTGGAACAGCTTCAAACCGGTGACGCGGGAGCGGCGCTGAACGCGCTCTCCCGTTGCACCGAAATCTCACCCACCTTCGGCGAGGCCCACGTTTTTCTGGGCCTGGCCAACGCCCTCAGCCACAAGGTTTATCCGGCCATCGATCACCTCGAACTGGCGACCAAACTCCAGCCCGAGAGCTTCGCAGCCCACTACACGCTGGCGCAACTCAACTTCAAACTTCGCGTCCCACAAAAAGGATACGCCTCCGCCGAGCGCGCATTGCGCTGCGTCAGCACTCTGGAACAACGCAAGATGCTGACCCAGTTGCTGAAGGAAGAACGGGCCCGGGAGCGCAATGGAATCGCCCGGCCCTGGTTTAACAAAACTTACAGCAAGCCTGGGTTGTTGCTGGCGGGCAGTGGCCTGGCAGCAGTCATCGGAGCGCTTTTGTTGCATGTTCGCTGGTAAAAGACGGAGAGGTGCAAATGCTTAACACGATGCTCGATACCTTGAAGAAACAGCGGATGGCATGGTCGTGGGCGGTCGTTGTCGGACTTTTCCTGGTGGTGGCCGGGCACGCGCCCGTTCTTCCCGTAATCGCCGGGTGCTTGCTGGCGGTCGGGATCTCCGTCCTGCGGGCATGGCCTCATGGAAGAGAAAAAGTCCCCGTGCGCGGAGCCTAGGCGGACTTCAATGGCGCGACGGAGTCGATGAAAATCCCGATGTCACGGATAGCCACAATCGACGGGGCGTTGGACGAAACTACGCGCATGAGCCACGGGACCGTGGACCGTGCCAATATCCCTTCGTCTGCCGGCCTTCCTCCTGAATCGACTCAAACCGGCGCCCCGGAACCGCCCGCGGTCGTAATGCTTTCGGGACGAAATTTCCTGCTGGGCTGTGCCATTGTGGCCACCATGATATGGCTCGTGGGCCGGATCGTGGCCATGCCCGCGTGGCTGCTGGCTGCGGAGGTGCTGGCCACCATCCTGGGATTGTTTCTGTTTGGCTCCTTCAAATATCAGATCCATAAGAACGCGCTCACCTACGGGATGTTGTTGATCGTTGTGGCCACGTTCTGCGGTCTGCAGACTTCGCAGTGGCAGGTCGAGATTGCGCAGCGCGGGTGGTGGAACTGGGCCCAGGAGCACGTGCTCTCCTTCCACGGACTGGACGAACTCGTCCACGCGGACACCATGCTGTTCATCCTGGGGCTGACTTTCTTTGTTTCCGTCATTGCCCAAACCCGCCTGCTGGAGGGTCTCACGTTCGCGCTGCTGCGCCGTAATCGGGGAGAGATTCTGTCCACGGTGATTGCGGTCACCGCAGTCGTGGCGCTGGCGTCAGGCGTGCTCGACGGCGTTTCGATGATCGGTCTTACCATCCGGACTCTGGTGATCATCCTGTTACTGGCTGCGGCGCCCATGGCGGATATCCGCCATGCCGTCATGGTCTGTACGACGGTGACCACGATCTGCGGCATCTGGCTGGCCTATGGCGAACCCCCCAATCTGATCATGAAGGCGAATCTGTATCCTCGCCTGGGCAATGCCTTCTTCCTTGTTTATTGCGCTCCGATCGCGCTGGCCTGTTATCTGGTTGTCGCCAGACATGTGCGGAAGCGGCTGCGCGGCCGGCGGGTCAATCTCGAAACCATGGACGTGATCGACGCCAACGCCGAGGATATCCGGTTTCTTCAGGCAACCCGCCACGGCGAGGTCGTGACCCCGATTGAGCTGGTCGAAGACCACGCGGTCGAACTGGATGACCGGACTGAGTCCGTACTGCAGCGGCTGCGGGGCGGCGATTCATTGGGGCTGGCCCTGGTGCGGGAGCAAGTGCCCCCGCCAATCCGCAAGCGACTCCTGGGCCATCTGGTAAGTGAAGATCTCGCTGATTCGCTCGATCGCCATTATCTGCTCGAAGCAGCCGGAGACCGCGCCGGAGCTTTGAAAGCGGAACGGTCTGTGGATGCGACGCTCGCTTCCCTGGCGCATGTTCGCCGGCGAGCGCAAAAGGTTGGGGCGCTGGCGCTGGTTCCTTTTGTAGGATTCCTCGTGCTGCATGGTTTCCACCACGAGACTCCGCTCTTTCTGGCTTCGTTCGCGGGATTCCTCGTTGCCCTGCTGGGTATCGCCAGGATCCCGAAGATGCGCGCCCTGGCGCTTCGAGATGCGAGACAGGAGTACGCCGAGTACTACTTTCTGTTTCCCCTGTTCCTGTCCATCACCCTGCTGGCCAATGCCGGCTTTTTCGGCCAACTGCAGGGTCTGATACATCGCGGAATTCAGACTCTGGGAAACGCCCACGTGGCCTTCGCGCAATTTGTCGGTTGCACTTTTCTCTCCGCCATTCTGGACAATAACATCGTGGCCGACTTTGCCTCGCACGGCCTGCACAATCTGGAGACTTCAACCCTGCATCTGTTTGCCATGGCCCAGATCGCCGGCTACGCACTCGGCGGTTGCTGGACCCACATTGGGTCCGCCCAATCCGTGGTGGCCTATGCTTTCATTCAGCGTGATGTGGACGCACACTACACACCGGTCCAGTGGATCAGGGAGATGACCCCGGTGATCGTGGAAATGCTGGCAGTGATCGCGGTAATTCTCTATGCTGAAAGCGCGTTGCTGAAATGGTTGCACTGAAATCGCTTTCGAGCTGCCGGAAGAGGAATTTGATCGAGTCTATAATTCGCCTGACCTGAGGACAAACACAATGACGAAACTTGAAGCGATTATTCAACCGTCCAGATTTGAGGCCGTCAAGGAAGTCCTGGCGGAACTGGGGGTTGAAGGCATGACGATCTCTGACGTGCGCGGGCACGGCAGGCAGAAGGGCCACACCGAGGTTTATCGCGGCCGTGAATATACCGTCGATCTCGTGCCCAAAATCAAACTCGAGATGGTGCTCGCCGACAATCTGGTCAACGCGGTGGTCGATGCCATCATGCAAAGCGCCGGCACGGGAAAAATCGGCGACGGAAAGATTTTCCTGTCCAAGGTGGACGAGGCCATAAGAATTCGGAACCATGAGCGCGGAGTGGCGGCACTTTAGCCCTCCATCACGTCAGGGCCACCGGAGTGTGATGCCAGTGCTGGCGAACAGCCCTATATCACAGGACGCATACCAGGACGAATCGGAAAAGATACGCGGGAGATTTGAGCATTCACATAACGGACAGGCCGCAATCCGTGAACGCTCGAACCTGACCGATTCGCTGATTGGCGAGTTGTGGAACCAGATTTCCCCCGGCTCACCAGACCGGATGTGCGTCGCTGCCCTGGGCGGCTACGGCCGTCGCGCGCTCTTTCCCTGTTCCGATGTGGATGTGCTCTTCCTGCATGAATCGCCTCTGAGCGAAGACTCGCAGAAACGGGTGATTCCGCGAATTTCCCAGGCCCTCTGGGACCTGCATCTACGAGTCAGCCCTACTACCCGTTCCCTGGCGGAATGTGGCAAGCTGCACCGGGACAATCTCGAATTCAACATTTCGCTTCTGGATTGCCGTTACATTTGCGGCGACGCGGGATTATTCGACCAGCTTCACTCCCAGGTGATTCCCAAGATGGTGGCCCGCGAGGCGCTTGAGTTGCAGCAGAGGCTGATCGATCTGACATCGGCGCGCCACAACAAATACGGCCATACCATTTTTCACCTTGAACCCAACATAAAAGACTGTCCCGGAGGACTGCGAGACTATCAGGTTGCATGCTGGCTCAGCCTGATTTCAGAACTTGAAAAAACAGGGGCGTGGCCGGCATCGGAGAGTCTGCTGCCCGGCGCGTTTCGCGCCGAGTGTGGCGCGGCCCTGGATTTTCTTTCGGCGGTGCGATGTTTTCTGCATTATCGCCAGGGTCGCGACCTGAACGGACTGACATATGAACTCCAGTCCGAAGCGGCCGCCGCGGGAATCGGCCTGCCGGACGGAGTCCCGGCCGGGGCTGCGGTATGGATGCGAACCTACTTTCGGCATGTTCGATCGATTTACCGGCTCACCGTGCTTTTCGATGAAGTACCTCCGGGGCGATCCGGCCTGTACCGGCTGTTTGAAAATCGCAAGTCGCGGTTGTCGAATGCCGATTTCTCCGTGGTGGAGGGCCGCGTTTTTTTACGCCAGCTCTCTTCCGTCCAGGATCCCGTGGTGCTGCTCGGCCTTTTCGAATTTGTCGGCCGCCATGGCCTTAAACTCACAGCCGAAACTGAGCGCAGCGTCGAAACCGCGCTTCCCCACCTCCGGCGATGGGCGCGCGATTCCACCGACATATGGCCGCTCTTCCAGCGAATCCTGGTCTCGCCTCATGGCGGCGCCGCCTTGCGCGCCATGCATCGGCTGGGCGTGCTGGTCCTGCTGTTTCCTGAGTTTCAAGCTGTGGATTCGCTGGTCATTCGGGACTACTACCATCGCTACACCGTAGACGAACATTCGTTGGTGGCGATCGAGAATATACACGCTCTGCGCAGGCCTGACAGCGAATTGGAGCGCCGCTTCCGCGACATCCTGGACGGGGTCGAACGTCCCGACCTGCTTTTTCTCGCCCTCTTGTTTCACGACGTCGGCAAGGGCATATCGGCCACTGACCACGTGGCCGGGAGTTTGCAGGCGTCAGCCAGCATTCTGGATCGGCTGCGGCTGGAACCAGTCGATCGCGAGACCGTGGTCTTTCTGATTGCGAATCATTTGCGCATGTCGTCCACGACCAGGCGGCAGGACATTTTCGATCCCACCGTGGTGGCGGATTTCAGCGAATGCGTCGGCACCGCGGAACGGCTGAAGATGCTCACCCTGCTCACCTACGCGGATGTTAAATCGGTCAATCCGGAAGCTTTGACGCCATGGAAATCTGAAATGCTGTGGCAGCTTTATGCGGCGGCATTCAACCACCTCAGCCGGACTGTGGACGACCAGCGGCTAACCGCGAGCGCGAGCAACAGCGAGCGCATCAAGGAAGTTGTCGCCGCCGCGCACGAGCCTGATGCCAGACATATCACTTCCTTTCTCGAGGGATTTCCCAAGCGTTATCTGCTGATGCACCCACCGGACGAAATCGTAGCCCATTGCCGCATGTACGACCGCCTCAGGCAGAAGGACGAGGAACCGCAGAGCGAAATACTCCGTCGCGACGGCTACTTCGAACTGGTCCTGTTGACCCTCGATTGCCCTGGCCTGTTCTCGCACGTAGTGGGCACGCTGTCATCCTGGGGAATGAACATTTTGAAAGCCGAAGCCTTTGCCAACAAGGCGGGCATAGCGCTCGACACCTTTCGCTTCTCCGATCGGTTCCGGACCCTTGAGCTCAATCCTTCCGAAATAAACCGCCTGAAGCGGAAACTGGCCGAGGCGGTTTCTGGAGAGATTAATGTGGTCGAACTGATGGAGACAAAATTCAAGCCCGCAGTACAGAATCCGAAAGTAAAAATCGAAACCAGCGTCCACACCGATAACAGCTTTTCGCAACACAGCACCATGATCGAAATCATTGCCCAGGACCGGCCCGGACTGCTGTACGACATCAGTTCCACCATGGCGGAACTCGGCTGCAATATCGAAGTTGCGATCATCGACACCCAGGGCCAGACCGCAACCGACGTGTTCCATGTGACCTGTGCCGGCGCCAAACTGGATCCCAGCCATCAGGAGAAGATCCGAAACGCCCTCCTGGGCCAGCTATAAATTCGGCGGTCGCGGCGAGACGATTACTTCGCTTCCCGTTCAGCCAGATATCTCTGCAGGGCATCCTGCCATTTGGGCATGACGATGCCGCGTTGCTGCGAACTCTCCGGAGACAGCACGGAATATTTAGGACGCGGCGCGGGCCGCACAAACTTGTCGCTCGTCGTCTCGCGCACCACGGTATCCAATCCAGCCCGGGCAACAGTTTCCCGGGCAAACTGATACCAGGAGCAGCTCCCACGATTGGTAACATGCACGATGCCGCTCGCCTCCCGGCGGCAGAGCTGAATGATGGAGCGAGCGAGATCCGTGGAGTAGGTTGGGGAACCGCGCTGATCGCCGACCACATCCAACTCCGGCCGGGTCGCAGCCAACTTCAGAATTGTGTCGGGAAAGCATTTTCCGCCCGCGCCAAAAATCCATGAAGTGCGTAGGATGCAACATTCCGGGAGCAACTCGCCTATTTGGACTTCCGCCGCAGCTTTCGATTGACCGTAAACGCTCCGTGGCGAGCGCGGATCATCGGTTTCGTAGGGAGTCGTTTTGGTCCCGTCGAAGACATAGTCGGTGCTGAGAAAGAGCAGGCGGGCGCCGTGCCGCTTCGCCACTCGCGCGACATTCACCGCCCCGCGGCAGTTCACGTCGAAGGCCAGGGCGCGGTTGGTTTCGCAGCCGTCCACATCGGTGTAGGCCGCGGCCAGGACGATCCAATCAGGCCGGCTGCGCTGGACCGCCGCCAAAACTTCCTTCTCGTCGCGGACGTCCGCTTCTCTGGAGCCAGGCCCGGTGATCTCGTCTTCGGTCCACTCGCGGGTCAGCGCCTTCCCCAGTAAGCCGGTGGCGCCGAAGATGGTGATTCGCATGCGCTAGGTTCTCTGCTTCCCTGAGGCGGTCTGGCGGCAAGCCTAAGAGTACTGAGTAGAAATCCACTTGCGGTAGTCGCCGCTGGTAACTTCTTTCACCCACTCTTCATTCTCCAGATACCATTGGACGGTCTTGCGCAGGCCACTCTCGAAACTTTCACGCGGCTTCCACCCCAGCTCACGCTCGATCTTGCGCCCGTCAATGGCATAGCGGCGGTCATGTCCAGGCCGGTCTTTCACAAACGCGATCAGGTTTCGATGAGGTACGGCGGGATCACGCGGGCACGATTGGTCCAGAATCGCGCAAATGCTTTCCACGATCTCAATATTCGTTTTCTCGCTTCCTCCGCCGATGTTGTACGTTTCTCCAACTTTGCCTTTGGCCAGAACGGTACGCACCGCATGGCAGTGATCTTCCACGAACACCCAGTCGCGAATATTCTGCCCGTCGCCATACACCGGCAAAGGCTTGCCGGACCGGGCGTTCAGGATCACCAGCGGAATCAGTTTTTCCGGAAACTGGTAAGGCCCGTAATTATTGGAACAGTTCGTGGTCAGGGTCGGCAGGCCGTAGGTGTGGTGATAGGCCCGCACCAGATGGTCCCCACCCGCCTTGGAGGCGGAATACGGGCTGTTGGGCGCGTAGGCCGTGGACTCCGAAAACGGCGGATCAGCCGCGCCCAGCGATCCGTACACTTCGTCGGTCGAGACATGAAGAAAACGGAATGCCTTGCGGTCCTCGTCCCCCAGCGCCCCGCAATACGCCCGCGCTTCTTCCAGCATGCAGAAGGTTCCGTGAACATTGGTGCGGACAAAATCGTCCGGCCCATGAATCGAACGATCCACGTGACTCTCGGCGGCGAAGTGCACGATGGCGCGTGGCTGATGAAGTTTGATCAAATCGCGCAACAGTTCGCGGTCGCACACGTCCCCCTGGGTAAAGGAATATAGCGGATCGGACGAGATCCGAAGCAGGTTACGCGGATTGCCCGCGTAGGTCAGTTTGTCAAGGTTGACTACCGGAGTGCCTTCCCGCTCAATCCATTGCAGGATGAAATTGGAACCGATGAATCCCGATCCTCCGGTCACCAGAATCGTTCTTTCCATTTGTGCAGGTCGAGTCGCGGTGAGTTGGCCGCTCTGATTGTAATAAAGAAATGGCGCGAAAGTCGCCGCTTATCAGTTCCTGGGGATTTGTCTTGAAGCCACCGAGTGGAGGAGATCTTGGCTATTTCCCGCTTTTACTCGTCGCAGCGAAAAGGAACCCGGTGGGTTACGCCGGCCGAGGTTACGTGTTCGTATATCGCATAGTGCACCGATCCCGAATATTCATCCCCCACCTTGTACATCTCTTCGCGGTCGGCCGGGCAGGAGATCGACGTCGGGCAAGCGAAAATGAGCGTCGCCATTCCCAGCACCGCGCACGCTACCTTCAACATCTTCATACAGCTACCTCCAAACCTATTGCCTGTGATATCACGAAATCTGAAAAGAAGAGACTTACCATGGGCCCGCCGGCCTGCAATCCCAAAGTTATGTACTTCTGGCGGATGCTGTTTAGGCTCGGTGCAAAGTCAGACGATCGTGAGTGGCGGGAGCAGTGTACAGCGGGAATCAACTCAGTTAACCAGGACCTGCGCGAACCGCGCAGAGGTTTGCCGTGCGTCGGCTATGCTGGCCGCGTTGGCTCTCTATGAAGTGCATGTCTCTCGCTATAGTCGTCGCGTCTCTTCTGCTCTCGCCTGCTGTTTCACAGCAAAAAAAGCCAAAGCCGGTGACGAATGGCAAGAACAACCTCGTCATTCTCCAGTCGGAAGGTGGATCATTTTCAATCGAGGGGCCCAAAGGCTGGATTGCCGATCGCAAGGTCGGGCGGCGTCTGGGTGTGTGCTGCGTTTATTACGCCAAAGGATCGTACGCCACGGCGGAAACCATCCTTTATCCCAACATTGTGACCAAAGCACCAGGGCGGGCAACGGTTCAGGCACTGATGGATTCGGACCTGGCAGCATTTCGCAAGAACAATCCGGGAATGACCTATGTCGATGGAGACATCCCTTTCAATAAGCGGACTGCCAAGCTGCGCTATTTCCACGGCGTCAACCAGGGCTCCTCGGAAGCCGTTGCCTACATCGACGAGGACAAGATAGTCGCCCTGGTGGTGATAAGTTCGAAGACCGAAAAGACCCTGGTCGATGCCCTGCCGCTGTTGCTGGAGGTCCTGGAGACCTACACTTACGGGGTCAAAGCTGTGAGCCTCAATTGACGCAGGGTCGAGGGCTGGAGGAAGTCTGGGTAAGGATTCCGACACTAAGAGTGCTGTATGTCCGCTTAATCGGCGAAGGAACGGAAGTCTTCCGCCCGACAGAGGCTTTGGATCTGGGACGTGGTCTGTTCAAGCTTCTTCCAACACCAGATTACGATCCCGCAGACGAGACCTGGGAATTCCTGCCGGGAGCTATAGTTCGGTCCGAGAGGCGAGAAGATAGTTCGGGTGGGTACCTGCTTGCTGTAACGTCGTGAAGCGCTGCGAGTGGTACTTACTTCTTGAATGGTAGGCCCGAATGGACTCGAACCATCGACCTCCTCCGTGTCAGGGAGGCGCTCTAACCAACTGAGCTACGGGCCTACACTCGAACGACTGTTTTCAATTCTACGGGGGGCGGGTGATTCCGGCAACGTATGCACGGCAATTACAGGGGAGATTGAAATCAACGACCAGGAATCGTTGCGATAACTGGGCAATCCTGCCCTGCCTTTCGGGTTCGCGCAGTTGCAAAGTCTATCGGGTCGCGGCGACAATCCTGTATGGAATCTGAGGATCCACATGACACCGCTCTCCCCGGGGCTGGCGATCCGTTTCGACCGGGCGCGATTGTGCTGGTGACTCTGGGGAGCCCTCGGGAGAAGTTCTGGGGCGCGATTCTTGCTCTCACGGCAAAGGGACTCAGCCTCGCAGGGGGCGAACTGGGTTCGTTCGAGGACCTGGTCTCGGTCATAAAAGCCGGCGATCCCCCTTCCTTCGGTGTAGTCTTCTTTCCCATGCATCGCATCGAGCGGGTCGAGCTTGATTCCTCAGAAGGTAACATCCCTTCCCTGGCGCAGCGATTCACTGCGCAGACAGGACTGGACCCGGCTCCGATTCTTATCCGTCCCCTGAAGACCGGGTTGCACACGGGAGGAGACCAGAAATGAAGTTCTCCCAACTGCTCACCGCGCCCAACCAGTTGACCCTGCTACGCATGATGTTCGTGCCGTTTATCGTGATCAATCTGGTTGCCGGACACTACAGATGGGCGCTCATTTTGTTTGTCCTGGCGGGATTCAGCGACGGTCTCGATGGACTGCTGGCCCGGACCCTGAAGCAGCAGACTGTACTCGGCCAGTATCTCGATCCCATCGCTGACAAGCTTCTGCTCAGCACCATGTTCATGGTGCTGGCGATTTTGCATAAGATTGCGTGGAAGTATACGGTCCTGGTCTTCAGCCGCGATATCTCGATCCTGTGCGCCAGCGCCGTGCTCTACGCCATTGCCGGGCTGCGCGACTTTCGCCCCAGCCTCTTCGGCAAGGCCAACACCTTTGCCCAGGTTGCCGCGGTTTTCTTTGTGCTGCTGTTTCAGATCAAGCACACTCGATGGATCTGGCTCACTCAGACCACGTTTTTGCATGCCACCGTCGCTTTCACGGTGGTCTCAGCCTTGCACTATGTATTGCTGGTGGGCCAGCGGCTACGCGCTGCGAGCCATGCGGCGGCGGAGCCCGCCAAACCGGCGAAAGGCGCGATTTGACCCTCTTTCCTGTGTGCCCCTAGAATTAACGATTCCGTCCGCAAATTTCCCCACTCATGGCGCTGCGCTTGTACAACACGCTTTCCGGCAAAATAGAAGAGTTCCATCCGTTGCAGAACAATGAAGTGCGAATGTACGCCTGTGGACCGACCGTCTACGACTACGGTCACATCGGCAACTTTCGAACCTTTGTAGCGGTCGACATTCTGCGCCGCTTTCTGCGCCAGAGCGGGCTGGGCGTACGCCACGTCATGAACATTACCGACGTCGACGACAAGATCATCCGTAATTCCGCTCAGAAAGGCCTGAGCGTCAGGGGATATACCGCAAAGTATGAGCGAGCTTTTCTCGAAGACAGCGCCACCCTGAATATCGAAATACCGGTTCTGGCCCGCGCCACCGAACATATCGAAGAGATGGCGCGCTTTGTGGCGGAACTCGAGAAGAAGGGTTTCGCCTACCGAACCGATGACGGCTCCTATTACTTTCGCATCGCCAGGTTTCCCGGCTACGGCAAGCTCTCCAAGAAAGATTTCGCGGGAATGGAAGACGGAGCTCGTGTGGACCTGGACGAATACGAGAAAGACAGCGCCCGCGACTTTGCCCTATGGAAGGCAGCCAAACCGGGAGAGGCATTCTGGGAGAGTCCGATCGGGCCCGGACGACCCGGCTGGCACATCGAGTGCTCCGCCATGTCGATGCAGGAACTGGGAGAAACCTTCGACTTGCACGCCGGCGGCGAGGATCTCATTTTTCCCCATCATGAGAACGAAATCGCGCAGTCCGAAGCGCTGACCGGGAAACCTTTTGTGCACTTCTGGTTTCACGCCCGCTTTCTGCTGGTTGAAGGCGAGAAAATGTCGAAGAGCGCGGGCAATTTCTTTACTCTGCGCGACCTCGCGCTCAAGGGATACAAGCCTTCCACAATCCGCCTTTTGCTGGCATCTGTGCCCTATCGCCACCAGTTAAACTTCACCTTCGACGGCCTGAAGCAAATGGCCGGCAACGTGGAGAAATTGCGAAACTTCCAGCTACGCCTCAGGACCGGCCAGTTCCCCGCCGGCGGGGGCGATTCCAAACTGGCTCAGGAAGCGGTTGAGCGGATGACGTCCGCGCTTGAGGACGACCTGAACACGGCGCAGGCCCAGGCGGCCATCTTTGAGATGGTACGCAAGGCGAATACCGCGATCGACAACGGGCAGTTGAAGAAAGAGGATGTTGCACCGCTGCTGTCCGCGCTCGACAAGTTTGACGAGATCTTTGCAGTTTTGCGCGACGATGATGCTCCCAAGATGAAAGCCATTCTGGAATGGGCGAAGGCCGACGGGCGCGAAGCCGATATCAGCCAGGAATTGCTCGACGCCGTCCGAACCCAGACTCTGTCTGACGCCGAGATTGAAAGCAAGATCGCCGCAATGGAAGCTGCGCGCCGGGCGCGACGTTTTGAGGCCTCGGATGCAATCCGCGCCGAACTGATCTCCGCGGGCCTGCTAATCGAAATCACCAAGGACGGGGTGCGCTGGCGCAGGAAGTAGATTCAGGTCTCCGGCCACTCTCCCGCTCGTGGTCGGCTTTCCAACCGACTCTTACTCCAGGCTGTCTTCCTCATGTTGCGTCGTTGCCGCCTGCTTCCCGAAGGAATCGGAGCCGCAGACTCACCCTGCGCGGCAATTTGCTTCCACCCGCCGCCTATATCCAGGACCGAGATGTATCCGCCAGAAGCAAGTTCCAGGGGCTTCCCGATTCGCCGCTTGAAATCTACGCGATCTGCTCGCGTGGGCTCAAACCATGCAGGCGTGATGAAATCGGAAACCAGCACTCCATCGATCTCATATCCCAACCGGTCCGATTCAACCGCGTCGCAGACTTCCAGGGCATAGACTCTTCCGTCCACACCCTGGGCGCACCAATTGATCCATGGATCAGCCAGCATCTCGAGTAATTCATGGCTGAGCGTAACCGTCCATGATGCCCCACTCTGGAGGTCGAGTTCTGCGAATACTTTTCCCAGTGGCGTGCCACGGCTGGTCAATTCGTGATAGCCCAGGGCGCCGGCTTGGTCCGGGTTGTCAGTCACGGAAATCTGCCACCATCCATCGGTGAGCGACTCTTCCTTAGGTAGAAAAGTTAACTGGCAATCTGCGTCCCAGTACGCCCTGAAATCCAGGGTGACCTGCCGTTGCAACGCCGGAATCGCCGCCGCCACCTCTTCATCGTTCAAACAAGTGGATGCATTGGTAATTGCAATCACGGGTAAGGTCATGACTGCTTAGCCTCATCATCGAACCACAAACTGAGAACCGAGAACTGATTTCTGATTTCTGATTTCTGGTTTCCTTGCCGATCCCTGCTTTTCCAGCTACCGCAACACGTGCTCGCTAAGGGCAGCATCCAGGGCCGAGTTACCGCTGGGAGCACACACCTGCTGGTTCCACTGGCGTTTCAGATCGTTGGGATGAGGGATGACGGTGCTCTGTCGCGCCGTCCTCGCGGCTGCGGCCGGTGCATTTGGAATCAGCGAAGCAAAACTGCCGACGCTGGTCAGGATCAAGTTCACGGCGGCTGAAATTCGAGCGGAAAGCGCTGGATCGCTGACGTGGGCGGCTTGCAGGAGTGCGGGCAAAGTCTGGTTGGTCTCCTGAATCAAGCTTTCAATCTTCTGCAAAGTGTCCGTGCTCGGATTCATTTTGTAGCTGTTGTACAGCGACTGCAGAAGGGTCAGGTCTTTGCTCGCCTCTGCCGAGACGTTCTGAATGGCGAGGGCCTCGGCCGGGGTCAACTGTCTTCCCGACTGCAGCGTTGTCGCCAGCGCTGCGATGTTCAGCGCCATCTGCGTAAGCACGGGTAAATCGGCCAGGGCGACACTGATCCATTGTGCGCTGCACCCTGTGGCGATTAAGGAAAGGCTCAGTATGGCGGCCAATACGATTCTGCTTGTTGAATTAACTTTCATGAATGCTTTTCTCCCTGTACCCACAAAAATAAAATCGCCACCGGCGGAAGCCGATGGCGATTCTTTCCTCTTGCAGCCTTCGAACCTATTTCAACATGAGGACGGGCAATCGCCCGTCCGTAAAATTATGCTGCCTGCTCGCTCGCGCGCGCGACGCGCAAGATCGTGCTCTCGTCAAAATGCCGGCCCAGTATCTGCAACCCGATGGGCAACTTTTCGCTGGTCTCGCCACACGGAACCGAAATTCCCGGTATGCCGGCCAGGTCCGCGGTCACAGTGTAGATATCGGCCAGATACATGGCTAGCGGATCATCAACTTTTTCGCCGAGTTTGAACGCAGGCGTGGGACTGACCGGGCCTACGATGGCATCCACCTTTCGGAAAGCTTCTTCGAAGTCGCGGGTCAGCAGGGTGCGTACTTTTTGAGCCTTCAGATAATAGGCATCGTAGTAGCCCGCGCTGAGCGCGTATGTCCCCAGCATAATGCGGCGTTTTACTTCCGCGCCGAAACCCTGATCGCGACTGCGGCGGTACATTTCCGAGAGCGTGTGCGCATTCGGGGCGCGATATCCGTAGCGCACACCGTCAAGGCGGGCCAGGTTCGCGGAAGCCTCGGCTGTGGCCACGATGTAGTAGGTCGGGATCGCGTAACGGGTGTGGGGCAACGAAACCCTCACGATTTCACAGCCCTGCCGGGCCAGTCTCTGAATCGCCGCTTCAATGGCGCTGCGAACTTCCTTGTCCAGCCCTTCTCCCAGATACTCTTCAGCCACCCCGATCCTGAGCCCGCGCACGGGCTTTTCCAGTTCCGCCACATAATCCGGAACCGGGACTTCAGCCGAAGTTGAATCCATGGGATCGCGGCCGGCAATGGTTCGCAGCATGATGGCTGCGTCTTTCACCGTTTTTGTGAGCGGGCCAATGTGATCGAGCGACGAGGCGAATGCAATTAATCCATAACGTGAGACGCGCCCGTAGGTTGGCATCAGTCCAACCACGCCGCAGAACGATGCCGGCTGCCGAATCGAACCGCCTGTGTCGGAGCCCAGCGCGGCCACCGCCATATCCGCAGCCACGGCTGCCGCCGATCCTCCGGATGAGCCACCTGGAACCCGGGTGAGATCGCGAGGATTATGCACCGGCTTCCAGGCCGAATTCTCATTGGACGAACCCATCGCGAACTCGTCGCAGTTCAGCTTGCCCAATAACACGGCTCCGGCCGCCTCGAGCCGGGCAACCGCTGTGCAATCGTACGGCGGAACATAATTGCCCAGGATTTTTGAGCCGGCCGTGGTGCGAACGCCCCGGGTGACCATCACATCTTTAATTCCGACGGGCACGCCACCCAGCGGCGGAAGTTTTTCGCCTTTGGTCGCCAACCCGTCGATCTCCGCCGCCTTGACCAGTGCGCGTTCCTTCGACAGGGTTAGAAATGCTCCAATCTTCGGATCGTCGCTCTCGATTTTGGCGTAGAAAGTTTCCGCCAGCGCCGCAGCACTGATTTTGCGCTCCTGTACAGCAGAGCGCGCCGCATCAATTGTGAGCAGATCCAGATTCATGAACAAATCGGTCGTTCAGCTTTAGTCGTTCGTCTTCGGTCGCGGGTCCGCCGCTCGTCTCCCAGCTCTTGATGTTGTGTCGTGAACCCGCCAGATGGATTGTCACTACCCCTCAACCACAACAGCCCAACGACCAAAGACCAACGGCTATCTTTCAATCACCTTCGGCACTTTGAAGAATTTGCCATCTGAATCGGGAGCATTTTCCAGCGCCAGCTCATGCGGCAGAGACTTGCGCAGGCCTTCAAGAACATCCTCGCGGCTGGCGTAAGCGAAGCGCTCGCTGCCCTGCTTCGATTGATCCACGCCATAGCGATCCGACACTTGCGCCATGGGCGGCACATCCGTCGTGTCGAGCTCGTTCAGGCTGTCAATGTGCCCCAGGATCGAATTCAAATCGCGCACCATGCGCGTGCGCTCTTCCCCGGTCAGTTCGAGGTTGCCGAGATCGGCCACATAGGCAACGTCTTTTTCTGTTACTTTCATCAGCTCGATCGGCCTTCCCCGGCCAACTCTTTTGTCACCACGACAAACTCAATTCGCTTCACGCTCTCCGCAACACAGCGATTGATCACCGCCAGATACTGGGGAGCCAGCGCCTGCAACTCGGCGCGCCATCCTGCGTCGGGAACTTCCACTTTAAGAACGCCCTCGGTAAAATCGACCGCCCGGGCGCGCACGGCGACCACTCGCCCGCAGGCGACCGGCCACGCCAGCAGCGGGCCTTGACCGGGAGGTGAGCGTCGCAAGCTGCCGGCGACGATTTTTTCCAATCCTGCGCCGACTTGTTCCATGGCTCGGGTCATTAGCGGATCAACATCTCAGTGAGAGCGGAAATGATTTTATCATCTCAGAAGGCTTCTCAACTTCCGCAGCCACTCAACGCAGTTTCTATATTTCCAGAATAGCAATTTACTCAAGCCCAATGGGACATGGATGCAGACAATATATTTCTTTTGCTCTCAAACGCTTGACTCGGAACTCGTGCCAAACCGGACTTGACAGCGCCGGTCTTTCGGTCAGTTCTGGCGGTCAGTTCTAGCGGTCAGTTCTGGCTGGAGTGGTCTGCCGGCTGCGGAAATTCCCGCTTTACATATTCCATCGCGCTGTCCTTCGATTGCAGGCGGCCTTCGAGCTGGGCATCCTCCACCAGGGAAAGAATTTCCTTGAAGCGCGGACCCGGCGCATATCCGGCGGCGATGAGATCATCGCCACTGATGAGGAATGCGGGGCGAATGGCGTCCGGGGGAATCGAGGCGATTCTCTGGCGCGCGAAGCTGTAGGTAGTCAGGTCGCGGTGACTGGCCAGGCAATCCAGGCGATGTAATTCGATATGCTGTTCAAAGTGCGGCATGCGCACAAATCTCTTGAACGTGGAATCCTTCATCTGCGGCACATGGGAGAAGCGCATGTGGTTCGCAACCAGGGCAAGAATCTGCTCGGTGTCGTCATTGGAAAAACGCAGTCGCCGGCAGATCGCTTCGGCCATCTTCACACCGACATCCACGTGATTGTCGAAGCGAATGCGATCCGGCGCCACCCGAAATGTGGGAGGCTTGCCGACATCGTGCAAGAGCGCACCCCAGGCCAGAGTGGGAGGACAGGGATGCGGCAATTCCTGAAGCAAGAGCAGAGTGTGAACAAAAACGTCGCCTTCGGGATGAAACTCGGGCGGCTGCTGCACCCCCTTCATCGCGGAAATCTCGGGCAGGACTTGGTGAAGCAAACCGGTTTCATCGAGCAGGAGAAAACCTTCGCGGGCTTTACCTTCAGTAAGGATTTTGGTCAATTCGTCGCGAACCCGTTCGCGCGAGACCTGATCGATTCCGGCTGCCAGGTTTTGAATCGCGGCCAAAGTCTCGGGCTCGATGGTGAATCCGAAGCGCGCAGCAAAACGCACTGCCCGTAGCATGCGTAACTTGTCCTCGGCAAAGCGCAGCTCGGGACGCCCGATGGTGCGAACGATCCCGGATTCGAGGTCTTTGCGTCCGCCAACGAAATCCAGCACTTCGTTTTGAATGGGATCGAGCAGCAGGCCGTTAATGGTGAAGTCTCGACGCTCGACGTCTTCCTGCGCGTTTTTGCTGAAGCGCACCTGGTCAGGATGGCGTCCATCGCTGTAGCCGATGTCGCTGCGGAAAGTGGCGACCTCAACCGTGTGGCTCGGACTGTCCTTCACCGGCACCAGCACCACTCCGAACTTTGCGCCTACGGCGTAGGTTTCCGGAAAGATACGCATGACCTCATCGGGCGGGGCATCGGTGGTAACGTCGTAGTCGGCGGGATCGCGTTCCAGCAAGAGATCGCGTACGCACCCGCCGACGAGATAGGCTTGCTTCCCGGCATCGCGCAGCGTGCGAACGATCTGTGCCGCGGACTCTCTGACCTCAGCCATTCCATTCCGTCCGCAGGCGCTCGCGTTCCGCCTCGCTCAATCCGAACCACGATTCGGCCACGTCGCGGACGCGTTCGAGGGCGCTCTGCATCTCCGCCTGCTTGCGCTCGAGTTCTTCAGCGTCGGCCTCCGGGGAAACGAAGATCAGCGGAGCACTCACGATCACGGCCCGGGAAAACAGATGCGGAATCATCATCAGGTCCCAGGCTTTTTCCAGGGTATGACCTTTTTCCACGCCGATGTGGAACAGGTAGATGGGCCGTCCGGTGCGCCGGGCCAGCAGCACTGGACCCGGTTTGGCCACATAGCGCGGGCCGCGCGGGCCGTCGATGGTGAACGCCGTGTCGAGCCCTTCTTCCAGACGCCGCGCCATGACCGCCAGGCCGCGCATACCGCCGCGGGTGGAGCTGCCTTGCGCGGTGCCGAATCCGAAGTGCTCAATCACGCGCCGGGTCCACTGTCCGTCGAAATTTGTGGTGTTCATCACCACCACCCCGCGGTTCCGCCAGAACCAGGTGGACGAAATAATGCAGGAGTGCCAGAACGCCGCAATCACGGGTACACCGCGCGCGTGCGATTGATCGTAGTGCTGGTGTCCCAGCCTCTCGAAACGCAGGGTCGGACCGAGCCCCCGAATGACCGCAATGACCGCCGCCGCGATCATCGGGATTTGCATTTTGCGCCAGCGGGAGAGTTCAGGCAGGCGAGTGTCGTACAGGGAACTGACCGGATCGGTAGCCGGTGGCGCGCTCGGGTTTCCGCTCGACATTACCGATATTGTAGCCGCCCGGCTGGCGACCGGACAGCCGGGGCGGTCCTTGGCGAAGTCGTACCTCGGCTTGAACTGCGCACCCTGATTCGTGCGTCATTTGCGGTAGCTCAGCATCGTGCGAGCACGCGCGAGATCCTTCGAGACTGAAGTCTCTCAGGATGACGCCTGTGGAGGGTATTTATCGAGAACACGCCATCGCGTCCGTTCGTGATTCTTTCGCAATTCTTCTAAACTAGGAATGATGGCTGGCGCTTACATTCTCGGCATTGAAAGTTCCTGCGACGAGACCGCTGCGTCGGTTGTGTATGCAGGCGAGAAGGTCGTCTCGAATGTCGTCTTCTCGCAGATCGCAGCCCACCAGCCGTATGGCGGCGTGGTTCCAGAGTTGGCTTCGCGGGAGCACCTGAGGGCCATTGTTCCGGTGGTCCGCAAAGCGCTTTCCGATGCCGTTCAGACCTACCAGTCGGTTGACGCCCTGGCGGTGACCCAGGGGCCGGGACTGGCCGGCGCCCTGCTGGTCGGAATCGGATACGCGAAGGCCCTGGCTTTCGCTCTCGATAAGCCCCTGATCGCGGTCAATCATCTGGAAGGACACATCCACGCTGTTCTTCTCGAGGAACGCCAGCAAAATAACCGCGAGATGAATTTTCCCGTACTTGCCCTGGTGGTTTCGGGCGGCCACACTCATCTCTACCTGGCGGAGCGGCGCGATCAACATTGGCGATACCAGAATATCGGCCACACCCGCGACGACGCCGCCGGCGAAGCCTTCGACAAGGTGGCCAAGTTGCTGGGTCTCGGATACCCGGGCGGTCCCATCATCGACCGCCTCTCCCCCCACGGGGATCCCACAGCGGTGAAGTTTCCGTCCTCGCAACTCAAGCATCGTGACCGAAAAGACAAGGGCGAGGCTCGAGCCGGAGTGCGTTTTGATTTCTCATACAGCGGGATCAAGACCGCGGTCTTGCGTTATGTCGAAATTCATGACATGCGGGCTTCGATTGAAGCGCGCCGAAAGGCCCTGAGCGCGATAGAGAAACCCAGGCTTGAGGACTATCTGCTTCATTGCGACCGGAAGACGCTGAATCTGGTGGCCTCGTTTCAGCGGGCGCTGGTGGGCGATCTGGCGGCGAAGACCCTGACCGCGGCGGCGGCTTGCGACGTTGCCACCCTGTTCGTCACCGGGGGCGTCGCTGCGAACCATGAGTTGCGACAGCGCTTTGAGCACGATGCGGCCATGGCAGGCCTGCCCGTATATTTCCCTTCCCGCCCGCTTTCGACCGACAATGCGGCCATGATCGCAGCCGCGGCGTATCCTAAATTTCTGGCCCGGGAGTTTGCCGCTGCGAACTTCTCGGCGGAGGCGGGAATGGTTCTGCGTTGAATCAGCGGGGTTCGGGTTGAGGAAATCGGGGTCCGGCGGTTAGCAATGGAAAATCGAGTGTTGAGGCCTAAGTGCCGGTTTACGGCTTACTTCCCTGCGGCTTTGACCTTAGTGGCGGCGCTTCCCAGCAGAGCCTCGAGCGCTTTCGCCAGCTGATATTCGATATCGATATCTTTGAAGATGATGAAATTCGCTCGATTCTCCTGGGCGGTGAACCCGCTGTTTTTTCCGGCCACGATCACGATCGGGATGTTCGCCGTCTCGGGCTGGGCCTTGAGCGCGGTGATCAGTTCAGTACCGCTCATCCTGGGCATCTGCATATCGGTAATGATGATATCGGGACGAATCCGGCTGACAATGGGCAGGGCTTCTTCGCCATTGGTCGCCGACTCCACACTGTAACCACGCTCCTCGAGAAACCGGCATACGGTATGCCGGATGAGCATGGAATCGTCCACCACCAAAGCCACCCGCGGAGTTTGATTCTTTTCGGACAAGATATTCCCCGGGCGACAGTAACAAAATTGTTGTAGTGGTGCCAAGCTTAAAGGCCAGGATGCTGGTTACCTTTGTCACGCAGGCAGGCGTTTCTGGCGTAGCCTCCCTCTTTGACGGTTCGGGACCCAGGGCGCAATCAGGATTCGTTCGGCAGGTTCGTGTCTTCGATGTTCATGTCCTTGAATTCGCTGGATTCGAAGACTTCGCCACATTCCTTGCATTCTACGAATTCAGCGTCTTCTTCACGGGCCACGATCTGGACACGCGGGTGCTTGCACGGTGCCATGTCGCTTCTCTTCTCGGGGATTGGGGACGGCGAGGATGGAGTCATAAATCCGGGTCTTGGGATCCCTGTCGTGCAGCCGGGGGATTTCGCCGGAAATTGGCGGTATTTTAAAACGGCTTCTCCAGTTGTCAAGTGCTTCCGTTGATCTTTCCATCTGATTGGTCTTTCAGGGCCGGGGGAGCCTCCTTCCCGGTCCGCGGGAGCGGCTCAGCGCCGATGGCCAGGGCGGCCGCATTTTCCGAGCGGTTAAGGTCACGCCTGTGACATCTGGCAGGCATTTTTCAACCATTGCCTGTAACAGGTTGCATTTGAGCAGTTTGGCGTCTAATATAGTTATGTCCGACTAAAAAGGTCGGATTTGGCGAACCCATGCTCAAGCTGACCAAAAAGGCCGACTATGGCTTGATGGCTATGAAGCACCTGGCTGGACATGCCGACCACGGAGCCTGTAGCGCCAAGGACGTAGCGGACGCCTACGGCATACCACAGGAGGCGCTGGCCAAGATTCTGCAGCGACTGGTGAAAGCCGGGCTACTCCATTCGCAACACGGGACGAACGGAGGCTATACCCTGGCTCGCCATCCGGGATTGATCTCGGCGTTCGAGGTAATCCGGGCCATCGATGGTCCACTTTTTATTACCTCGTGCGTTACCCTGCGGGGTGAATGCGACCAGAGCGACCGTTGCAACGTGCGCGAGCCCTTGCGAAGGGTAAGTCATGGAATCGAAGAGCTGCTTCGGGGCATCACTATCCTGGAGATGAAAGACGACTCAGCTCACGGCGGTGACAAGACCCAGAGTGACAGGGTAAAGAGTACGACGGAATTCGTAACGATCGGATAAGAAATACCCAGGTTCTGAGGAGAGCACTTATGAGCACGGATGTAAAGACCATCCCCCAGGGAACGAACGGACAACAAGAAGGGCGGACCGCGGTTCAGACCACCGAACAGCGCACCGCCGCCAACGGTGTGAAGCTGCCGGTCTACATGGACAACCACGCCACCACGCCCATGGATCCCCGGGTACTCGAGGAAATGCTTCCCTACTTCATGGAGAAGTTCGGCAACGCCGCCAGCCGCAACCACTCGTTCGGGTGGGCGGGCGAGGAAGGGGTTGAAACCGCGCGTGAGCGTGTGGCCAAGCTGATTGGCGCGACCCCGAAAGAGATCATTTTCACATCCGGCGCCACGGAAAGCGACAACCTCGCCATCAAGGGTGCGGCCGAGATGTACCGCGAGAAGGGCAACCATATCATCACCGCCGTGACCGAGCACAAGGCAGTGCTCGATACCTGCAAGCGCCTGGAGAAGTATGGCTACCGGGTCACCTACATGCCGGTGCAGAAGGACGGCCTGGTCGACCTGGAAGAATTGAAGCGCGCCATGGATGACAAGACCATCCTGGTCACGATCATGGCCGCCAATAATGAAATCGGCGTGGTGCAGCCGGTCGCCGAGATCGGAAAGCTCTGTCGCGAGCGCGGCGTGATCTTTCACACTGACGCCACCCAGGCGGTAGGCAAAATTCCGATGGACGTAAACAAGATGAACATCGACCTGATGTCCATCTCGGCGCATAAAATGTATGGCCCCAAGGGCGTCGGCGCTTTGTATGTGCGGCGCAAGAATCCGCGGGTGCAGATTTCGGCGATCATCGATGGTGGCGGGCACGAGCGCGGCATGCGCTCAGGCACCCTTAACGTCCCCGGAATTGTCGGACTGGGGAAAGCCTGCGCCATTGCCTCGGAAGACATGGCGAAAGAAGCCTGCGCGCTGGCTGGTTTGCGCAACCGCCTGCGCGACCGCATCATGGGGCGGCTGGACGAGGTTTACATCAACGGTTCATGGGAGCATCGCCTGCCCGGCAACCTGAACATCAGCTTTGCCTATGTCGAGGGCGAATCGCTGCTGATGGGCATCAATGACATAGCAGTTTCAAGCGGATCGGCGTGTACGTCCGCGACTCTGGAGCCATCTTATGTATTGAAGGCTTTAGGGACGGGCGACGATCTGGCGCACAGCTCGATTCGCTTCGGTATCGGACGCTTCAACACCGAAGCCGAAGTGGATTATGTGGCCGACCGGGTCATCGAAACGGTGGAACGGTTACGCGAACTTTCGCCGCTGTACGAAATGGCGAAAGAAGGCGTGGATTTGAAGAGCGTCAAGTGGGCAGCAGAGTAAGTTCTGCGACGCACGGCTTTAGCGTGTTTTTGGGTGGGGCAGGTTTTGGTGGAGCAAGGTTTTGGTGGAGCAAGGTTTTGGTGGAGCAGGTTTTGGTGGAGCAGGTTTTGGATGGAGCAGGTTTTGGTTGGAGCAGGTTTTGGATGGAGCAGCTTTTGGGTTGGAGCAGCTTTTGGGTGGAGCAGGGCTTTAGCCCTGCAATAGGCGCCTTCAAATGAGGGGGCTTTAGCCCCTGAGGTGGTTCAGGGAATAGGGGTCCTTCGACTCCGCTCAGGATGACAGGTAACTTGAATTTTTAGGAGAGGGTCAACAATGGCATATAGCGATAAGGTTCTGGATCATTACTCAAACCCGCGCAACGTGGGCTCGATGGACAAGAACAGCACCGAGGTTGGCACTGGCCTTGTCGGCGCGCCGGAGTGCGGCGACGTGATGAAGCTGCAGATCAAGGTGAATCCGCAGACCAACATCATCGAAGACGCCAAGTTCAAAACCTTCGGCTGCGGTTCTGCGATCGCATCCTCTTCCCTGGCCACCGAATGGGTGAAGGGCAAGACCGTGGATGAGGCGCTGCAGATCAAGAACACCGAGATCGTGAAGGAACTGGCTCTTCCTCCGGTGAAGATTCACTGTTCCGTGCTGGCGGAAGATGCCATCCGGGCGGCGATTCATGACTGGAAGGCAAAGCAGGGCGCGGGCAAGCCGGTAGCTGCCGAAAGCAAGTAGCCTATAGCTGTCAGCTTTCAGCTGTCAGCTCTCAGTAAGTGCGCTGATCTCGGCATTTTGGGTCACTTATGGCAGCCACAACGGAAGAGACGGTCAAGCCGGCCTCCACCAAGGGCGGCGTCAAGGTCACAGACAAGGCTCTGGCCAAGGTGCGTTCCGCCATCGTCAAGGAAGGCATCTCGCCCGAGCAGGGCGGGCTGCGTCTGGGCGTGCAGGGTGGCGGGTGTTCGGGTCTGAGCTACAACATCCGGTTCGATACCCAGCCTCGCGAGCGTGACCGCATCTTCCAGTTTGGCGATGTGCGCGTCTTTGTCGATCCGAAATCCTTCATCTATCTCAACGGGATGGTGCTGGATTATCAGGAAACTCTGATGCAGCAGGGATTCGTCTTCGTTAATCCCAATGCATCGAAGTCATGCGGATGTGGCACGTCATTCTCAGGGTGACCGCGTGACTTGTCAGGTTGTGGGTTATGTGGCGCGGGTGCCCTTGCCCGCTAAAGGCCTGGAGCGGCACGGCCCTCCGCGCTCCGGTTGAGTTCCTCCGGTTTTGGCGCCTGGTCATCCCTGAGTTTTTTTGCGTTATACGCGCCGGGCGAGAGCGCCCGTGCCCCACGAGACATGGCGATCGATACATCCAAAACGGTTGCGGCGGCCGGCAGCGGCGAAACTACCGCCAGTTGCTGGTCGTGCGGCGACATGCGCGCGGCCCATTTCTGTCATGCCTGCGGCAAAGTGCAACCGCCTCTGCCGGTGGATTACTTTTCGTTCTTTGGCATGCCGCGGAAGCTGAACCTGGATGTCGCGAATCTCGAGCGCGAGTTTTACGAACTCAGCCGCAAGCTGCATCCCGATCTCAATGCTCGTGCCGACAAGCGAGAGCAGGAGTGGAGCCTGGAGCAGAGTTCTTTGCTGAACGACGCTTACCGCACCTTGAAGGATCCGATTAAGCGCACCCAGTATCTGCTCCGACTGGAAGGGATCGAACTGGAAGAGCAGTCGAAGGCCGCAACCGAGAAAGCGCGAGCCAGCGGCGACGTCAAGAAACAGATTGTGCCCCCCGATCTGCTTGAGGAAGTCTTTGAGCTGAACATGCAACTCGAAGAACTCCGCATGAACAAGAAGATGGGCGAAGACGACCCCGCTCTGGCGAAAGATCTGGAAGCGCAAAAGTTGCAGTTCGAGAAAAAGTACGAGGAACTGGCAGAGGAATTGAAGGCCCATTGGAACCGCTGGGACCAGGCGGCTGACGGCAAGGGCAAAGAAGACAGCCGCGCTGCGCTGGACAACATGGTCGATGTGCTCAACCGGCGCAGCTACATCCGGAATCTGGTACGGGACGTGAATGAAGCTTTAGACAATTGATGGGTGACGGATTTTCGAATTCATAGATTGAAACTCGCCAAGACTTCAAGTTCGTCGATCTGTAATTCGGCGATCTGTAATTCGGCGATCCGTAACTTCGACAATCCGTAAATTATGGCCTCTGACCGCATCGTCGGTATCGATCTCGGAACCACCAATTCGCTGGTGGCTTTCATGCAGGGGGACCGGCCTGTCGTGATTCCGGGAGAGGATGGACTGAACCTGGTGCCCTCGGTGGTGGCGCTCGACGGCAAGGATCAAATTATCGTTGGCAACGCGGCACGAAAATATTTGATCGAAACTCCCGAGCGGGCGGTCTACTCGATCAAACGGCTGATGGGGCGCGGCCTCGAAGACATCCAGCAGGAATTAAAGCTTTTCCCCTTCCAACTGGCCGACGACCTCCAGACCGGAGAAGTATTGCGGATTCGGCTGGGCGAGAAGACCTTTACCCCGCCTGAGATTTCAGCCTTCGTCCTGCGCCAGCTAAAACGCAACGCGGAGCGATTCTTCAGCGAACCGGTCACCAAGGCCGTCATCACGGTGCCCGCCTACTTTAACGATGCCCAGCGGCAGGCCACGAAAGACGCGGGCCGCATTGCCGGGCTCGAAGTCCTCCGCCTGGTGAATGAGCCGACAGCCGCTTCCCTGGCCTACGGGCTCGACAAGAAACAGAACGGCATTGTGGCCGTGTACGACCTGGGCGGCGGCACCTTCGATGTGTCGATCCTAAAGTTGCATGATGGAATTTTTGAAGTCATCGCTACCAACGGCGATACGCACCTGGGCGGCGATGACATTGACAACCTCCTGATCACCATCGCGCTGGACGACATTCGCGGCGATTTGGGCATGGATGTCTCGCGCAATGGCGAAGCCGTAGCCACCATCCGCCAAGCCGTCATCGAAGCCAAGATTGCGCTTTCTGCCGAGCCCGCGACCAAGCTCCAGGTCGAGTTGCCCGGCGGCAAGCACTATCTGAGAGAAATCACGCGCGAGCAGTTCGAGCAACTGCTTCAACCCATCATCGATCGCACGGCTGGCCCCTGCAGGCAGGCCCTGAAAGACGCCGGCCTGAAACCGGAGCAGATTGATGAAGTGGTGCTGGTCGGCGGCTCCACGCGAATTCCCAAAGTGCGCGCGCTGGTCGAAGACATGTTCCGCCGCACGCCACACACTGACCTGAATCCGGACGAAGTTGTCGCCCTGGGGGCGGCTGTGCAGGCCAACATTCTTTCCGGAGGTTCCGAGGCCACAGAAAACATGCTGCTGCTCGACGTGACGCCATTGTCGCTCGGCATCGAAGTGGCGGGCGGCGTGACCGACAAGATCATCCTGCGCAATTCGACCATCCCAGCTTCGGCCACGCAGCATTACACGACGCAGGTCGACGGGCAGGCCAATGTTGCCATCCATGTGCTGCAGGGCGAGCGCGAACTGGCGAAGGATTGCCGATCCCTGGCGCGCTTCGACCTGAAAGGCATTCCGCCGATGCCGGCGGGAATCCCTCGCGTCGAAGTCAAATTTCTCATCGACGCAAACGGCATTCTGCACGTGTCCGCGCGGGAGCAGCGCAGCGGGACCGAAGCGGAGATCGATGTCCAGCCCAGCTACGGTTTGACCGATGAGCAGGTGGAGAACATGATTCTCGATTCGTTCGATTCCGCGGAAGAAGATTTCAGGCAGCGGCAGGTGATCGAAGCCCGCAACGAGGCCGGCACTATCCTGGCCGCGCTGGAAAAGGGCAAGCGAAGCCCGGCCTGGGGACAACTCACCAGTGACGAGAAAAAGCGCATCGCCAGGCAGGAAAAAGCTTTGAACGAAGTGAGTGGTGAAGACGATTATCAGGCGATCCGTACAGCCATTGACGCGTTAAACCAGGGCACGATGCGACTGGCGGAGCTGATGATGGATAGCGCCGTCTCCACCGTCCTGAAAGGCAAGACCATGGACCAGGCGGATATGGGAGAAGGGCCCGACGCGCCGCACCCCGTGGCCAAGGCGGAGTTTGAATAAGACGGAATCCGGCGTTCCGAGTGGCTGAATGCATTTGACCACAGAGGACACGGGGGACTCAGAGGATTCAAGAGTAGGAGATCAGATGGCAGAAGACAAGACTCAAGGCGCGGGAACAGCCACCGTGGATGCTCCGGGCGAGAATACGGTGCAGGTGACCTTTTTGCCTGAGGGCAAAACCGTGCAGTTCGAGCACGGCAAACTGCCTTATAAGGACCACGGCAAAGAAGAATCCCTGCTCGACGTGGCATTGAACCATGGCATCCGGCTGGACCACGCCTGTGGCGGCAATTGCGCCTGCACCACCTGTCACATCTGGGTGAAAGAAGGCGCTGAGAATCTTTCCGAGATGGATGACGACGAAGCCGACCGGCTGGACATGGCCGCCGATTTACAGTTAAACTCCCGACTCGGCTGCCAGGCAGTGATCAGCAAGCCGGGCAAAGTGGTGGTCGAGATTCCGGCGTGGAACCGGAATTACGTTTCGGAAGAACATTAGAGCGGTCGTTGGTCGTTGGTCGTTGGTCAATGCCAACCACGGTTTTCCAAGGAGCATGCATGCCGAAAGAACTGACCTGGGATGATGCGGAAGACCTCGGAATCCTGTTGTCCGAGCAGCATCCTGAAACCGATCCACTGGCCGTGCGCTTTACGGATTTGCACCAACTGGTGACGGAGCTGCCGGATTTTAAGGATGATCCCAAGAAATCGAACGAGGGCAAGCTGGAAGCCATCCAGATGGCATGGCACTCGGAATTTCTCGACCGCACCCAGGCCTAGGGCTGCGGCTCCGATTATTTGGTGGATTCTCTTTCCCGATAGAACTTCTGCAACACGTAAAACGCCTGCTTATGTTCTCCGAGATTCGAAACCAGCCCCTTCCGGTTGTAGTAATCCTGCGTGCCGGGAAGCAATCGTCGTGGCGAGCGAAAATCCATCAGGACCCAGGGGGACATTCCCGCCAGCGAGGGAATGTTTTTCAACATGACAAATTGATGCTGGTAGAGATTGGCCTGATACTCCTCGGTCCAGCGTTCATCGGCGCCCCCATGCCTGCCAAACGGCGCTCCCGCGCCAAATTCGCTCACGATGACCGGCTTGTTCCAGGCAAAGCTCCACTGCATGCGGTCGGCGTCTTCCGGGCGTCCACCGTACCAGCCGAGATACTCGTTCAACCCCAGCACATCGAGATCCTGGCCGAGCGCATCGTTGAGCGCGCGGGAGTCCGGCCCGGCTTCGTCAACATGGCTCATCGCCGATGTGATCAGGCGAGTGGAATCGAACTGGCGCGCGCTGTCGGCAAGATGGTGCAGGAACGTCAGCCGCGCTGGTTTGATCGGAGTCTCGTTCGAAAGCGACCAGAGGACGATGGAAGCGCGATTGTGATCGCGGGCAATCATCTCGCGCAGCTGGTTCTCGGCATTTTGCAGCGTGGCTGGATTCTCCCAGTCAATGTCCCAGTAAACCGGGATTTCGGACCACACCATCAGGCCGATGCGGTCGGCCAGGCGAGTCATGTTCTCGCTGTGCGGGTAATGAGTCAGGCGAACGAAATTGCAGCCCAGTTCCTTGGCCCATCCCAGCAGGGTCTCAGCGTCTTTCTGGGTGAACGCCCGCCCGCCGCGGAAAGGAGCTTCTTCATGCAGGGCAATGCCGCGCAGAAAAATAGGCTTGCCGTTCAGCAATATTTGAGTTCCGCGGGTTTCGATGGTGCGGAAGCCGATGGCATCGTGCACTTTGTCGGCGCCGCTCGACAGCACTACATCGTAGAGCTTAGGATGGTCCGGCGACCACAGTTCGAGCTTGGCCGCAAAATGAAACTCGGCCCGTCCGGAGGCATCCGTAGCAACAGTTTGCCTGATCTTCGCTTCCGGGATGTCAACCGTGACCTGCTGCGCTGAGGAGGAACCATTGAGCTGCACCCAGCCCGAAATCTCGCTGCTCGAACCCTTGGCCTGTTGCACAAAGTAATCCTGAATGAAGGTTTCGGGAACCTCGACCAGCATCACATCGCGGGTGAGCCCTCCATAGTTCCACCAGTCGGTATTGACCGAAGGGACGCCATCGCGCCGGCGAGCATTGTTGACTTCCGCAATCAGGAAGTTATCGCCTTCCCGAATCTTGTCTGTGACCTCAAAGTTGAAGGGCGTGAAGCCGCCTTCGTGTTCGCCGAGTTCCTGTCCATTGAGATAAACGCGAGTGAAGTAGTTGGCCGCTCCGAAATAGACGAACACGCGGGTGTGCTCCCGCTTTTTGTAGGAAAACGACTTCTTGTACCACACCGGGCCTTCGTAAAAGAACAGCTCCTTTTTCTGCGAATTCCAGTCTCCGGGGACACTCAGGGCGTCGGATTTGTCGAAATTGTATTCGACGAGCTCATGCTTGTCCTTGGGCTTGGCATTCAGGTAGAAGCGGGCGTTGAGGCCGGTTTCGTAGGGATCGATGATGGCCTGCCACGTGCCATCCAGGCTGATGGTGGTGCGGTTCGGAATGTCGTTGACCAGGGCGGAAGGATCCGCCGCAGCATAGCTAAACGCGGAAAGCGCGAGCAGTAGAAAAAGTTGGCGTTTCATAAGCTCCATCGCAAGCCGTGCAATCTTGGAGAGGCGGGCAACAGTGTCAAACTGCGGCGCTGAGTCTTGTTCCCATCGGGTTTGCATCAGCGGGTGGCCGTGTTCATTTCTTCCACGCTGGCTTCGCGCAAGAACTTGGCGGCTTCTTCCGGAGGCGTGGGATTAATGTAAAAGCCCGTTCCCCACTCGAAGCCGGCCGTTTTGGTCAGCTTGGGCATGAACTCGATGTGCCAGTGATAGTGATCATTGTTGGAGTCCTGCACCGGGGAAGTGTGTATTACCAGATTGTAAGGAGGGTTGTCCAACACTCGCTCGGCTTTGGTGAGCAAGGTCTTCAGCGCCCTGGCCAGATTTTCGAACATGTGCGTGGAAGAATTCTCGAATGCCGACTCGTGTTGTTTGGGCAGAATCCAGGTCTCGAATGGGAAACGCGGGGCATAGGGCGCGAGCGTAATGAAGTCGGCGTTCTCGGCGACCACGCGGGTGGCAGTTTCAGTTTCCTGTCGAATCACGTCGCAGAAGACGCAACGCTCTTTGTAGATGTAATACTGCTTCGCGCCTTCGATTTCTTCGCTCACGTAAATCGGAAGAATAGGCAGGGCTATCAGTTGCGAGTGCGCGTGCTCGAGCGAGGCTCCGGCCGCTTCTCCATGGTTCTTGAAAATCAGTATGTATTTGAAGCGGCGGTCTTTCTTGAGGTCAAGAATGCGGTCGCGGAAAGTCCACAGCACGTCCTCAATGCGCTTGGGAGGAAGATTGCCCAGGCTGGCATTGTGGTCCGGAGTTTCGATAATGACCTCGTGGGCCCCGATGCCGTTCATGCGGTCGAACATGCCCTCGGCCTGACGGTTGAGATTGCCTTCGATCCCGAGTGCCGGAAACTTGTTGGGAACCACGCGCACGGTCCAGCCCGGAGAGTCACGCTGAGGCGAAGGTCCGCCGTTGGGATTGGGGCGATAGGCCTGGATTTCGGCCGGAGTCTTGGACTCGTTGCCGTAACAGAAGGGACAAAAACCGCCTCTTATTTTCACTCCCTCGCGGGCGAAGTCGGTCGGGCGCTTGGCGCGGTCAGTCGAAATGATGACCCATCGGCCTACGATTGGGTCCTTGCGAAGCTCAGGCAATTACTTGCATCCTTCCTGCGGCTGGAAAGTGAACCGCATGACGCGAGTCTGGCCATTTTACGCCAAGAGAGCGGCAAAGGTCGCAAGGGAAAGCAACACGATTAAACGGAAATGTTGCGGAACAGCTCGATCTGGGGCTGGCTCGATCGTTCGTCGTAGTAGACACTGACCACGTCAAGACGCCACGGGCATGAGGACGGCAGGTGGCGCAAGTATTCGCGGGCCACGGCAAGAAGGTCCCGGCACTTTTCGCGATCGACAGCAGCTTCGGCCGGCTTTACGTCGTGGGTGGTGCGGGTCTTGACCTCGACAAAACACAGGACGTCCTGATGCCAGCCAATCAGGTCGATTTCGCCCCGCCGGTTGGGCGTGCGGAAATTGCGGGCCACCATCACGTATCCCAGCTTTCGCAGATAGAAATAGGCTTCTTCCTCGCCCCTACGGCCGGTGCGCAAGTGATCGGGACCCTTTTCCGCGGGCAGGGTCTTCGCGGCGATCCAGTCAAGGATCGAAATCGTAGCGTGGGTGAGGCGGCCGGAAGGCATGAGGACCCGAAGGTTCGCCTCCACTGTAGATTGCGGCCATCGATAAATGCTGTGACGGACGTCACAACTGACAGAAACACCGCCGGTGGGACAACCTAGTGGTCGTCGCGGGCGCGCAGCCAATCGATAAACATCTGTTCAATGGGTTTGTCGTAGGTCATCAGGACGTGGCGGACGGTATGGCCGCTGACGAAATGGCACACCTCTTCAGCGAGATTCTTGGCATGATCGCCCGCACGCTCGAGCGACTGGGTCATGAAGATGACCTGCAGACTGGCATGCCGCTGCAGGTTCTCGGGATTCTCGATGTGACGCAGAAAGATGAGGTTCCGCAGGCGGTCAATCTCGGCGTCAGCGCGCAGCACATCGACGGCTTTTTTGACGTCGCGGGCGGTAAAGGCAGTGCCCGCGTCTGCCAGCATCTTCTCGAGCACCGTCGCCATGTGGGTGAGATCGCGGGTGTCCTGCGGATCAATGCGGGAACAAACCGCCTGTGCGCTGCCAGCAAAGCTGAGCAACAGGTCGCCAACACGTTCCAGGCTGATCATGAACTTCATGCAGGCCAGCAGTTCGCGCGCTTCCGAATCGGTGACCTGGGTGATGACCTGGGTGACCCCTGCGTCTATTTCCATGTCCAGGCGGTCCAGTTCTTTTTCCCGGTCGCGCAGACTGTTCAGCAAGACGCAAGATGCGGTGGCAATGCCCTCGGCGGCGGCGGCGGCGGCTTCCTTCGCAAGCCGGCACGCCTCTTCGGTGCGTTTCACCAGATAGGAATAGGGGGACTCCGGTTCCGGGCTCCTCAAAATGGCGGTACTCATAGGCAAACCCTTTCCGGAGGCCACCCCGACCGGCGGTATTCCTTTCAACCTGTTCCTGCTCTTGCTGGTAGGGATGGTCAATACCGGAGCATAGGTGATTTTGTAAACCTTTTGGTTAACAGGAAGTAAATTTGTGGATTCGCGGGGGTTGTCACCGCGCTGCAACCCTTAACAGCCTGGGGTACACAAGATTGTGGGCGGCCGTCCTAAGCCAGCGGCAACGTAAACAGGAAAGTTGAACCGTGATTGAGTTCGCTTTGGGCCCGAATCGCTCCGCCATGGGCCAGAACGATGTGCTTGGCGATCGCCAGCCCCAGGCCGGTTCCCCCGGATTCGCGCGAGCGCGCCTTATCCACCCGGTAGAAGCGCTCGAACAGGCGCGCTAAATGCTCGGAGGGAATGCCTGGACCGAAATCCTGCACATAGAACTCGACGCCTTCGGGGGCGGGACGCGCTCCCAGAACGATCCGCCCGCCCGACTGGGCATATTTCATGGCATTGTCCACCAGATTCGAAAATACCTGATGTATGGCTTCGGGATCGGCGCCCACCTGGGCCGAGGCGGTATCTTCGACCTTCAATTCGACACTCTGCGCCCGCGCGATTTCGCGGAAGCTCTGTACCGCTTCCTGCAGAAGGTCTGCGGGAGCGCTGGGCTGGATGTCGAAGCGTTGTTCGCCGGATTCCACCCTCGCCAGCGTGAGCAGATCTTCCGTCAGGCGCGACATGCGAAGAGCGCTTTTGCGAATAATATCGAGAAACTCGCGGGCATGGTTGTTGTCAGGAGCGCTGTCGAGCAGAGTTTCGGTGTAGCCTTGAATGGAAGTCAGCGGCGTGCGCAGTTCGTGCGAGACATTGGCGATAAAATCGCGGCGCGTCTTCTCGATCCGCTCGGTTTCGGTGAGGTCACGCAGCACAGCCACAGCACCGCCCTCCGGCATGGGCGCGGCGGTCACGTCGAAAGTGCGGCCCGGAACTAAGGACGCAGCCCGGGCGGTGAATACTCTTCGCGTTTCGCTCGCCCCCCGCACCGCATCCAGAAAATCAGGATCCCGAACCGTCTCAACCAGGAGCGCATTCTTGCGGGCGCGCTGCGGAGCCAGTTTGTCCATCGTCAGGTTCGCCCACTGCACCCGATCGTCCCCGCCGACTGCGATGACAGCGTCCTGCATGCTGTTGAGCAGGGTTTCGAGCTGACGCTGGCTGGTCTGCAGTGCGGCAAAGCTTTCTTCCAGGTGGCTGGCTGCCTTGTCGAGCGATGTGGCAACCTGGCCGACCTCATCGCCCGCGGGTTCCTCAATGCGCGCGGCCAGATCTCCAGCGCTGAGGCAATCGCCAAACTCTACGATGCGCCGCAGGCGGTGAGCCATGGACTGGGCGGCGACGCCCGAGATCACGAGGGCCAGAACAAACCCCAGCAGCAAGCCCATCCAGGCACGGTGCACTAAAAAGTCGACAATCATCGTGGCCGCAATCACCAGCGTGAAGGCGGCCAACAATTTGACAAATATCCGGCTGCTCACTTGGGGGCCTCGAAACGATAACCCGCTCCCCGCACCGTCTTGAGGTATCGGGGGTTCTCCGGGTCAGGCTCGATTTTTTCACGAATGCGGCGCACGTAAACATCCACAGAGCGTGGGGTGACGTAGGCGGTGTCGCGCCAGACTGAATCGAGCAACTGGTCGCGGGTAAAAACACGGCCGATGTGACGTGCAAAATAATCGAGCAGCCGGAATTCGGTGGCGGTCGTGGTTACGGTATTGCCGCCCACGGTAAGGGTCATGGCGCTGGGATCGATTTCGATCTCGCCAATTTTTACCGGCCCCTGCGACAGCGGCCGCTCGAATCGGCGGAGCACCGCCTTGACCCGCGCTACCAGTTCTCGCGGACTGAATGGCTTTGGTATGTAATCGTCGGCTCCCAGTTCCAGGCCGAGAATACGGTCCGCCTCGCCGCTTTTCGCCGTCAGGAATATTACCGGCGTCGCTGCCAGCGACGGTATTTGCCTGATCTGACGGCACAGCTCGAGACCGTCCTTCCCCGGAACCATGATGTCGAGAATGAATAGAGTGGGTCTCTGCCGCTCCGACTCGCTAATGACCGTGTTCCCGGTGGAGAACACTTTCACCGTGAATCCGTCCCCTTCCAGATGGTGCCGTAACAGGCGGGAAATATCTGGATCGTCCTCGACCACAAAGATGCTGGGTTTCATGGGGAGTATTGTAGCGGGCGGGCCGCTGCGGCACCTAGTCCCGGGATTTCCGTGACGCCAGCCCGGTTTCGATGACCAGGTTTCCGGAGCGCTCTTTACGGAAGCTCATGCCCGGGGGAACCACCGTGGTTGCGCTGTATTCCGTGACTACGGCGGGACCGGAATACTTCCTGCCGATCGACAGTGCTTCGCGAGAAAAGACAGGAGCAAAGAGCCTCTTTCCGGAGAAGAATACAGCGCCGCGCTCCGGCTGCACATTGCCGGGCTTTCGCTCGCCAGGGGCGCTCGCCTTGAGCATCTTTGCCGGCTCCGAATTGATCGTGGAGCGCAGGCGAAGCGTGACCAGTTCCACGTCGCCCGCCGGATAGCTATAGCCATAGCGGCGCTGGTGCTGGTTGCGAAAATCCCGGAGCAGATTGCGGGTATACGGGACACTCAATTCGTATCCCTGGCCCCGGTAACGGAGATCCACGCTGGGCTGGTGGCGGATCGCGCCTTTCCATTGCTCGTCGCGGAAGCCGGTTTCGGCACGGCGGCGCAGAGTCGCAAACTCGCGTTCCAGCCGCTCGACCGGAAGTTTCTCCGCCACTCGCAGCAGCACCGTGCGCGAATAATCCTTCACCACATCGCTGACCAGGATGCCGAAAGCCGAGAGTGCGCCCGGGAGGGCGGGAACAATCACTTGCGGGATGCTGAGGCCTTCCGCCAGTTCGCAGGCGTGCAGCCCACCCGCGCCGCCAAAAGCCACCAGCGCGAACTCTCGCGGATCGTAGCCCCGCTCGATCGAGACCACGCGTATGGCCTTTTCCATGGTGGCGTTGACCACCCGGATCATTCCGGCGGCGAATTGTTCCGGGGTCAGCCTCACTCCCCGCTGCTTGAGCCAATCGGCAACCAGGCGTTGCGTGCGGTCAAGATCCAGCGTGAAGTCACCGCCCAGAAAGCGCAGCGGCTGCAGCCGGCCGAGAAGCAGGTTGGCATCCGTCACCGTAGGCTGTGTGCCGCGCCCGTAACAGATGGGGCCGGGCTCAGCGCCGGCGGATTCGGGTCCGACTCGCAGGGCTCCGCCGGCGTCGAAGCGCGCGATCGACCCTCCCCCAGCGCCCACGGTGTGAATGTCGAGCATGGGCACGCCAATGGGGAAGCCTGCGATCTCGGCCTGGCTGCTGGCGTGAGGCTCTCCCTCGACCAGCGCCACGTCGGTCGAAGTGCCGCCCATATCAAAGGAGATGATTCGCTCGAGACCACTGAGACGAGCCTTGGCAGCGGCGCCTACCACCCCGCCCGCCGGCCCGGAAAGCACGGTCCGCACCGGCTCCCGGGCGGCAGAACTGAGCGCGGTGATCCCGCCGCTCGATTGCATGACGAAGATCCGGGACCGTGAAGCGGAGGGCGACGAGCTGCGCATCCGGCGATCGAGTTTCTCGAGATAGCGCTGCATTACAGGTTGCAGATAGGCGTTCACCACTACGGTGCTGGTGCGTTCGTATTCGCGGAACTCGGGAAGAATCTGGTGCGAGACCGACAGGGGCAGGCCGAGCCTTCTCAGAGCGCGGGCGATGGCATCCTCGGTTTTTGGGTTGCTGAACGAAAACAGCAGCGAAATCGCAATTGCCTCAGGACGCTTCTGCTGAAGTCTCTGTAACAGCGATTGCAGTTCCTCGGGCGCAGGGGAACGTAAAATCTCGCCGTCGCTGGCGGTACGCCCGTCCAGGCCGAAGCGCATGTCCGCTGCAACCAGCGGCTCCACGCGATCGAAAAAGAAATCGTAGAGCTGGGGCCGGGCCTGGCGCCCAATCTCGATTGCATCCTCAAAACCGGCCGTGGTGACCAGGGCGATGCGTGCCCCTTTACGCTGCAGCAAAGTATTGGTGCCCACGGTGGTGCCATGCAGAAGGACGATCGCCGCGTCGGACCCGGCCTTGTCCAGGGCTTCTACAATCGCCTGCGAGGGATCCTCTGGCGTAGAAAAAACCTTGAGCATGCGGACCTGACCGCCCTCCAGCCACACACAGTCGGTGAAGGTGCCGCCGGTGTCGATGGCGATGTGGAGCGGTTGAGCTCGGGAGCGACGTGGCATGGAAGTTAAAGCCGAAGGGTAACATCCCGGACGGAGATGCAGAACCGCACGAGAAACAAATGCGCGGGCGAGGGCGCCCGCGCCATACCATCCTTGCTAGGTCTTATTCGTGAAAGCCAGCGTCAGCAGGGTTTTCTGCTCCACTTCGTGCGCTTTGGCGGATCCCGTGGCCGGGCTGGCGCTGGCGGAGCGCTTTACCGACAGCACGGCACGGTCGCCCGCGATGCGGCGGAGGCGCGGCAGCACATAGAACAACGCCCCCATGTTGGCTGGTTCTTCCTGTACCCACACAATCTCTCGCGCCGCGGGAAATTGTCCGATTGCAGCTTCCAGTTCTTTCTCGGGAAACGGATATAACTGTTCCACCGAAACGATGGCAGTGGTCTGGTCGTTCCTCTTCTTCCGTTCGGCGCGCAACTCATGGCCGATTTTCCCGGTGCAGATCAGAATCCGCGTTCTTTCGCCGGTCTCCTGGTCTGGCAGCACGGTCAGAAAGCGCTGGTGGGTGAAGGCTTCTATCGGAGAGGAAGCGTCGGGATGGCGCAACATGCTTTTTGGGGTCAGCACCACGAGAGGCTTGCGCCAGCGTCGAAGCGCCTGACGGCGTAAGAGATGAAAATATTGCGCGGCATTCGAGGGCTGGCAGATCTGGAAATTGTCGCGGGCGGCGAGTTGCAGGAAGCGCTCGGGCCGCGCGCTGGAGTGTTCCGGTCCTTGCCCTTCATGGCCGTGAGGCAGAAGCAGCACAACTCCCGAGAGCAGTCCCCATTTGTCCTCCCCGGCGCTGATGAATTGATCGATCACCGCCTGGGCAACATTGACGAAGTCGCCGAACTGCGCCTCCCACATCACCAGGGTCTCGGGATAATCGCGGCTGTATCCATACTCAAATCCCAGCACCCCGGCCTCGGATAGCGTCGAATTGTAGATTTCGCAGCGCGCCTGGCCTTCGGCAATATGTTCCAGCGGAACGTAATCCTGCTCATTTTCGATATCGGTCAGGACCGCATGGCGCTGGTTGAAGGTGCCGCGGCGAGTGTCCTGCCCGCTGAGACGCACAGGAACGCCGGCTTTCACCAGGCCTCCAAACGCCAGAGCTTCGGCCATGCCATAATCCACCGCGCGTTTGCCCGCACCCATCTCAGCCCGTTGTTCCAGCAACTTCTTCACCTTGGGATGAATGTGGAAGTCCGCCGGGTAAGTCGTGAGCTTGCCCGTGATTTCGCGGAGTTCTTCCGCGGAGAGTCCGGTATCCACTTCATACTCAGGCTTGTAGCGGCCACCTTTGTAGTCATTCCAGTATTGCGGCAAATCGCGCAGCAGCGGCTTTTTCCTGATGGCTTTGGCTTTTTTCTGCGACGCCTCCAGCTCCTCCCGGACTTTTGCCACGCGTTCCTGGACGTTCTCCGCGCCGATGTCTTCGGCGTAAATCTCCCACAGCGGCGGATGGTCTTTGATCGCCCGGTAGAGAAGCGGCTGGGTAACGGTCGGGTCGTCGACTTCGCTGTGTCCGTGGCGACGGTAGCCGATCAGGTCCACGACCACGTCGCCGCCCCAGGTGTAGCGGTAATCGAGCGCGAGGCGGCCCACCCGCACCACCGCGTCCACGTCCTCCGCATTCACATGAAAGATGGGGATGGACTGACGCCGGGCCAGTTGCGCGGAAAACCGCGACGAGTGCTCTTCGTTGTACGGCGTAGTGAAGCCGAGCAGATTGTTAGCGATGATATGCACCGTGCCGCCTACGGTGTAGCCCTTCAGGTCGGAAAAATTCAGGGTTTCCGCCACGATGCCCTGGCCGGCAAATGCGGCGTCGCCATGGACCAGCAGCGGCAGATACTTCCGGGTACCCTCCTGGCCTGCGCGGTCCTGCTTGGCGCGGGTGCGGCCCACCGTCACCGGGTCCACGGCTTCCAGGTGGCTGGGGTTTGAAACCAGGTGAATATTGATCTTTGGCCCGGAGCGGGTTTCGTACTCGCCGGTCGCGCCCATGTGATATTTCACGTCTCCGCTGCCCAGAACGCTGCGCGGGTCCACGTCCTCAAAGCCCGCAAACACCTCTTCGGCCGGACGCTTGGCGATCTGCACAATGACGTTGAGCCGGCCGCGGTGGCTCATGCCCATCACCAGATTCACCGCCCCGCTCTGGCCGGCCGCGTCCAGGATTTCGTCCAGAAGCGGCAGCAGGGCGGTCACCCCTTCAAGCGAGAAGCGCTTGGTGCCCAGGTAGCGTTGCTGCAGCACCTGCTCGAACAGGTCGGCGCGGATGAGCAAGTCCAGCACCCGTTCCTGATCCACCGTGGGCTGAGGTCCTTCCATCCGCTCCTGGATCCAGCGTCGCCGCTCGGGGTCGGTGATGTGCATGAACTCGGCGCCCACGGTTCCGCAGTAGATGCGTCGCGCTTCATCTGCAAGTTCGCCTTCAATACGCAGGCCGGGATGCGACACGGTCGGCAGAAATCCCAGAGGATCGAGATCAGCCTCCAGATATCCCCAATGGCGAAAAGGATCAAACACGCGTGCACGCTCGCCATTGGGAGCTTCGAGCACGCCGGTTGCGGCGGACTTACTGCCAGATGTGGATCGGTTCACCATAGGCCTGCTACTAGAATAACGGATGCGGCGGGATGCGTGCTGGATTCGTCTCCCGCAGGGAGTGCGGAAGTTTCTCTTGCGTCCTTGGCGGATTTCCTTGGCACCCTTGCGGTTTCAGGTTTTTGACGATTTAGCGAGATTAACCGCCTGCACTCATGAAACTCTGACAGAGTTTTGGAGTCTTGATTTCAAGTCCCGAAATTGGACTCTTTCCGATTTGAAATAACAACCACGGCTTTTCTTGTAACTTCTCCTTCTCGAACCATGTTCCGGTCAGCAGACTCCGATGTAACTCATAACCGATACCACCGCACAGGCATGCAAAGCACAAGCGAAATCGAAGCCGGCAGTACAGCGATGCACCTGTTGCTGGTGGGAGATAACCGGGACTTCAGTCATCTGTGCGATCTGCTGAGTCAGACCGGGGATGGCTGCCTGGGCCTGGAGCATGCGCACTCTACCGAGGAAGCTCTGGTTCGTCTGAGTCAATCGACCTACGATCTGTTGTTATGCGACTACAAGTCGGAGGATCGCGCCGCGTTGCAATTGCTGCACGCGTTACGGCTCAATCACCCTGTCGCCCCGGTGATCTTTCTCAGCGATCACATGAATGAAACCGCAGTCGAGACGGCACTGAAGACGCGTGGCGGGGATTTTGCCGCAACCGCCCGCGTCGATAAGGCTGGGATGACCGGCATCATCCGTTTTGCCATTGACACCTACCGCGAGAACCGGCAACGCCATAGCGTCGAGGATACGCTTCGCAAGCTATGGCGCGCGGTCGAGCAATCGGCCGACCTGGTCATGATCACCGACCGTGCAGGATTGATTGAGTACGTAAACCCTGCCTTCGAGGCGATCACCGGTTACTCTCCCGGGGAACTGATGGGCCAGACCCCGCGAGTTTTGAAATCCGGGCAGCAGACTTCCGAGCTCTATAAGGAACTGTGGCAAACCATAATTTCGGGAAATGTCTTTCGCTGCACCATGGTAAACCGGAAAAAGAACGGAGACATCTTCGTCGCAGAGAAGACCATCACGCCTCTGCGCGACAACGAAGGCACGATCACGCACTTTATTTCTAACGATCGGGATATCACGGACCGGCGCCGCCTGGAAGATCAACTCCAGCAGGCGCAGAAAATGGACGCCATCGGAAAGCTGGCGGGAGGCGTGGCCCATGATTTCAATAATCTGCTCATGGTCATCAGCTCCTACGCCGAACTGATGCTGGATTCACTGACTCCCCAGCACCCGCTGCGCCATAACGTGGATGAAATCCAGAAAGCTTCCCGGCGAGCGGCCGACTTGACCCGGCAATTGCTGGCCTTCGGGCGCAAACAGATGCAGACTCTGCAACTCCTGGATTTGAACCTCATCATCGAGGACATCAGCAAGATGCTGCCTCGCCTGATTGGTGAAGATATCGACCTGGTGCTGGTTCCAGGAAAGCGTCTCGGCAAGGTGAAAGCCGATCGGGTGCAGATCGAGCAGATTCTTATGAATCTGGTTGCCAACGCGCGCGATGCCATGCCCGAAGGCGGCAGGCTGGTCATTGAGACGGCCAGCGTGCGTCTGGACGACGCCTATGTCCAGGGACATTCGATCGTTCCTCCCGGCCAGTACGTTCTCCTGACGGTCAGCGACTCGGGCCTGGGCATCGCGCCCCAGCATCTACCCCATATTTTCGAACCTTTCTACACCACCAAAGACGAGAGCAAAGGAACCGGGCTCGGCCTGGCCACCGTGTATGGCATCGTGAAACAGAACAGCGGATTCATCTGGGTATACAGCGAGCCCGGCATGGGAAGCACCTTCAAGGTTTACCTGCCTCAGTCGCGCCACACCAGGGTTGTCCACCAGCCCTCGCGGCCAATAGAAATATGCCCCCGAGGCTGCGAGACTTTGCTGCTGGCGGAAGATGAAGCGGCAGTCCGGGAGTCCTCACGCAAATTTCTCGCCTTGAACGGATATGTCGTCCTCGAAGCCGCCAACGGCAACGAGGCGCTCACCCTGGCCAAGAGTTATCGCAGCCCGATTCATTTAATGATCACGGATGTGGTGATGCCCCAAATGGGGGGCGCTAAACTGGCGGGAGAGTTGGCGCTGGATCGACCGGAGATGAAAGTTCTGTTCGTCTCCGGCTACGCTGAAACTACCTTCCAGCGTCACGGAACGATTGACGTAACCACCCACTTTCTGCAGAAACCCTTTTCTTTGAAAACACTGGCTCGCAAAATCCGCGAAGTTCTCGACGAAGGCAAACCCGCTCTCAACGCCGCACCCTCCGCCTAACCTTAGCAATCTTTGCGAAATCCCTTACGCCCCCGGTAGTGGCTGAATTTGCGACCGCTGCCGTTCAGTCGGGCGTCATGCTGAACTTGCGAAGCATCTGGCGTGGAGCGGACAGTACGAAGGCCAGCAAATGCGCAGTCGCACGCAATATCCTTCGGGACTAAAGTCTCTCAGGATGACACCCTTGAGAAGTTACGGTTCAATTCAGCCACCACCGCGCCCCCTGTGGTTAAAGCTTTTTCGCGTACCTCTCGTATAATTGCTGGCCGGAATCCGAATGTACCTGCCAGCGGCTCCAGTCCCAACTATCACGGCCCCAGGGAAGCGCACGCGGTGACGGCTGCGTACCTGCTTTGGCATTTCCTCCTGGGAATAGCCCTCGTGGGCACTTTCAGTTCCACGATCTTTCTGCTGATGGTTCTGACGGCAGCAGCGCGGTGGCGGCGCGGGGCCCACGCACAACGGAAAGCTGCCGTCGCGACACCCGAATCCGCTCTGCCCGCAGTCACCATTTTCAAGCCGGTTCACGGCATGGAAGCCCAGCTAGACGAAAACCTGGAGAGTTTTTTCAAGCAGGACTATCCTGCCTTCGATATCGTTCTGGGCGCTCGCGATGCCGGCGATGCGGGACTTCAGGCAGCGGAGAGAATCCGGTTGCGATATCCGCAGGTGAAGAGCCGGATAGTCGTCTCCGGGCCGCCTACCTGGCCCAATGCCAAGGTCTTCTCCCTGAACCAGATGATTCCAGGCTCGGCCAGCGATTACTTCGTCATCAGCGACAGCGACGTTCGGGTCTCGCCCAATTTTCTGCGTGACGTAATTCCAGCGTTGCTGGATGCGAAGATCGGCCTTGTGACCTGTCCCTACCGCGGAGTGACGGCGGGCGATTTCTGGTCAACCCTGGAAGCGTTGGGCATGTCGGTCGAAATGCCCTCCGGAGTGGTGGTCGCGGACATGCTGGAGGGCATCCGCTTCGCCCTCGGTCCGGCGGTGGCCTTGCGTCGTGACGCTCTGGAGAAGATTGGCGGCATCGCTGCCACGGCCGACTACTATTCGGATGATTTCGTACTGGGCAATCTGATCTGGGCGGCGGGGTACAAAGTTATTTTTTCTCATCACATTGTCCAGCACGTGCTTACGCCGCGCACCTTGAAGCGCACCCTGGGCGACCAGTTGCGCTGGATGAAGAGCACGCGCTTCTCCCGTCCCCTGGGTCACGTGGGGACGGGCCTGACCTATGCTATGCCCTTCGGAGTCCTCGGTCTGATCGCGGCGGTGGCAATAGGCGACTGGGCGCTGGGAATCGGACTCTTCGCCGCAGCCTTCGTAAACCGCGTCGTGCAATCGATAGCCGTCGGTTGGGAGACGATCGGCGATAGGCGCGCCTTGTACCTTTCATGGCTCTATCCCGTGCGTGACCTGCTGGGCTTCTTCACCTGGCTGGCCAGTTTCGGCAGCCGCACCTTCTTCTGGCGCGGAGAAATTTATCGCTTCAGCAAAGGCGGCAGAATCATTCCGCAAAACCGGACGGCAGAGAGTGCGTTGGGAGCGAAGCTGTAAGTGTGCCATTTTCCACCGCGAGCCACCCGTTCTCCCGTTGACCCCTGACTGGGGATCTGAGGCGTCGAACTTGGGACATCCACCACGCCGCTCGGAGCCCAGATCTTGCCGGTTAGCCGCAACGCGGCGCAAGAATGCAGCCCGGGGCGCAAGCCCCGGGTAAATTCAGAAGCCGACCAGCCCTGAAAGGGCGAAAGAAACGCGTGAGCGGCCAACCTCAGGCGCTAAAGCGCGAAAGATTTTAGATTGTGAGCGGCACGAGTGAACTCGTGCCCTTCCCGTTTCGTGGCCAACACTCTATCGGTCGATTCGGATCAGTTTGCCATTCTTCAATCTGAAAGAATCGCCTCGCCAGATCACCGTGTGTCCGACCAGGCTGGCAAACCAAACCAGCAACGCTGCACAATCACGCACCGGTAGCCACGCCAACAGGCGGGACACCTGCCGATCGCGCAAAACTGTCTCTCCCACGACCATCGCCATCGCTATCCTCAAGCCCATGACCGCGGCCAGCAAGGCCCATGCCCAGGCCACACCGCGACCCAAGAACAGGGCGCACAAAGCCCAGGGCAAGCCAAAGGTCATGACCAGCCCGAAATATCCCCAGCGCCGCGAGTCGCGCACGGTGCGACCCCAGCGAAGTTGATGATCCACAAATTCGCGCAGCGTATAGGTGGGAAGGAAGGTCTCCACCACCACGTCGGACAAATGCACCTTCATACCTCGTTCTGCAATCCGCCGGCCGATTTCATAGTCGTCCGCCAGGTAATCCACCAATGCCTCGAAGCCTCCGACAGCCTCGAGATCGCGGCGCCGGAAAGCGAGCGTGGAACCCAGGCCAAATCCGATTCCGCCTTCCAGTTGTCGTGCCGCCAGCACGCCAGCGGCAAAATCTGTGCTGATGCCAAGCGACTCCAGCCGCGAGCCCAAAGTCGGACTGGCGATGCCGCGATAAAGGCAAGTGACCAATCCCATGTGCGGATCGGCCAGCGGAGCCATGACCCGCCGCAGGTACTCGGGCGGAACCCGGATATCGCTGTCATTGACCAGGAGGCATTCGTATCTGGCCTCAGGCAGCATCTGCACCAGATTGCTCACCTTGGTATTGGACCCCAGGTTCCTGGAGCAAACCAGCAAGCGAATGGCGTGGTGGGGAAATTCCAGTTTCAGACGCTCGACCAGCGGTACGGCCGGATCGGAAGGATCGCTTACGCCAAAAATGATTTCGTATTCCGGATAGTCCTGCAGACAATGGCTGCGGAAGCTCTCGTACATTTCAGGGTCAGTGCCCCGAAGAGGCTTGAGAATCGAAACCGGCGGTGCCGATGGTAGTGGCGATGTGGGGTGGGCGCCCTCGCCCGCCGCTTTTCGCTCGCGCAGAAATCGAGCCGCGCTGTACAGGCAGAGGACGTAGTACGCCATACTCGCAACGGATCCGAGGACGGCGACAATTTCGAGTATGCGGCAAGCCATTCGGATGCGAGCAGTCTACTCGTATCTCAGCGACTCAATCGGATCCAGGTTCGCGGCTTTCCAGGCTGGATAAATCCCAAATAACAGGCCCTCCGCGGCGGCGGAACCGAGCCCGAAGGCGGCCCAGAAAAACGACATCCGCGCCGGCAGCGAGCTCCAGATGGCGGGAATCGTCCAGGTAATGATCGCGCCCAGCAGCACGCCAAGCACTCCGCCGAGGGCGGTCAGAGTGATGGCTTCCAGCGTGAACTGCAGCAGAATGTCGCGCTTGCGGGCACCGATGGCCTTGCGTACTCCGATTTCGCGCGTGCGTTCGGTCACCGACACCAGCATGATGTTCATCACGCCGACGCCGCCAACGATCAAGCCCACGCTTGATACCGCGAACATAAAGACGAAGACGGCGCCCGTCACCTGGTTCCACACGTCGGAAAGGGAGTCCTGCGTGAATACCGCGAAGTTGTCCGGTTTGTCCACCGAAACTTTGCGCCGGCGGCGCAGGACTTCGCGCATCTCATCAATGAGCTTGGGCATATCGTCGTGCGACGTAGCCTTGACACTGATCCAGTATTGTTTCAGTTCGGGGTGCAGTTTACGGAACGTGCTGAGCGGGAAGTAGACGATGTTGTCATCCGGATTCTTGCCCCCGGCGAATACGCTCTTGCGTTTGGCGGCGACTCCAATCACGGTGAACAGTTGTCCATCAATATTGATTTCCTTGCCCAGGGCTTCTTCGTTGGGAAACAATTCTTCCGCGGTGTCCGAGCCCAGGACGATGACCGGAGAGTGGTGCTCTTCGTCAGTCTCATTCATCCAGCGCCCGGCCGCGACGTCCAGATCGAAGACGTCCTTCCAGGTTCCGGTGTCTCCCTCGAGGACAACGTTCTTCACCTTGCGGCCGTTGTATTTGACTTCGTAGGTACCGGTGCCAAATTCCTGCCGGAAATAACGCATGCCGGTGGTCGCGATCCTGGCATGAGGCAATTGCTGCACCGCAAGAAAGTCATCGTATGTCAGCTCCTTGCGGGTGCGAATTTCTTCCGTGGGCCGGCCGAAGGTCAGGGGCTGGTGGTAGGCAAAGACGATGTTCGATCCCAGACTGCTGATGACCTGGCTGACATTGTCATTGAGCCCGCGCACCACGGAGGAAATGCCGATCACGACCGCGACTCCGATGACAATGCCGAGCACAGTGAGTGCCGACCGCATCTTGTTGGTGCGGATGGTGTCCAGCGCCATCTGGACCACTTCGCCGTAATCGCTTCTACGCAGCATGAAAACCTATTTCCCACCGAGGCACGGCGCCACGGACAAATTCTTTAAAAAGACTCCGCGTTCTCTGTGTCTCCGTGGTGAGCCTCACAGCTCAAATCTCAACGCCGCGATGGGATCGAGCATGGCGGCCCGCCGGGCGGGATACACGCCGAAGAACACCCCCACGCTGGCGGAAACCAGCAGACCGGCCGCCACCGCCCAGAGTTTGATCTCGGAAGGCATGCCGATAATCGCGGTGATGCCCTTGGCGAAAACAATCCCAAACAGCACCCCCAGCAAGCCTCCCACCAGAGCCATGGTTCCGGACTCGATCAGGAACTGCAGCAACACATCCTGGCGGCGGGCTCCCATCGCCTTCCGTATGCCAATCTCGCGTGTACGCTCGGTCACCGACACCAGCATGATGTTCATGATTACGATGCCGCCGACCACCAGCGAAATCGCGGCAATGGCGATCATGGCGATAAAAAATGTTCCGCTCAGGTTGGACCAGATGCTCAGGAAGCTGGCGTTGGTTTCGGCGGCAAAGCTGTCCGGACGCCCGGGCAGATCATGACGCCGGGCACGCAGCACGGCGCGCGCCTCGTCAATCGCCGCCTCCAGTTCCGTGCCCACGCCGTTGGCTTTGCCTGAAATACGAACGCTGGTGTGCGACCCGAACTGTTTCAGATAAGTAGTGATCGGGATCCCCACGTAATTGTCGCGGCTCTGGCCCAGAGTGGTTCCCTGTTTCTTTCCCACCCCGATGATGCGGTACATCTCGCCCTCGACCCGAATTTCCTTTCCCAGGGGATCCACCGTGGGGAAAAACGTGTCGACCACGTCGGTGCCGATCACCGCCACCTGCGAACGATTCTCCTCATCGTTTTCGTTGAGCATGCGGCCTGAGGTTAGATCCAGGTCAAGGATGGGAGCCATCGAGGGCGTCAGGCCGCGGATCCAGGTATCGGCCAGGGATTGTTCCTCATATCGGACGTGGCCGGAGGTGTTGATCGTCGAAGCTCCAATCATGGCGCAATGCCGGCAGGACTCCGCCACCGCCCGGTAGTCCTCCATGGTCAGATCCTTCCGCTTTTGTCCCTCGAGAAGCTGGTCAACATTGGTGATGACCGGAGTGACCTTGCTGATGATGAAAACATCCGCGCCCAGATTGAATATCTTCTCCGCCACGTAGCCATTGATTCCGTTAACGAACGTGACCACGGCAATTACAGCGGCCACGCCGATCACCACCCCGAGCAGGGTCAGAGCAGAACGAAGCTTGTTCGCCCAGAGCGACAGCAACGCGATGCGAATGGCTTCGAGGATGGTCATAAAACAGCCGTCAGTCTGCCGTCGTCAGGCAGAAGTCCATCAAGTCTAACAGGCTGAATCCGGGGCATGCTTTAAACGGGGAGTGGCGGAATTAGCGACTGTTGCCATTTGAGCGGGGACGTCATGCTGAGCTTGCGAAGCATCTGGCGTGGAGCGGACATGAAGAACGCGAGCAATTGCGCAGCTGCACGCAAGCTCTTCGGGACTAAAGTCCGTCAGGATGAAACCCTTTGGACGTCCCCTTTCATATTCAGCCAATCCTGGCGCTGACGACCGACAACCGACGACTGCTACAATGAAACGGTTGGCAGCTGGACCGGACGGTCGCTCTCTGGCTGCGTCAGGCATCGCCTGGCGGACCAGAGGGAGGAAAGTCCGAACTCCACAGAGCGGTGTGCCGGATAACGTCCGGGAGGCCGGGTTCAAGCCCGGTTGACGGAAAGTGCCACAGAAAACATACCGCCCCGGCGGCAACGCCAGGGTAAGGGTGAAAAGGTGCGGTAAGAGCGCACCGCCGTCGCAGTAATGCGGCGGGCAGGGCAAACCCCACACGGAGCAAGACCAAATAGGGAGGGAGCCTGGGTTGAGCTGAAAAGCTTCGCCCGGGGCGCGTGCCGGCTCGGCGCGCCACAACCTCCGGGTAGGTCGCTTGAGCCCCGCAGCAATGCGCGGCCCAGAGGAATGACCGTCCCGCCGGAGCAATCCGGCGGACAGAATTCGGCTTACAGGTCCGGCTGCCAAGCTATTACCTGCAGGTCAGGGACACTGATTGACAGTGAGAGTTATCGTCTGGCTATCGAAGGTAATAGTGGCATCCGCGACATTCAGAGCGGCGGAAAAGGTTCCCGTCACCGTCGCACTGCCGCTAAACACGCCGGTCGAAGCATCAGGATGGATTGAAATCCAGTTGCCGTTAATGCCCCAGTTGAATGGCGCGATCCCGCCGGTGGTGGTCGGGGTGAAGGTGTAAGGCTGATTCAGACAGGCATTGGGAAGATTGGGCGAACTGGTGATCTTCACCGGGTCGACCACCTGAATGGATTCCTGAGCCGTTGCCGTCTGTGGCGGAGTGGCTGAGTCGGTTGCCTGCACCGTAAAAGAATATATCCCGTTCGCGGTAGCGATGCCGGTCAATTGACCGTCGGTCCCGAGGGCAATCCCGGGCGGCAAATTCCCAGCCTGCTTCGTCCATGTAACCGATCCGATGTTGTTCGCCGTTTTCATCAGCTGCCCGTAGTTGCGGGTGCGAGCAGCCGGAATCAGCGGAGGCGACGAAACGTTCATCGGAGGAACCAAACCCGCGACCCCCAGGTAGTAAATCATGTCGGGTCGAGCATCGCCTCGCCAGTCGAGGACGTGAACATAGAATGTGGTTGCGGTATTGGTCGATCCGGGCACCTGGAAGTCGAGCGCCGAATCCAGGGGGGCCGGGGGGACGCCTACGTCGTCATTGAGGCAGGACGACTTGAAGTTGCTGCTGGTGTCTCCCGGCTGGCGGCAGGTTGTATAGCGGGTGCCGTTGCCGTCAAGGATCTCGATGACCGTGTCCAGCAGAGATGCGCCGCCCGCGGACTGGGTTTGAACATGCACGATGTTGGTTGGGCCGGCCAGGGACACCAGCTTGTAATAGTCGTTATCGGCCGGCAGCGGGGCGCCTCCGGGAGGGTCGATATAAGGACTGATCGAAGCTGGCGTGATTTCACTTGTAACCGGAGTGGCGGTGGCGATGGTGTCGTTGCGTCCTATCGGTTGGCCAACGCTAATATTCACGCTGCTGTTCACGCTCTGCGGTGGAGTGTCTGTATCGGTCACGCTCAGCGTCACCGAATAATCTCCCAGGGTCGTGGGAGTGCCGCTGGTCTGGCCACTGTTCGGATCGATCGAGCTGATTCCGGGCGGCATCGATCCCGACACCACCGAAAAGTGATAGGGAGGAGCTCCGCCAGTCGCAATCACCCTGCCGCTGAAGGGACGATTCTGCAGCAGGCGACTGGGCAGCGAATTCGCCAGGGTCAGAGGCGGAGCCAATACAGTGATCGCCACCGGTTCGGTCACCACCTCGGGAGGAGAAAACGAGTCCTGGATGGTCAACGTGCTGACGAACACACCGGCCGTGAGCGCGGGGCCTGAGATTTGCCCGGTTGTAGGGTTCAGCAGCAGCCCGGGAGAAAGTGTTCCTGACAGGCTGAAGCTATAGGGAAACACGCCCTCGGAAAATGACGGCTGGAAGGCTTCCAGTGTCTGGTACTGTCGGACTGTCGCACTTTGCGGTCCCCCAGCCTGAAGCGGACTGCTGGCACCGATGGTGAAGCCTTTGATTGCGGTACGAGGAGGTGAGGCGGAATCCACAACCTTGGCGTTGAAACCTGCCCCACCCTCAAAATTTGCCGTTCCCGAAAGCACTCCGGTGGCAGGATCGATGGAAAGTCCGGTTACGTACTGGGTCGTCGGTGAAAGCGGCGAAATCGACCAGGTGAGGGCGCCAACCCCATTCTGCGCGATCAGGGTCGCACTGTAAGGCTGCCCTGTCAAAGTGCCGCGCAGAGAGTCATTCACAATGGTCAGCGCCGGTCCTGAAGAGCCGCCGCTCCCTGATCCCGAGGACAAGCCTCCTCCGCATGCCAGGGAAAAAGCCAGCAGCAGAATGCTGGCCGCGGTCGTCAGGCATCGCCGCCTCATGCGATGACATCCTCCGGCCGCGCGAACGGCAGAACCACCGGCGCGTCCAGCAGCCTGCCGCTGTCCTCATTCTGATCGAAGCGCGGGAGCGGGAGGTTCATGATGATGTCGATGCCGTCGATATGCTCTCCGGCGTGAACTGTGATGTAGTCACGCTGGAGAGGAAAATCGAATGCGGATTCCTCCGTATTCCAAAACTCCGGCACCATCACCGTCGGCGCCGGAGGATTGATCGGCCCGACCCCGGAGCCTCCGCTGAATGCGTAGTAGATCGATTCGATCTCTACCGTATAGGTCCCGGGGGGAAGGGCAATCTGATAGAAACCGATGAGCGCAGGATTGCGCGACCCGTTTACGCTGCCGTTCGTATTCTGGGAAGCGCCGCTGGTCACGCTCTGCCCGGGATTGCCGGTGAACAGGTATCCCGAAACCGCTGAAACTGCGACTCGCCTGGATTCGTCCTGGGGCGTCGATGGATCGTCCACCAGACGCGCGATGACGTTTGCCCCTTGCGCAGCGGAGACCCCGTCGGCGAAGAAGATGGTGCCAGTAATGGTGCCAAAATTCTGTATGGTGCTGGCATTGGGATAAAAGCTCGAGATCCACGCCAGCTCGTCGTGCGACAAAACCGGCAGACCGGCATCCTTCCGGGCCTGGCAAAGCAGCACGGGAAACATGAGCGGCAAGCCCGCCAGTTCGTCCAGATCGCAGGGTAAGGTGGGGTTGAACAGCAGGTTCAGATTGATCTGCGAGTGGTCCAGTCCGAGAAAGTGCCCGATCTCATGGGTAATGGCCTCATCAAAGCTGTTCTGCGAAAGCTCGTAGTTCACCCGCGTTCCCGAGGTTTGGACCTTGTCCTGAAACTCGCCATTCAGAACGATGGCTGAGCTGACGATCGTCCCGCTCGAGGCGTCGAGCGCGCAACCGCTGTTGAACCCGATAACCGCCGACGGCAGTCCGAGACTGGCCATGAGTTTGCCGTCGGCGTCGAAGATAACGGGGCTTTGCGCCCCCGAGCGGCACGAGGCTATTATGTCGTTGAACTGCTGCGCGGTGTTGAGGTCGCCTCCGGTGTAGCTTCCGGCCGGAAGCAACGCGCCGGCGTTGGTGAAGGAAACGTTCGCAGTGGAGACCGCCTGCCACACGCCAAACATCCCCTGTACCCGTTGCAAACCCGCGCTGTGATTGATAACAACGGTTCCGGAGGGATTCACCGACATCGGCCCGGGATCAACCCGATAGGCAATAGGCATCTTCGCCGGGTCCCAGGTGAAGGGCTTGCCATCTACTCCGAACCGGGGACGGCCTCCCACCGCGGGTCCTCCAACCACAAGAGGACCACCGGCACGGGCGACAACCGACAGCAAGCACAGGATCAAAGCGCGGACCGCTACGCGGGACGGAAATGCCATCACTTAACCTCAAGGCTGCGGATCGCTTCCATAAGATCGTCCAGGGGCACAGCGCCTGCCTGCTGCCTGCGGACCATCGCCGTCACCCGTGGAGAGAGCCCTATGCCCCGGGTCGCCGTCCGCGCTTCGACCGACTGGAATAGCCCCACATTGCCCCGGCCATTGACCACCGTGGCTCGACCCTTGGCGTCCCGCAAAATACGGAATCGCCCCTGCTCCAGCCCTACCGGGCTGGTCAGGCCGTATTCCGAAACCGGGCGAAGCAGCAAGAGCAATTCCTGTCCCTTGCGGTATTCGGCCGCGTCCAGCTGATCTCGCAAATCCCACACGTACTGGCGGAACACGATGGATTTTCGCGGAGATCCTTTCGCCACTTCCAAGACATTTATCGAAACCATGACCGTCATGAGATTGGCAAGGCGGGGATCCGCCTCGACCTTCGTCGAAGTCACAACCCCGCGGAAGATAACGTCCGCTTCCTGCGCCATCTGATCGAGAGCCTGCGGAACGGTGAGCGCACCGCGCTGCCCGAAGCAGCTGGCTGCCATGGTGAGTATCAGGACACTTATCGCGCTCGAGCGCCGCAAGCTACACGACATGTCGCGCAACATATCCTGAAAATGGAGATCTGAAAAGAAGCTGAGTTGCCACTTCTGGTACATCAGTCGGAAACCAGACGGAGAGCCGGAGGGCCGGATCGTGGGAATCGTCATCCTGTGAACTGCTTGGTTCGGCCGATTAATTCCGTGCTCATGATTAAGACCGCTTTTCTCCGGTTGAATGCGAAATAAATCTTTTGTTCCGGAATCCGAACAAGCGCCTTATTTAGAGAATTGCCTGGTCTTAGGCAAGGCTCGCCACCGGTGAGTCGGGGGTCTGGCGTGGTGCCATTTGTGGTTCCATTTAATGACCCGATTGCCGGGCTCCATCGAGAATCGCTGAAATCGGCGGGTGTTTACGCCTAATTCCCGCGAGGGCTATACTTTAGCGTCGGCAGTCAGGGGAATTCGGCTTACCGGTCCGGCTGCCACAAATATCTTCTTCGGTTGCTGATACAGAAGGTCCCCAGGTGATGAGCCTGTCTCGACCCACATATAGGCGCGTCCCTGCCCAGCATCGGTTAGCTGGGCTTCTCCTCCTGTGGATGCTGCCTGGCATCCTCCGCATTTTGGGCCATGCCCAGGGGCCACCGCCGCCCGCGATCCAGTTCACGAATGTTACGGCTGCAGCCGGCATCAGGTTTGTTCACTTCAAGGGTAATAACGGAATTTCCATTAACCGCGAAGAGTTCGGCCCTGGAGTCTGCGTGGCGGACTTCGATGGCGACGGCTGGCAGGATATCTACTTTGTGAACGGCCGCGACCTCTACAATCGCGGCATCTCCGCTCGCAACGCGCTTTACCACAATAATGGCGACGGCACCTTCACGGATGTCACCGACAAAGCTGGTGTTCCCGGCACAGGCTACGGCCTGGGATGCGCCTGGGGCGATTACGACAACGACGAATTCCCCGACCTCTTCGTCACCCAGTACGGCCGCAACGTTCTCTACCACAACAACGGAAATGGGACGTTCACCGACGTAACTGAGAAGGCCGGCGTAGCGGGCATGGAGTCCGGGACATTCCATTCCGGCGCAACCTTCTTTGATTATGACCGCGACGGGCGGCTCGATCTTTATGTCGGCAGTTACGTCAACATGGGCGACAAGCGTTATTGCGACCTGGGCGGCGTGCAGAGCAGTTGTCCTCCCAGTGTTTACCGGGGCAGCCCTGACGCCCTCTACCATAATAATGGCGACGGAACCTTCACCAACGTCACCGTCAAAGCCAAAATCTATCAGCCCGAAGGCAAGAATCTTTCCGTGGGCGCCGGCGACTACGACAACGATGGCTGGCCCGACCTGTTCGTGGCCAACGACGGCCTCAGCGCGTACCTTTATCACAACCAGCACGACGGCACATTCAAGGAAATCGGCTTGGACAGCGGGATGGCCTTCACCGGACAGGGCGTCACCATGGCCGCCATGTGCATCTCGCTGGGAGACTTTAATAACGACGGCTGGCTCGACCTCTACATCTCCGATTTCCAGAGATCTTCCGATCACATCTGGGAGAATGACGGCAAAGGATTCTTCGACGAAGTCAGCGACCAGTCCGGCCTTACCCGGGCTACTCATGATGTGCTGAGCTTCGGCGGAGGCTTCTTCGACTATGACAACGACGGCTGGCTGGATCTGTTTATCGCCGACGGGCACGTTTACCCCGAGGTCGAGCAAGCCACGCCGGGTATTCATTACAAGCAGCTGAATTCCCTGTTTCACAATGAGCACAATGGCAGGTTCGTGGACGTCAGCAAGTCATCCGGCGACGGGTTTCAAACTCCCTACGTCGGACGCGGGGCTGCGTTCGCCGACTTCGACAATGACGGGTTCGTCGACGTTGTGGTCGCCAACAACGGAGATGCGCCGCTGCTGCTGCACAACAGCGGCGGCAACGGCAACCACTTCCTGAATTTCAAACTGGTGGGGACGAAGAGCAATCGCGACGCGATGGGAGCGCGAATACGTGTAGTCGCCGGCGGCATTTCACAGATTCGGGAAATCGAGGGCGGCGGAAGCTATCTTTCGCAGAGCGACCTGCGGGCCAACTTCGGCCTGGGTAAAGCCGCCCGCGCCGAAACCGTCGAGGTCAAGTGGCCCAGCGGATTGGCGCAAATCTTTCGCAACGTGGAAGCCGACAAGTTCTATCTGCTCGAGGAAGGCAAGGAGAGGCTAGACCTGCAGCCCTTTGTTCGCCGGCCCGCAGCTCCCCGTTAAGAGCTGACCGCGCCTTGCAAGACTTCGCGCAGCCGCTTCCCCACCACCATGTCTTCCCCAGGCTGCATCATCCAGACTCCGACCACGATGGTGTTGCTGCCGCCGGGCAGTCCCGCGCTTGCGGGCGGACCTCCAGTCCCGGGATTCAGTTCGATCCGTGGCGTGCCCTGGCGCATCTTTTCCATCACTTCCTTGGCTGCGATCTTGACCCGGTTCTGGTCATAGGTGACCACCAGATGAGGAACATGATTGGCAACCGGAGGAATGAAGACTTGAGATTGCACCGTGGGGATGCCTTTCACCTGTCCCGCAATCCGCTCGGCGCGCTGGCGGTATTCGGCTTCCATCGCGGCGTCGTCCTGAGCCAGGAACCAGTCCACGGCCGCCACCAGGCCAACAATTTCCTCTTTCGCCACCTTCTGTCCGCGGCCCACCGTATTTGAATTCGGCGAGTTGTTCTTGCGCGCGGCATCGATCAGGTCTTTCCTCCCCAGCAGCAGCCCCGTGCACTGCGGCCCCCGCAAGCCCTTGCCTCCGGAGAACGTGACCAGGTCAAATCCCATCTGGGTGTAGTTCCACAGGTTCGAAATTGGCGGAACGTCGGCGGCAGCGTCGTTGAAACAAGGGACGCCGTGCTTGTGCGCCACCCGCACCCAGTCTCCACGGCTGATGTGCTCTTCTCCGGCGTTAAAAAAGTGAGTCATCACCGTGCGTTCATTGAAGGCCTGATCGTACTGGTCGAGCGTTTCCACTTCAACAAAACGCACGCCACAATTTCGCACTGCATGGTCATAGTCATAGCGATGCGACTTCTGGACAATCACTTCATTCTTCAGTTCGTTCATGTCCGTGGGGATGCTGAGAATGGCGCGATCGGCGCCGGCGGTAACGCACGCGGCGGTGCCCACGGTAAGCGCGGCGGCCGCCCCCGCCGTGATCAACGCAGCTTCGCAACGCAGCTTCTTGGCCAGGTACTGGCCCGCAGCCTCCTGCAATTCATTCAGGCTGACCGGATGCAATGCCGCCAGCGCCACGGCCGCCTGCACTTCATCCGGCATCGTCGACGCACTCAGCGTGGTATAAGTCCCGGCCGCATTGATAAAAGGAGTGACCCCCAACTTCTGGTAATAGTCCACGCCCTTCACCGTGGGGCGCGCTGACGCCACCGCCGGCAAGGCAGAACCGGCACAGACTGCGGCGCCGCCGGCAACAATCGCCTGCCCTCCGGTCCGCAACAGCTTTCGACGGCTGATGGTTCCTGGCATTTCGGATCTCCTTATTATTTGTCTGCTCTCGAGATTGATGGGTTGCGTTATCTGGGAAAATCATCCGCCATTGCCGGCGGGGTAGGTCCGTCCGGCCCTGGCACATTGAAATATTGCGGGCGCGCCTTCTCCCACTCCACCATGCTGAGGCCGGAAGGATCCCAGACGATCCGCCCCGCCCGCACCGTCATGCGCGCCACCAGCTTCACCTTCCCGTCCATCCGGGCGAGGCCGCAATCGATGTAACTAAACGAGCCGTTAAGCTGCTCCAGCACCGCAATATCGGCTTCCTTTCCGACCGTCAGCGTTCCCAACTCCGGCCGATGAATCTCCTGCGCCGGGTTCACCGTCGAGCGCCGAATGATGTCCTGTAGCGGCACTCCCATCGACAGAAACTTCGACATCACCTGGGTCATGTTGACCACGGTAAAGTTTCCCGTGTGCAAATCGGTGGACATTGAATCCGGGATAAATCCCTGCTTGACCGCGGGCACGGCATTGCGGAACCAGAAACTTCCAGCCCCGTGGCCGACGTCGAAAATCACTCCCCGGGCGCGGGCCTCGGCCATGATCGGATTGAGCTTGCCATCTGGCAGCAGGATAGGAAATTGCTGGGCAAAAACATGGGTATGAATATCGCCCGGCCGCATCTTCTTCAGGATGAGTTCGGCGTAACTCCGGTCCGGCCGCGGCCAGAAATCGAACATCACCGGCAGGTTGACCGCGCGCCCGCATTCTTCCGCTTTGTCCACCGCGGCCCAGGGAGTGTGCTCGCCATCCCAGGGCTTTTCGGTCCAGTAATGCGCAGTCTTGACGCCCACAATGATGTCGGGATATTTTTTGATGGTCTCGGCGCACTTTTTGGCGTCCATCTGGTCCACCGTCTGTTCCAGGCCGCCCTGCATCCCGTCGGCTACGATGTTCAAAAAGGCCAGCACCCGCACCTTGGCGCGATCGATGACCTGTTCCTTTTCCAGAAGAAAAGTGTCCGCTCCCGAACTTCCTGCATCCACGATCGTGGTCACGCCTGCCGACAGGGCAATGTCAGCAGGAATTCCGTACGGGGTCTCGTGGTCGCGGCCCTCCGGAGTGAACCAGTCGAGTGGCGCGCCGCCATGGCCGATGTGGACATGAATATCAATGAGGCCGGGGGTGACGTAGAGTCCGGAAGCGTCCACCACTTTCCCCGCCTGACTGGCGGGAATGTCCTTTTCAACGGCGGCGATCTTGTCTTTCGTCACCGCCACATCCATCACCTCGTCCACGTGGTTCGCGGGGTCGATCACATGGCCGCCCTTCAACAGCAAGTCGTAGCGCGGCGCCTGCGCCGCCGCGCCGGCAGCCATACTGAGTATGATCGTGAGCGTTGCAACCGTTCCGAGTAGTGCCTCAACCCATCTGTGCATGTCGGACCCTCTCCTGACTCTTTCTTTCATTTGTCGAATTCCTTGGCGAACTTCGCGGCGTCTTTGCGCACTCTGCGGTGAACGGATTTGACCTTGCCGTCACTCCAGCAAAGACTTTACCGCAAAGGACGCAAAGTCGGACCGCAAAGAACGCAAAGAATCCAGGCACCACGGTAGCGGCTCAGTTTGATAATGCGCATCCCCGTGGCGTCATCCTCAGGGACCTGGGTCCCGAAGAGCCTGTTCTCTGAGCGCACGCCTTGCCGATGGCTGGCGCGGCTCTATATCCGCTCGACGCCAGATGCTTCGCAAGTTCAGCATGACGCCTCGATAAGCGGAAAAGACAGTTCATACTGAGCCACTACCAGGCGCCACCAGCCTCTTGAAAAGGCCGGTGCCGTGGCGTAGCCTGAGCGGTACCTTTTCGCTCTCCCGGAGCTAACTTCATGGATCGGCGGACGTTCGTCAAGGCCAGTTGTGCGGGCAGCGCCAGCCTGTTCCTCGACGGCATGGATCCCAGAGCCTTCGGCGACGTGACCATGCCGCAAGCGCCCCCGATCGATGTCGTCCATGGACCGCGCCCCGCCCAATCCGCCCTCGGCATGCCGGGATTATTTCCCGGACGGGTCGTGGAAGTCTCCGACTCGAAATCCATCGTAAGCAACCGGGTTTCGCAACCCGTGGTCCACGACATGATCGAACGTGGAATGAAAGAATTGACCGGCGAGCGATCATCCGCTGCGGCCTGGGCCAAATTTGTCGAGCCGTCCGATATTGTGGGGATCAAGATCAATCCATCCGGAGCGCCAGCCTGTTGCTCGTCCCCCGAAATCGTACGGGAGATCATCCATGGCGTCCAGTCCGCCGGCGTGCCTACGGGCAACATTGTCGTGTACGACCGGTACGAATACGAAATTGACATCGGCAGTTATCAGGCCCTGCTTCCGCCCGGTGTTCGGGTTGTGGGAATCCATGACGGGTTGGTTGACGCAGGGTATGATCCGGAGGTTTATTGCCAGGCCACTTTCTTCGGGGAGTGGGAGAACCGTTCGTATATGGCGAGGATCGTGGCCCACGGCCTCACTAAGATCATCAACGTTCCTACCATGAAGGACCACTCCGCCTCCGGTGTCACCGGCTGCCTGAAGAACCTGGGCTATGGCACTTTTAACAACGTCGCCCGCTCACATCGCTCTCCCTACTCGTTTACCGATCCCCTGATCGGCGTCATGTGCTCGGTGGAACCCCTGCGCTCGAAGGCGGTGCTGCACATCATGGATGGCACCCGCCAGGTATGGCACGGGGGCCCGCTGACCCAGGTGCAGGAGTTCATTTACCAGGCCGGAATTCTCTTCTTCGGCACCGACCCCGTAGCCATGGACACGGTCGAACTTGAGGCCATCGACAAAAAGCGGCATGAAGAAGGCGCCCCTTCGGTCTGGGAGCACAAAGCGGACAGCATCACCACAAACGGCATGGAGTTCTACCACAATCCGCAAAAGAACCTGTTCTATCGCCGGCCCGGTCATATAGCGTCCGCGGGCAAGCTGGGTTTGGGCATTGCCGACCTCAAGCGCATCGATCACGGTCAAATCCGCCTCGGCTAACCGACTCAATGCCAGGACTGCCCAAGAACTCCGAGCCCTCACGAACTGAAGCCGACTGGCCCGCGTTGCTTTACGATAATTCGCGGACCGGAGGCCAGGGCATTCACGCCGCCAGGATGCCCGACCAGGTGCGCTGGCATTTGCGCGTGGGAGGTTCCGTCCGTTCCGCGCCGGTGCTGCGCAACGGAGTTCTGTATGTCACCTCGATGGCTGGGATCCTGCAAGCCATTGATGTCGAAAAAGGACGCCCGACGTGGCAATTTCAGGCGGCCGGCCATATCCATTCAACCCCTTCGCTTTCCGGAAACAAAGTGCTGTTTGGCTGCGACTCCGGCAAGGTTTATGCCGTGGATTGCGAATCTGGCAAGCCGGTGTGGGAAGCCGCCGCCGCCGCTGAAGTTTGGAACTCGCCGGTGATCCGCAACGGTATTGTCTTTTTCGGCAGCGCCGATACCCGCGTCTATGCCGTGGACATTGACACCGGGCGCAACCGCTGGACGCAGGAACTGGGTGGACGGGTTTACTCCACAGCCTATGTGGGGGAGGGACATCTCTATCTCGGCTGCGGCGATGGCAAGGTTTACTGCCTCGATGTGTCGTCGGGCAAAATGATCTGGAGCACTGCAACCGGAAACGGTATCGATTCCTCGCCCGCGCTGGTGGGAGACACCGTGTTGATCGGATCGGAGGATTTCTTCTTTTACGCCCTCGATGCCGGCACCGGCGCGGTGCGCTGGAAATATGAGACTGGTCTCGGCATCTCCTCGTCCCCGGCAGTCTTCGAGGATCTAGCCCTCGTCGGCAGCAAGGACGGATTCCTCTACGCGTTCGAGATCCGAGAGGGAAAGCTGCGCTGGAGGGTCCAGATCAGCGATGTCGTCACCTCGCCTCCGGTTATCGCCAGCGGCCTGGTTTGCATTCAGGCCGGAGGAACCCAGGCCTTCGACATCACAACCGGCGCCGTAGCCTGGAGAGCCGGACTGGGAGGCGCAGTTCAGTCCGCCCCGGTGCTGACCGGAGACGCAATCTACGTGGCCACCAACGACGGTGAGGTCTATGCGCTGGAATAAACAGCTCGCCGCGTTTTTGCTGTGCGTGTCCGCGTCCCTGGCTTCGGCCCAGACTTCACCGCCCCAGACTTCGCCGCCCCAGACTTCCCCGTCTCATGATCGGTTTGTTCACCAGAAGAAGTACGTCATGGGCACGGTCTTCGAGATCGTTGCCTATAGCCCAAACGGCGAAACGCCGGCGCGAACGTCCTACGCCGTCGATCGGGCTTTCGGGGAAATCGTCCGGCTCGATAACGTGATGAGTGACTACAAGGCCGAGAGTGCTCTGAGCCGATTAAATCGCTCTTCGCACTCGCGTCCGGAACCCGTTCCCTCCGATCTGTACTGTGTAATCGGCGACGCTTTGCGATACTCCCGTCTTTCAGGAGGGAAGTTTGATGTCACGGTGGGGCCCCTGGTCAAGCTGTGGAAAGCGGCAATCCGCGGCGGCCCTGCCCCATCGGCCGCAGAGGAAGAGAAGGTTCGATCCTGTGTCGGCTACCAGAAAGTCGAATTGCTGCCCCCGAACCTGGTTCAGTTCCAGTCGCCCTGCGTGCAGATTGATCTGGGCGCCATTGGCAAAGGTTATGCCCTGGACCAGGCAGCGGCCGTGCTGCGTTCTCACGGCATCTCACGCGCGCTGCTCGACGCCGGAGGAAGCACGATGGTCGCGATGGGACCGCCTCCCGGTCAGCAGGGCTGGCTGGTGCACCTGCGAGATCCGTCTTCCAAAGTGGACCCAGTGGTCATGCTGTCCGACAGCAGCGTTTCCACCTCTGAGCAAACTCCGGCGAGCCTGCTGTCGCCGGAGCCCGCCGGACACATCATCGACCCAGATAAAGGAGTGCCGGTAAAGGCGCCCTTCGCGGTCAGCGTCGTGGCCGGCTCAGGGACTGCGTCGGACGCGCTTTCGACGACGTTGTTACTGCTCGGTCCTGAAAAAGGCAAGGAATTGGTAAAAAGTCAGCCCGGCGTGGCTGCGATCTGGATTTCCGGTGACGGCAGGTCTGAGTTGGTATCAAGCGGGCCCCGGCTTCTGATTAACGGTGCGGCACAAGGTCCATCTACCAGCGCCCGGACAACCCAGGGCGGCCTGCGGTGATGGCAAGCGCAAATCTTATGTCCATGCGAAAGTGGCTTCTGACGTTGGTGTGCCTGCTGGCGTCGACGCCTGGCTGGGGCAGAGTCCTGCTGCGTTGGAACCAGCCTTCGATTCCGGCCGCCGCGACCCTGGGCTTCAAGGACGTCGTGGTCTCCTGGGATGCTGAAGCGCTCATCAGAAATGCCCGCACGCAGGGTTATCGCGTCTATGCCGAAGTCCCGGCTGGCAAGGCCGCCGGTATGGCTCGCAGCGCCGGCAGAAGCGATCTGGCAGGGATCGTACTCAATCCGGGTGATTCGCAGCCCGGCCAGGTTGCCGAAGATCTTACTCAATTGCGAGCTGCGTTTCCCGGGGTGTCCGTTCTGGTGCTGGACCCCAAAGCAAAACAGCCGCAGATGAAAGGGCAGTTGGTAGTCAAAAGGGATGGCATCCTTCAGGTGACCAGCCCTACCGCTCAGCCCTGGATCGACTCTAATCTCGCCCTGATCAGGCTCGACCAGGCGTTTCGCCCTGCCCAGACTCCTCTTTATGAGTTCGCCTGGGACTTGTCCGATCCCCAACAGCAGGAGACTGGCCCCAGTCCCGGAGATTACGCCCTGGCCGTGGCCGAGGCTGGAGCGTTCCGCGCTGACCTCATCCTGGATCTTTACCCCAGTCTGCTGGATGGCCTCTCGCGGCACGATCCTGCTGCCCGGACTGTCCTTAACCAGATCAAGCGCTACCTGGCATTCATTTCCGGTGACAAGAACGCCGGCGCACCGGAAGCCAATGTCGGCGTGATCACCGACTCCTACCAGAAAGCGTACGAGCCCCTCAACCTGTTCGCGCGTCACAACATCCCATTCGCGGTTCTGAGACCTTCTGATCTGAAACCAGAGAGCCTGGAGCGCTTCGCGCTGGTCGTACTCTTTGCCACTCCGGACGAGCCCACCACCACAGCCATCGCGGATTTCGCCTCCAAAGGCGGCACCGTGGTAGTGGTGGCCGCACACGGCACCTACTCCTGGCAATCCGGCCCGGCCGTCTCCCAGGGCGAGAACTCCCTTGCCTATGCCACCGGCCAAGGCCGTATTATCGAACTTAAGGGATCGGTGATCGATCCCGAAACCTTCGCCCAGGACATACGCCGCCTGCTGGAAGAAGATCGGAATAAAGACAAGCTGGCGATCGGTCTGTGGAACGCTCTCACGGTGGTTGCGGTTCCATACCGGATCCGCGGCAGCGGCGACGAAATCGTGGAGTTGGTGAATTACGCCGAAGAGCCGATTTCAGTCCAGGTGCAGGTCAAAGGATCGTTCTCTTCGATTCGCTATGAGACTCCCGACCGGGTTTGCTGCGACTCGCTTACACCCGTACAGCGTGGGGCATTCACTGAGTTTGTCATTCCCTCCCTGCGGATCGCAGCCCGGGTGCATCTGGCGAACGGAAAACTCACAAAGCATAAAACCGAGGTGAAATAGGATCCATGCGCCGACGTCTTGCGTCCTCAATTACTCTGCTCTTTCTTCTGCTGTTCGTGCCTTCCCAGGGACAGGCGCAGAAAACCACCGCCCAGGGTTCCTATCTTATGTATGTCGGCACCTACACCGGTCCTGAAAGCAAGGGGATCTATGCTTACCGCTTCGACCCAGGCACCGGGCAGGCGACTCCGGTCGGCCTGGTGGCGGAAACTGTCAATCCGTCATTCCTGGCCATAGACCCAACCCGCCGTTTTCTGTATGCGGTCAACGAAATCTCTGACTATCAGGGGCAAAAGAGCGGCGGAGTCAGTGCGTTTGCCGTCGATCGGAAATCCGGCAAGCTTACCTTTTTGAATGAGGTCTCTTCGCACGGCGCGGGACCTTGCTATGTGTCTCTGGACAAGACTGGAAAATATGTCCTGGTAGCCAATTACGATAGCGGCACCGTGGCCGCTTTCCCGGTTCTCAAGGACGGCAAACTGGGCGAAGCCTCGGCGATCATCCAGCACCATGGTCACGGGCCCAATGCCGAGCATCAGGAGGGTCCGCACGCACACCAGATCGATGTCTCTCGCGATAATCGTTTCGCGCTCGTAACCGACCTTGGACTGGACGAAGTATTCAGTTACCTTTTCGACCCGGCCAAGGGCACGCTGACCGCCAACGATCCGCCCTTCGCGAAAGTTGATCCTGGCGCTGGGCCGAGGCACTTCGTCTTCCATCCCAACAACAGGTTCGTTTATGTGATCGCCGAACTGGGTTCCACGGTCACCGAGTTTTCCTATGATGCGGCCAAGGGAAGCCTGCAACGCTTGACCGTGGTCTCAACCCTGCCGGAGGGCTTTACGGGAAAGAACGACACCGCGGAGATCAAGGTAGATGCGACCGGCAAATTTCTCTATGGCTCGAACCGGGGCGCCGACAGCATCGCCATCTTCGCCCTCGACCCCGCAACCGGCGCGCCCAAATTGCTGGAATCCGTTCCCACCGGCGGCAAAACGCCGCGCGGCTTTGAAATCGCTCCCGGCGGCAACTACCTGCTGGCAGCCAACCAGGCCACCAACAATATTGTGATCTTCAAGATCGACCAGCAAACCGGGCACTTGACCCCGACCGGGCAGGTCTTAGCGGTGACCTCTCCAGTCTGCATTAAATTCGTGATGATCAAATGAGGACCACGTGGGGACAGCCGCACAACTTCACTTCCACTTCCCCTGCTCTTCCACAATGGTGATGTAGCGATCGATCGGAAGATCGGTAAAGCGCTCCACCGCGCCGCTCGGTTGCGGCCACTTCACCTCGAGCCAGTCAATTTTTTTGCGCGCCCCCAGCCCCAGCACCATGCGGGGATCGTGCGACGACAGATAGCTGCCGCCTCCCACCTTCATATGACTGCGCTTGAGATCGCCCGCCTGGCAGGCGATTCGCGCTCCTATCGCGTCCGGATTGGATTTCTTTCCCACCAGATTCACGCCCAGCCAGTGGTTCTGGCTGCCAATTTGGTTGCGCAACAGCAACGGCGCTCCGCCATTTACCGAGATCAGGACATCAACCGCGCCATCATTGTCGAAGTCTCCAATGGCCATGCCGCGCGCCGAAATCGGAGTGGCAAAGATGGGGCCGCTCTGAGGGCTCACGTTCTGGAACCCGCGTCCCGTATTGTGCATGAGGATTGGCGGTTCCTTGTACGTAACTCCCGGGTGCAAGCCCTCGATCAGGTCGTCGGGATTACCGTTTGCCAGAAACAGATCGAGGTTGCCGTCATTGTCGTAGTCGAAGAATTTCAGTCCCCAGCCGCTCATCAGCCGGGTGGCCATGCCCACCCCGGTCTCGCGGGCCCGATCGTCAAAAGTTTCGTCGTGATTGTTTTGATAGATGGAGTAGATTTCGCGGTCGATATTGGCGACGAACAGATCCATCCAGCCGTCCTGATCGTAGTCTGCGGAGTCCACGCCCATCCCGGAGCGGGGACGGCCATCGGCGCTGAAGGCAACTCCGGCCGGAGTACCGATTTCTTCAAACTTTCCGCCTCCACGATTCATGAAGAGAAAGTTGGCCACAGTGTCATTGGCCACAAACAGGTCCATCCGGCCGTCGTTATTGAGATCTGTGGCCACCACGCCCCAGGCTTTCCCGGGATACTTCCCGATACCTGACGCCTGGCTCACGTCGGTAAATGTCCCATCACCATTGTTGTGGAACAACCAACTCGGCATCGATTGATAAAGGCGCGGAATGCAATACCCGTGCTTCCCCTCCTCGCCCGGCCCGCAGGTCTTATTCAGGGCCTTCGAGAACTCCACAAACTGGCAGACAAAGAGATCCAGCCGCCCGTCGTTGTCGTAATCGAACCAGACCGCGCTGGAGGCCCATCCCGGAGCGGCCACGCCGGCTTTCTCGGTCACATCGGTGAAGGTGCCATCACCGTTGTTGTGATACAGAATGCTTTTTCCGTATTGCGTGACGTACAAATCAGGAAATCCATCGCCATCATAGTCGCCCACCGCGACGCCCTGGCCATATCCGCCGGCGGCGACTCCGGCTTTCATGGTCACATCGGTGAAGGTGCCATCGCGATTGTTGCGGTAAAGGGCGTTGCGCAGCGGAGGATCGGGAGTGAAGAAGTCACACTTGCCGCTGTTGACCAGGTAGATGTCCATCCACCCGTCGTTGTCGTAGTCGAAGAAGGCGCAGCCGGCACCGGTGGTCTCGGGTAGAAATCTCTCCGGAGACTTGCCGTTCACGTGCGTCCAGGTGATACCGCTGACCGAAGGGGGAACCGCCTCAAAGGGATAAGCCGGATCGGGCAGAGCGCCGGCCCACCGTGCAAATCCGCCCAGAGCCATGCTGCCAGCCAGTCCCCGAAGCAAGTCGCGCCGGGAAAGACGCAGCCCCTTATGTTGCGGTGAAATCAATCGTGTCATCCTGAGCGAAGCCGCTTCTTCGCTTGCGAAGAAGCGGAGAGTCGAAGGACCCCTATAAGCGAATGAGCCCGCGGCCGGGCAGGGGTCGCCCGACTGGCGCTCCCCGCGCCAGCGCGGATCGAGTCACGCGCGGCACGACTGATGCGCCGGGCCCGCCGTCTAGTTGGAATTTTCAGGCTGAGCCCCTGGCGGCGAATCCGGCTTGGCGCCGCCCTTCTCCGTCATCTGGCGATGCACCGCGAACTCCCTGTCTGCGTCCGGCTTTCGCCCGGCGCGATTGTAAGCGATGGCGAGATTGTAGTGCGCAGCCGGGTTTCCCGGCTGCAGCTTGACCGCAGTCTCAAGCGGAGGAATCGCTTCCGCAAACTGTTTGGACGAAAGCAGCGACGTGCCCAGGCCCAGATATGCATCTCCAAATGCCGCGTCCAGCTTGGTGGCGCGGGTGAAATGAGCGATGGCTTCGGGCCACTGGCTGTCCTGGCGCGCCAGTTCGCCCAGCACATACTCGGCACCCGCGTTCGAAGGATCAATCTCCAGCTCCTCCTGGAATTCCTTCCGGGCTTGCTCCGCCATGTCCGGAGCGGGATTAGGCCTTGAAAGAAGCAGGCGTCCCAGGAAAAAATGAATGCCCGGCAAACGCGGATCCTGGCGCAACACAATCTGATACTCTCTCGCCGCTTCATCCCACTTTCCCTGCATCTCGAGGGCTTCCGCGTTCAGCTCGTGGGCCTGAGCTGAGTTGGGGGCCGAACTCCCCAATTCCTGGGCAGCGCGCGTCGAAAGGTCGGAGTAGGTATGGACCGCCAGATAAAGGACCTCGGGGTCCTGGGGGAAGTCGTGCGTGAGCCCATGAAGAAATTCGGTCGCCAGATCAGGACTGACTTTCATGGCGCACCGCACGCCCGCGAATCCAGCCTGGCGCTTCAGTTCCTTGTCACTGGTGTGGAGTGCCGTTCTCAATAGCGGCAGCGCCTCCTTGCAGCGGCCTGCCTTGGCAAAGTTCAGGCCCCGTTGAGCCTCCTGGCCCGAACCGGCTGGCGCCGTCCGAGCCGCCTGGCCGAGGCAGAAACTCGCAATAAAGACGAATAAAAGGGGGAGGGTCTTGGCCGCCTGGAGAGATCTGCACATAAAAGAAAAAAGGCAGGCGTCATAGACGCCTGCCCTATCATACCGCGTCAGTAGTAAAGCTTCAGAGCGAACTGAATGTTCCGCGGAGACTGCGAGCTATTGATCAGACTCATGTTAGGACCGAACGCGTCTGATGCGGGAGCATTCAGGTTGACCCGGTTGAAGGCGTTCAGGAAGTCACCCCGGAACTGAACTCGAACCGACTCAGTAATCCGGAAGTCCTTCTGAATGCTCAGGTCGACGTCAGCATAACCAGGTCCGCGAACGGGGCCTTGCGCCGGACAATTCCCAAACCCTTCCGCGTTGGTCGGCAGGGAATAGGGGCTCGGGTCGTACCACTCGTAGCCGATGTACTGGCCGGTGCCAGGATCGAATGCGGCCTGCCGCCCCAACGTTTTACCTGCACCCGGTCCGCAATCCAGGCGGGCTCCGCGCGAATTCGTGTTGGAGGGGTCGTTAGTGAAGTTGTACAGAGCCAGAGGGAAGCCCGTATGCAACGAGATAATGGGGCTCACCGACCAACCGCCTGCCACGGCATTCACCACACCATTTGTGTCGTGGCCAAACCGTTTGCCGCGGCCAAAAGGTATCTCGTAAATCACATAGCTGCTGATTACGTGCGTGGCGTCGAAGAAGCAGGTCGAGTAGTCCGCTCTCGGGTTATACAGGTTCTGGTAGTAGGGATTGGCCGGCTGCGCCGCCGCTCCCCAATTGCCGTAGTAGCCGCTGTTATCGGTCATGCACTTGGAGAAGGTGTAGGCCACCTGATAGTTCAGTCCCTGAGAATAGCGCTTTTGAAAGACCGCCTGCAGAGCGTCATATTTCATTTCACCCACCGAAGCCGTTCCCGAGATCTGAGAGATATCGGACTGGAAGGTTGGGTTGCCCGAGAAATACAGGCTGGGCGCAGTACAGGTTTGCGCTACCGGAGGAGTTCCGACCATGCAGGTCGTGCCCTTGAGGAATTGCTTTTGCAGGTACGGCATGGGAACCATCAGATGGGTTCCGTGCTGACCCACATAGCCAAGCTGGAGGGTGGAATTATTCCCCATCTGTTGTTGAATGGTCAGATTCCACTGCTGCGTAAGGGCCGGCTGAACGTTTGGATCCCAGACGCGGACCAGTGCGCCGGCGAAGGGATCGCTGGCCGATCCGACCGGGACCAGACCCTGATCGGTGGTTGTGCTCGGCGCCGACTGGCCGTTATAGGTCACAAAGGTCTCAGCCGGCGTGAAGGGTGGATTGATGGGTAGACGCAGGTTTGTGCCTGTGCCCTCCAGATAGGAAGAGATGGTGAATCCAGCGCGGACAACAGTCTTGCCACGCAGGAATTCAGGCGTCCAGGCGAACCCGATGCGAGGCTGGAAAGCTTTCCCCCCGTAGGTGCCGTTATAGAGAGCGCGGTTGCTGACCTGTTTGCAGGTCACCGGAGCGGTTCCGAGATCTACCTTGGAGCAATTCGGGGCCAAAAGTTGGCCAGTGATCAGATCGAAGTTGTCCTGCAGATCGTGATTTTCAACCCACGGCGTATGGGTCTCATAGCGTACGCCAAGATTCAACGTCAGGTCGTTAGTGACTCGCCAATCGTCCTGGACGTAGGCTCCGAATACACTGGAACGCTGCCCCCATTCTCCTCCGCTGATACCCCTGCCATAGGAGAACGGCTGGCCCAGATAAAAGTCCGCGCCCCCATAGCCTCCCGCGCCGCCGTTAGCCGGATCGGAGGAGGTGAAAACTCCGGTGAAGTCGATGTTGCCCAGCGAACCGCTATTGCCCGTGTAGAAAGTATTGATGCGGAGGCGCTGGTATTCGAACCCGGTGTGGAAAACATGGCGGCCATGAGTCAGGACTACGCTGTCCGAGGCCTGGATCACGGCGTCATTGAATTTCTGCTGCACCCCGCTGTTGCCAATTTGGGTGAGCGTCTGGTTGAAGCCAAGTTGCAGCAGGCCAGCCACGCCCGAAGGGTTGCCATTCCCGATGCCCAATTGATCTCCGAGACTGCCAACGCTGCTGGCGAACTGTGTGCCGTTGTTCAGCTTGATATGGTTCACGCCGAAGCGCACATCATTCAGAAGGTTCGAACTGAAAGTATGCGACCAGTCTCCCACCACACTGTCGATGGGGGCATCGGAAAAGCCCGTACCCAGCAGCTCAAATGAATTGATCGTCGGGTTGTGCTGCTTGGAGTGTGAATACCTCGCGAAGATGTGATCTTTTTCGGTGGCATTAAAATCGACCTTGACGTCGTATTGGTTGTTGTTGAACAGAGACGCCTGGGTATAGGTCGCGTTATTCAGTGTGCCTACTCCATTTGCGCTCGGGTAGAGCGACGAACTGAACAAGGCCTGCGCCACTGGATCAATCGGCTCGGTGATCACGTTATTCAGAAACGGCGCGTTTCCGTTCAGCGGATCATGGAGCTGCTGGCCGGCGTCGTTACAGAGACCGGCGGTAAACCCGGCCGTGCAAATGTCGCCAAAGTTGCCCGTGCGCTCAGCCGCCGTGAACACGTTGAGTTGCTTGGTGGCCGAAGGATGATCGAAGCGCTGCCCCTGATAGTCGAAGAAGAAGAACAACTTGTTCTTTACGATGGGGCCGCCGATCGTGCCTCCGAACATGTTCCAGCGCAGCGGTTCCCGTTGCGCTCCGTTAAACCGGTTTTCCCAGGAATTCGAGTTCAGTTTGTCGTTGCGGAAATACTCAAAGATGTCGCCATGAAATCCGTTGGTACCGGACTTGATGGTGGTGCTGACGATGCCGCCTTGAAAGTTGCCGAACTCGGCCGATGCATTGCTGGTAATCAGGTTGAATTCCTGAATGGCATCGGGCGACGGAGTGTAGCCCAGAAGATTGTCCGAAACCTGGTTGTTGTCCATCCCGTCGAGGATGAAATTGTTGGCCTGCTCCCGGTTTCCATTGATATAGGGTCTGCCGCCGTTGGCGGTGTTATCTCCGTTATTAAAGCTGTTCGGAGCAGGCGTTACCGACCCCGGGGCCAGCAGCGTCAGCTGAACATAATTGCGTGTGGCCAGGGGCAGGGTGTCGTTGGTCTTGGAATCGATGATTGTGCTCACTTCCGTCCGGTCGGTCTGCAGGACGGGCGCCGAACCCGTGACCTCCACCGTCTCGGTAACCTGTCCCATCTTCATCTGCATATCGATGCGGGCAATCTGGTTGAGCACGAGAGTGACGCCGGACTGCACGGCGGTCTGAAATCCCGGCGCTGTAATCTTGACGCTGTAGGTGCCCACTGGAACGCGGGGGATGTTGTACGCGCCCGCATCATTGGTCTTCGTGGTCAGCACGGTGCCGCGATCGGTATCCGTAGCAATGACCTCGGCATCCTTCAGCGGTGCGCCGCTGGGATCGGTGACGGTTCCTACGATCGCGGCGGTGACGTCCTGGCTCCATGCGGGTTGCAGGACGCCCAGGACCCCGATCAGCAGCAGAACGACAAAGCCCACCCTCATTGATCGTCGCATTACAACCTCCTGGAAGAAGCTTCTTTCAAACGCTGGCCCATCTGGCCAACCATATTGAGGACATGCTATATAGCAGAGCGATGACAACCGTCAAGAAAAAAATGGTTTTCCCCTGAACTTATATTTTTGCTGAGGCTAATCTGTAAAGCCGTGGCCTATCAGGCCCGGAGAGGTGGCAGGCTCCAGGCCATGGAAACGGCGGTTCCAAACGGACCCGAGCCAAATTTGGACAGCTCTATAGCAATTCGGGTTATAATCCCCCGCTTGAGGTGGCTTTCCGCAACAGGAAATCTCTACTTGGGTTCGCGAACATGATTCTGGCAGGAGATATCGGCGGCACCAAATGCAACCTGGCCATGCTTCGTGAAGGGGAAGGAGGCACCCTCCAGCCGGTTTTCCAGCGCCGCTATTCTACCCATGACTTCTCGCGATTTGAAGATGTGATCGAACTGTTCCGCCGCCAGGCCAGGGAGGACGCGGGGGACGCTGCTGTTGACCGCATCAATGCCGCCGGGTTCGGCGTCGCGGGAACATTGGTTGAAGGCAACCTGCACGCCAATAACCTGCCCTGGACGCTGAATCCGTCACTGCTGGCGACCCAGCTCGGTGTGAATCCGAAGAATATCGTATTGCTCAACGATGTCCTGGCCACGGCCTGGAGCCTGGACAAGTTGCCCGCGAGCGACTTTGCCGCTCTGAACCCGGGCGTCGCGCCGCCCAACGGGACCAGGGCTCTCATCGCCGTGGGTACCGGACTGGGTGAAACGTTTCTTTTCTGGGATGGCAGTCAGTCCCGCATGTTTCCCTCCGAAGGCGGCCTGGCCAGTTTTGCGCCCAGGACGGATCGCGAGATCCAGCTTCTGATCCATCTGAAGAAACGCCTGCCTCATGTCTCTTGCGAAGACGTTCTCTCCGGAAGGGGCATCCGCGCCATCCACGAGTTTCTCGACCCCGCGGTCCGTCATCCCTCGTTCGACGGCTCCGGCGCCGATCCCGCGCGTGAGATCACCGAGCAAGCGTGCGCCGGTGTTTGCCAGGTTTGTGTTGCCACCCTGGATCTGTGGACCGAAGCCTACGGCTCTGAGGCTGGCAATCTGGCGGTGCGCGCGCTCGCCTTCGGTGGCGTTTACCTGGCTGGCGGAATTGCTCCCAAGATCTTGCCCAAGCTCAAGGACGGCACGTTTTTTCGCGCCTTCTGTGACAAGACCCTGCTCTCGCCGGTGCTGGCGCGGGTTCCAATCTATGTCGTTCTCAATGAGGATGCGCCCACCTGGGGAGCCGCTTACCAGGCTCTGGCGGCCGCACTTCCCAGCCCGGTGCCAAATTCGCAAAGGAGGGTGGGCTGAAACGTGGAACCGATGAACAAAAAGATTCGTAGAGTTTTTTATGCATGCTGCTGAGTCGATTTTCACAATTGTTCCGGTTTTTTAATTTGTCTGACGAGGTCAGAATTATCCATGGCACAGAACGGCCGCGATGGGACCCCGGCTTATAAAAGAATCCGCGGTGTGATCTGGAAGCGCATCGAGACCGGGGAGCTGAAGCCGGGCGATGTGGTGGACTCCGAAAGGGAGCTGGCCCGAATCCACCAGGTCAGCCTGATGACCGCGCGCCACGCCCTGACTTCGCTCGAACGCGAAGGCATTGTGGAGAGGCGGCGCGGTGCCGGAACATTCGTGGCGCCTCCCAAGATCCACTTCAATAAGCTGATGAGCTATACCGAGCAGATGGCCAGTCGCGGCCTGGTGGCCTGCTCCCGACTGCTGTGCATCAAGTTGATCGACCGCGAACCGGAGATTGCGGCCCGCCTGTCCTTGCCGCCCAACAGCCAGCTGGTCAAGGTGGAACGCCTGCGGCAGGCTGCCAATGAGCCATTCGCCCTGGAAGCGTGCTACTTGTCAGCCGAGGAATTTGGCGGCCTGGTTTCCGCCGGTCTGGGACGGAATTCCCTGTTTTCTACCCTGGAACACGATTACGGCATCGAACTCGCGCACGCCGATGAAGAGGTCGATGCTACCGCCGCAGATGTAAGAATCGCAGAGCTCTGCGCCGTACCGCGCGGCACTCCCTTGCTGCGCATTCGGCAGGTCATCTATTCCACCAAGGGTAAAGCCACCATCTACGTCATCGGCTTTTACCGCTCCGATCGACACACGCTGCTGATCCGCAGGTTTCGTTCTTCCATATCGCCTGGACTGTCCTGAGGCATTTCGCCACAAGCGTTGACTCTGGTAGTGCCTCAATTTGAATCGCATCGCCTATTATTTGAGGCGTCATGCTGAGCTTGCGAAGCATCTGGCGCGGAGCGTCTTTGCGCCTCGGTCCCGATTCGAGCAGATGCGCGCCAGATCCCTTCGACCTCGCTCAGGGCAGGCTCTTCGAGACTAAAGTCTCTCAGGATGACGCCAGGGGAAAGATCTGTTCAAACTGAGACACTCCCCGGTGACCCTCAATCAGGATGTGCAGGGGACACTCTTGATATAGACTGGAAGCTCGAATCGAAGATCAGGAGATCCTCATGTCCGCACCCAGCCGCCGTCCCGAGATCCGCCGCCGGCGCACGCGCAATGAAAAGATCGCGAAATTGAGAAAACGCCATAGCGCCGCTTCGACCGAAGCCGATCGCGCCCGAATCGCCGCGAAACTCCATCGCCTGGAGTTTAATTCTCCCGGACAACCGTTGCTCAAGAATGCCTGAGGCGGGCTAGGGGTTCGTTGCCCTGGAGATCGCTTCCCGTTCGTTGGCAAGAGCCGGACGCGCCGGACGCTTTTCCGCAACTTCGTGGTACACGCGAAGAATCTGCAATGCGGCGGCATCCCAGGAGAATCTCTGGGCCTGCTCGTAGCCCCTTGTCTTCAGTTTGTCGCGCAGAGACGGGTCGACCAGCACGCGATGCAGCGCGCGCATGATCTCGAAAACATTTTCCGGATTCACCAGCACCGCGCCATTGCCCACCACCTCGGGGAGCGACGAAGTATTTGAAGTCACCACCGGAGTTCCGTGCGCCATGGCCTCGAGTGGGGGCAATCCAAAACCCTCATAAAGCGACGGGAATACGAAAATCTTCGCCGCATCGTAGAAAATGCGCAGCACCTCGATCGGCATGAATCCCATGAAGCGCACATCGTTCTGCATCCGGCTGCGAATGACGGTGCGGCGCAGATCGGGATGCTTGGAGAGTTCATCCCCGATGATGATCAGCTTCAGTCCGGGAAACAGCGCCTCCTTGTCGAGTTCGGCTTTCAGTGCAGAAAAGGCCTCGATGATCCGCACCACGTTCTTGTGCGGGCTGATCCTTCCGGTGTACAGCAGAAAAGGATGACTGACCAGATAGCGCTCGGCCAGGAGTTGCCGGTCGGCATCGCTGGCATGGCCGCGCAGGAAGCGCTCGTCAATGGCGTTGTATACCACTTCGATGCGAGCGGGAGAAATGGCGAACAGTTTCTCCACCTCGCTTTTGGTGAATTTGGAAACGGCAAAAATGCGTGCCGCTCCTTTCAGGGCCCGATGGGTCAGGTAAAAGTGCAGCGAGCGTTTCAATCCCGATTGGTCGCGGGCCCGGTACATGTGATCGAGCACATCGTGAACCGTCATCACATAAGGACAAGGCAGATTTCGCGGCAGCCAGAACAGATGCGGAATATGCACCAGGTCGCAACTCAAGCGCTTGAGGATGGCGCGATAGTCGAAATAGTTCCTGACAGTGGCATCGTTCCCCAGCAGCGGTACAGTCTGGAAATTAGGCGGCAGCGGGCCGATCTCCGCCACTTTCGCCGGCGGACCGATCAGGAAGTATTTGCTTTCCTTATCCAGCCGGCCCAGCGCCCGCACGATGTTGCGAGTGTAAGTGCCAACGCCGAATTCGGTCATCCGCCGGATATCAATGGCGACCTTCACGGGGAGAATTTAAACACACAGAACAAGGTTCGGCTAGGCACGGGGCAGGCACGGCCCGGATTGGGTCGAGGATGGGCGCGACGCCCGTTCATCTGAAGGGCAAAACTGTGTTGTCAACAAATTTAAGGTCGAATGGGACGGGCGGGACGCCCGTCCTCCATTTCGAGGCTCAGGCTCTGGCTTCCACCTGGGCTTTCGCCCGCCGCTGGGAGTAGAGGGGAAAAGCCTCAGCCAGATTCGAGACCTGGCCGCGGATTTTGGCGAGAACCGTCGCCTCCGCGCGATGGTGCAGGGCCTCGGAGATCCAGCGTCCCACCTGCTTCATCTCTTCTTCCTTCATGCCGCGGGTGGTCAATGCCGGCGTGCCGATGCGGATGCCGCTCGGCTTCATGGGCGGATTCGTGTCGAATGGAATGGCGTTCTTGTTCACCGTGATAGCGGCTTCGCCCAAAGCTTTCTCCGCTTCGCTGCCCAGTATTCCCTGGGAAAACACATCGACCAGCATGAGGTGAGTGTCCGTGCCTCCGGAAATGATGCGGAAGCCCTCGGCAGCCAGTGTTTCGGCCAGCACTTTCGCGTTGGCGACGGTCTGCCGGGCATACTCGCGAAATTCCGGCTGCATCGCTTCCAGGAAACTGACCGCTTTAGCCGCGATGATATGAACCAGCGGCCCGCCCTGCATTCCGGGGAACACGACCTTGTCGATGGCAACCGCGAATTCCCGCTTGCTCAGGATCATCCCGGCTCGAGGTCCACGCAGGGTCTTGTGTGTCGTGGTGGTGACAATATGCGCGTGCGGCACCGGTGACGGATGCGCCCCTCCGGCAACCAGTCCGGCAAAATGCGCCATGTCGACCAGGTACAGCGCGCCTACTTTGTCGGCAATCTGCCGCATCCGCGCGAAATCGATGATCCGAGGATACGCGCTGCCCCCGCCGATGATCAGCTTCGGCCGCTCTTTCTCCGCCAGCTTTTCCAAATCATCGTAGTCGATGGTTTCGGCTTCTTTGGTCACGCCATAAGGGACGATGCGGTAGGTCTTGCCGGAAAAATTCAGATGATGGCCGTGCGTAAGATGTCCGCCATGCGCCAGATTGAGTCCCAGGATGGTGTCGCCGGGCTGCAAAACGGCGGCGTAAGCCTCCATGTTGGCCTGGGAACCGGCATGGGGCTGTACGTTCGCGTGTTCCGCTCCAAAGAGTTTTTTGGCCCGCTCACGCGCCAGTTCTTCCACCACATCGGAGAACTCGCAGCCACCGTAGTAGCGTTTCCCGGGATAGCCTTCGGCGTATTTGTTGGTAAACACCGAGCCCATGGCTTCCAGCACCGCTTCGCTGACAAAGTTCTCGGAAGCGATCAGCTCCAGGCCTTCATGCTGGCGGCGAACTTCGTTATCAATAGCGGCGGCCACCTGCGGGTCGACGTCGTACAGCGAGCGGGACATGCGGTCGTTTTTCATGATCGAGCCATTTTAACTTAGGATGTAGCTTAGCTCTCAGCTCTCAGCTCTCAGCTCTCAGCTCTCAGACATAGCTCAGGAGGAGCGGCTCAGTTTTCAGCCGTCAATCCCATTCCGGGGGCGTCGTGCTGAGCTTGCGAAGCATCTGGCGTGTAGCAAATACGCAGCCGCCCTGCGATTCGCGAGAGTATGCGTGAGCCCCCTCTCGACCTCGCGGAGGGCGATTCGAGACCAGGGAACCCCGGTTGAAACTAGCCATAATCCAAAACCCTCCAGCTGACGCTGCGGAATGGATACAAGCTAAAGGCTAAGAGCCAAGGCCCTTACACGCTCTCAAACGCTGTCCGCATAAACGAAACCAGCTGCCAGCCGTCCATGTATTTGTACGGCGTCTCCCCGGTGGTGTAGTGGCCGCAGGGCAGTACCACGACCTTGTGGTCCAGGTCATAGCACTCAAATTCCGCCACGGCATCACGCGAGAGCCCGGGCAAAAATGTCATATCGTATTTCGCATAAATAATGAGCGATTTCCTGGGCCAGCGGGCGAACTGCTCGAAGTACGAAATCGGGCTGATGCATCTCCACAGGGCGCGCAGGCGCTCGAGATCGATCTGCGTTTCCAGGCCCTGGCGGATGTGGCGGGTGGATTGTCCGTGCCAGACCACGTCCGCGACGTTGGTGGAGGCGTGATTGAAGGCGGCCACGCGAATGCGCGGGTCATGCGCCGCGGCAAGAAATGAATAGCACGATCCCAGGCTGGTGCCCAGAATACCCAGCCGGTTGTAGCCCTTCAGCTCCAGCCAATCGAGACAGCAGCGCACATCCACCACCGCCTGACGGCAGGCGTCAAGCGTGCGCCCGATGTTGGCGGAGACGGCATAGTCGGCGCGTCGTGTGTCCGCGGGCATGCGAATGTCGTGATAGGGCATGCTCAGACGCAGAACCGCAACGCCCAGCAGGTTCAGCACGCGGCAGAGTCCGGTGTAGGCCAGGGCGTCGGAATTCCAGTGCGGCAGCAGCACCACGGCGCGCCGCCCGCGAGCCGGAAACCAGCGGGCGTTTACCAGATTGTTTTCCGGATAGGGCGTCCGGACCGGCGAAGTGAAGCGAAGGAAATCAGCATGGGTGCCGCGAACTTTCGCTTCCAGTTTCGGATCTGGAACTTCCCGGGTACTGAAGACCTGGACGGCGCGGCTTTCGAGTCGAAAATCCAAAGGTGTCTTGTAGGAATAAAAGTCGTCGCTCGAGGACACAATGCGCCGGTTGTAGTCGCACAAGAACTTTTCGGAGTTGGCATTCCCGATGGCATGCCCGGGAGCGAAACCGTTGCGGCACGGCCAGTCCCGCGCCCACTCGACCCCCCACTCCAGCGGACGCACCACGCGGTTGTTGTCCACCGACGTGAGCCGGGTTTCCCAGTCATACATCCACTGTTCGTAGCGAGAAGGCATTGATATCAGCATAGCAAAGGGAGACGGGAAGGGTCAGCGTGGCCACAGCGAAGAGTAACCATCGGCACTTGTTTCGACGGGAAGAGCGTTAATCGGGGTGCTGTGTGGGTCGGACACTCTTGTCCGACGCCTTTGACTCGGACTTTCGTCATCGGAGAACATCAGAGAAAACCAAAGTCAGAAG
>JBOGLC010000150.1:0-34815 GCA_050746005.1 Terriglobales bacterium
GTTCCTCACCGTCGTCGGCATGGCGCTTTGCCTGATGAAGAACTACGATCCCTTCCAGTCGCCGACGCACTTCAAGCTGATGGACCTGTTGAAGAAGTTCGATAAGAACTTCAACGCCACTGGAAAGAATTACGGAAAAGTTGGTCCGGACCGTACCCTCGATGACGTCATGAAGCGCCGTCAGGATCGCTGGAACTTCCTGTTCATCGCGGGAATGTGGTTCCAGGACCTGTTCAACTACGATTTCCGCCGCACCGAGCAGTGCATTATTCCTTACTCCACGCAGGAAGGCGAGATTTCATTCTGCGCCTACAACACGGGCGTGGGCTGGCGCAACATCATCGAGAAGATGCACATGACGGCCACGCTCACCAAGTGGTACGACGAGCATGGTCGCCATGAGATCTTCGCGGGCGGAAAGAACGTGAAGATGGAATCGGTGGAGCACGGGCTGGTCCTGAAAGAGGAGCTGGTTACCAACGAGGAACAGCACGATCTGGACAAGCTGGGCATCGCCAAGAACTCGCGCGAAGAGAAGATGCGGGCCCGCGACGCCAAGCAGAAAGAAGATCCGGCCTACAACGCCCGTATGGCGGCGCTCTACCGCGAAGTCGTGCTGAAAGAGAAGCCGGTGGTAGCAGAGAACGGTTTCATCCCGCTGGGTGCGCTGGTTACGCCGGCTAAGGGCAACGGCAATGGGCATGCTCCGGCGAAGTCTGAAGCAGAGCCGGTGCTGGGAGACTGAAAATCAGTTTCTGGTTTCTGAAGGCCGCCACTCAGGCGGCCTTTTTCTCTGATGGAGGACGCGGCCGGAACGCCCGGTCCTCCAAGGTGGGCTTGACTTGTCTTCGCCTTCGGAATACTCTCCGGCCAACTCTGGGTCAATCTTTTCGCTGCTTGGTGCCGGGCCCTTCCAGGAATCTGAATCCAAATTTGCTTTGCGACCAAGGAGGTCAGCATCCATGAAAAAGATCGCTGGGTTGCTTTTGGGAACGTGCCTGCTGTTGGGGGGAGCGGTTCTTGCCGCGGCGCAGGAGACGACGCCGCCACCCAAGGTGCTCGCCATTTTCCGCGAGTTCGTTAAACCGGGCAAGAGTGGCGCACTGCATGAAAAATCCGAAAGCGCTTTCGTACAGGCCATGACGCGGGCGAAATGGCCGACACACTATTTTGCCGTGAGTTCAATCACGGGTAAACCCCGAGTATTGTTCCTGACGGGATACGACTCGTTCGAAGCCTGGGAGAAAGACATTCAGGCGGAGCAGAAGAACACGACGCTTTCCGCCGCGGTCGAAAGAGCCTCCGTCGCCGATGGCGAATTGCTGAGCGATACCGACGGCACCGCGTTGGTCTATAGCGACGAATACAGTCTGAGCTCAGCCGTGGATATCGCACACATGCGATATTTCGAAATCTCCCTGTACCGGGTTCGTCCCGGACACGATGCCGACTGGGACGCAATCGTCAAGATGGTCAAGGCTGCTTACGACAAGATGCCCGATGTTCACTGGGCGACCTATCATGCCCGATTCGGTCAGGAAGGCAATACCTACGTCGTTTTCACGCCCATGAAATCTGCGGCCGAGATCGACCGCGGTTTCGCGCAGGACAAGCAGTTCATGGCCAACATGGGGGAAGACGGCATGAAGAAATTCAGCGAGTTGCTGGCCGGCGCCATCGAGTTCAGCCAGCACAACCTCTTCACCTTTACTCCGGCCATGAGCTACCCTCCTGACGAATGGATCAAGGCCGATCCGGAATTCTGGAAGCCGAAGTCCAGCGCCGCCGCGCCCAAGAAGATGAAAGAAATGCCGGCGCAGTAATCAGGAACAGTCTGGTGTAAAAAGGCCGCCAACCGGGGCGGCCTTTTTTTTCCTGGAAGACAAATCTGTGACAAATCCACACCTCGAATTGCGTTATATTCGGTCGTGGGAGCCTTTTTGTCGGGTTGGGAAGGGCGCTGAATGAGCGCCGGCAGCCCGATGCAGCGGCGGGAAACAACAGACCGTTTTATTGCGCGATAGGAGAAAGTCTTCATGGCTGATGTTCATCTGGCTTTATGGGTTCGTTTGGAGGCCAAGCCCGGCAAAGAAAAGGAAGTTGCCGATTTTCTCCGCGGCGGCTTGGCCATTGTGCAGCAGGAGCCGGCCACCACGGCATGGTTTGCCATCCAGTTGGGTCCGTCAACCTTCGGGATTTTCGACGCTTTTCCCAATGAAGCGGGCCGCCAGGCGCACCTTTCAGGACGCGTGGCTGCGGCCCTGATGGCAAAAGCGCCAGAATTGCTGGCAAAACCCCCTTCGATCGAGAAAATCGATGTGCTGGCAGCCAAGCTGCCGGCATGACCTTAAACCGAAGATTCAAGCAAGGTTACCTTTGGAGATCATCAGCAAGTTTTAAGAATTACAATAAGATGGGAGGGTAGATAATCATTTTTTGACGAGGTCATGTGCCTTGCCCGGCGATCTGCGCATCTAACCATCATGGACAACAATGCGATATTCGAGGAGAGGTACAGAGTTATCGCCATTGACGAGCAGAATCTCATTCTCCTGGGAATCCGCAGCGGAGAGGTCCTAACCATAAAAAATGCGGATCCGGCAAACCCGCTCACTGCGGAGGATTATCCGCCAGGGAAACTAATCGCCCTGAACGATCCGTCGACTAATACCAATAGCTAATAAGCAGAACTCACCGTGGGGCGGACAAGAGTGTCCGCCCCGCACGTTTTTATCGCCTACCCCGATTTGCCAATCGATGATAAAAGATCAGTCATGCGTCACCCTGTAGCCCTACCCGGCGAGTTCCTGTGATCGTGGTGGTGATGGGCGTGACCGGCGCGGGCAAGACGACCATCGGCGTTCTGCTGGGCCAACGGCTCGGCTGGGAATTTGTAGACGCCGACAGTTTCCATTCCCCGGCCAATATTGAAAAAATCCGTCACGGCATCGCGTTGGACGACGCCGACCGCGCGCCGTGGTTAAAGTCCCTGCGCGAGGCCATGGAAGACTGGGCTGCGGAACACAAGAACGTAGTACTGGCATGTTCAGCTCTCAAGAGAAGTTATCGGGCTGAGCTCTGGATCGCTGGCGAGACCAGATTTGTCTTCCTGAAGGGAAGCTACGAATTGATCGACCAGCGCCTGCGGCACCGCCACGGGCACTTTGCGTCAGAGAGCATACTGGCCAGCCAATTCGCCGCGCTGGAAGAGCCTGAAGATGCCATCACCGTGGATATCGACCAATCGGAAGAAGAGATTGTCGCGGAAATCAGGCGACAGCTCGGCGGTCGTACAGGGCCCTGATCTTGGGATTCGATAAGCAATTCCCTATGCCATCGCTAACAGGAGTTGACCTCGGCACCAGAGTCGTCGCCAAGCTTACCCGGCGGTTGCTGCCCTTCCTGTTTTTGCTCTATATCGTCGCCTATCTGGATCGAATCAACGTGGGATTTGCCGCGCTGCAGATGAAGGGGCAGCTGGGATTCAGCGATGAAGTCTATGGTCTGGGCGCTGGCATCTTCTTTGCGGGCTATTTCTTGTTTCAGGTGCCGAGCAACCTGGCGCTGGCCCGGGTGGGCGCGAGAAAATGGATCGCGGTCATCATGCTGGTGTGGGGCGTGGTTTCCGCTTCCATGATTTTCGTCGGCAGTCCGCGTGGTTTTTACTTTCTGCGTTTTCTGCTGGGCGCGGCCGAAGCCGGGTTTTTCCCTGGCATGATCCTCTATCTACGGCAGTGGTTTCCGTCGGGGGCACGGGCGCGCGCAGTGGCACTGTTCATGACGGCGGCGCCCCTGGCCGGGGTCATCGGGGGCCCGATTTCAGGCCTGCTTTTGGGAGTACGGGTTGCCGGGCTGATGGGATGGCAATGGCTATTTATCATCGAGGGCCTGCCCGCAGTGCTTCTGGGCGGGGTCGTGCTTGCGTTTCTCACCGACCGTCCCGAGATCGCTACCTGGCTCACTTCCGAGGAGCGCGATTGGCTGGTGGACCAACTGGCGCGGGAGGAGAGTCCGGTTGCCCAGGCTTCCAGTAACGTGTTCGGCGCGTTTGCCAATCTAAGAGTCTGGATACTCGTGATGGTATATCTGGGCGAGACTACTGCCGCCTATGGAGTGGGTCTTTGGCTGCCCAGCCTGCTGCGCAACGTTTCAGCGAAAAGCAATTTTGTCATTGGACTGCTTTCGGCGATTCCATACCTGGCCACCGCTGTGGCCATGGTGCTGGTGGCAACGAACTCCGATCGCACCGGAGAAAGAAAGTGGCATCTGGCGGGAGCGGCGTTCGCCTGCGCCATCGGTTTAGCCTGCGCAGCCTATTCGACCTCAACCACCGCGAACGTCATCTTCCTCAGTGTGACCTTGATGGCCGCTTTTTCGATGAACGGTCCGTTCTGGGCCACCACCACCGAAATGCTGAGCGCAACCTCGGCAGCCGCAGGCATTGCCCTGATTAATTCTTTCGGCAATCTGGGGGGATTTCTGGGCCCCTACACCATAGGCTTGATTCGCACCTGGACAGGCAGCTTTCGTGGTGGCCTGCTCACGGTCGGGGCATTGCTGGCCCTGAGCGGCGTACTTGCACTTCTGGCGTACGACAAGGGGCCTCGCCGCACGCAGCTCCCGGCCCCTTAACCATACGGGTTCGGCGTTGCTTCAGAGAGCCGGCACCGGATTCTACCTCCTTCGCCCTTTTGACTCGATTGTTTACAATAGGCTTCGGCCTCGTGGCCGGAGCAGCCCCTAAGTATCGGGACAAAAACAATTTGGCGCAGCCCACCCCCAATCCCAGCTCTGCTGGCCCGGTGTACTGGCGAGTAGAGGGAAGCCTCGCGGACTTGACCACGGTCCGTCCCGTCGCCTTTTTTACCTGGAACGCGCAGACCTTTCTGGAACGATGGGTGCGACGCGGGATGGTGCTGCTGATGGCGATATTGCGGCCTTTTCTTTATATTGCGAACCGCATCTTCGCTACCCGCGTGGTCCATACCGTGCTTCGCGGAATCAGTCGCGACCGGCTGGACTTGCTGGGGGAAGAATACTTCAAGTACAAGTTGCAGCCCTATCTGAAACATGACGGCATGGAGCTACTTAAATCCCGCATCCTGTCGGGGGATGAAATCGTCCTGGTGAGCCAGGGCCTGGAGCACGTGATGCGGCCCCTGGCGCAGCATCTGGGGGTGAAGTGGCTGATCGCCAATCGGCTGGAATTCCGCGATGGCATTGCCACCGGAAGACTGCTGGAACCAGTGGTGCGGCCTCGCGGACTGTTCGCCGGCATCAACGGTTCTGGTCCGGATGGACGGCGTGCCGGGGAACGATTGGCCCGCGATCTCGGATTGCCCGGCGTGGAAGCTTTGAAAGATGCCGCGGTTCCGGCCTCACGTCCGCTTCCAGTCGTGGATCGGCCAATCGTTTATTTCGATGGCGTCCGACGTGCTGGTCCGCTCTCGGTTCGCCGGGCGTTTTCAGGGAAGCGCGTCATGCTCATCGGCGTGACCGGTTTCATTGGCAAAGTATGGCTGGTGAACACGCTGATGGAGCTGCCGGAGATCGGCCGTATTTATCTGCTTGTACGCCGGCAGAAATCGAACCCTGCTGTGCGCCGTTTCGAAAAGCTGGTGGAAGAATCTCCGGTCTTCGATCCTCTTTTTGCCCGCTACGGCGCCGGTCTTTCTTCCTTCCTGGGGGAACGGGTAGAGGTGGTCGAAGGCGATGTCTGCCAGCCCGCTCTGGGCCTGGCGCCGGAAGTCAGGCAGTCACTGCAGAAAAATCTCGACCTCATCATCAACAGTTCCGGTCTCACCGACTTCAACCCCGATCTGCGGGATGCGCTGGCCACAAACGTGGATGCGGCGGTCAACGTTACGGAATTTGTGCGCCAGTCTGACCACTGCGGCCTGCTTCATCTTTCTACCTGCTACGTGGCGGGTGCGCGAGACGGCCGCGTGGGCGAGGCTATGCGCCGCAATTACACTCCGGCCGGAGTCGCCGGTTTCGATGCGGAAGAGGAATGGCGATCGTTGCATGCCTTCGTTAAGCAGGCGGAGCAGCTGGCGGAAAGTCCGGCCGTAACCGAGGAACTTCGGCAGCAGGCTTTAAGCAAGGAACACGCCGCCAAGGACCTGCACGGGGCAGCCCTGGACAATCAAATCCGGAAAAATCGTTTCCGCTGGCTGCGCGAATATTTGACGGAATCCGGGATGAAGCGTGCCGCCGACCTGGGCTGGCCCAACACCTATACCTTGACCAAGAGTCTGGCCGAGTCTTTGATTTCGCTATACGGTGCCGGTTTGCCCATTGCCGTGGTGCGCCCCGCCATCGTGGAAACGTCGGTCAACGAACCCTTTGTCGGCTGGAATGAAGGCATCAATACCTCGGCTTCGCTCTCCTATCTGCTGGGGACTTCTTTTCGCCAGCTTCCGACCAACGAGAAGAAACGGCTGGACATTATCCCGGTGGACTCGGTCTGCCGGGGAATGACGCTGATTGGCGCGGCCATCGTGGAAAGGCGGCATGAGCCGCTCTATCAACTGGCCACTTCGGTGACCAATCCTTGCGATATGCGCCGTTCCATCGAACTGACCTCACTGGCTCATCGTAAACATTACCGCGCGCAGGAGGGACTGGAATACTGGTTGAGGCTGCGGCTGGACGCCATCCCCGTCTCCAAGGAGCGCTACGATCGCATGTCGGCGCCGGCGCAGAAAGCGATCGTGAAATCCATCCAGCGCATCATGTCGCCCTTGCCGTTGAAGAAGACTCCCCTGGTTCGCGCCGAACGCAATCTGGAAAAGGTGGAGAAGCTGATCAAGCTGTTCGAACCGTTTATCCTGCACAATGAGCAAGATTTCTCGGCGGACAACGTGGAAGCGCTGTCCTACGCGCTTGTCGAAAACGAGAAGACTGCATTCGGGTACAACACTCGAGCGATCGACTGGTGGGACTACTGGATCAATATCCACATTCCCGCCTTGCGCAAGTGGACTTATCCTCTGATCGAAGGGCGCCCTCTCGAGGCGCGCCCCCTGCGCAGCCTGCAATCCACGGCGGTCCCGGAAAACGGAGACGTGATCAAAACCGGCACTAACGGAGCAACGTGGCGATATTCCTGACCGGTTCCACCGGATATATTGGCGCGCACGCAGCCGCCAACCTGCTGGATCAACACGGCGCTTCGCTGAACCTGCTGGTCCGCGCCCGCGATCCGCAGGAGGCCGCGGTTCGCCTGTGGCATGCTTGGCAGTTGCATCTGGATTTTCCGCGATTTTACGAATATTTCCAGACCCGAATGCGCATCTTTTGCGGCGATCTGACCGCGCCGCGCTTTGGCCTTTCTGAAGACGACTACGATCGCCTGATTCACACGACCGATTCAGTGATTCATTGCGCGGCCTCGCTCAACCGCAAGTCGGAGAAGACTTGCCTCAACGTGAACCTGCGAGGCACGCTCGAGGTATTGCTGCTGGCGCAGAAGTCGAACTACTATCACGGATTGCGCCGCTTCAGCCTGGTGAGCACCGTGGCCGTAGCAGGCAAGCGGCAGGACGAAGTGGTGACCGAAGACCGCTCCATCGACTGGGAGCGCTCGGACTACGATCCCTACGCCCGGACCAAGAAATTCACTGAACACATGCTGCGCCAGCTTCTCCCCGAAGTGCCCATCACCATCTTCCGTCCCAGCATCGTTCTGGGAGACAGCCGGTATCCCGAGACCACCCAGTTCGACATGGTGAAGGCATTCGTATTTCTGGCCGGGTTGCCGGCGCTGCCCTTCCGCGGCAAAGACAAGATTGACATCGTGAACGTGGATTTCGTCGCCGATGCCATCGCGACTCTGCATCAGAAAGAAAAGCCGCTGCATGACACTTATCACCTTTCATCCGGCATAGACTCACAGACTTTTCGCCAGTTGACCAGCACCCTGGCGGCCGTGCAGAACAAACGCGGACCGTTCTTTCTGCCCTTTCTGGAGCGGACTTTTGAATCGGGCGTTAATTTTCTATCCAACCGCAGCGGATCACTGGCCTACGGCGCTTCGCTAATGAAAGTGTTCATGCCCTACCTGGTGTGGAACACTGTGTTCGACAATACCCGGGTCACGCAGGAACTGGGACGCAAGCCCGTGCCTTTCTCGCAATACAGCTACCCGCTGCTCAAGTTCAGCCGCGAGACCAACTTCACGTATCCCTACCGGGACTGGCCCACCACCAAGGCCGGAGGGTCTGCGGCATGATGGATCTGGTCCTCGAAGCCTGGGTCAGCAGCAGCATCGAAGCCGCCAAGCTGAGTTGGATGATGGGCAAGGGCAAATCCTGGCAGCCTGGTGAAAAGCTGAAACTGTTGTTTGCCGGATATAACGGCACTCGCAACATGGGGTCCGACGTACGGGTGTCGGAAATGTTGCGCCAGACCCGTCACATTCTGGGCGCGGAGAAAACCGCCTTCAGCGTGATGACGCAGAATTTCAAGTTCACCGAGGGCTATTTCGAGGGCACCCAGCAGGTGCATCTGCCGGATATTTTCCCTCCATTTCTATCCGACGAAGTCCCGCGACATCACGGAGTGGTGGCCTGCGAAGGCTCGATGTTCAAGAGCAAGTTCGCCAACGCCCTTACCACCATGATGATCGGATCGTTGGGCATCGCCGCAGCCCAGAACAAACTTTCCATAGGTTACGGCGCTGAAGCCGGACACATGGATCCTCTGATTGCCAGGATGTGCGCCCGCTATTGCCAGAATTCGCTGGTGATTACGCGCAACGAAGAATCGCGAACCCTTTTGCGCGAGCTTGGAGTTCCTACCGAGTTGGGCACCGACACTGCCTGGACATTCGATCCCGCGCCTTCTGAATACGGCCAAGCGGTCTTGCGGAAGATGGGCTGGGACGGCAGCACACCGGTGCTGGTGGTGTGTCCCATCAATCCTTTCGAATGGCCGGTCAAAGCATCAGTCGCCAAGTTTGCCGCCCGCACTTTGACCGGCGCCTACAAGGACAGCCATTACCGTTCGGTGTACTTCCATAACTCCGGCCCGGCAGCCGATCGCGCGCTGGAACACTATCTCACCGCAATCGCCAACGCAGTCGCCGCATTTCGCAAGCAGCGCAAAGTCTTTCTTATCCTGGCTGCCACCGAGCGTCTCGATGCACGGCCTGCAGGCCGCATCTCGGAGAAGCTCGGCGGCGTTCCCGTACTTAGTTCCGAGGACTACAGGATGGATGAACTGGTCAGCATCCTGCGGGCCTGCCACATGATGGTTTCGTCGCGCTATCACGGCATCGTGACTTCGATGCCCGGCCTGGTGCCGTCGGCCGGAATCACCATGGACGAACGTATCCGCAACCTGATGCGCGAGCGCGGCCACCAGGACCTGCTGATGAACGTGGACGATCCCGACCTCGAGCCCAAACTGCTGGCGGCCCTGGAGAGGCTGGCCGTGCAGGGCGAAGCGATCTCGGTGGGAATCGGGCAGACTGTGGTAAAGAATTTGAAAGTAATGGCCCGCATGGGCGTGTACTTCGAGGAAGAAGTGCAGCGCCGCTATCCCGAGTTTCCGACCCGAAAGGGCGAATGGAGCTGGGAAGATTATTTGCCGCCGATCAGCAAGAACCTGAAGCAACTCGTGGAAGCATTCGGCTAGCAGGAACCACGTCAGGACAGGGCCGGCCCTACGCAAGCAGATGAACTTTCTCGAAAACATTTTCGCCCAGCTCGAAAAGGCTGACCACACGACGGTCTTGTCGGAGCTCCATGACCAGGAAGCGCCGCAGGAATTGAACTTCAGCCTGACCGGCGGCGAACTCCTGAAGCGGATGGCGCAAGCTCGCGCCTTCCTGCTTTCCAAGGGGCTGAAGAAGGGTGACCGCTGCGCCCTGCTGGCGCACAACGGGATTGACTGGGTGGCGCTCGACCTGGCCATCATGGCCGAAGGCTTGATTGTGGTTCCGCTCTACGCGCGGCAGGCGCCCGCCGAACTGGTAGCCATGATGCAAGACTGCTCACCGGCATTGATCTGCTGCGGCGATGCGGTCTTGCGCGACGGAATACTGCAGGTTTGGCCGGATGCGCCTCCGCAATATTTGTTTGGCGAGATTTTCTCGAATGCAGGATCGAGCGTGAACGGCAATCCCAGGGTCGCGGAATCGGACCCGGTCAGCATCATCTATACCTCGGGGACATCGGGCGAGGCCAAGGGCGTGGTCCTGACCGCGGGCAACGTCGGCCACATGCTGGAGTGCACTTCAGGACGCCTGGATCTGCTGATGGAGAAAAGGCCGGGACAGGATCGCGTATTCCACTATCTGCCATTTTGTTTTGCGGGTTCATGGATCATGCTGCTCACCTGCCTGATGCGGCGCAGTCTGCTAACCCTGAATATGGACCTGGGAAAGTTGGCTGGCGAAATGCGCGCCGCCGCGCCGGATTATTTCCTCAACGTCCCGGCGCTTCTGGAACGCATGCGGAAAGCTGTCGACGAGCAGCTCTGGAAGACGGGCGGCCTCGCGCTCGCAATTTACAGCCGCGCCAAGAGTGCGTGGATTCGCAGGCGGGATGGGCGCGCCCGGTTTTCAGACGCAGGATGGTTGACGGTTGCCGAGCGGATGATTTTTCCCACCATCCGCAAGAAAATGATCGGCGGCAACTTGAAAGCCCTGATCTGCGGCTCGGCGCCGCTGAACGTCGACACCCAGCTGTATTTCAATATGCTTGGAATTCCGGTGCTCCAGGTCTACGGGCTCACCGAGACCACCGCGATCTGCACCATGGACGATCCTGGCCGGGTGGAACCAGGGCGGGTGGGACCGGCGATCAGCGGCGTCGAAATGAAACTCGGCGAGAGCGGCGAAATTGTGGTGCGCGGGCCAAACATTTTTCCCGGCTACTGGAACCGTCCCCAGGAGACCGCCAAGGCGCTGCGCGAGGGCTGGTTTCATACCGGCGACCGGGGAGAAGTCGACGCGGCGGGGAACTGGCGTATTATCGGGCGCATCAAGAACCTGATCATTCTGGGTTCGGGCCACAACATCGCGCCCGAGCCGATCGAGGACGAACTGCTGCGAAACTTGCCTGGCGCCCAGCAGGCGGTGCTGGTGGGCAACGGGCGGGGGTATCTGTCCGTCATCGTTACCGGAAGCGTCACTCGGGAGCAGCTACAGGCCGCGGTGGATGCGATGAATCTGCAACTGCCGCACTACAAGCAGGTACGCGCATTTTACGTTCATCCTGAGCCGTTCTCGGTCGAAAACGGATTGCTGACGGCAAACGGCAAACTGAAGCGGGATGCGATTGCAGCTCGTCTGCAGAGCCAAATCGAAGAGATGTATGCAGTGAAACAAGCGTCATGAAAGTAGCACCGGCGTCTCGGCGGCTGTCGCGGGGGCATTGTTCGATTTCGCTCAGGACGAGCCTTGCCCTCGAACGTATCCACGGATTTTGACTGATGACGATGAATCAATTCCAAGGCGAAACGCTCTCCTGGGAGCTTCAAGGCGGCGTCATCGAACTGGCTTTGCATCGCAACCCGTGCAATGAGATCGGTTCGCGCACACTTGAAGAGCTGGAGAAGTTTGCCGCCGCGCTCGGCCACATGCAAGGTGATGCCCACGCCCTGATTCTGTACAGCACTTTGAAGTCGGGATTTTGCGCCGGAGCCGATTTGCGCGAGCTTTATCAGGGCGCGCAGGGAATGGAAAGACAGGCTGCCGCCCGCGGCGTCAGGCAATTTCTGGAGCGCATCCACAAGGTGATGAATGCAATCGATGGCGCTCCACTCACGACCATCGCGGCGCTCAACGGTGTCACCTTCGGCGGCGGGTTTGAGCTGGCCCTGGTGTGCGACTTGATCATTGCCGACAAGATGGCACGTTTCTGCTTTCCGGAACTGCGCCTGGGCCTGATTCCCGGATTCGGCGGCATCCCGCGTCTGAAGCGCGATCTGGGGAATGCGGTGGTGCGAGACCTGTTGCTCACCGGCCGCAGCATTAGCGCCACAAAGGCACAGCAAGTCGGCCTGGTGAGTCAGGTGGTAGGAGAAGGCGAGTCGCTGAAGGCGGCTCGAGGCACCGCGGCCCAGCTGGGAAAGTTCGACCGGCGGACCGCGATTGCGGCCAAAAAATTCATCAAGCCGATTCCGTTCGAGGAACTGCGGCAGGAGATCGACATATTCTGCGACCTCTTTACCCAGCCCGCGGTCGAAGCCGGGCTGAAGAAGTTCGTCGAGAGCAAAGACGCGCAACCTTACTTGCCATGACCGCTTTCAACTAGAATGAGAGGAGCCATGACAGATAGCAAAACTCTGGAAGAGATCCTTGAGCTGGCGGCAGCACAATTCAAGGTCCCCCGCGAGAAACTTACGCCCGACGACGATTTCTTCAAGACGCTTGCGATTGACAGTCTGCAGGCGCTCGACCTGCTTACCCGGCTCGAGCATCATTTCAACGTCGAGCTTCCCGACTACGAATTGCAGGGCGTCTCCGACTTTCGGACGCTCGCGAGCCGAATTCAGTCGAGATTGTAGCGCCTTGCGGGCAGTTTCCGCCTGCCTTCGACCAGCGCGGGACGTGGCTATGACGGCGACTATAGGGATTCAACTTCGGTTGTCAGATTACAGTTCCCGGTTCCCAGTTTCGCGGTGGTGAAATACAGCATTAATGCTTAATCTCGACCAATACACCTCTCTGGGAGCGGCACTGCGCGCGGCTCTCGAACGTTGGCCGAATGAAACCTGCCTGATCGAGTCGGATCGCGACAAGGAAAAGACCCGGCTCACCTATTCCGACTTCAAAGAAATGGCGCTGCCGTTGGCGCGCGCTCTTGAAGATGCCGGCTTTAATCCTGGGGACCGGGCCGCGATCGTCATGAGCAACCAGTCGAAATGGCTGATTTCTGCCTATGCCATTTTTCATGGCGGGGGCGTGCTGGTTCCGCTCGACTATAAGTTGACTGCGGCCGAGCACCTGCAACTCCTGGCTCACAGCAAAGCCAACGTTCTGGTGATCGAATATTATCTGTGGCGCGCGATCGCGCAGTCGTCCGAATTCAAAGACCACAAAGTGAAGACCGTTTTGGTGACTGAAGCGCCGCTCGGAGCTGAGCTTGCGGGTGCTCTCCGCTGGGAAGAATTTCGGCGCAAGGGCGATCCAGTGTTTGTTCCGCGCCAGCGGCAGGACGTCGCCTGCATCGTTTATTCTTCGGGCACCGGCGGCAATCCCAAAGGATGCGTTCTCACCCACGAAAACTATCTGGAGCAATGTAAAGCCCTGGTGACGCTGTATCCCTTCTGGCCGGGCGTTCGCTACCTGAGCATCCTGCCGACCAACCACGCCATCGATTTCATGGTGGGTTTTATCGGACCGTTTATCTGCGGCGCATGTGTGGTGCATTTGCGCACGCTGCGGCCGGAGTTCGTGCGCGACGCTTTCGTCCGCTACAAGATCACCTATGTGAGCCTGGTTCCCATGGTGCTCAAGAACCTGGAACGCGGGCTCAAAGCTAAGTTTGAAGCGGCTTCCAAACCCCGGCGCTTCCTCCTGAAGCGCTCGGTCGCGGTGAACAAATTTTTCACCGGCTGGCGTCCCGATGTGCGGCTGAGCCGCATCCTGCTGCGACAGGTGCACCAAGCCTTCGGCGGAGAATTGCGCGCCATGTTTACCGGCGGCGCCTTCATGGAGCCGTCAACCCTGCAGTTTTTCTACGATCTGGGCGTTCCCGTGGCCAACGGATATGGTCTGACCGAAGCGGGCACCGTGCTCACGCTCAACGATTTAAAACCGTTCCGCGCCGATACCGTGGGCAAGCCGCTCCCGGGGGTGGAATTGCGTGTGTTGAACCCGGATTCGGAAGGCATCGGCGAAGTGGCGGCCACGGGCAAGACCGTGATGTCGCACTATCTGGACAACCCCGAACTGACCGCGGAAACCATCGTGGATGGCTGGTTGCTTACCGGAGACCTGGGCCGTTTTGACGGCAGCGGACATCTGCAACTCTTCGGGCGCAAGAAGAACATGATCGTCACTGAAGGCGGAAAGAATATTTATCCCGAGGACATCGAAACCGTTTTCGACGGGCTTCCGGTAAAAGAGTACTGCGTTTTCGCCGCCAACTATGTATGGCCCGCCAAGAGCCTGGGTCATGAGATGCTGGTTCTTGTGCTCCGCCCGGAGCCGTCGCAGGAAGGCCGGGAGCAGGGTCAAAGTCAGGAATTCAGCGAAGAGGTCAAGCAGGAGATCATTTCCCGCAACCGCCGCTTGCCCGATTTCAAACGCGTGGGCGGGTGCCTGGTCTGGGAAAAAGATTTTCCCCGCACCGCCGCCATGAAAATCAAGCGCGTGACTCTCGCCGAAGAGATTCGCAAGACCCTCAGCCCAGCCGCCGTGGTCGAACTATAGAACCATTCACTATGAGCGCCCAATCGTGATCGATTCCGGCGAGTTTCTTGCGGTGGTGAACCCGGCGGCTGGCGGAGGCCGATCTCGCAAGCTGGTAGGACCGGCTCTCGATCGTCTGCGCGCGGGCGGGATCAATCTGAAAGTCATCGAAAGCGGCGCTCCGGGCCAGGCGACTGCGCTGGTTCGCGAGGCCTGCCTCCAGGGCTACCGGAAGTTTATCGCCGTCGGCGGAGACGGGACTTCTTACGAAGTTGTGAATGGGCTCTTTCCCACCGAGCAAACTGAGCCTGCAACCCTGGCATTTCTTCCCCTGGGCACGGGAAATTCGTTCTTGCGAGACTTCAGCAACCGCGGGGTGGAGTTCGCCATCGAAGCGATACTCGCGCGGCGCAGTGTTCCCTGTGATGTTCTCCGCCTGACGCATAAAAGTGGAGTGCTGCATTACATCAATCTGCTCAGCATGGGATTTTCCGCAGATGTGGCCACGCTGCGCGCGCGCCGTTTCAGCGGGTGGGGAGAAATAGGTTATCAGTCTTCCATTTTTATCAGCCTGGCGCGCTTTCGGCGGCGTCCCTTCCCCTTGCGGGTGGACGGAGAGCCGGAGCTCGACCGGCGGCCGTGTCTGTTTCTCACCTTCAGCAACAGCAAATTCACTGGCGGCACCATGATGATCGCCCCCAAGGCCGAAATCAACGATGGCTTGATCGAATATGTGCGCTGGGGTCCGATCGGGCGTCTTGGTCTCATTCGAAATTTGCCCACGCTCTATGATGGCACCCACATCAATCATCCGCTGGCGGAACGGCTTCCCGCGAAGCGCATTGACTTTCAGCTCGAGGCTCCGGTGGACGTTATGGTGGACGGGGAAGTGTTCACCCTGCACTGCCAGAGTCTCGACGTGCTGCCGTCCGTCCTGAACGTCGTGGTATAAAAAGATTCCATGCCGAAAGACAGACCAGATCAAGAGTCGCCGGCGCAGCCACAAGCCCTGGCCGCGCGCAGGATCGTTGTCGCGGTGCTGATCGTCGCGGCCTTTGCCGCCGTGATCTATCTGGGGCTACGTAAGCGGAGTAGCCGCCTCGATGCATTCGCGAAATGTCTGGCTGCGAAGCAGGTGAAAATGTATGGGGCATACTGGTGTCCGCATTGCGTGGATCAGAAGGAAATGTTTGGATCGTCCTTCCAGTATGTTCCCTATGTGGAGTGTGGCGTCCCAGGCTCACGGGACGAAGGGGCCATATGCAAGGATGCCGGCATAAAGCATTTCCCCACCTGGCAGTTCGCGGATGGAAAACGTCAGGAAGGCACTCAATCTCTGCCCATGCTGGCCAACCGGACCGGATGCAGCCTGCCATGACGGTGCCTGTAACGCCGCGTTTTACCCGGCGTGTATTCCTCTTGATCGCAGTGTTGGCGTCAGGCGGAGTACTGGTATCGTCAGTGTCGCTCTATCATCACTACGGCAGCTCAGCTACTTCCTACTGCGATCTCGGAGAGAATTTCAACTGCGATATCGTGAACCGCAGCGCCTACTCGACGGTGGGCGGAATTCCGGTGGCCCTGATTGGCATTATTGGATATGTTGCGGTTCTGACCCTGGCGACCCTCTATCGCAACCACGCCGGGATCCCGCGAGTGTTGGCGATCGCTTCCCTGGCGGGGCTGGGTTTCGCGCTCTACCTTACATACATCGAAGGCTTTGTCCTGGCGGCGTGGTGTATTTTGTGTCTGTCGTCACTGGCCCTGATTTTCAGCATTGCGCTGCTTTCGTCGGCGCTGTGGGCACGCAGCGCCGGGCGCGGCCACTGACTCCTCATGGAAGAAACCATCTCAACCTCAACCTCAGGCAGCAACGATTCTTCCGGCTTGGCGGGAGAGTTGCGGGTGCACGAACTGAACAGCCGCATTTTCCGCAACACACGCAAGCTGCGAGTGTGGTTGCCGCCGGGGTACAGCACATCCGAAAACCAGACTCGGCACTACCCTGTTTTCTATCTCAACGATGGCCAGAACCTGTTTGATCCCGCGACCGCTTACACAGGAGTTGACTGGCAGGCGGATGAAGCGGCTGATCGCCTGATTCGTGAAGGCAGGATTCCTGCGTTGATCATCGTGGGCATTGACAATGCACAGAAGGAGCGCTTCAGGGAGTATCTGCCGTACCGCTCTTTTCACCCACCCGTCATGCGGCCCCAGGGCAAGCGTTACCCCGACTTTTTGTTGAACGAGGTGATGCCGTTTCTTTATACGCAATACCGCATTGCGCGAGGCCCCGAGAATACCGGCCTCGGCGGATCGTCTCTGGGCGCGATCATCTCACTGTTCACCGCGATGAACCGCCCGGGAGTTTTCGGCCGCCTGTTGATTGAGAGCCCGTCATTATTCATCTCCAACCGCAAGCTACTCAAGTGCAGTCGCGCTTTCCGGCGGTGGCCGGAAAAAATCTTTATGGCAATCGGAACCCGAGAGGCGGGAAGGGAAGAGCCCGATCGACAGGTGGTGGAGGATGTTCGGGAACTGGAACGGATTCTGCGTCGCGCGAGTCTGGGAGAAGACCGGCTGCGGGTCAAGATCGATGAAAACGCTACTCACAGCGAACGAGAGTGGGCGAAGAGGTTTCCCGAAGCGCTTACTTTTCTCTTCGGCACGTCATCCTGAACTCTTCAGTCGATGTGGTCAAAGCCAAAAGCGTGCTTCCAGGATTCACGGCTCCAGCCGGGCTGGAGACTGGTCGCCGTTCAGCGACCAAACATGGCGGTCGTGAAAATATCGCAGCAGTTCCTGGTTGTCACGGGGACCCATGTCGCGGGCCCAAACCACCTTCGCGTCGTCGATGTCGGCCGCGTTGTAGACCCATTCCCAATCCACGTCATGATGCGGACTGTAGCGTACCAGCACCAGATGACGTCCTGGAGCAGCTTGCAATTGACGCATGATTGCCACGCGGTCCAGATTCCCTCGAGGCCATGCCGGCTCGATCTGGGCATGGGCCGCAGCGGCTCCCACCCGCAACAGCACCATGGCGCAGGCGATCGCCGGGATGGCTCGCACCAAAGCCACGCCGGTCTTTTGGGTGTGCCGGCGCCACAGTCGCAAATGGCGCATGCACTGCAAGAGCAAAAGATAGATCAGCCCGGTGGCGGGAGCTACGTAATGCGGCATCGTCCATGTTTCCACGGACAGGCCGAGCAGGAAGAAGGCGCCGAGCATAAGTGGAAAGCGCATTTTCCGGTCGCGCAGGATCCACGGGAAGGCCAGCAGCGGGATGGTGAAGAGAGGTCCGCAATAGAACTTCCACGACCCGGCGAACTTGTCCCACGTCAGGCGCGCTGCACCGGCCAGGGTTTGGTATTGCTCGAATCGCTGCAGTTCCCAGCGATAGAAGTCGCGCATTAGGGCGTGACGGTAAACCGGTTCCGGGCGAGGCGACTCCCACAGGAAATAGGGCGCAGTGGCGTAAGTGCCCCGGTTCACCTGGTAAGTCATGCGGAATGGGCTTCCTGTAACTCTCCAGTAGTAGTAACCCATCCCCGCTCCCGTGGCGGCGAGTAAAAGAATGATCGGCAAGACCACCCGGGGGAAAGAAACCGAAAAAGCCGGCCGCGATTTTCCAAATATCCAGATCGTCAATGCGGCGGCGATTGGCAGGCTGAAAATCAATCCTTCATAGGGGCGGCTGTTGGCCAGAATGGCCAGGCCGATGGCCATGAGCACGGCGTCGGTCACGCGCGCATTCTTTTTAACCCGAGGCAGCGCTCCCAGCACCAGCGCCCCGCCCAGTGCCACGACCGACCCGCTCCAGTAGCCATTCATCCAATAGGTAAGAATGCCCAGGCGCAGTACGCTCAGCATTCCGCCCAGGAGAGCCCAGGCCGGAGGCAACCAGCCCTGGAGCATCCAGGTCATGGCCGAGCACATGAGCGCAGTGATGATCAGCTGGCCGATCCACGGATTCCCGAGCCGCTCGCCCGCCGCCAGAACCAACCCCTGCGCCGGCGGGTACATGGACATATAGGTCGGCTGCTGGATGATGTGGAAACTCTCGAAATGCACCCACATGGGGTGAGGAGGATTGGTCACCCGGCCGTGGGCAAAAGTATCGGCCGCCAGCAGATAGCTGAATTCATCGTTCCAGCGGGGCGCGGGTATTCCGAGGACCGGGATCAGAGAAACACGAAGGACAATCACCAGCAACCCGACCCCAACCACGGACAGCGTCTTTCTCTGCGCCAGCCGTCGAAAACGGTCTTCTACATACCTGAAGCCCGAGGACTCTCTGGCTGCAGGCCTGGCATGACGCGAGGCGAAAGCAATAATCGCCCACGCGCCGATAATCAGTATCAGCTCGATCAACTGGAGCAATGACGGGGCGAGGCGGGCATAGAGTCCAGCCATGTTCATGGGGCGTTGGAAGCGGACAGTGGACGTTGGGCAACGGCCATCGAATCTCAACCGACTTCAGTGCGGGTCTGGAGGCTAAGTCTGACGTCCGACGTCCGCAGCCCGCCTTACTTTCCTACTGCCACTTTGTCGGTGGTCAGCTTGTCCAGGATGCCGGACGCAACGTCAATCATCTCCTGGTCGACCGTGCGGTTCTTGGAGATGGCGTCGGCCAGAGGCACGGAAATAATCTTATTCCCACGCAGGGCTGCCATGCAGCCAAACTCGCTGCGATGTACCATGTCGATGGCTCCCAGGCCATAGCGGGTGGCCAGCATGCGGTCGAAGGCGCTGGGGGAGCCGCCGCGCTGCACGTGTCCCAGAACAACAGTCCGGGTTTCAAAATCTGTGCGCCGTTCAATTTCGCGGGCCAGAATGGCCGCAATTCCGCCCAAGCGGGCATGCCCGAATTCATCCTTGCCCATGTCAACCACGATCGGAGCTCCGTGTGCGGGATTGACGTCGGTAGAAAATTTTGCCCCTTCCGCGACCACCACGATGCTGAAATAACGGCCGCGCGCATGGCGCAAACGGATGGTTTCCGCGACCTTATCCACATCGAAGGGTATTTCGGGAATCAGAATGACATCCGCCCCGCCGGCGATGCCGCTGTACATGGCAATCCAGCCCGCATCCCGTCCCATGACTTCCACTACCATCACCCGGTTGTGCGCCTCGGCCGTGGTGTGTACCCGGTCGATGGCCTCGGTCGCGATGTTTACCGCGGTGTCGAAGCCGAAGGTAAAGTCCGTGCCGGCAAGGTCGTTGTCGATGGTTTTTGGCACACCGACAACGTCAACTCCTTTTTCGTGCAATTTCTGCGCTACGGAAAGCGTATCGTCGCCGCCGATCGCGATCAGGGCCTCGATCTTGTGTGCTTTCAGCGTGGCCACACATCTGTCCAACCCATCTGTCTTCTTCGAAGGGTTGGTGCGCGAGGTGCGCAGAATGGTGCCGCCGCGGGGAAGAATTCCGCCTACGCTCGCAAGATCCAGCGGCATGGACTTGTCTTCCAACACGCCGCGCCAGCCCTCCAGAAAGCCCACAAATTCGTCTTCATAATGGAAACAACCTTTGCGCACTACGGCGCGTATCACGGCGTTTAACCCAGGGCAGTCGCCTCCGCCGGTGAGTATGCCAACTTTCATTGCCCGCTCCTCCATACAACAAAAATGGTGATCCGCCGTCCGTGCAGCTCGAGTGAGCCACTGCCGGATACACTTCTGCTGTAATCACTTGCAACGGAACATCAAGATTAACATTAAATGGTGCAGTTTTGTTCAATGTAGGCGCGAGCGCCCCGCTCGTGCGGCAGTGCCACTGAACCGTACGACCATGCGGCAGTGCCACTGACAACCGCATGAGCGAGAGCGACAGTGCCGCTGACGACCCGTGCGAGCGTGCGGCAGTGCCACTGACGACCGCCCGAGCATGCGGCAGTGCCGCTGACCCGCACGGGCGGGGCGCTCGCGACTACATTGCCGATTGCGCCCGAGCGCGAGATTGGCCACAATATCTCCGGAAATCCCATGTCGAAAATACTCCGCATCCAGATGTGGCTGGCAATCGCTCTTTTGGGTGCTCTGGCTTTAGCCACGATTGCCTTACACCGGGGCGAACAAATCAACGCCATGTGGCTGGTGGTCGCGGCCCTCTGCACCTACGCCCTGGGCTATCGTTTCTATAGCAGTTTCATTGCGGCCAAAGTTCTGTCCCTCGACGCCTTGCGCGCCACACCGGCCGAACGTCTGGAAAACGGTCGCGATTTTGTTCCCACCAACAAATGGGTAGTCTTCGGTCATCATTTCGCTGCGATCGCCGGCCCGGGACCGCTGGTCGGTCCGGTGCTGGCGGCGCAGTTCGGATATCTCCCCGGAACCTTGTGGATACTGGCCGGCGCGGTCTTCGGCGGCTGCGTGCAGGATTTCGTGATTCTGCTGTTCTCGGTGCGTCGCGACGGCAAGTCGCTTACCGAAATGGCCCGCGATGAAATTGGGCGCCTGGGCGGGCTGGTAGCCTATCTCGCCGTGATCAGCATCATCGTGATTCTGCTCGCGGTGTGCGCGCTGGTGGTGGTCAACGCGCTCAAGGCCAGCCCGTGGGGCACGTTTACCATCGCCATGACGATTCCCATTGCGCTTCTGATGGGGGTGTATTTGCGCAGGCTGCGGCCGGGCAAAGTGCTGGAGACTTCCGCGCTCGGTTTCGTCCTGGTAATGCTCGCGATCTGGGGCGGTCAGTGGGTCTCTCAGACTCCGTCGGTGGCCAACTGGTTTACCTTCTCGGGCACCGCCCTGGCGATTCTGATCATTGCCTATGGCTTTGCCGCGTCGGCGCTGCCGGTCTGGCTGTTGCTCGCCCCGCGCGATTACCTCAGCACATTCGTGAAGTTGGGAACCATTGCGCTGCTGGCCCTGGGAATCATTGTCCTGCGTCCCACTCTGCACATGCCGCCGCTCACCCGTTTCATCGACGGCTCGGGGCCGGTCTTCGCAGGAAAGCTGTTTCCTTTTGCCTTCATCACCATCGCGTGCGGAGCGATCAGCGGCTTTCATGCGCTGATATCGAGCGGCACAACGCCCAAGTTAATCCGGCGCGAAACTCAGGCCCGCATGGTCGGATACGGCGCCATGCTTGCGGAATCGCTGGTTGCCATCATGGCGACTATCGCTGCTTGTGTGCTGCAGCCGGGGACCTACTTCGCGATTAACAGCCCGGCAGGAATCGTCGGCCAGGCGCCGGAAGCCGCCGCCGCGACCATTACCGGCTGGGGATTTCCTATCACTGCGGCGCAGATGCATGCTTTGGCCCAGTCCGTTGGAGAACAAACGCTCTACAACCGCACCGGCGGCGCTCCCGCCTTTGCGGTTGGCATGGCTCACATCTTCTCCAACAGCCTGGGCGGACAGGCGCTCATGGCCATCTGGTATCACTTCGCCATCATGTTCGAAGCTCTGTTCATTCTCACCGTCCTCGATGCCGGCACCCGCGTAGGCCGCTTCATGGTGCAGGACGCGCTGGGACATCTGTGGAAGCCCCTGGGCCGCACCAGTTGGTATCCCTCCATTCTCGCCACCAGCGCGCTGATCGTCGGCGCCTGGGGATATTTCCTGTGGCAGGGCGTCAAAGACCCGCTGGGCGGGATTAACTCGCTGTGGCCGCTGTTCGGCATCGCCAATCAGCTATTGGCCACGGTCGCCTTGTGCGTGGCCACCACGATCATTATCAAGATGGGCAAAGCGCGCTATGCCGCGGTGACGCTCTGCCCTCTGCTATGGCTGGTCGCCGTGACCTTCACCGCTTCGTGGCACAAGATTTTCGATCCCAACCCGCGCATCGGTTTTCTGTCGCACGCGGCCCAGTTGGCTTCCGCGCCCGTCGCCAATGCCCGGTTGATTTTCAACGATCGTCTCGACGCCGTGGTGACCGGTACTCTGATTGTGATGGTGGGGTTGATCCTGGCCGAGTCGGCAGCGGAATGGCTGCGAGTGCTCTCCGGACGCAAACAGGCCAGGGTGAAGGAGTCGCCATTCGTGGCCACAGCCTTCGCGGAGGAACAGGGATGAAAGACCCGCTGGTTGTCATCTTGAGCGAAGCGACTGCTTCGCTTCGCGAAGCAGTCGCGCAGTCGAAGGATCCCTATCGCGGGCTAGAGGCCGCAAGCTTGGGGGTTGTCTCGAGGGAGAAGCCCAAGAAGAGAGTGTGGTGGAGGGGTAGGGGTCCTTCGACTCCGCCGGTTCATTCGCAAGCGAATGAACCGGCTCCGCTCAGGATGACAACTCGGCTGTACTCTGAGGGCAGCCTTTCGGGACATACTCGAATTTTTCTACAGGCGCTCAAGTCGTGCGCTTTGCTTTTCGCCGCAGCGCTGCGCGAAATTTTCGATGAGTCGGCTTATGCCCGCTTTCTGAATCAGCGACGATTGCTTTCCTCACGCACTGCGTACGCCGCCTTCCGCCGGGAACACGAGGCTGAAAAAGCTCGCCGGCCCAGATGCTGTTGAATCCGGCTTGGCGATGGAGGACAGGCGTGCCCATCTGTCCCCTATTCAACAAAGCCAACAGGGAACGATTGAAACTGAGATAAACTCTCTCCCATGCGCGTGTTGGGCGTCGATTGCGGCACCGAATACACCGGTTTCGGCGTGGTCGAACTTGCTCACGATGACACTCTGGTCTGCTTGAGTTGTGGCGCCATCAAGCTCTCGCCGCGCGACCCCATGGCGCGGCGGCTGGCGATTATTTTTGACCGTCTGGGCGCAATCATCCACGAGCATCAGCCCGACAACGTCGCCATCGAAGACGTGTTCTACGCGGTCAACGTAAAATCCGCGCTCAAACTGGGCCAGGTCCGCGGAGTGGCCATGCTGGCCGCCGCGGCGGCCGGACTGGATGTTTCCGAATATTCGCCTCTCTCCATAAAGTCCGCCGTCGTGGGTTACGGCCGTGCCGAGAAACCACAAGTCCAGCACATGGTTACGCGTCTGCTGAATCTTGCCGAGGTGCCGGAGCCGGCCGACGCCGCGGATGCTCTGGCCATTGCCATCTGCCATCTGCATACGTCCGCCACCCTGGTGCGCCGGCGAGCCGTGGGGCGATGAACATCCGATCTCCAATTTTTGGCATAATCTTTTCGGAATGACTTTCGGCAATCATGCAGGCGCGAGCGTTCTTGCTGGTGGGGCGCCATCCGTGGCGCTGCCGCACGAGCGAGGGCGCTCGCGCCCACATCGAGTGCTTTGGCTCCTCTTACTGGTTCTGGCTCTGCCTCTTGCCGCCCGGGCACAGCAGACGGCGGTGGTTACTTTTACTCTCGATTTCCCGGGCTCGGAGCCGTCGCACTACTCCATTTCAGTTTCCTCAGATGGCCATTCCACCTACGATTCCGATGGCAAGCTTAGTCCCGATTCCGAGGGTGATCCTTTCCACCTGGACTTTTCCATGTCCCCCGAGACCCGCAGCCGGATCTTCGCACTGGCCGAGCGCGCACACTACTTTCAGGGAGAAATCGACTCCAGGAAGAAGAACCTGGCATCCACGGGAGCCAAGACTCTGACTTATAAGGATTCCAGCCGGAGCGGAACCGGCACCTACAACTACTCTCCCGTGGCCGCGGTTCAACAGCTGACGCAGTTGTTCCAGAACCTCTCCGCCACTCTTGAATTCGGCCGTCGACTGCAGTACTTCCATCGTTACCAGAAGCTGGCTCTCGACGACGAGTTGAAGCGCATGGAGGAAGCGGCCAGCGGGCACGGTCTGGAAGAGTTAGCTGCCGTGGCGCCTATTCTGCAAGAGATCGCGAGTGACACCTCCGTGATCAACCCGGTCCGCGCCCGGGCCCAGCGGATGATCGATCGAATGGGGTCTGCCGGATCGGTAAAGCAATAACCTGCCGGGGGACGATTTCTCTCCAGATTCGATTTTGTTGACAACCAAGGGGTTGGAAAGGTGCTCTAATACGATAACGGGTCAGTCTTGGAGGTGGCATATGTTCAGGCGCAAATTTGCGACGTTCGCCGTGGCAGTCTTGTCGTGCGGGCTGTCGGTACCATCTTTGGCCGACTCCCACGCTCGCATTGTGCGCCTCAGCCAGGTCGATGGCGAGGTCCAGATCGACCGCAATACCGGACAGGGATTCGAAAAGGCGTTCCTGAACCTGCCTGTTACCCAGGGCGCCAAATTACGCACCGGGCAGAATGCGCGGGCCGAGGTCGAGTTCGAGGACGGAACCACACTACGTCTCACCCCCGCTTCATTGGTGGAATTTTCTGAGCTGGCGCGGCACGACTCCGGCGCCCGGGCGTCGACTCTGGAACTTCAGGAAGGAACGGCGTATCTGAATTTCAAGGGTGACAAGCAGGAAGAGTTCGCTCTTGGTTTTGGACCGGAACGGCTTGCACTCACCAGGCCGGTTCACCTTCGCATCGAACTGAAAGACGACAGCGCCACGGTGGCTGTGTTCAAGGGTGATGCCGAAGTCGAGACCTCGACCGGCCAGGTAAAGGTCGAGAAGAAGCACAGCGCCACCTTCGACCAGTCGGAATCAGCACCCTACACTCTGGCCAATAATCTGGAACCCGATCCCTACGACGACTGGGACAACCAGCAGGAGAAATATCATCAGCAGTACAGCGCGTCGAATAGTTATTCGCCCTATGCTTACGGCGCCAGCGACCTGAACTACTATGGCAGCTTCTACAACATCCCGGGCTACGGGATGATGTGGCAGCCTTACCTGGTCGGCGCGGGCTGGGACCCGTTCATGAACGGCGCCTGGACCTGGTACCCCGGGGCTGGTTATACCTGGATATCCGCTTACCCCTGGGGATGGACGCCGTATCGTTACGGTTCATGGACCTACCTCCCTGCCTATGGCTGGTTCTGGCAGCCCGGAAGCACCTGGGCGGGATGGAACACCGGCCTCCGAATCGTCAACCCACCGCATAGCTTTAGCCCACCCAGGCCGCCCGCTATTCCGGGACAGACCTTGCTGGTCAGCCGTGGCGCGCCGGCGGGTCCCGCGCGAGTGATCCAGAACAGAGCGGAAATACGCGGCGATTCCGCGGGCCTTGGTATTGCCCGAGGCAGCGTCCGCGATCTGGGAAGAATCTCGCAGCAGATGACGCGAACCAGTTCACCTTCACCCTCATCCCGAGGGACCATGCAAGGCCCGCCCGCTTCATCCGCGAAGCGCTTGCCACCGGCGGGATCTCGAGTTTCTTCGCCTCGAGGCAGTGCTCCGGCGCGAAGCGCAGGCTCGGCTCCGATGTCGAGTCCGCGAATGAGCAGTGGATCGGGCTCTTCGGCTTCCAGTTCGCACGGTTCTCCCCATCGATAGAGAAACGCGGGAGATTTACAAACCTGCGCAGGTTGTTGAGCTCCAGTTAGTTTGCCGATTACAGTTCAGGAGGTCAGGAATGCTTACTGCAAGGAATTGGATTCAGCTCGGCCTCATTATTGCGGCGTTTGTTATTTTTAGCCCGCGCAGCTCCGCCCAGACTATTTCGTGCTCATCGGATGACGGACATCGGCATTACTGTCCGGCCGATACGCGCGGTGGAGTGCGGCTGCTGAAGCAGCGCAGCGATTCCGCCTGCAACCAGGGCTACAGTTGGGGCTTTGATCGCGGAGGAGTTTGGGTCGATCGCGGTTGCCGTGCGGATTTTATGGTCGACGCTTATCAATACAGGGGGTCTGGCCCGGGCAGCGGCGGCGGCGGTACCATTTCATGTTCTTCCGACGACGGCCACCGGCATTACTGCAGCGCGGATTCGGGAGGCCGAATCCGGCTGGTGCAGCAACGAAGTGAATCGCCCTGCCGGGAAGGCTACAGTTGGGGCTCTGACGGCCGGGGCATCTGGGTGGATCACGGTTGCCGTGCCGACTTCGCGGTGGAAGGTGGTCGTGGCGGCTGGGACGGCGGCCGCGATAACGACCGGGATCACGATCGCGACTGGGATCGCAGCAACTACCAGGGAGGACAAGACCAGGTGATTTCCTGCGCATCGGACGACATGCACCGGCACTATTGCTCGGCGGACACCCGGGGTGGAGTGCGGTTGTTGAAAAAACGCAGCGACTCAGCCTGCCGGCAGGGCTCGAGCTGGGGCTACGACCGCAGCGGTATCTGGGTGGATCATGGCTGCCGGGCTGATTTCCAGATCATCCGCTAACTCCCGAAACGGGACACGATAAGGACGGCCTTCGGGCCGTCCTTTTTTTGCGACGGGCAGGCGGAAGTTCTGATCCAGAGCCGAACTGACGGAGCCCGGCATCAGGCATTAATTACTACAGTCACTTGAGACCGCGACCCTCGGCAGGTACGCTGTAAATACACCAGCACATTTGGAGGTTTCATGGCTACCCCGGGCCAGGCGCCCCTTCCCAACGCCGCTCCCGCAGCGATTCCACCTGCGCCAGCGCTGCTGCTGGCCATGCTTCAGGTCTCGAACCACGTCAGCGATCTGATCTTTTCCCCTGGAAGCCATCCCCATGTTGAAGTGAGTGGCCAGTTGGTGCCGGTAAAAATGCCGGGCTTGTCAGTGCTGGGTCCGGGAGATACACAACGCATCGCGCAGGAATTGATTGGAGACAACAAGCAGGCGCTCGCGACGCTGCAGAACCAGGGATCTTGCGACATTTCCTATAGCCTGCCGGGCACCGCGCGCTTTCGGGTAAATGTCTTCGTGCAACGGGGCAGCCATGCCATCGTGATGCGGGTCATTCCCAAGACTATCCCCACTTTCGATGAACTGAAACTGCCTGCGGAACTGGCTCATATTGCCGACATCAAGAACGGGATTGTGCTGGTCACCGGCCCCACGGGTTCGGGGAAATCCTCCACCCTGGCGGCCATTCTCGATCGCATCAACGAGATCAAGTCCTATCACATCCTCACCATCGAAGATCCGGTGGAATTCATGCACCGCCACAAGCGTTCCATCGTCCATCAGAGAGAACTGCACAGTGACACTCCAAGCTTTGCTCTGGCCTTGCGAGCCGCCCTGCGCCAGGCGCCGAAGGTGATCCTGGTCGGTGAGATGCGCGACAAAGAGACCATTGAAATCGCGCTCGAGGCAGCCGAGACCGGCCACCTTGTGCTCTCCACCCTGCACACCACGGACGCCTCCAAAACCGTCGAACGGATTATCGGAGTGTTTCCCCTGAGCGAACAGCACACCATTCGCAACCGCTTCGCAAAAAGCTTCCGATACATCGTTTCGCAGCGGCTGCTCCCACGCAAAGAGGGAACCGGGCGCGTGGCCGCGATCGAAATTCTGAAATCGACTCTCCGCACCCGCGAATACCTGGACAAGGGTGAAGTTGAAGGCAAGAGTTTGCTCGATGCTATGCGGGACGGAGACACCGAAGGCATGCAGCACTTCGACGGAGAGATCGAAAAACTGATTCGTGGCGGACTGATCGACTACGATACCGCCATGGCTTATGCCACCAACCCGGGCAACTTACGCCTGCAACTCACCGACCTGGGACTGGACATTGGGAAACCCCCGGCGGAGAAACCCGTGGCCGCGGCCAAGCCCAAAGGCGAGACTGAAATAGAAATCGAATAGAGCCGCACGCCGGGCCTGGAGACCTGTTTCCTGGCGTCCTTCGCGATTAAGGGCTTTGCCCGCAAATTTTCAACGAGACGATCTTCGCGCAGTGCGAGGCTACTGCACGATGATGCCGGCATACCCTACAACCCTGTCACGATCGCCCGAAATATCTCCCGAAGTGGCATACCTGACCAACTCCGCGCCGGTCGCTCCCAGCAGCCGGGTGGCGGTGAGCATCACGACGGTCGGTCCGAATCCGCACATGCTGATGCCTTCGTTCATCACGACGTCGAACAATCCGCGGGCGTCCATGACCAGAATGCGTTCGATAGCCATCTGATCCTTCACTCGCGTGACCGTGTCATTCTCGTAGTGATTCATGTCACTGGAGGCGATGAGCAGCACGCGCTCACCCACTGTCTGCACCACGTCCGCGACCGCTTCGCCCAGCGCCTGGAGTGGCTCATACCGGCCGGTGCCCAGAGCGATCGGAACAAACGAGCACTCAGGATTCGCGGCCAGGAGAAACGGTAACTGGACCTCGGCGCCGTGTTCAGCGCGATGCGCCTCTGAATCTTCCACCAGGAGCGGAAAGCGTTGCTTCAGAGCGGTTGCAAGGGGCGTATCGACCGGCGCCTGCCCCAGCGGCGTCTGCCACGCGCCTGCGCTCATGATGGCGAGCGGATGTCCCATCCCGGTATGATTTGGGCACATCACAATGCATTGTCGGGGCAGATTGAGCCGGGCGTAGACTGCCCCGGCCACATGTCCGGAGTAGACATAACCGGCGTGCGGCACCACGCAGCCCAGGGCGGTAACCGCTTCTGCCCGCGGAGAACAGTAGGCTTGAACTTCTGCTCGCAAATCTTCGGGATCGCGGGGATAAAAGCGTCCGGCGACGGCGGGATGGCGGACTGCGGAAGCCATGGCTACTGTCTCTCCAGTTCAAGCCAACGTGATGCCCATGCCGTGCAATCCGGAACTCTATAGGAGTCCTTCGACTGCCTTTCCATTCGCGAGCGAATGGAAAAACTCGCTCAGGATGACGATGACGGGCTGCCCGTACCCGGCAGAGCGCGAAACAGCGCCGCGCTTTTTTCCAGGCTCAAGGCTTCGGCGCGTACCGTTGGCTTCACTCCAGCCTTTTCGAATGCTGCTCGCAAGGCTTTCGGCTCGTATTGCGCCTTCAGGTTGTTCGAAAGAGTCTTGCGCTTCTGTCCGAAAGATAATTTGAGAAAGTCGATAAAGCCGGCTTCGGACACATGCAAGCTTTGAAGCTTCGGCGCCATTCTAAGTCGCACCACCGTGGATTCCACTTTTGGCGGCGGTGAAAACGCGCCCGGCGGCAGGGTGAACAGTTTCTCAACCCGCGCATAAAGCTGGGCTGTAGCCGAGAGCAGGCCATAGTCGCTACGTCCCGGAGCGGCCGCCAATCGCTCCGCCACCTCGCGTTGCACCATCAGCACGATGGTTTCGAAATACTGGCGGAATTCAAACAGCCGCAACAGAATGTCCGAAGTAATGAAATAGGGAAGGTTACCCACGACGCGCACGGCCTCAGGCTCATGATTCAGGCCGGGACGCGTACTGCCCGGCTTGGGTCCGAACAGGGTATGGAAGTCGATGGCCAGAATATCGCCTTCGATGATCTCCACGTTGGGCTCCTGCGAAAAACTCATGCGCAACTGGGCCGCCAGCACGCGGTCGATTTCGATCGCGATCAGGCGTCGTGCCCGTTTTGCCAGAACCGAAGTGAGAGCGCCGCGTCCGGGGCCGATTTCGAGGACTGTGCTCTCCGAAATATCGCCCAGAGCTTCCACAATGCGCGTGGTCGCGGAGGAATCCACCAGAAAATGCTGGCCCAGTTTGGGCCGGCTATGGCCCTTCTCCGCAATCGCGGTTTTTGTCACGCTATCTCACTTTCCAGCCGGCTTGCCGGCGTTTAGACTGGCAGGTTGGTCCTGCCCGGTTGCCTGAGCGGCAGAGTATGCTGCAAGCAGCACCCTATGATAGCGTGTGCCGGCGGCTCCGGGGCCGGCACCCGTAAGGAGTCGCCTATGCACATCGTCTTTGCCGCCTCGGAGTGTGTGCCGTTTTCCAAAACCGGCGGACTGGCCGACGTGGTGGGCGCGCTCCCGCGGGCCCTGGTTGCAGCCGGACACCAGGTCAGCGTCTATCTTCCCCGCTACCGCGAGACCCTGCTCAGGGACCCCCGCACCGTGGTCAACAGCATCACCATTCCCTTCGATGATCGCTACCGCTTCTGCTCGGTGGTCAGCGGCGGTGAACGCGCTGGCGTGAGTTTCTACTTTATCGAGTATCCTCCGTTTTTCGATCGCGAGGCGCTCTACGGGACTTCCGCCGGCGACTATCCCGACAACGCCGAACGCTTCGCCCTTTTTTCCCGCGCGGTGCTCGAAGCTTCGAAGATTCTTGGCGTGCCGCAGATTTTTCACTGTCACGACTGGCAATCCGCACTCATTCCTCTTCTGCTGCGCACCCAATATTCCGAGGATCCAGCCTTCCGCGAAGCGGCCACCGTCTTCACCATCCATAACATCGGATACCAGGGTCTGTTTCCGCCCGACACGTTGCCTTTGCTTACGTTGCCCTGGGACCTGTTTACCATCTCTAAAATGGAATTTTTCGGCAACGTGAATTTTCTGAAGGGCGCACTGATATTTTCCGACTTCATTACCACGGTGAGCCGGAAATACAGCCAGGAAATCCAGACTACGGAGTTCGGCTTCGGTCTGGAAGGCGTGTTGCGCGCCCGGTCCTCGACCGTGACCGGCATTCTGAACGGCGTGGACTACGACGAATGGAGTCCCCAGACCGATAAATTCATTGTGACCCGCTATTCCCCCCAGGACCTGTCCGGCAAGGCCCCATGCAGGCAGGATCTGCTGGCAACGTTTGGCATCGCCAAAAGCGGAGCGAATCTGCCGGTGATCGGGATCGTGTCCCGGTTCGCCGCCCAGAAAGGCTTCGACCTCATCAGCCAGATCATGGAACGGCTGGCGCGCGAGGAGATGATCATTGTCGCCCTGGGCAGCGGCGACAAGGCCTACGAAGACATGTTCCTTCGCCTGAGCAAACAATTTCCCCAGAAGATTGCGGTCAAGGTGGCCTACGATAACGCCGTCGCCCACAAGATTGAAGCCGGCAGCGACATGTTCCTCATGCCATCGCGATACGAGCCTTGCGGCCTCAACCAGATCTACAGCCTGAAGTACGGCACCGTGCCCATTGTTCGCGCCACCGGCGGCCTCGACGACACCATTGAACACTGGGATCCCCGTACCGGGAAGGGCACCGGTTTCAAGTTTACGGATTACAACGGCGAGGCTTTGCTGCTGACCATCAAAGAAGCGCTGCGCGCTTTTCGCGACCAGAATTCATGGCAGCAACTCATGCGCAACGGCATGAGCAAAGACTTCTCCTGGAATGCATCGGCGAAAGAGTATGTTCGGGTTTACGAACGGGTACGGCAGGGGCGCCCGGGCAACCCAACTCCGGCACACCGCGCCGAAGCGACTGATCTGGAAACAATCAGCCCCTAGCTGCTGCCCACCATTTCCGCAAGCGGCCGGCAAAAGAGCATCCACGGCAAAGATCGGAAACGACCAAAATAAAATCCTGAGGAGACAATCGAACCCCTCCATTTTCGTCCTTGCGCTATGATTGTTTGGCTTCACCAGGCTGGCTTTCCTTGATCGAAGATCCGAAGGAGAAAATTCCATGGAAATCAACGCTCGACGCAACTTTCTGGGCAAGTTTTCAGCGGTAGCAGCTCTGGTAACCGGCGCCCGTGCACTGTTCGCGCAGCAGGTTCCACCTGCAGGCTCTCCCATGCCTGGTCGCGCATCTGGCGGCGCACCGGGCGGAGATATGCCTCGCCGCTCCGGCGGCGCTAACCACGTACACGACGGGATCTACTACTTTTCCGGCACGGGTTCGAACGACGGCTTTCCCAAGGAAGACCATGTTCTGATCACCGACCCTTTCGAGAAGCACGTTACCCGCACCATGGACGCTCTTAAAAAATCGGTCGAGCATGCCGGATGCACCATGGACAGCATCATCCATCTCACCGTTTTTCTATGCTTGCCTCTTGCCGACAACATTCCCATGCCCACCGGCAAGGCGCGCTTTGACGCCCATAAAGCGCAGTACGATGCGTTGAACAAGATCTACGGAACGTATTTCTCACCCGGCAAAGCGCCATCCCGCGCCTGCATGGCGTTGGAATGGATTCCCGGTGATTCGCTGATCGAAATCGTCGGCAGCGCTCTCGTCGTCGATCCGCCTATGCCCACGGCGGACAAATAATTTCGCGAAAGCTTCGAAAGGACGTTGCGCATGCTCAGGCAACCTATCGGTCGCCCTCCGTCAGCGCAGGACCATCTCGCAGGAAGTCGACCTCTATGGTCTCTCCTGCTTTGAGCTTCACCTCACGACCTTTTTGCAACAGGAGAAACGTAGTGCTGGCCGCCAGGCCGTACCAGCGCGCGCTGCCCGCCGTAGTTGCCAGCGCTTCCTCGGAAAGATCGTCCGCCAGCTTCGCCACCAGCGCCGTGCCTCCGAGCTGGAGTACCAATCGCTTCTTACCGACCGTGGGATGAACCGTCCCCTCACTGTCAGTCTTGGCAGACTTGCTCTCGGTTGAGGAGAGCTCCAGACGTGCGGGCTGCACCGTGCCATCCGGCAGTTTGATACGGTCAAAGACCATGCGCAGAGCGCCCCGGCGCATCAGGCGGCGTGCGGGAACGGTTTCCAGGTGGCCTTCCACCAGCGTTCCCTGGGGCAGCACCGGCTTGCCCTCCACTGCGACCGGATCCTCCAGCTTGGCCATGAACGAAGAGCCGCTGGGAGACTTCGAGCTGATTGGCGACAGCAGAGTCAGGCGGGCCTTGCGGCCGGTGTCCGGTAAGTGAGTTGTGCTCTCCTGCCCCAACCCATAAACAACCGACGCCACGCACCAGGCAAACAGCATACAGCGGGTTAGAGTCATCGAGAGCCTCGTCTCAGTGATTGCGGTCAGGAGACTATAAACGATACTTGCATCAGATTGTCCAGCGTCCGGCTCTCCACAGGAAATTGCCCACCAACACCCACCCCCGGCGTCTTGATAAAATCAAGTCGCACTCATCTTGGCGTTTCCCATGAGCCCTTTTCCCAGGACGATCTTCCACGTCGACATGGATGCCTTCTTCGTTTCCGTGGAAGAATTGTTCGCGCCCGAACTGAAAGGCAAAGCCGTAGTGGTGGGCGGGCAACGCGATGAGCGCGGCGTGGTTTCGGCGGCCTCGTACGAAGCCCGCAAGTTTGGGATTCACTCCGCCATGCCGCTGCGCACCGCGGCCAAGCTCTGCCCCCACGCCATCTTCGTGAACGGCCATCCCGACCGCTATCGCGAATGCTCCGAAAAAGTGCACCAGGTGCTGACCTCGTTCTCGCCTCAGGTGGAAATGGCCTCGATCGATGAAGCTTATCTGGACATGACCGGCACGGCTCGCCTGCACGGCCCGCCGCTGCGCGCTGCGCACTCGCTTCACCAGAAGATGAAGACCGAAACCCAGCTCAATTGCTCGATCGGGATCGGTATCTCGCGTCTTATCGCGAAGGTTTCGTCCGCCCGGGCGAAGCCCAATGGCGTCCTCTGGATCGTACCCGGGCAGGAAGCCAATTTCCTCGCCCCGCTGGATGTGCGCGAGATTCCTGGCGTCGGCAAAGTCACTGAGCAAAATCTGCACGGCCTAGGCATCCACAAGGTCGGAGACCTCACGCGCTTCGACGAAGGTTTCCTCGAAGAACGCTTCGGAAAGTGGGGACTGGCGCTGGCGGGGAAAGCGCGAGGTGAAGACGCCGGCGGCTGGTTCGACAGCGAAGTCGGCGCCGATACGGACGCCAAATCGATCAGCCACGAGCATACCTACAACGAAGATACAGCCAGCCTGGAGCAGCTGGAATCGACTTTGATGCGCCTGTCGGAGATGGTAGGGCGCCGCCTGCGCGAAGCCGGTCTGCACGCCCGCACCCTCCAGCTCAAGCTGCGCTATAAGGACTTCACCACCATTACCCGGGCGCACACGCTGGCCTCCCCCACCCAGCTCGACACTGAAATCTTCGAGCAAATCCGGCTGCTGTTTCGCAAGAACTGGCGCGCCGGCACCCAGGTCCGGCTGCTGGGCGTGCACGCATCTTCTTTCGAGACTGAGACGGGGCAGGGTGACTTGCTGGAAGACGGACGCCGCCGGCGCTGGCAGCAAGCCTTATCGGCCGCCGATCGCTTGCGCGACAAGTTCGGCGAATCCAGCGTGTCCCTGGCCACCGGACTTCGAGGCGGCTTCCGCGAACGCACCCACGAAAGTCCGATAGGATTGCCGGGAAAGGGAAAACCGCGAGAGTAGCGCGTTTTTTTTTAATCCCCTAAACCGAACTGTCATCCCAAGCGGAGCATAAGCGATTCGCTTTGCGAATCGCGATGCGGAGTCGAGGGACCAGCTGTTAGGCAGCGCCACAGCGGTTGACGTACGCGGCGGCAAATCAAATGTGCTCCAAGCGATTCCGCCGCCAGCTTGAGGGCTTTGTGACGGCGGGGGCTGAGTTGGCGGCGAGGAACACAAGGTCCCTCCACTCCCCGGTTGATTCGCAAGCGAATCAACCGGCTCGGTCGGGATGACAGAGTTGGTTTAGGTTGTCACAAACCCTGAACAAAAACTGTCATCCCGAACGGAGCATAAGCGATTCGCTTTGCGAATCGCGATGCGGAGTCGAGGGACCCGCTGTTAGGCAGCGCCACAGCGGTTGAGGTGCAAGGCGGCAAATCAAATGTGCTCCAAACGATTCCGCCGCCAGCTCGAGGGCCTTGTGACGGCGGGGGCTGAGTTGGCGGCGAGGAACAGCAGGTCCCTCCACTCCCCGGTTG